>NZ_JARKMU010000005.1:0-377493 GCF_037625995.1 Aminobacter sp. Piv2-1
CGACGGCAGCCATCAGCTCGCGCACCGCGTCTTCGCCGATCTTCTTGTCCGAGTCGTTGAGCGCGGCAACGGCCGAACCCTTGATCATCGGAATGTCGTCGCCGGGGAACTCGTACTTCGACAAAAGCTCGCGAACCTCGAGCTCGACCAGCTCGAGCAGCTCGGCGTCGTCGACCAGGTCGACCTTGTTGAGGAACACCACCAGCGCCGGAACGCCGACCTGGCGGGCGAGCAGGATGTGCTCGCGGGTCTGCGGCATCGGGCCGTCGGCGGCCGAAACCACCAGGATCGCGCCGTCCATCTGGGCAGCGCCGGTGATCATGTTCTTGACGTAGTCGGCGTGGCCGGGGCAGTCGACGTGCGCATAGTGACGGGCAGCCGTCTCGTATTCGACGTGCGCCGTCGAGATCGTGATGCCGCGCGCCTTCTCTTCGGGTGCCGCGTCGATCTGGTCGTAGGCCTTGAACTCGCCGAAATACTTCGTGATCGCCGCCGTCAGCGACGTCTTGCCGTGGTCGACGTGACCAATCGTGCCAATGTTCACATGAGGCTTCGTACGCTCGAATTTACCTTTTGCCATTGTCTCTTTCCTTGGGCATCGGGACCTTGGTTCCGGTCGGATGCGGGGCGATTAGCGAGAATGCCCGAAAAAGACAAGCGCCTTTTGGCCTGGCGGGTCATCCAGGAGCCAAAAGCGGCGGTGCTCTTTCAGTGCAGGATGCACATATAGGGACAAGCGGATGTAATTGAAAGGCATCCCGGGCCAGAGCGGACGCCTGGAGCGGGTAGCGGGAATCGAACCCGCGTATTCAGCTTGGAAGGCTGCTGCTCTACCATTGAGCTATACCCGCGTCACAATCATGGCTCTCGGGCCGGCAGTGGTGGAGAGGGTTGGATTCGAACCAACGTAGGCAAAGCCAACGGATTTACAGTCCGTCCCCTTTAACCACTCGGGCACCTCTCCAACTGCAGCCGGAGCCATGCAACGAGGCATTCACCGATCCCGGTTCCGGGCGAAGCACCCTGCCCCGAAATCTGCGTGGGCCTTATGGCGACAAGGATTTGGCCTGTCAACCGCGCAGCTGGCGTTTTCACGCACAATATTCGGAGCACCGGCTAACGGGCCGTATCCAAAGCCCTGCACGCCCGCTATAGCGTGCCTATGACCGATACGAAAAAGCCCGGAACACCGAAAGACAGCCACTACGCCAAGCTGCGGCGCACCTTTCGCGACCAGAAGGCAGGCGGCGCGCCGGCCTTCCGGCCGAAGCGCCACGTAGCGCCGGGCGAACACGCCGAGGACGGCCTGGTGCGGCTCTACGGGTTGCACACGGTGTGCGCAGCGCTCGACAATCCGCGCCGCAAGATCAGCAGGATGCTGGTCACGCGCAATGCCGCCGAAAGGCTAGAGATCGCCGACCTCGCAGCCCTGCCCTTCGCGACCGAGCTGGTCGAGCCCAAGGACATCGACAAGATCACCGGCTCGGAAGCCGTGCACCAGGGCGTGCTGGTCGAGGCCGAGCCGCTGAAGCCCAAGGCCCTGTCGGCGCTAGGCGATTCGCCGCTGGTGCTGGTGCTCGACCAGGTGACCGACCCGCACAATGTCGGCGCCATCATGCGCTCGGCGGTCGCCTTCGGCGCCGGCGCGCTGATCACGACGTCGCGCCACAGCCCGCACGAGACCGGCGTGCTCGCCAAGTCTGCCTCGGGCGCGCTCGAACACATCGACCTGATCGAGGTGCGCAACCTCGCCGAGGCGCTCGGCGAGTTGCACGAGGCCGGGTTCCAGACCATCGGCCTCGATTCGGAAGGGCCGGCGGAGCTCGAGAAGACCTTTGCCTCGAAGAAGGTGGCGCTGGTGCTCGGCGCGGAAGGCAAGGGCCTGCGCCAGAAGACGCGCGAGACGGTCACCTCCCTCGCCCGCCTCGACATGCCCGGCGCCATCCGCTCGCTCAACGTATCGAACGCGGCGGCGGTTTCGCTCTACGCGGCTCGCCTCTGGCTGCGCTGACGGTCGCAGCCAAACTGCCTCAGTCGTCGCCGCTCCCGCGGCGAACCGACACAAGGAGACGTCTCCGCGCGCCTTGACCTTCCGCCCGCTGGAAGCGGTAGTCTCGCACGCCGTAAAGGAGATTTCTTCATGGCGCATCGCCCCACCATCGTCACCCTGCTTTCCGGCCTTCTGGCACTCGGCGCGGCCATGCCGGCCCTGGCCCAGAGCGCCAGCGTCGCCGATCTTGCCGGAAGCACGCATATCCACGGCCTGTCGTTCGACCGCGCCGATCCGTCGCGCGTGCTGGTCGCGACGCACCACGGGCTGATGCGGGCGGCGCCCGACGGCACCGTCACGCCGGTCTCGGACCTCCAGGACGACTTCATGGGCTTCAGCCCGCATCCGACCGATGCCACGGTGCTCTTCGCCAGCGGCCATCCACGGACCGGCGGCAATCTCGGCTTCATCAAGTCGACGGATTCGGGCAAGACATGGACCCAGATTTCGCCCGGCGCCGAGGGGCCGGTGGATTTCCACCAGCTCGCCGTCAGCCCGACGGACGCCAATGTCTTCTACGGGTCCTATGGCAACGTGCAGACGAGCCGCGACGGCGGCGCGACGTGGACGGTGACCGGTGCCGCACCGGGCGGCCTGATCGATCTCGCCATCTCGCCCACAGACCCCGAGACGGTCTACGCCGGGACCGAAGCCGGCCTCATGGTCAGCCGCGACGGCGCCAAGAGCTGGCAGGCGCTGATCTCCGACGTTCCGGTGACGACCGTGGACCTGACTACCGACGGCACGATCTACGCCTTTGCGCCGGGGCGTGGCGTGCTGCGCGCGACGGAGGCGGCTCCGAACTTCGAAACGATCGGGCAAGGCCCCGACGCCGCGGGCTACATTCTCCACCTCGCCGCCGACCACAAGAACAAGGACCGCCTCGTCGCCATCACCGGCGGAAAGGCCATAGTCGTCAGCGCTGATGCTGGTGCGAGCTGGAAGGCGCTCGGCAAGGATTGACGCGCCGCAAGCGGCAAACGCTGAACGGGCTCCTGCGGCGCCGCAAGAGCCCGTTCTTCGATAGTGATGAGAAAGCCGCGGTGTTGGGAACTTGCACCGCGCCCTTCCCTGCCTATGCCGCTTCGTTCTTGGCAGTCTCGGCCGAGCCGCCGACCTCGAAATTGGCCATGCGCTCGAGTGCGCGCACCAAGGCCGAATGGTCCTCCTTGGCCCCGCCGTTCGCCGCGCAGGAATTGAACAGTTCCTGCGTCATCGAGGTATTGGGCAGCGAGACGCCGAGCGCCTTGGCGCCCTGCAGCGCGAGGTTGAGGTCCTTCTGGTGCAGCTCGATGCGGAAGCCCGGAGCGAAGGTGCGCTTGACCATGCGCTCGCCATGCACCTCGAGGATGCGCGAGGCCGCGAGCCCGCCCATCAGGGCCTGGCGCACCTTGGCCGGATCGGCTCCCGCCTTGGAAGCGAAGACCAGCGCCTCGGCGACCGCCTCGATGGTGAGCGCCACGACGATCTGGTTGGCGACCTTGGTCGTCTGGCCGACGCCGTTGGGACCGACGAGCGTGATGTTCTTGCCCATCTTCTCGAACACCGGCAGGGCGCGCTCGAAGGCCTTCTCCGTGCCGCCCACCATGATGGTGAGCGACGCGGCCTTGGCGCCGACCTCGCCACCGGAGACCGGCGCGTCGAGATAGTCGCAGCCGAGCTCGTTGATCTTCCTCGCAAACTCCTTGGTCTCGATCGGCGAGATCGAGCTCATGTCGATGACGAGCTTGCCCTTGGACAGCCCGGCCGCGATGCTGTCTTCGCCGAACAGCACGTCCGCCACCTGCGGCGTGTCGGGAACCATGGTGATGACGATGTCCGCAACTTCGGCGAGCGGGCCATGTCCGGTCACCTTCTTCAGGCCCTTGGCGACCAGCGCTTCGGGCAATGCGCCGCGGTGGTCGCTGGCATAGACCTCATAGCCGGCATCCAAGAGATGCCCCGCCATCGGGGCGCCCATGATGCCAAGGCCGACGAATCCGATCTTTTCCATTTTCTTGTCCTTCAAATCTCGTTCAGGCCGCAGCGCTGCCCTCGCGGGCAAAGCCGGAGAACCATCCCAGCCCTTCGACGGTGCCAGCCTTGGGCTTGTATTCGGCACCGACCCAGCCGGCGTAACCGATGCGGTCGAGGTGCGCGTAGAGGAACGGGTAGTTGATCTCGCCGGTCCCCGGCTCGTGGCGGCCGGGATTGTCGGCCAGCTGGATGTGGGCGATGCGGGAAAGGTTGGCCTCGATGGTGCGGGCGAGATCGCCCTCCATGACCTGCATGTGATAGATGTCGTACTGCAGGTAGAGATTGTCCGAGCCGACCTTTTCGATGATCGCGAGCGCCTGCTTGGTGTTGGTCAGGAAGAAGCCCGGGATGTCGCGCGTGTTGATCGGCTCGATCAGCAAGCGGATGCCCGCGGCCTTCAGCTTCTCGGCGGCGAAGCGCAGGTTCTCGACGAAGACGTTTTCGAGCGCCTCGCGATCGACACCCGCCGGAGCGATGCCGGCAAGGCAGTTCACCTGCGTGCAGCCAAGGGCCTGCGCGTAGGCGATCGCCTTGTCGACACCCTGGCGGAACTCGTGGATACGATCAGGCAGCACGGCGATGCCGCGCTCGCCGGCCGCCCAGTCGCCGGGCGGCAGGTTGAACAGCGCCTGGGTCAGGCCGTTCTTCTTGAGCCGCGCGGCCACGACGTCGGGCGCGTGGTCGTAAGGGGCGATGTATTCGACCGCGGCAAAGCCGGCGCGCGCCGCCGCATCGAAGCGGTCGAGGAAGTCGTGCTCACCGAAGAGCATCGACAGATTGGCTGAAAACTTGGGCATCTTTCTTCCCTCAAATCAGTCGAGCAGCATGATCGCGGTGGGCGCGTCGGCGTTGGTCTCGGCAAGTTCCTCGAACTCGACGACGTTGTCGATCTCGACGCCCATGGAGATGTTGGTGACGCGTTCGAGAATGAACTCGAGGACGACAGGCACCTGGTGCTCCTTCATGAGTTGCTTGGCCTGCTTGAAGGCCGCGGCGAACTCCTCGGGCTTGCGAACACGGACCGCCTTGCAGCCCATGGCCTCGGCAACCGCGACGTGGTCGACACCATATCCTGCTTCTGGATCGCCCGAGCGGTTGATGTTTTCGAACGACAGGCTGACCTCGAAATCCATGGTGAAGCCGCGCTGCGCCTGGCGGATCAGGCCGAGATAGGCGTTGTTCACGACGACGTGGATATAGGGCAGCTTGTGCTGGGCGCCGACGGCCAGTTCCTCGATCATGAACTGGAAGTCATAGTCGCCCGACAGCGCGACGATGTCGCGCTCAGGATCGGCGGCGCGAACACCGAGAGCTGCCGGCAGCGTCCAGCCGAGCGGGCCGGCCTGGCCGCAATTGATCCAGTTGCGCGGCTTGTAGACATGCAGGAACTGCGCGCCGGCGATCTGCGACAGGCCGATGGTGGTGACATAGGTGGTGTCGCGGCCGAAAGCCTTGTTCATCTCCTCGTAGACGCGCTGCGGCTTGAGCGGCACCTGCTCGAAATGCGTCTTGCGCTTCATCGTCTTCTTGCGGTCCTGGCACTCCTTGGCCCAGCCGGACCAGTCGCGCAGCTTGCCGGCCGTCTTCCACTCGGTGGCGACGTCGAGCAGGATCTTCAACGCGGCACCGGCATCCGACGTCACACCCAGATCGGGCGCAAAGACACGGCCGATCTGGGTCGGCTCGATGTCGATGTGGATGAACTTGCGTCCGGCCGTGTATTTGTCGACCGAACCGGTGTGGCGGTTGGCCCAGCGGTTGCCAATGCCCAGAACGAAATCCGATGCCAGCATCGTCGCATTGCCGTAACGGTGCGAGGTCTGCAGGCCGCACATGCCGGCCATCAGGCGATGGTCGTCGGGGATCGAGCCCCAGCCCATCAGCGTCGGGATGACCGGGACGCCAGTGATCTCGGCGAACTCGATCAGCAGATCCGACGCGTCGGCATTGATGATGCCACCACCGGCGACGATCAGCGGCTTCTCCGCTTCGTTGAGCATCGACAGCGCCTTTTCGGCCTGCGCGCGCGTCATCGCCGGCTTGTGGACCGCAAGCGGCTCGTAAGCGTCGATGTCAAACTCGATCTCGGCCAGCTGAACGTCGACAGGCAGATCGACCAGAACCGGGCCCGGACGGCCCGAACGCATCAGGTAAAAGGCCTTCTGCAGCGCCATCGGAACCAGATACGGCTCCATGACGGTGACCGCCCACTTGGTAACCGGTCCAGCGATCGCTGCGATGTCGACGGCCTGGAAATCCTCCTTGTTCAGCCGGGCGCGCGGCGCCTGGCCGGTGATGCAGAGGATCGGGATCGAGTCGGCAGAAGCCGAGTAGAGGCCGGTGATCATGTCGGTACCTGCCGGTCCCGACGTACCGATGCAGAGGCCGATGTTGCCGGCCTTGGTGCGGGTGTAACCCTCGGCCATGTGGGATGCGCCCTCGACGTGACGGGCAAGCACATGGCGGATGGAACCGCGCGCCTTGAGCGCGGAATAAAGCGGATTGATCGCCGCACCCGGAACGCCGAAGGCACAGGAAATGCCTTCCTTCTCCAGAACGAGGACTGCTGCGTCGACTGCGCGCATCCTGGCCATTTTTGCACACCTCCATCGGTCGTGAAATTTCAACGTGACCGGATGGTGTCACCGCATCGCCTATTTTGCAATTTTTTCAGAATATTTTTTCATTTTTCTGGTTTGGGTTCTATATATTGATTTTCCTACGCTTTTCATTTTTCGTTGCGCCATTTCCATTTTTGATGGAAAAGTTTTTTAGAGCATTGCCGTGACTGGAGAGCGAATATGGCAACCGTCGAAAAGCGTCAGCGCGGCAGACCGCGTGCATTCCAGCCCTCGCCAGATGCCGGTTCAGTGCAGTCGCTCGACAGGGCACTGCGGATCCTCGCCATCGTCGCACAAGGCGACGGGCTGTCCCTCAGCGAAATCTCGGCTGCTTCCGAACTCGCCGCCTCGACCGCCTATCGCATGCTCACGACCTTGCAGAACCACGGCATGGTCGAGTTCGACAGCAGCGAGCAACTCTGGTCCATCGGCGTCGAGACCTACCGAATGGGCTCTGCCTTCCTGCGCCGGCGCAAGCTGGTCGACCGGGCCCGCATAGTCATGCAGGAACTCATGGAGAAGACCGGGGAAACGGCAAATCTCGGCGTTGCCGAAGACGATTGCGTCGTGTTCGTGAGCCAGGTCGAGACGCACCAGGCGATCAGGGCCTTCTTCCGGCCCGGCACGCGCAGCCCCTTCCACGCCTCGGGCATCGGCAAGGCCGTTCTCGCCCATCTCGACCGCGATCGCGTCAATGCCATCGTGCGCAAGGCCGGACTTGCCGCCTATACGGAGAGGACGCTGTCGGAAGCGGCCGCCCTCGCCCGTGACCTCGAGCAGATCCGGGCACGCGGCTGGTCGGTGGATGACGAGGAACGCTATCCCGGCATGCGCTGCGTGGCGGCTCCCGTGTTCAACGAGTTCGGCGAGCCGATCGGCGGCGTCTCGGTCTCCGGTCCCACGGTTCGGGTGACGCCGGAAAAGGTGCGGGAGATCGGCCCGCTCGTGCGCCAGGCTGCCACCGAGCTGACCCGCATGATCGGCGGCCAGGACGAAAGCCAGCAGGCGGCGGGCTGAAATGGCACTGGGAGGAGTTGCGTGAACTCCTCCCATCGCGTGGCCTCGTTTGCCTAGAGGCGGCAGTAGCGAAGCCTGCCGTCGTAACCGACATAGGTGTCGGTGCGCGGATCGTAGCTGCGATAGCGTGCAAAGCAGCGCTGGACGTGCGAGTCGTACGGATCGGCCGGGTAGTAGGCATCGTAGTAGGGCCCCGACGGCCGGCTTCCGGCGATCATGGCTCCGGCGATGAAGCCGCCGACGCCCGCGAGGGCCGCGGCCTCCGCCTTGGTCAGGCTGCCGGCGGACGACTGCTGGACGGTGCCGGCCAGGCCGGTGATCGTGACAGTGGCGGCGATAAGACCCGAAATCATCTTGCTCTTGAACGACATGATGCTCTCCTCTGGTTGATCTGAAAGGCGATCCATTCGCCTCATGCCGATCGGTCGCCGGCACTGGAGAAAAGGTTCATGTGCCAAGCAAAATTCCTGCAACGCCCGGCATCGTGGGCAACTGTCGGCCGCCTCGCTTGACTCCACGCGGTCAACATCGGAAGTCAGGGACAATTCACGCAGGTGCCGAGACAGGAAGATCATGAGCCTTCAGTCCGTCAAAGCCTTCTTCGCCGAACGCGCGCCCGAAATCGAAGTCGTCGAAACGCCGACGAGCTCGGCGACGGTCGCGCTGGCTGCCGAAGCACATGGCGTCGAGACCGGCCAGATCGCCAAGACCATCTGCCTGCGCGTGGGCGACAGGGTCCTGCTCGTCGTCGCGGGAGGAAACGCCCGGATCGACAACCGCAAATGCCGTGAGGCCTTCGGCGGCAAGGCGCGCATGCTCGAGGCCGACCAGGTGGTGGAACTCACCAGCCACCCGGTCGGCGGCGTCTGCCCATTCGGCCTGCCCTCGCCGCTGCCCGTGTACTGCGACGCGTCGCTGCGCGCCTACGACGAAGTGGTTCCGGCCGCGGGCGCAACCAATGCCGCCGTCAGGATCGGCGTGGAACACTTGGCCAGGCTCGTCGGCGCCGAATGGTGCGACGTCTGCCAGGACGCTTCAACCAGGACCGAGGCGGCGGAATAGTGTCCGGGCATCCGAGCGGCAAGACGACTGGATCATCGATGTCGGCCATCAAGCGAGCGGTACAGCGTGTCCACTACTATGCGCACAACGTTGCGCGCGATATCGCACCGCAAGCCCTGTTCCGGCGGAACCTGCAACGCGTGCTGGAGGGTATCGACCGCCACGGAGCCGATGGGATCGCGGAGCGATTGAACTACTACAACAAGATGTCGCGCCTCTATCGGACGCCGGCCGAAGGCTCGACCATTGCCGGCATCCCCCGGGCCAAGAGCAGGTATTATTACGACCTCAAGGAGCATGCCCGGTACTTCCCGCGCCACTTGCGGATCGAGCACCTCTTTGGGGACATCGTCCACGTTCCCGACCAACCTTCGATCGTCAAAAGCCGGCCCATCTCGGACGCCAACGAAAATTCCGTGGTGATGAAGCTGAACAAGTTCCGGCACTATCAGCTTTTTGACGATGGGACCGACTTCGACCACAAGAAGCCGATGGCCGTGTGGAGAGGCGGCGGGCGAAACCCGAAACGCGTCGCGCTTGTCCAGCGCTACCACAACCACCCCCTCTGCGACATCGGCCGGACAACGCGGAAAGTCGTCGACCACACGAACAAGCCTTTCCAGTCGCCCGCCGAACAGCTGAAGTACCGCTACATCATCTCGATCGAAGGCAACGACGTGGCCACCAACCTCAAGTGGATCATGGCGAGCCAATCGCTGTGCTTGATGCCGCTGTCGGTCTACGAGACCTGGTTCATGGAAGGCCGCCTCGTCGCCGGGCTGCACTTTGTCCAGTTGCGCGACGATTTCGCCGATCTCGAGGACAAGATCATGCACTACGAGAAGCATCCGGCGGAGGCGCGCGAGATCATCCGCAACGCGAACGCCTATGTGGCGCAGTTCGCCGACGCGCCACGCGAAAAACTTCTGTCGCTGCTGGTGCTCTACAAATACTTCGCGCTGACGGGCCAGATCGACCCCGATCCCCGGATTGCCGCCCTCTGGAACGGGTGATCGGCACGGACACGGCGGGAGGCGAGGAAATTAACTCGGCGGGAAATGGTGCCCCCGGCAGGGATCGAACCCGCGACCTTCGGTTTACAAAACCGCTGCTCTACCAGCTGAGCTACAAGGGCAACGCGCTCCGGTTAGCATATTTCGCGGCGCAGTAAAGGACATTTCGCGGCGGCGATGACCATTCGCCGGCGCAGCCATGCCAGCCACTAAAACCAGACGCCACCGGTTCCTACATCATCTCCTTGAACGGGTGTGGCTCGGCGGGAGGCAGGCATGATCAGATTCGTGATCCTAGCCGTGGTGGCAATCGTCGCCTGGCTGCTCCTGCTCAAGCTGTACCGGCAGGTTCGGCGGGCGCGAATCGACTGGACCGGGATCGGCATCATCGCAGGCTTCATTGCGCTTGCCTTCTATCTGCGGCACCTGTTCGGAACAGGATGACAAAGATAGCCCCGGACCGCCGCGCGGTTTGGTGGTAATATTAGCAACCACACGCTGGACTTGCATACCTTGGCCGTCTAGCCCTTGCGAGACTAGTTGCCTCGACTGCGAGGCGCCAGCAAGCAAGCGGAGAGAACATGCTGAGGCACTGTGTGATTGCGTCATTCGTCGTTGTTGCCGCAGCGACGGCAGCCAACGCCCAGACCTGCGAGAAGAACTTCAAGGTCAGCGGCGTACCGCTGGTGACTGCCGTGAGCTACAAGAGCTCGCAGTCGTTTGCCAAGCTAAAGCCCGACGTCGCCCTGAAACGCCTGGCCCAGGCCGTGGCGGCCGAAGGATTTTCCGGCATCAAGGTGAATAAGGAACTCGGGGCGATCGACGCCTATCAGGACACCTCTGGCAGCGGTCGCCTGCAGACGCTGCGCGTGGTTGCCCGGAGCCAGGGCGGCGGCACGGTGGTCAATGCCGTGTTCAACATCCAGCCGGGCCAGGTGACCACCAAGGATGTGGTGCGCAACGGCATGTGCGGCATCATCCGCGCAGCCGGCGGCTGAAGCCCCGGCGGGCCTTTGCTTCACGTCGAGGCACATGCTACGCCGTTGCCGGCGGCCGCCATCTGGACCGCCGGCAGGAAAGTTATGGACGCCAAGTCGCTGACATTCTCGTTCGCATCGTCGGGCACACCCGAGGCCGACGGCGCGGCCAAACGGCTGAGCAGGCGCTACGGCCAAATTCCCACCGAGGACGCCGACATCGTCGTGGCGCTCGGCGGCGACGGCTTCCTGCTGCAGACGCTGCGCGAGACCATGAGCACGGGCAAGCGCGTCTATGGCATGAACCGCGGCACCGTCGGCTTCCTGATGAACGAATACTCCGAGGACTCCCTCCCCGAGCGCCTGGCAGCGGCGGTGGCCGAGACCATTCGGCCGCTTGAGATGGAGACCGTGGACGACACCGGCGCCACGATGCGGGCGCTCGCCATCAACGAGGTCTCGCTGCTCCGCCAATCCTACCAGGCCGCCCGCCTGCGCATCACGGTCGACGACAAGGTGCGGCTCGAGGAATTGATCTGCGACGGCGTGATGGTGGCAACCCCGGCCGGATCGACCGCCTATAATCTCTCGGCGCATGGCCCGATTCTGCCGCTCGACGCCCCGCTGCTCGCCCTCACCCCCGTCAGCCCGTTCCGCCCGCGTCGCTGGCGCGGCGCGCTGCTGCCCAAGACCGCAGTGGTTCGCTTCGACATACTCGAGGAACGGAAGCGGCCCGTGAACGCGGTGGCCGACCATACCGAGGTGAAGTCGGTGGTCTCGGTCAAGGTGCAGGAATCCATGAACCACACGGCAACATTGCTGTTCGATGCGGGTCATTCGTGGAGCGAACGCATCCTGGCCGAGCAGTTCAGGTATTGAGATAATCGCAGTGCCAACAAGTAGATGGCTGCAACTGCGCGCCATTGTGCCAGTTTGAGTTGACAAATCGCATACTTACGCCTATCGCGTTGCGGCATATCGCAGGCGGTTTGCGCCTGTCGCGGCGAAACTGCCGCGCCCATGAACGAGCAAAGACAGCCAACAAACTTGTCCGAAGACACTCAGACCGCTCCAGAAGCGTTGACCTTCGCAGACCTCGGCCTCTCGCCGAAGGTTCTTTCTGCAGTTTCCGACGCGGGCTATACGCAGCCTACGCCGATCCAGGCGGGCGCCATCCCTCATGCGCTGCAGGGCAAGGATGTCCTCGGCATCGCCCAGACCGGCACCGGCAAGACGGCCTCCTTCGTGCTGCCGATGCTGACGCGCCTCGAAAAGGGCCGCGCCCGCGCGCGCATGCCGCGCACGCTGATCCTCGAACCGACGCGCGAACTCGCAGCGCAGGTCGAAGAGAACTTCGTCAAATACGGCAAGAACCACCGCCTCAACATCGCTCTCCTGATCGGCGGCGTGTCCTTCGACGAGCAGGAAAAGAAGCTCGAGCGTGGCGCCGACGTGCTGATCGCGACGCCCGGCCGGCTGCTCGACCATTTCGAGCGGGGCAAGCTCCTGCTCACCGGCGTCGAGATCCTTGTCATCGACGAAGCCGACCGCATGCTCGACATGGGCTTCATCCCCGACATCGAGCGCATCTGCAAGCTGATCCCGTTCACCCGCCAGACGCTGTTCTTCTCGGCGACCATGCCGCCGGAAATCACCAAGCTCACCGAGCAGTTCCTGCACGCGCCGGTGCGCGTCGAGGTGGCGAAGGCGGCCACGACGGCGTCGACCGTGACCCAGCGGCTTGCCAAGTCCGGGCCGAAGCCCTGGGACAAGCGCGAGACGCTGCGCCGCCTGATCCGCGCCGAGGGCGACGAGATCAAGAACGCGATCATCTTCTGCAACCGCAAGGTCGACGTTTCCGAGCTGTTCCGCTCACTGGTCAAGCACGACTTCAATGCCGGCGCGCTGCATGGCGACATGGACCAGCGCGCGCGCATGGCCATGCTGTCCAATTTCCGCGATGGCAAATTGCAGCTGCTGGTGGCGTCCGACGTCGCCGCACGCGGTCTCGACATCCCCGATGTCAGCCACGTCTTCAACTACGACGTACCGATCCATGCGGAGGACTACGTCCACCGCATCGGCCGCACGGGCCGCGCCGGACGGTCGGGCAAGTCGTTCACCATTACCACCCGCTCCGACACCAAACATCTCGACGCGATCGAAAGGCTGATTGGCCAGAAGATCGAATGGCACGACGGCGACCTGTCGACGGTGGTTGTCAGCGAAAGCGACGACGAGGCACCGCGCCATGGCCGCAGCCAGTCTCGCCGCGGCGGCAAGGAACGCCATGGCCGCGACCGCGATCGCAAGCCTCATCGCGAGGAAGCGCCTGCCCTGCAGGCTGCCGAGGTCGAGCCGGTCGCCAACAATGTCGTTTCCGATATCGACGAGCGCCGGGCGCGCAAGGATGCGATCCGGAACGGCAATGCCGAACGCAAGACGCGCCCCGACCACGAGGACAGGCCGCGGCGGGACGACCGCAGCCGCCGAGGCAATCGCAATCGCGAAGACGAGGAAGACGATCGCATCGTCGGCTTCGGCGACGACCTGCCGGCCTTCATGCTGATCGCGACCAACGTCTGAAAAAGCTCGCTTCAAAAAAAACGGCCCCGAAATTCGGGGCCGTTTCTTTTTTTCAGGATGCGTGCGCCGCTCAGGTGAGCGGCGACAGCTGGATCTCCACGCGACGATTCTGGGCGCGGCCTTCCGGGGTGCCGTTCGAAGCGATCGGCCGCGTTTCGCCGAAGCCGGTAACGGCAAAGCGACGCGAATCGACGTTCTGGGCGCTGAGATAGTTCGCCACCGAAAGCGCGCGGCGCTGCGACAGGTCGAAATTGTAGTTGTCGTCGCCCGTAGAATCGGTGTGGCCGAACACGTCGACGGTCGTCTGGTTGAACTTCTTCAGCACCAGCGCCACCGAGTTCAGGGTCGGATAGAAGTTCGCCTTGACCGCGTCCTGGTCGGTGTTGAAGGTGATGTTCGACGGCATGTTCAGGATGATCTGGTCGCCGGCGCGCGTGACGCTGACGCCGGTACCCTGAAGCTGGGCGCGCAGTTCGGACTCCTGCCGGTCCATGTAGCCGCCGGCAAGACCGCCCGCGAGGGCGCCGACACCAGCCCCGATCAGGGCATTGCGGCGATCGTTGCCGCCGGCGAGCAGGCCGAGGCCGGCGCCAGCGAGCGCTCCGATGCCGGCGCCGGCAGCGGCATTCGAGACCTTCTGCTGGCCCGTATAGGGATCGGTCGTGCAGGCGGCGACAAGCATGCTGCCGACCAGCACGCACAAGACAGTCTTCTTCATGGAAAAATCCCTCTCCGTATTCGCGAGCGCACCGCGCATCGCCCAAAGCCCTGTTCGGCCTTGTAGCATGAAATACGGCGAAAAACGGAACGGCGGAGGCTTGAAGCCGCGCAATCTCACAGTTTCACGCCTTCGAACGACTGTAAGGTTGAACCTTGATCTGGCGCCTTTCCCGGCCGACACTTCGATATTCTCGACAGCGCAGGCATAGTGCGCGCAAATCGGATCAAAACGACCTCGGCGGCACGAACAGGCAAATGGTGCGCGTATCGTCGGCGCCCGCCACCGAGCACCAGTGAAATTCGCCGTCCGGAGAATCGTGGATGCGCGGGTCCCCGTAGCCCACCACCTCACCGGTTCTTTCGATGACATAGCCCTGGGGCCGCTCGCCGATCTCCTTCTTGGGTACCTCGCGGCAGTCGTAGCCGGAACAGCAGGCAAAGGGATAGGTCCACCCCTGGGGCGCGTCGTGCGCGAGCACGGGAGAACGGTCGATCAACAGGAAGACAACCGCGGCTGCGGCAGACGCGCAGCGCGCACGCGGCAAGCGTTTTCTCGGGCGCATGACAAGTGTCCCTCGAGATCACCTCCCAAGCGAATCCTGCGCCCGTCTGGTTAACGGAATCTTGCCGCGAATGTTCCCGGCGTCCGATGCCCGGCCATGCCGCAACGCGGAAGGCCGGGCCTGGATGTGCGAAGATCAGTCGATATCGGCAACAGCCTGACCCACCCCGCCCTCGATGCGGTTGGCGAGCGAGGCTTCCATGAACTCGTCGAGATCGCCGTCGAGCACGTCGGAAGGGCTGGTGCTTTCGACGCCGGTACGCAGATCCTTCACCAGCTGGTAGGGCTGCAGCACGTAGGACCGGATCTGGTGGCCCCAGCCGATGTCGGTCTTGGCTGCCGCCTCGGCATTGGCCGCGGCCTCGCGCTTCTCGAGTTCCTGCTCGTACAGGCGGGATCGCAGCATCTCCCAGGCCTTGGCCCGGTTCTGGTGCTGAGAGCGGCCTGCCTGGCACGCCACCGCGATGCCGGTCGGGATGTGCGTGATGCGCACCGCCGAGTCGGTGGTGTTGACGTGCTGGCCACCGGCGCCCGACGAACGGTAGGTATCGATGCGGACTTCCGACTCGGGAATGTCGATCTGGATCGTGTCGTCGATGACCGGATAGACCCAGGCGCTGGAGAACGAGGTGTGCCGCCGGGCGTTTGAATCGTAAGGCGAAATCCGCACCAGGCGGTGCACGCCGGATTCGGTCTTCAGCCAGCCATAGGCATTGTGGCCCTTGATCATCAGGGTTGCGGACTTGATTCCCGCTTCTTCGCCGTCGTGCATTTCCAGCACCTCGACCTTGAAGCCGCGGCGCTCGGCCCAGCGCGTGTACATGCGCAACAGCATGTTCGCCCAGTCCTGGCTTTCGGTGCCGCCGGCGCCCGCATGGACTTCGAGATAGGTGTCGTTGCTGTCGGCTTCGCCAGACAGCATGGTCTCGATCTGGCGCTCGCGCACCTCGCCAGCCATGGTCTTGATGGCCGCCTCGGCGTCGCCGATGATGCTCTGGTCGCCCTCGGCCTCGCCCATTTCGATGAGTTCGAGATTGTCGGACAGTGCCTGTTCGAGCCGCTTGACGCCGTTGACGCCGTCATCCAGCGACTGACGCTCGCGCATCAGCTTCTGCGCTTCCTGCGGGTCGTTCCAGAGGCTGGGATCCTCTGCCCGCATGTTCAGGTAATCAAGCCGCTTTAGCGCCTGATCCCAGTCAAAGATGCCTCCTCAGCAGGCTTATGGCCTGCCTGATTTCGTCGACGATGTTCTGCGTTTCCGCGCGCATGATATCTTGCTTCTTCTTGCTGGGTTCGGCCCCGGAAGGCCTATTGAATCGGCGCGGACCATAGGGATGAGGCCGCCGCCTGTAAAGCAAAATGGGCAGGCTGCCGCGGCGCCTGCCCATTGCATCGGCGGCTCTCGTCGAGGCTAGCCGGCGGCGGCAGCCTCGAGCTTGGCAACCTCGATCCTGGTCATCTGCAACATCGCCTGCATGACGCGGCCGGCCTTGGCACCATCGGGGTCGCTCAGCAGGCGCGGCAGCGCCTCGGGCACGATCTGCCAGGACAGGCCGAACTTGTCCTTCAGCCATCCGCACTGGCCCGGCTGTCCGCCCTCCGACAGCGAGTACCAATAGTGATCGACTTCGGCCTGATCCCTGCAGTCGACGACCATCGAGATCGCTTCCGTGAACGTGAACATGGGGCCGCCATTGAGCGCGGTGAAGCGAAGGCCTTCCAGTTCGAACTCCGCCACCATCACGCTGCCTGCCGGTCCTGGCCCGGCGTCGCCATACCGCGTCACCCGCCCGATCTTCGAGTTCTTGAAGATCGAGGTATAGAACTTCATGGCCTCCTCGGCCTGGGTGTCGAACCACAAGAACGGGGTGATCTTCTGCATCATTCTCTCCCTGGTGCTGAATCCGGATGGCAGGCGGCACTTTGTGCCGGCACCTCCTTCAAGACGTTCGAACGACGGTGGCTCCTACATAGGACCGTCCATTTATCGAACGTCCCACATTAGATAACCATCTATCTATATAACCACTCAGGAATTTGCAACCTATGTTCCGCGCAGCGGCGCAAACAAAAAAGCGCGCGGCAAGCCGCGCGCTGATCGTTTCCATGGTGGCCGGCTCGCGGCTAGTAAAGTCCGCCGCCGCCCTCGCTGATGGCCTTGCTGGCCTGCGGCGACAGCGCCTCGCCCGAGCCGTTGCTGCCGTCCTCGCCCATGCCGATGACCCAGTAGCTGTCGGCGGGCCCGGTACCCGGCTTGAACGCCTCGATGATCGTGTCCTGCTGGCCCTCCTGGGCCTGCATGCCGGTCTTGCGGTCGATGGCGACGAGCTTCATGCCCTCGGGAACCACGAAGTCGACCTTCGTCGTCCCTTCGAGAGCGACCGACATGAAGTCCTTGAAGATCGGCGCAGCGATGCCGCCGCCGGTCGATCCCTTGCCGAGCGGCGTCGGCTTGTCGTAGCCCATGTATAGGCCGACCACGAGATTGGGCGTATAGCCAACGAACCAGGCGTCCTTCTCTTCGTTGGTCGTGCCGGTCTTGCCGGCCAGCGGACGGCCCAGTTCGCGCAGCGTCATCGCCGTACCGCGCTGGACCACGCCTTCCATCATCGAGGTAATCTGGTAGGCGGTCATGGGGTCGAGCACCTGTTCGGAATTGTCGATCAGTTCCGGCTCGGGCTGGTTGGCCCATTCGGTGGCAACGCAGCCCTCGCAGCCGCGCTCGTCATGCTTGTAGACGGTCTTGCCGTAGCGGTCCTGGATACGGTCGATCAGCGACGGCTTGATCTGGCGCCCACCGTTGGCCATCACCGAATAGGCCGAGACCATGCGCATCACCGTCGTCTCGCCCGATCCAAGCGACATCGCCAGCACCGGCAGCATCTTGTCGTAGACGCCGAAGCGCTCGGCATATTCGGCAACGGTCTGCATGCCGAGGTCGTTGGCGAGCCGTACCGTCATCAGGTTGCGCGACCGCTCGATGCCGGTGCGTAAGGTCGACGGGCCCGCCGCCTTGCCGTCATAGTTCTTCGGCGTCCAGCTCGTCGTTCCTGTCTGGATGGTGATCGGCCCGTCCATGATGACCGATGCCGGGGTGTAGCCGTTGTCGAGTGCCGCGGCATAGACGAACGGCTTGAAGGCCGATCCAGGCTGGCGCATGGCCTGGGTGGCGCGGTTGAATTCGGACTGCGAGTAGGAGAAGCCGCCGACCATCGCGAGCACGCGCCCGGTGTGGGGGTCCATCGCCACCAGCCCGCCGGAAACCTCCGGCGGCTGGCGCAGCGCGTAGCCGTCGCCCTGCTCGTTCTTCTCCACGAAGATCACGTCGCCCGGCTTGAGCACTTCGGCCGGAGAATTCGCCTTGAGGCGCTTGCCGTCAACGACGTAGCGCATGGCAAAGCTCATGTCTTCTTCCGACACCTTGCCCTTTTCGCGTTCCTTCACCAGCGCGCCCGACACATCCCGCTTGGGCTGCAGGCCGATGTCCAGACCCGTGCCGGAACTGTCGAGCACCACGGCGAGCCGCCACTCGGGCACGTCGTCGAGGCCCTTCACCTCTCCGAGGGCGGCGCCCCAATCGCCGGAAACGTCGATCTTGGTCACCGGCCCGCGGTAGCCGCGCAGGCGATCGTATTTGAGCAGGCCGGTCTGCATCGCCTTGCGGGCGATGAGCTGCAGCTTCGGGTCGAGCGTGGTGCGCACCGACAGGCCGCCCTCATACAGCGCGTCCTGGCCGTAGCGGGCGATCAGCTCGCGGCGAACCTCCTCGGTGAAATACTCGCCGGCGAACAGATAGGTGCCGTTGCGGCGCGGCGTGACGCCCAGCGGTGTCGCCTTGGCCTTCTCGCCCTCGTCGCGCGACACGTAGCCGTTGGCGACCATCTGGTCGATCACCCAGTTGCGGCGCTCGATGGCACGGTCGGTGTATTTGAACGGCTGATAGTTGGACGGCCCCTTGGGCAGGGCCGCGAGATAGGCGGCCTCGGCCACGGTCAGCTCGTTGACCGACTTGTCGAAATAGGTCAGCGCAGCGCCGGCGATGCCGTAGGCGCCCAGGCCGAAGAAGATCTCGTTGACATAGAGCTCGAGGATCCGGTCCTTCGAATAGGCCTGCTCGATGCGGAAGGCCAGGATCATCTCCTTGATCTTGCGCTCGTAGGTCTGGTCGGAGCTGAGCAGGAAATTCTTGGCGACCTGCTGGGTGATCGTCGAGGCACCCACCTGGCGGCGGCCGGAGCCGACGTTCTGGAAATTGGTGAAGACCGCCCGCATCAGGCCGGTCACGTCGATGCCGGGATGGTTGTAGAAATTCTTGTCCTCTGCGGAGAGGAACGCTGCCTTGACCCGGTCGGGCACGGCCTGGATTGGCAGATAGAGCCGGCGCTCGCGGGCGAACTCGCCCATCAGCGCACCGTCGGAGGCGTGGATGCGCGTCGTCACCGGCGGCTCGTATTTGGCCAGCACCTCGTAGTCGGGCAGCTCCTTGGTGAGCTGGCCGATATAGATCGCCACGCCTGCCGCGACGATCAGCGCAAGCGCCGTGCCGATGCCGAAGAAATAGCCGATGAGACGAATCATGCCCGCTCCAGTACAAGGTTCGGGGATTCCCTAAACCAACCCGCTGTTGCCGCAAGCTGCAGGAACCGTCCCGATCCGCAATCGGTCACCCTTGTCGCGCTGTTGTGGGCAAAATACGGCAACATTCCAAGTCAGGCAAAGATTTCGACCGCGGCAACCTTGCCGGGCACCGACGGTGACACCCCGGCAACGCCAAGTATCAGCCGTCGGGCCAGATCAGCCGCCGGCCGCACGCCGGTCGGCAAAGAAGGCAGCAACCGCCTTGGATATGCTCGCGGCCGCCTTCTCGCGCCAGTCGGAGCTGCGCAACTGCTCTTCGTCCTTGGCATTCGAAAGATAGCCGAGTTCGACCAGCACCGAGGGAACGTCGGGAGCCTTGAGCACCCGGAACCCGGCCGAACGATGCGGATTGTTGATCATTCCGACCGTCGGCGAGAGTTCCGATACCAGAGACCGGGCGAAACGCATCGAAAAGCCATGAGTCTCGCGCCGGATCAGATCTACCAGGATATCCGAGACTTCGGGGTTCTCGTCCGCCGCCGGGATGCCGGCGAGCTGGTCAGAGAGGTTTTCGCGGTCGGCAAGCGCCTGCGCCTCCGCATCCGACGCCTTATCGGAGACGGTATAGACGGTTGCGCCGCGCACCCCCTTCAGCCTGATCGTGTCGGCGTGAATGGAAATGAAAAGGTCGGCCCCCTGCTGTCGTGCGATGCGGACGCGGTCGTCCAGCCGCAGGAACTCGTCGCCCTCCCGGGTCAAGCTCACCTTGTACGCCGGGTTGGTCTCCAGAACCGTCCTCAGTTCCATAGCAAAGGCGAGCGTGATCGACTTCTCGACGGTGCCGTTCAGCCCTTCGGCGCCGCCGTCTATGCCGCCGTGGCCAGGATCGATGACGATGGTGAAGGGCTCGTTCTCCTGGCCGGCCGGCTTCTCGATGCGTCCGGTCTTCGCTGTTGTCGTCGTCGAGCCCGTGGTCGCGGACTGGACCGCGAGCGCGGCTTCGAACTCGCGCTCTGACGCGGCTGCGATATCCGCGACAAGGCGGTAACCCTTGCCATCCTCATTGGCGAGCACGTCCACCCGCTCGACGTTGAAGGGCCCCTTGGACGTCACCACCAGCCGCGAGGTCCCCTCGCCCGACGGGCCGTAGCGTACGGCCTTGACCAGACCGCGCGGCTCGAGGTCCTTGGCATCGAGGCTGAGCGTCGCATCGGGCAGATCGACCACGAAGCGATGGGGCGCGCGCAGCAGGAACCACTTCGGCTCCGGCTCGCGATCGAAATTCATGACGATGCGCATGCGCGTGGCATCGCCGGCCATCTTGTAGTCGAGCGCGCTGACCTGGTCGGCCGCACATGCCGGGCGGCATTCGATGCCGACAAAGACCAGGACGAATGTCAGGACGCCCAGAAAGGCGCGCAATGCACGCCAGCCGCCGGCCTGAAAGCTCTTGTCGGTCACTGCCGCAGTACCTATCTGTTTGTTGCCGCTCACGAACGCCGCGGCCGATTTGCTGCGCCCCTTCGATTAACGACTGGTAACCAGAGAAGGTTAACCAAGCCTTTTTTCGGATACGCCACCAGGTTGCAATTTCGGCTTTTGCCGGCGTCGGAAATCGGGGTTGCCATCATCCCCGCCAAATCATAAAAGCGACGTTGGATCACTGCAATCCAGGGCCCGCGCCCCAGCGTCTTCCGCCTGGGAACCCCGCGACGAGCGATGGCCCTGCTGGCAACAGAGATAAGATCTCGGTGATCGCGTCGAATTTCGCAGCCACAGGCCCGTGGCGGGGCCGCAGCTGCGTGAGGAAAACGGCCGGACACTCCACTCCGCGCCGGCTCTGTAAGAGCAAAGTAGCTGGTCCGGTTTTCCGGGCTTAGGTTGAAAACAAGGTTCCGCGAGGTCACGCATTGGTCACAGGCGAAATCATGAGGTCCGCAAAGAACCGCGCCATTCCGGCAGCGGGCGGCACCGCCATGGCGCTTGGGCTGCGGCCGGCGGACGCAAAATTATCCGGCACCACTGTGTCAGCAAACTCACGGCGGCGGGCGCTTTCCCGCAGGCCGCGGCTGACAGTTGCCGGCAGGAAACCAGATAATGCCCAACAAGATGCTGATAGACGCCTCCCACCCGGAGGAAACACGGGTTGTCGTAGTTCGCGGTAACCGCATTGAAGAATTTGATTTCGAATCGCAGGACAAGAAGCAGCTCAAAGGAAACATCTACCTCGCCCGCGTGACGCGGGTCGAACCGTCGCTCCAGGCTGCCTTCGTAGAATATGGCGGGAACCGTCACGGCTTCCTCGCCTTCAGTGAAATTCATCCCGACTACTACCAGATACCCGTCGCCGACCGGCAGGCGCTGCTGCGCGCCGAGGCCGAAGAAGCCGAAGACGAGGACGAGGACGAGGAAGGCGGCGAGGAGCGGCAGGACCGGAACCGTGGCCGCCGCCGGCGTCGGGGCGGAAAAAACCGTGGACGAAGCGGCGACGAGCACAAGTCCGACGATGAAAACGCCGTCTCCGCCAGCGAGGAAGGCGAATCAGCGGCTGCCGAGGATGCAACCGAGGCGCGCAATGACGAAGAGCGCGAGGCCGAACAGCCTTCCGAAGCATCTGATGACGAGGCCGACGGGAACGAGGCCGGCTCCATCGCTGCTGCGATAGAGGCGGACGTCATTTCCGAACGGGCGCCGGAGCCGGCAACCACCGAAAACGAGAACGGCGGCAGCGTCGAGGAGGTTCATTCCGGCCACCACGACGACCACGAGATCGAGTCGGTCGGTGCCGAGGATGCCATCGAGGAAGCCCGCGACCGCCGCAAGCCGGTGCGCCGCCACTACAAGATCCAGGAAGTCATCAAGCGCCGCCAGATCCTGCTGGTGCAGGTGGTCAAGGAAGAGCGCGGCAACAAGGGCGCTGCTCTGACGACCTACCTGTCGCTGGCCGGCCGCTATTCGGTGCTGATGCCGAACACCGCCCGCGGCGGCGGCATCTCGCGCAAGATCACCAACGCTCAGGATCGCAAGCGCCTCAAGGAGGTCGTCGCCGACCTCGAGGTGCCGAAAGGCATGGGCGTCATCCTGCGCACGGCCGGCGAAAGCCGCACCAAGGCCGAGATCAAGCGCGACTACGAATACCTGATGCGCCTGTGGGAGAACGTGCGGTCGCTGACGCTGCAGTCGACCGCGCCCGCCCTCGTCTACGAGGAAGGCAGCCTCATCAAGCGCTCGGTGCGTGACCTCTACAACAAGGAGATCGACGAGATCCTCGTCGCCGGCGAAGACGGCTACCGCGAGGCCAAGGACTTCATGCGCATGCTCATGCCGAGCCATGCCAAGGCGGTTCAGCCCTATCGCGACAACACCCCGATCTTCGCCCGCAACGGCATCGAGGCGCAGCTCGACAAGATGCTGCAGCCGCAGGTGACGCTGAAGTCGGGCGGCTACATCATCATCAACCAGACCGAAGCCTTGGTTTCCATCGACGTCAACTCCGGGCGCTCGACCAAGGAGCATTCGATCGAGGATACCGCGCTCCAGACCAATCTCGAGGCGGCCGAGGAAGTGGCGCGCCAACTCAGGCTGCGCGACCTTGCTGGCCTGATCGTCATCGACTTCATCGACATGGAGGAGAACCGCAACAACCGTGCGGTCGAGAAGAAGCTCAAGGATTGCCTGAAGAACGACCGCGCACGCATCCAGGTCGGCCGGATCTCGCACTTCGGCCTTATGGAGATGTCGCGCCAGCGCATCCGCGCCAGCGTCCTCGAATCGACCATGAAGCCGTGCCCGACCTGCGGCGGCACCGGTCACGTGCGCTCGGATTCGTCCGTGGCGCTGCTCGTGGTCCGCGCGATCGAGGAGTTCCTGCTCAAGGACTCGCGCAATCACATCACCGTCAAGACCCCGTTCGCAACCGCGCTCTATGTGCTGAACCACAAGCGGGCGACGCTGGTCGAACTCGAGCAACGCTTTGGCCTGACCATCACGATCGAGGCGGACGACACGATCGGCGCGCAGCACTACGCCATCTTCCGCGGTGCGATCGCCGAAAAGCCGGCGGCTCCCGCCGTGGCGGTGCAGGCTCCGGCCTATGCCGAGCCGGAGGAGGTTGAGGACGAGATCCCGGTCGAGGAAGAAGAGGTCGCCGAGGCCGAAGCGCAGCCCTCGCGTCAGCAGCCCGCCTCGGGCGGCGACGGCGAGGACAAGCGCGACCGCAAGCGCCGCAAGCGTCGCCGTCGTCGCGGCGGACGCGACCGGGAGCACGCGGAAGGTGCGGCGGCGGTCGCCGAAACCGCGGAGTTTGTCGAGATCGACTCTGAGGCAACCGAGGACGCCGACGACGAGACCGGCTCGGCAGTCCTGGCGGAAGCGCCGGACGCGGCCGAGGACGCTGCCGCCAAGAAGCGCCGGCGCGGCAAGCGCGGCGGCAAGCGCAACCGCAAGGACGGCGAACAGCTGTCCGAGGGCGACGAGGCGCAGGTCGTAGTGGACGATACCGAGACGCCCGCCGCAGGCGCGGCGGAGGAACCTGCAGCCGAGGTCTCGGCCGAACCTGCCCCTCAGGAACCCGTTGTGGAGCTCGTGGCAGAGGCCAAGCCGAAGCGGGCTCGCCGCACGACCAAGGCCAAGAAGGCCGAAGAGGAAGCCGCGGAGGTCGCCTCCGAGGCTGCACCGGCGCCAAAGGCGGAAGAGGCCGATGCCGCGCCCGAGAAGAAGCCTGCAAAGCCCCGCGCGACCCGCCGCAAGGCGGCAGCGGCCACCGAAGCGGCTGTTGTTGTCGCGGAGCCCGCAGCTGCCCCGGCCACACCCGTAGTGACCTCTCTGGGGGAAGCCGAGTCCGGCGAAGCCAAGCCCAAGAAGGCCGGCTGGTGGCAGCGCAAGGGTTTTCTATAAATCTCTAATATAGCAAGAGCCGACCCGCAGATTGCGGGTCGGCTTCATTGTAATTTTAGAATATTTTGCTTGCAGACCTGCGTGCTTTCGACCGATATACGAGGCACTAGATAGATAGACTCATATATTGCCTTGATACTGCCCGAGGTGCTTGCCGATGACGACCGACAACAAGATCGACTTTCTCGGACTGACCGCTCACATCGTCAGCGCCTACGTGGAGAACAACAAGGTTCCGGCATCGGGGCTCCCGGACCTGATCGCCAGCGTGAACAGCTCGATCCAGTCGCTGGGTAAGCCGGCCGAAGAGCCGATCGAGGTGCCCCAGCCTGCGGTCAATCCCAAGCGCTCGATCCATCCAGATTACATCATTTGCCTGGAAGACGGAAAGAAGTTCAAGTCGCTGAAGCGCCACCTCTCGGTCCACTTCGGCCTCACGCCTGAAGAATACCGCGCGAAGTGGGGCCTGCCCGCGGACTATCCGATGGTCGCTCCGAACTACGCCGCCGCTCGCTCCGAACTCGCCCGCACGCTGGGCCTCGGCAGGAAGCAGGCCGCTCCCGTCAAGCGCGGTCGCGCCAAGAAGGCGTGATCCCGACGCTGCTGCCCCAAAACAGCAACTCGGGGCGGTAGCTATCGAGCTGCCACGACGTCAGCCGAATATCGCAGTTCCCGCATCGGACGCACGCGTAGCGTCGTTTGGTCGTAGACCGGGTGTGCCTTGTAGGCCGCCAGGGCCTCGAGGTCGGCAAACTCCGCATAGACGACGATGTCGATCTCGTCGGACATCGGATCGACCTTGGTGTTGACGGTGACCTCGAAGCAGGTCGAGTGCGGGATCTTGCCGAGCGCCGACAATTCCTCGCGGATCGTCTCGACATCCTCTTGGCGCCGCGCGCTGAAGAACACGATGTGCCGGATCAAGGCGCGATTCCTTCTGTTCGTTGTGCTGGCGCCTTTTGGGTCCGCTTTTTGTCCACGTCAATCAGGCAAAGAGCCACGGGCACAAGCCGGCCAATCCGTGAGCTTCGCTCCTTGTCGCCCGGACGGCAGCCTTAGATATCCCTGGCATACCTGAGTACCGCAAGATGACACTTGCGATTCACGGCATTGCCGACGAAAGTTGCGTGGAAATTCGATTTCAGTGCCAATTCCCGGCGGCATCCGGCAAGTCAACCGCGGGGCCGCCAGTAGATTTCCGAGTGTTGCGCGGCGCGCGCGGGGTGTGCGGGCTTGCTGCTTTCCGCAAACGATCGGGCAGACGATTTGGGACGGAGCGATATGGCCGAACCGAAATCAGACAAAGACAGCCGCAACGGCGAGATCGCCCTCCACGAGGGCAATCTGGCGGATTTCGCCAAGGGCCTGCCAGCCCGCGCTAGGCTGGCGCTGTCGGCGGCGCTGCAACTGCCCAAGGGCTCGCTCACCGTGAAGATCCCGGACGGGCGCAGCGTCCTCGTCGGAGGCAGGGCGCCCGGCCCCGAGGCGGAGATCGTGCTGCACAACTGGAACCTGCCCGGCCGCGCCTTCAGCGGCGGCACCATCGGACTGGCGGAATCCTACATCGACGGCGATTGGGAAAGTCCGGACGTGACGACCTTCCTCGAGCTGTTCGTGGTCAACACCGAGATCGGCGAAAGGGTTGCGGGCAGCGCGAACTGGCTCCTGAACGCCGTCCAGCGCGTCCGCCACTGGCTGCACGACAACACCCGCACCGGCTCGAAGCGCAACATTTCCGCGCACTACGACCTCGGCAACAGCTTCTACAGCAAGTGGCTCGACACGAGCATGACCTATTCGTCTGGCCTCTATGCGACCGGCGCGAACGACCTCGCCGGCGCGCAGGCAGAAAAATATCGCGCCCTGGCGCGCGACGCAGGCATCAGCCCCGGCGACCACGTCCTCGAGATCGGTTGCGGCTGGGGCGGCTTTGCCGAATTCGCGGCGCGGGAGATCGGCTGCAAGGTCACCGGGCTCACCATCAGCCGCGAGCAGTTCGATTTCGCCCGGAAGCGCATCCAGGACGCAGGCCTCGCCGACAGGGTCGAACTGAAGCTGCAGGATTATCGCGACGAGACCGGCCGCTATGATCGCATCGCCTCGATCGAGATGTTCGAGGCGGTGGGCGAAAAACATTGGCCGACCTTCTTCGCCAAGATGAAACAATGCCTGCGTCCCGGCGGTACCGCCGGCCTGCAGATCATCACCATCAACGAGGCCGCCTACCCGCTCTACCGCAAGCGGCCCGACTTCATTCAACGCTACGTGTTCCCGGGCGGCATGCTGCCCACGCCGGAGCTGCTGAAGTCACTCGGCGCCGAGCACGGGCTCGACTATTGGCGCGAACGCGTCTTCCCTCAGGACTACGCGCGTACCCTGGCGGAATGGCGGACCCGGTTCTGGTCGTCCTGGGAACGCATCGTGCCGCTCGGCTTCGATGAACGCTTCAAGAAGCTCTGGGAGTTCTATCTCCACTATTGCGAGGCGGGGTTCCGGGCCGAATACATCGACGTGAGACAAGTCGTCTACAAGGCCTGAACTTCGCAGCGGCCAACCAGAATATATTCGGATCGACGACATAAACGCGCCGGGATTCCGTCCCGAAAACGACGGAGTATTCTTGAATCTGAGGCTACGGGTCCGGCCTTGGAGCGAATCAAGACATGCGCAGGCGACATATCTTCCTTCTGACCTTCCTCGCCGCGGGCGGCGCTATCTATCTCAACAACACCTCGCTGCTTTCGAGCCGTCCCGCGGGCAAACCGGTGATCCTCGCCCATCGGGGGCTCGCGCAGGAGTTCGAGCGGGCGGGACTGACCGCGGAGACCTGCACCGCCGAACGCATGCTGCCGCCGCGCCACGATTATCTCGAGAACACGCTGGCCTCTATGGAGGCGGCGTTTACGCTCGGCGCCGACGTGCTGGAGCTCGACGTGCACCCAACCACCGACGGCCAGTTCGCCGTCTTCCACGACTGGACCGTCGACTGCCGCACCGAAGGCAGCGGCCGGACCCGCGATCAGTCCATGGCGGCGCTCAGGCAGCTCGACGTGGGCTACGGCTACACGGCAGATGGCGGCAAGACCTTCCCCTTCCGCGGCAAGGGCATAGGCCTGATGCCGTCGCTCGACGAGGTGTTTTCGCGCTTCCCCGACCAGCGCTTCCACATCAACGTCAAGAGTAACGACGCGGCGGAAGGCAAGGCCCTTGCCGCCTATCTCTCGACGCTTCCGGCCGAACGGCGCGCAGCGCTCGCCGTCGTCGGCGGCGACGCCCCGGTCCGGGCCGTCAAGGAAGCCCTGCCCGGCATGCGCACCGTCAGCAAGGAATCGCTGATGAGATGCCTGTTGCGCTACGAGGGCCTGGGCTGGACCGGCTATGTGCCGGATGCCTGCCGCGGCACCACCCTGCTCGTCCCGCTCAACGTCGCGCCCTGGATCTGGGGCTGGCCGGACCGCTTCCTTGACCGCATGGAGAGCGTCGGCACGAGCGTTTATCTGCTCGGGCCCTATGGTGGCGGCGGATTTTCGGACGGCATCGACGACCCGGCCACCGTCGACCGGCTGCCCGCGGGCTACTCGGGCGGCATTTCGACCGACCAGCTGGACGCGATCGCCCCCGCCGTCGCCAGGCGGGAGCTCTGAGGAGCCCATGAGGAGCGGCCGCCCCGGTGCGGCCACTTAGAGGGTTATGCGATACTTCGCAAAGCCCTCGGCGCCCTCGCCGGCCTGCTCGATCCTCACGGCCTTGATCTCGGCGAGGTGCTCCTTCGCCTTGGGGCCCGTCTCGAAGATCACGGAGGCACCCTGCACGGGCGCAAACGACCAGTTCGAGTCGGCCGACGGGTTGATCGTGCCTTGGTCGACGATGTAGCGCACGATGACGTCGCGGTTGGTGTCGGGCGCTTCGAATATCACCTTCGAGGCATTGATCTCGGGGAAGTTGCCGCCGCCGCCGGCCCGGTAATTGTTGGTCGCGACGACGAATTTCGCTGCCGGATCAATTGGTTTGTCGCCGAACATCAAGTCGACGATGCGGCTGGAGCCGGCATTCAGCACGGTGCCCTTGGCATCGTATTTGGGCGGCTGGGCCAGGTCGACCTTGTAGGTGACACCGTCGATGACGTCGAAATTGTAGGACGGGAAGTCGGCATTGATCAACGGCTGGTCCGCCTTGCCCGGCTCGACCTTGTTGAAGATGCCGGCCGACATCTCGAGCCATTCCTTCACCTGCGCGCCGGTGATCGCCACCGCCTGGACGGTGTTGGGGTAGAGGTAGAGGTCGGCGACGTTCTTGATCGCCACGTCGCCGGCAGGCACGTCGGTGTAGTAGTCAGGCCCGCCGCGTCCTCCGGACTTGAACGGCGCCGCGGCCGAAAGCACCGGCAGGTCCTTGTGCTCGGTGTCCTTCAGCATGTCCTTGATGTACCAGGTCTGCGCCTGGCTCACGATCTGCACCGACGGATCGTCGGCGACCAGCGCGAAGTAGGAGTAGAGCGGCGCCGACGTCTTGCCGACGGGCGTACGCACATAGGCGATCGTCGCCTCGTGCTCCTCCTTCACCGCCGCCTCGACCGAAGCCCGGCTTTCCACCGTCGGCATAACCTTCTTGTCGACGCGCTTGAAGATCGGCCGTGCCTCGCTGGTCGAGCTGACAACCTTCCAGGCATTGCCGTCGCGCTCCAGCATCAGGTCGATCAGCCCGAGATGAGAGCCCCAGAAGCCGCCCATCACGCCCGGCTTGCCGTTGATCGTGCCCTTGGCGTTGTCGACGCCGGCAACGCCTTCGAATTTGGGGCCGGGGAAGTCGAGGTGGCTGTGGCCGGTGACGATGGCGTCGATACCGTCCACGCCGGCGAGCAGGATGGATGCGTTCTCCAGGTTGTCGCCGGCAGCCGGCGTGCCCATGCCCGAGTGAGCCAGCGCGATGACGATCTCGGCGCCCTCCTCCTTCATCTGCGGCACCCACGCCTGAGCCGTCTTGACGATGTCGCGGGTCATCGCCTTGCCGCCAAGGTGCTTGGCGTCCCAGGTCATCACCTGGGGCGGCACGAAGCCGATCAGGCCGATGCGGATCGGCTGCTCCGCGCCCGCGCCGTCCTTCAGCTTCTTGTCGACGATGACATAGGGTTTCAGGAACAGTTCGTCCTTGGTGGCGTCGGCGGCGAGCTGGCCCTTGGTCAGGTTGGCGCAGACAAAGGGGAAACTGGCGCCGTTGAGCACCTTGAACATGTAGTCCAGGCCATAGTTGAACTCGTGGTTGCCGAGCGTCGAGCAGTCGTAGCCCAGCGTGTTCATTGCCTTGATGATCGGGTGGATGTCGCCGTCCTTCATGCCGCGCTGATAGGCCATGAAGTCGCCCATCGGGTTGCCCTGCAGGAAGTCGCCATTGTCGAGGAGCAGAGAGTTGGTGGCCTCGGCCCGGATGGCATCGATGATCGAGGCGGTCCTGGCCACGCCCATCGTGTCGTTCGGCTTGTCGGCATAATAGTCGTAGGGGAAGACGTGGACGTGCAGGTCCGTGGTTTCCATGATCCTGAGATGCGCCTGGTTGGCCTGCGCGCGCGCCGAGAACGGATGCATCATCACGATCGCGCCGGCGGCCGCAGAGCCGGCAAGAAAAGAACGGCGAGAAATCGGGTGAAGCATGCTGGACATTTTCATTCT
This sequence comes from Aminobacter sp. Piv2-1, assembly GCF_037625995.1. Taxonomy (NCBI): domain Bacteria; kingdom Pseudomonadati; phylum Pseudomonadota; class Alphaproteobacteria; order Hyphomicrobiales; family Phyllobacteriaceae; genus Aminobacter; species Aminobacter sp. Piv2-1. Next base: position 29,765 of record NZ_JARKMU010000005.1, read on the forward strand.
CCAGGGAAATGAACTGACAGTATTCAGCCGGCGTATGAAAGGTGAAATCTTGCGCCAATTTCAGCGCAAGTCCAGCGGCTCGATGTAACAGCCCTGTGACGAGCCTTGGGGAATGGATTGGTCCAGCGAGCCGCCCCCGGCTATACACAGAGGCCGACGTTCCACCCGAAAGGTTTCAGGCCAGGTCCGGACGCATGCCCATGGCGGTGCGGTCTATCACTTCGCGCAGCGCGAAGGACGAGTTGATCTTGGTGACGTGCGGCATGGCCGACAGCCATTCCTTGTGGATGCGCTCGTAGTCGGGCAGGTCGCGCGCGGCGATGCGCAGGATGTAGTCGTATTCGCCCGACATCAGGTGGCAGGAGAGGATGTTGGGGCAGCGCTTCACCGCCACCTCGAACTCGCTCAGCGTCTTCTCGAACTGGCCGGACAGCGATATGTGGACGATCACCGTCATCTGGTGGCCGAGGGCTGCGTTCGAAAGCCTGGCGTGGTAGCCGCTGATGATGCCCGACTTCTCAAGGTTGTCGAGACGGCGCGAACAGGCGGACTGGGACAGGCCGACCTTCTCGGCCAGCGCCGCATTGGGCATGCGGCCGTCTTTCTGGAGTGAGTCCAGAATGGCGATATCAATCCTGTCCAGCGGCATTCTTCGAATTTCCTTCGATATTTCCAGCGAACGACGCAAGGATTATCGAGTACGGCCCGCCGGCGCAACTCATTTCGCAAACATATTCGAGCCGATTCGTGATTCACTTCCTACATAGGGAACAAGAGCCTGAACGGCTGCGGAGGAGCGAGAAATGCGTGTTGGCTGCCCCAAGGAAATCAAGAACCACGAGTACCGCGTCGGACTGACCCCCGGCTCGGTCCGCGAATATGTCGCCCACGGCCATGAGGTGCTGATCGAGGCCGGCGCGGGTGCCGGCATCGGTGCCGACGACAACGCCTATCGCGCCGCCGGCGCGCATATCGCCAAGACGGCGGAGGAGGTCTTCACCCGCTCCGACATGATCGTGAAGGTCAAGGAACCCCAGCCCAGGGAATGGGCGCAGCTGCGCGAAGGCCAGATCCTCTACACCTACCTGCACCTCGCTCCCGATCCCGATCAGACCAGGGGGCTGCTCGCCTCCGGGGTCACGGCGGTCGCCTACGAAACGGTGACCGACGACCGCGGCGGCCTGCCGCTGCTGGCGCCGATGTCGGAAGTCGCCGGACGGCTGTCGATCCAGGCGGGCGCCACCGCCCTGCAGAAGGCCAATGGCGGCCGCGGCGTGCTGCTCGGCGGCGTGCCAGGCGTGCTGCCGGGCAAGGTCGCGGTGATCGGTGGCGGCGTCGTCGGCCTGCATGCCGCCCGCATGGCGGCCGGGCTCGGCGCCGACGTTTCCATCATCGACCGCTCGATCCCGCGCCTGCGCCAGTTGGACGACATCTTCGCCGGCCGCGTGCATACCCGCTATTCGACCGTCGAGGCGCTGGAAGAGGAGTGCTTCTCGGCCGACATCATCGTCGGCGCGGTCCTCATCCCCGGGGCTGCGGCACCGAAGCTCGTCAGCCGCGAGATGCTGTCGGGCATGAAGAAGGGCGCGGTTCTCGTCGACGTCGCCATCGACCAGGGCGGCTGCTTCGAGACCTCGCATGCCACGACCCACGCCGATCCGACCTACGAGGTCGACGGCATCATCCACTACTGCGTTGCCAACATGCCGGGTGCGGTGCCGGTGACCTCGGCGCACGCACTCAACAATGCCACGCTGCACTACGGCCTGGCGCTCGCTGACCGCGGCCTCAAGGCGCTCGCCGACGAACCGCATCTGCGCAACGGGCTCAACGTGCATCGCGGACGGATCACCAACCGCGCCGTCGCCGAGGCCCTCGGCTACGAGATGATGGACGCCAAGACTGCACTGGCGGCCTGAGTCGCATCCACCACCTTCGAACGCCCGCCGCAGCGATGCGGCGGGCTTTTTCTTTACTTGGTCAGGCCTCCGCGCCGGCAAGCTCAATCCGGCATTGATAACAATTGTTCCTGGCCGAACGCATGTGCACGTAGGCGACGTCGGGGCGCGCCAGCAACTCATAGGCCTTCGCGACGATCTCCGGCGTCGGCGTCACCGCCCCGGTGCCATAGACGATGCGGTCGTCGGCACCGTAGCCGCGCAGGATGTAGTCGCGCGTCTTCGTGAACAATTCGGGCAGCTCGGCGGTTTCGTCGGCGCGCGGGCACTCCCCGGCATGGAGGAAGATCGGGCCGGTCTCCGCATAGGGCTGCAACTCGGGAAACGGCCGGTATGCGAGTATGAGATACGGCTCGCCCGCAGCCACATTCTTCAGGCAGTGGCGACACGGCACGCCGTCGCCATCGGAAAGGCGGCGCTCGGGGACCATGCCGTAGGCATCCGGCGCCCCACTCTGTAGCGCTCTCACTTCGTCGGTGGGCAAGGCCTTGAATTTCAGGGTCATGGCGGCAGTCCTCTTGGTGCGACCCCGGCAAGCTAGGCCGAGCCCAGGCAGGCGCCCACCCGATTGCCGCTAGACCGACAGGGTTTCGTCCATCAACGCATCCAGCACCCGCACCAGCCCGCTGAACTCGCGCACCCGGCGGATGGCGAGCAGCGCACCGGCAACATAGGGAACCGCGGACGTGCCGGCGTCGTGGCGAATGGTAAGGCGCTCCTCCGGCAGGCCGAACACCGCCTCGCACGACAGTTGATAGGATGGCAGGCGCAGCGAGTGCACCTGCACCGCGGTTCCCTCCCCCATGGTGGCGCCGCGCGCCTCGGGGTGGCCGAAGACCTCCGAAGTGGGCAGCGCCGTCGGCGCGCGACGGATTTCCGACAGCGTCTCCGCCAGCTCGAGGGCGGTGCCCGACGGGGCGTCAGGCTTCCTGGCGCTGGCGTAGTCGATGATCTCGACATCGGGCCCGTATTGCGCCGCCATCTGCGCGAACTTCTTCATCAGCGTCGCGGTGATCGAATAATTGCCGGCGGCGACCACGCCGACGTCATGCCCCGCGGTGCTGCGCGCCACCGCGCCGACGAGGCGCATGTCCTCCTGCATCAGGATCGCCGGTACGAGCGCCTTGCCCACCCAGCCGGTCGCACCTGCCATCACCACCCCGATCGCCATCGTTCGCCCTCCAGTTGGTATACTGTATACCAATGCGAACGATATGAATAAAGCCCGGCTTTGGCAAGCCGGGCTCCAGGGATCGAATCGTGCTGATGTCAGCGGATGAAATCGTCAAAGCGGCGCAGGGTCACGCGCCGATTGCGCCAGTTCTCGTTCGGGGTCGGCACCAGCAGGAACTCCTCGCCGTATCCGACGGTCTCGAGCGCGTAGCCCGGAATGCCAAACTCCCGCACCAGGGTCCGCCTGAGCGAGGCGGCGCGGCGCTCGGAAAGCGTCTGGTTGGACGCAAACGAGCCGACGGCGTCGGTATGCCCCTCGATCAGCACACGCGTTTCGGGGTCACGGCGCAGGATGCGATTGAGGGCATTGGCGATGTTCTCGACCTTGCCATATTGCGAATAGGGAATCTCGGCCGAGCCGAAGGCGAAGTTGATGGACTGGATGTCGATCGAGGGCGCCATGCGGCGCAGGTCCGGCCGGCGCTTGAACTCGCGGATGGTCACGCGCTGGTTCGGCTTGAGCTTGACCGTCGGCGCCGCCTCGAGCTGGCGCTCGATCTGTGCCGCCGAAGGCGTGGTCGCCTGGGCGGCGGCAAAGGATGGCACGGCGATCAAGGCAATCAGCGCGGCTGCCAAGGTACGGCGGTTCAGCATCAATTACTCTCCTGTCACGTCGACATGAAGTCGAACCCAATAGCCGGGAAGATGCAACAAGCAACCTGAAGATGCGATGAACGGACGGTTCAGACTAGGTTGGCGCCGTTATTCACGCATCACGCTTGCCGCGCGTTCCGCAAAGGTCATCGTCCGAACGTTTTCGGATTTCTGCGCGACCGGCGAAAATCCCATCTTCTGGTAGAGTGGCAAGGCAGCGGGATGGTCCAGCGTGCAGGTCTGCACCGTGACCTTGCGCGGCCTGTAGGACCAGGCGGCGGCGATCGCCGCCCCGAGGAACCAGCGGCCGAGCCCCTGCCCCGTGGCGTGATCCATCAGGCCGAAATAGGCAAGCTCCACTTCCTCGGGCAGGTGCGGCTTGAGGTCGAAGAACCCCGCCGGCGCGCCATCCAGGTAGAGCACCCTGATGTCGCGGTCTTCGCGGTGCAGGCCGGCGGCGAGTTCCTCGTCGTCGAGCCGCAGGATGTTGACCCAATGCCATCTGCGCCCGACGCGGTCCGCCAGGTAGCGATAGTAGTGCAACGGTATTTCGCGCGTCCTGAGCAGGGCGATCTGGCGATTGACCGGCAGCGGCGGCTGATAGGCCGGCGGCACGTGCATTTCGAGGAAGGTCACCGTGACCGGTATGATCTCGCTGCGATCCGCCGACATGGTCATGCCTTGCCCGTGGCCACCGGCGTGTCGGACAAGCCTCCCCATTCGGTCCACGAGCCGTCATAGAGGCGGTTGTCGCCATGGCCGAGCGACTGCAGCGCGAGCGTGATGGCAGCTGCCGTCACCCCCGAGCCGCAGGTGGTGACGACGGGCTTGGAAAGGTCCAGCCCCGCCGCCTCCAGGGTCGACTTCAGGCGGTCGAGCGGAAGCAGTTCACCGTTCTCCGAGAGCGACACCGACGGCACGTTGCGCGCGCCCGGCATGTGGCCGGAGCGCAGGCCCGCCCGTGGTTCCGGATCGACGCCTTCGAAGCGGCCCGCGGAACGGGCGTCCGCCACCTGAGCGGCGCCGGAACGGACGATCTCGCGCATCTCGGCGAGCGATACGACCTTCGAGGCATCGTAGTCGACGTGGAAGACGTTCGGCGCGGTTTTCGTCGGCTCCGAGGTCACCGGCCGGCCATCGGCCCTCCAGCGATCGAAGCCGCCATCCAGTATATAGACCTGGAACACGCCCATGATGCGGAACATCCACCATACCCGCGGAGCCGACAGGAACCCCGGCCCGTCGTAGATGACGATCGTGTCGTCGGCCGAAATGCCCATCGAGCCTGCGTGGCGTGCAAACAGCGACGGCGACGGCAGCATGTGCGGCAGCGCCGAATCGAGATCGCAAACGAGATCGAGATCGAAGAACACGGCGCCAGGAATATGTGCCGCGTCGTATTCGGCGCGCGCGTCGCGCTTGTGCGCCGGCAGATACCAGGATGCATCTACGATCGACAGGCCCGGCGTGCCCAAACGCTGTTCCAGCCAGTCCGCGTCGATGACGAAAGCGCTCTTCTCGGCCATGGGAGGCTCCTGCTCAGTTGGCGGGCATCGCGCCGAAGCGGATGCGGAAGCGGCGGTTCTCGCGCCCCTTCTTTTCGATCTTGGCGATGTGGATCTCGCCGATCTCGACGGTTCTGGCGACGTGGGTGCCGCCGCAGGGCTGGCTGTCGACAGAAGCGTTGTCGCCGATGCAGACCAGCCTGATCCGGCCGGTGCCCGAGGGTGGGCGCACGTTCTTCGACTTGACCAGCGTCGGATTGGCGGCCAGCTCTTCCTCGGCGATCCAGCGCGTGTAGATCGGATGGTTGGCCCTGACGAGTTCCATCAGTTGCTCCGTCACCGCCTCCTTGGTGAAGCCGGCGTCGGGAATGTCGAAATCGACGCGCGAATCGTCCTCTCCGACGGCGGCGCCGGTGATCGGATAGGGGCAGACGACGGTGAGCAGGTGACAGGCCGCATGCATGCGCATGAGAAGGAGCCGGCGCGGCCAGTCGATTGCCAGCTTCAGCCGCTCGCCGACCTGGACAACCGGCTGGTCCGGTCCCGGCACATGGATGATCTCGTCCTTGTGCTCGCCGGTGATGGTCGCGGCCACGGCGATCGGACTGCCGTCCTCGCGCAGCATCGTTCCGGTGTCGCCCGGCTGGCCGCCGGACGTAGCGTAGAAGATTGTGCGGTCCAAAATGATGCCGCCACGGTCGTTGACGGCAAGTACCCGGGCTGCCGTCTCGCGCAGGTATGCATCGTCGCGGAAGACCGCCTCGGTGGAATATGCCATCATGCTACCTGTTCGAACGGGACCTCGATGTCGACCGGCCGGTCCATCCACTCGGGCACCGGAAGCCCCTTGCCGCGCAGGAACTCCGGATTGAACAGCTTCGACTGGTAGCGGGTACCGAAGTCGGCCAGGACCGTGACGATGGTGTGGCCCGGGCCCAACTCGCGCGCCAGGCGCACGGCACCGGCAATGTTGATGCCCGAGGAGCCGCCGACGCAGATGCCCTCGTCCTGGATCAGCTCGAAGACGATCGGCAGCGCCTCTTCGTCGGGGACCTGGTAGGAGAAGTCGGGCGTGAAGCCGTCGAGGTTGGCGGTGATGCGCCCCTGGCCGATGCCTTCGGTGATGGAGCTGCCCTCGGCCTTGAGCTCGCCCGTCGTGTAGTAGCTGTGCAGGGCCGCGCCAAGCGGATCGGCGAGCGCGATCTTCACGTCCCTGCGCTTCGCCTTGAGCCCGATCGCGACGCCCGCGAGCGTGCCGCCGGTACCCACCGCCGAGACGAAGCCGTCGACCTTGCCGCCCGTCTGCTGCCAGATCTCCTCCGCGGTCGTGCGGACGTGACCGTCGCGGTTGGCGACGTTGTCGAACTGGTTGGCCCAGATAGCGCCGTTCGGATCGGTCCTGGCCAGTTGCTCGGCGAGCCTGCCCGAAACCTTCACGTAGTTGTTGGGATTCTTGTAGGGGACGGCGGGCACCTCGATGAGCTCGGCGCCGAGCAGGCGCAACGCGTCCTTCTTCTCCTGGCTCTGCGTGTCGGGAATGACGATGACCGTGCGATAGCCGAGCGCCTTGGCGACGACCGTCAGGCCGATGCCGGTATTGCCCGCGGTGCCCTCGACGATCACGCCGCCCGGGCGGAGCAGTCCGCGCTTCTCGGCATCGCGAATGATGAACAGGCCGGCGCGGTCCTTGACCGACTGGCCAGGGTTCATGAACTCGGCCTTGCCGAGAATCTCGCAACCGGTTTCCTCCGAGGCACGCCTGAGCCTGATGAGAGGGGTATTGCCGATGGCGTCGATCACCGAGCGATGCATGGAGATTCCTTCCTATTTCGCCGTGGAACCCTAGAAATCTGCACCTCGGCTTTCAAGGCAAGAATTTCTCTGGACCATTTACATTCCGCCGCAAACCACGCGCCAAGTATCGTGCAGGACTTCTCCGCCCCAACATATCGGGCGAAAACAGGCCTTTGCAGGCGAAGGCTGCGCCGCTAGAGCTATGCGACACAATTTGCGGGGGATTTGAGTGAGTACATACCGGGCCGCCCCGAAGGACGGCGTCGCGTGGATTACGGGTGGCAGCACGGGGATTGGTCGCGCGGTGGCCCGTCTCCTCGCCAGGCAGGGCTACACGGTCGCGGTCACCGTGCGTCCCGACGATCCGCTGGACGCGCTCATTGCCGAAACCGAAGGCATGGCTGGGCGCATCCTGTCCTTCCCGTCGGATGTTACCGACGAGGCCGGTATGGCGGCGGCGGTGGCGGCGATCGAGTCCCAGGCAGGCCCCATCGTGCTCGCCATCTTCAATGCCGGTACCTACCTGCCCGTCAGGGGCGATGACCTGCAGCTGAATTCCTTCCGCCAGAGCTTCGACGTCAATGTCTTCGGCGTGCTCAACGGGCTTGCGCCGGTGATCGAACGCATGCGCAATCGCGGTCGCGGGCATGTCGTGTTCATGGGCTCGATCAGCGCCTATTTCGGCTGGCCGACGACCGCTGCCTACGCCGCGACGAAAGCCGCGATCAATGTCATCGCCGAAGCGCTCAAGTTCGATTTCGACAAGATGAACATCCGAACCCAGGTGCTGAACCCAGGTTTCATCGACACGCCGCTGACCCAGAAAAGCGCGTTTTCGATGCCGGCCATGATGTCGGTCGACGACGCGGCCGAACGGGTCTGCCGGGCGGTACGAAAGGGCGGCTTCGAGGTCACCTTCCCGAGGCGCCTGACCTGGGGGATGAAGCTGCTTTTCCTCCTGCCGCGTCCCTTGCGGGAAATGGCCTTGCAAACTTCGACCCGCTGGAAGGCCGAGCCGATCGTCTATCTGCGGCGCTCGACCTTCGACTGAAGATCAGGCTGCCGCCGGCTGAGGCTTCGCGTCGCGCGCCCAGAGATAGATGACGATCGCCGCCCCAAGCATGGCGACATAGAACCAGAACAGGGCCGAATACGCCGCCGTGGGCTCGCCCGGCACCACGCTTGCCGTCACCACAGCGCCGGTTGCGAACTGCATGGCGCCTACGCCACCGATCGAGAAGAAATTCATCAGCGTGACGCCGCGCCCGACGAGATGGGCGGGGAAGAACGCCCGTGCATGCGCCATGAGCAGGCCATAGCTGCCGCCGGTCAGGCCGATAATTACGAAAATGGCAGTAACGGCCGCCACGTCGGCAAAGACATCGACGGCGAGATACAGGATCGCCAGCAGGCCTATGGTGTTCCCTGCCACCGCAACCCACTTGCGGGTGCGGAAGATCGTGTCGAGCGGCCCATAGATGAAGGCCCCAGCGACCATGGCCAGTGCCATGAACAAGGTCACCTGCCCGATCATCAAGGCGTCCGCGCCATAGACGTCGACGAGATACGGGCCGGACCAGAGGCCGCGGATCCCCGTCGTCGGTGCATAGTTGATGGCCGTCAGCGGGATGATCGGCCACAGCACGCGCATGCGGAGCAATTCGCGGTAGCCGTCGAACCCGACTGCGCCCTGGTCCATGCCGGGAGGCGATTGCGGATCGCGCACGAGCACCAGAATCGCCAAGGCAACCATGATCGTGACGAGCGCAAGCCCCGCCATCACCGGCCGCCAGCCGAACGCTTCGGCGGCCTGGGCAAGCGGTGCCGCGCCAATGACGTTGCCGGCCGTCCCGAAAGCCACCATCCACGAGGCCAGCACCGAAAACCGCGCGAGCGAAAAGACGCGGGCGAAGATGAACAGCGAAGACATCAGCACCGGAGCGCAGCCTATGCCGATCAGAGCCATAGCAACGATCACCATCCATGGGGTCGACGCGGCAGCAAACAGGATGGCCCCACCGCCGCCGCCGAGCATCAGCAACGCTGATGCCGTGCGCCGCGGCCCGACACGGTCGAGAGACACGCCGATGGCGAACTGGGCCAGCGCAAAAGTAAGGAAGAACACGCCGGACGCCAGCGACAAATGCGCTTTGGTGGCCCCCAATTCAGCGGTCAGCGCCGGGGTGAGCACGGCCATGAACGACCGGTAGAATTGCGACAGCACGTAGGCGATCGCGAGCGTCGCTATGCCGGTCATGCGCTCCCCTGCAACAGAAAGGGCGGCCGAGGCACCGCCCCGACCGCCCTAGCCTATTCATGCCGTTGCAGCAAATGGACCAGGCTGGCCCGATCTGCTGCACAGATCAGGCAGCTCGCGAATTCGGGCCGCGATTGCCGAAACCGCGGCGCTTGCCGCGAAACGGCTTGCCGCCGGCGGGCTTGTCCGCCTTCGGCGCGCCTCCGCCCGACCGCTCGCCGCCCTTGGCGAAACGCGGCTTGCCACCGCCATTACCGCGACCACGCTGGCCGTTCGGGTGCCCTTGCCTGCGCTCGCCATCGTCGTCGTTGGCCGGCTCCGGCAAGCGATGCTCGCCGGCAGGCCGCTGCGGATCTGGCTGGCCAAGATGGTCGGCGTCGACCGTCAGCTTCATGCGGATGATGCGCTCGACCTGCTTGAGCTTGGAGTTCTCCGAGGGGTCGACCAGGGTGACCGCAACGCCGGAAGCACCGTTGCGGCCGGTACGGCCGATTCGGTGGACGTAGCTCTCTGCTTCGTCCGGCAGGTCGAAATTGACGACATGGCTGATGCCGGGCACGTCGATGCCGCGTGCAGCGATATCGGTTGCCACCAGGATGCGGACGGAGCCGTCGCGGAAGCCGTTCAGCGCCCGCTGACGTGCGTTCTGCGACTTGTTGCCGTGGATGACCGCCGCCTCGAAGCCGTCGCGCTCGAGATCGCGGGTCACGCGGTCGGCGCCATGCTTGGTGCGGGCGAACACGATCACCGAGCGCATGGCCTCGTCGGCCAGCATGTCGGAGAGAATCTTGCGCTTCTGCTTGGTGCGGGCAAGGACGACGCTCTGGCGGATTTCGGCCGCCGTGGTGCCCTGGGGAGCCACCTCGACACGGACCGGGTCCCTGAGCAGCCCGGCTGCCAGCTCGGCGATTTCCGCCGGCATGGTGGCCGAGAACAGCGCCGTCTGCCGGAACTTGGCCGTCGCCTTGGCGATGCGCTTGACGTCGTTGATGAAACCCATGTCGAGCATGCGGTCGGCCTCGTCGAGGACGAGCCACTGGGTGTCGGCCAGGATCACGTCGCCTTCGCGGACGAGATCGGTCAGGCGGCCGGGCGTCGCGATCAGCACGTCGACGCCTGGGCCGACCTTCCGGACCTGCGCATTGCGGGAGACGCCGCCGAGCACCAGCGCGGTCGAAATGTGCGCGCCCTTGGCCAGCAGCTTGATGGTGTCCTCGATCTGGACTGCGAGTTCGCGCGTCGGAGCGAGGATGAGCGCGCGCGCGGTCTTCGGCCTGCGCTTGGTGCCGAGCGCAATGATCTTGGAAAGGATGGGTAGCGCGAATGCCGCGGTCTTGCCGGAGCCGGTCTGGGCGATGCCGAGGATGTCGCGGCCTTCCAGCTGTGCCGGGATCGACTCGACCTGGATCGGCTTGGGCTCGGTGAAGCCGGCAGCGATGGTCGACTTGAGCAGCGCGCCCGAAATGCCGAGTTTGGCGAAGCCGTTCAGCTCCGCGGAATTTTCATTGGTCAATATCTTCTTCTTTCGTGCGACGGCCATCCGCCGCAAACATCAATGGCGGCAGGGCGCAACCTGCCGGCCTCGATCTCTTGTGAAACGACAAGGCGGCGGACATCGTCCGCTCGGCTGCGCTGTCGCGCCCGCATGCCTCATGCCGCGGGTCTATTTCGCCGCTTGCCGTAGCCGGAAAGGGGAGAAAACAGACGCAACCAAGTCTCTGCAGTGAGAAAGCCGGCAAGCCCGGCCCAAGCGCCTATGTCGCCGCATATGGCGGAACCGCGGGCAAAATGCAAGTCCCCCGCTTCAGGCAGCTTCGGCGACGACCTCGTTCAACGTGTCGAGATCGACATAGAAGATGCGGGTGATGGCGACAATCAGCTCATCCCCCCAATAGCCGTAAGACTTCAGGATGCTGACGGCGGTGGCTATGTCGACGGTTTCCGTCAGACGCCTCTTCATGCTGTCCTCGACGAATTCTTCCATCGGGCTGTCCCTCTGTCCGATTGCCAACGCAAGGAACACGGAAGCAGAACTCTCGATCCGGGATAGTGCGACTCGCTTGCCTGGAACTTGCGGATTGCCAGCCACCTCGGGGCCTCACCGACCGAACCCACCCCAGGCGATTCGTGGCTGGAATATTAGCACGAGCAGAAATATCCTTCGAGCTTGGCTACGCCCGAGGGGCAACGACCTCGAGTGCCAGGCCGGTCATGCCGCGGAACAGCTCCTGCCGTTCGGCAGGGTCCGTGCCTTCGCCGGTGACGAGGCTGTCGACCACCGTACAGATCGACAGCGCCTTGGCGCCGAAGCGGGCGGCTATCGAGTAGAGGGCATTGGTTTCCATATCGACGGCAAGCGCCCCGCTTGCCCTGACGCCTGCGAAGCGGGCAAGCCCGTCCGGATGATAGAACACGTCGCTGGATGCCGTCTGACCGACATGGTGGTCGACCGCGAGTTCCTCAGCCTTCTCGGCCGCACGGCGCAGCAGCTGGAAATCGGCGCTCGGAGCATAGTCGTAGAGTCCGAAAAGCTGCCGATTGACGTGGCTGTCGGTGCTCGCCGACTGCGAGATCACCAGGCTGCGCAGCCTGACCTGCTCCGCCAGCGCTCCGCAGGTGCCGATACGGATCAGCGTCCGCGCACCATAGGTGTCTAGCAATTCATGCGCATAGATCGACAGCGAGGGCGCACCGATACCGGTGGTCTGCACGCTGATCAGCATGCCGCGCCAGCGCCCGGTAAATCCCAGCGCACCGCGGACACGGTTCACGCAACGGGCCTCTTCGAGAAAGTTCCTGGCCACCCACTCCGTGCGTTGCGGATCCCCCGCGAGCAGTACGGTCTCGGCGTAGTCGTCCCTTTCCGCCTCGTTGTGCGGCGTCAGCTGCATCGACGATCCTGACTGGCCTCCGCACGCATCATGGCATTCTGCCGCGTGATGCGAAAGCCGTCCCGCAGCCGGACGCTCAGGTCTCGAGGACTTCCTTCACCACCGTCGCCAGTTGCTTGAGCGAGAAGGGCTTCGGCAGGAAGCCGAACTGCGCGTCGGCGGGGAGATTCTTGGCGAAGGCATCCTCGGCATAACCCGAGACGAAGATGAACTTGATGTCCGGCTGGCGCCGGCGCAACTCGCCGAGTAGCGTCGGGCCGTCCATCTCGGGCATCACCACGTCGGATACGACGACGTCGACCTTGCCGCCAAGCTCGTCGAACACCTCCAGCGCCTCGACGCCGGACGAGGCCTCATGAACGGTGTAGCCGCGCGAGGTCAGCGCCCGGACGCCGCCCAGGCGGACCGCATCCTCGTCTTCGACCAGCAGCACGGTTGCCGAACCGGAAAGGTCCTTGGCGGCACCGTTCGTTTCGGCTTCGGGCTGCCTCGCCACTACCGGTGCTGCGACCTCCGGGCCGGTCCCGGCAGCCAGCTGGGGCTTGGCGACATGGCGCGGCAGGAAGATCCTGAAAACCGTGCCCTTGCCCACTTCGGAATCGCAGAAGATGAAGCCGCCGGTCTGCTTGATGATGCCGTAGACCATGGAAAGGCCGAGGCCGGTGCCCTTGCCCACCTCCTTGGTGGTGAAGAACGGCTCGAAGATCTTCTTGAGCACTTCCGGCGGAATGCCGGTGCCGGTGTCTTCCACCTCGACCATCACATAGTCCGCCGGCGCCAGTTCCCTGTAGCCGTAGGCCCTGCACTCCTCGGTCGGCACGTTCTTGGTCCGCACCATGAGGTCGCCGCCCTGAGGCATCGCATCGCGCGCGTTGACCGCGAGGTTGACCACGACCTGCTCGAACTGGCCGATGTCGGCACGGATCGGCCACAGGTCGCGGCCGTGGTCGACCTTGAGCTTGATGCTGTTGCCGACGAGGCGGGCGAGCAGCGTGCGCAGGTCGGCGAGCACGTCGGTTAGGTTGAGCACCTCCGGCCGCAGCGTCTGCTTGCGCGAGAAGGCCAAGAGCTGCCGGACCAGGGACGCCGCACGGTTGGCATTCTGCTTGATGTTCATGATGTCCGGGAAGGACGGATCGGAAGGCCTATGGTTGGTCAGCAGAAGGTCCGACGCCATGATGATGGCCGTCAGCACGTTGTTGAAATCGTGGGCGATGCCGCCCGCGAGCTGGCCGACGGCCTGCATCTTCTGGCTTTGCGCCATCTGGCTTTCCAGCGCCTTCTGCTCGGTCGTCTCGACCGCATAGACAATCGCCGCTTCCTCGGCTCCGTCCGCGTCCGAGCCGTCGGCCACGGCGTTGACGTAGAAGCGGACATGCCGCTCCTCGTTCTGGGGCAATACTGTGTCGATCGGCGTGATGTCGGCCTGGCGCTGGCGCGCCTTCTCCAGCGCCGCGGCGAAGGCCGGCCGGTCGCGCTCGTGGATGACGGTGTCGAGCCGCACACGCCGATCGACGGCATCGCGATCGACGGCGGACGAGAACAGGGACAGGAACGGCGCATTGGTGCGCAGGATCCGGCCGGTCTGGTCGACACCGGCTATCGCCATCGGCGTCGAGTTGAAGAAGCGCGTGAAGCGAACCTCCGAAGCCCTCAACTGCGCGGACGAATCCTCACCCTCGGTGCGGTTGAGCACGATCGTGCGCGTCGGCCCGTTGACGCCCTCGCGGCTCGCCGAAACGCGATGCATGAAGCGAACCGGCAGTGCCTCGCCGTTGACGGTCGCCAGATCCAGATCGATCACCGCGTTGCGGGTCGTGCCCGGATCGGCCTTGACCGAACGGACCAGCGCCATGCCGTCGCCGGCGACGATCTCGTCGAGGCTGATGGCGCCTGGCGTGAAGCTGGCAAGGTCGATGCCGAGCCAGTCGGCGAGCGTGGCGTTCACATAGGTGACCCGGCCGTCCTGATCGGCCGAGAAGAAGCCTGCCGGCGCGTGGTCGAGATGATCGATGGCCTGCTGCAGGTCGAGGAAGAACCGCTCCTGCTCGGCGCGTTCGGGAGAGATGTCCGCCAGCTGCCAGGCGTTCAGCGGCTGCCGGTTGCCGGGGACGCTAAAAGAGCGTGCGCGCACGCGATACCAGCGCGCGCCGGGGGCTGCCCCTGGGCGTATGGATTGCGCCAGGCGGAATTCGCCGTCACCAGCCTGGCCATCCCTGAGGCCCGAGGCGATTTGCGAGATCGTCAAGGATGCCTCGGGCAGATCGGAAAGCAGCCCCTCGACGGTCTTGAGGTCGGAGGCGGTCGCCGCTCCGGTCATATCCGCATAGGCGCGATTGGCGTAGACGATGCGTCCCTTGGCATCGCTGATCACCAGCCCCTGCGACATGGAATCGACAAAGGCCTTCGACAGGCCGTCGGCCGGCGAACGCGGCGATATCTGGATGAAGCCGATGGCGGTGGCAAAAAGATAGCCGACGCCGATCATGGCCAGCACGCCGAGCATGCCGAGAAGGAACGGGTCTCCAAGGCGCTCGCGGAAGATGCCGAACACGATCGCAGCACCGGTCAGGACCACGATGAAGATGATCAGTCGCGTGACGGCATCCGGGCGTCCGGCCTGATCGACGATCGGGACCGGATAAAAGTCGTTGCGCGTTTCCTTGGCCATTCCCCTGCGAGTCTCTCGGCTCCCTCGATCCGAAGCGGTTGAATCACATTCTCCCCGGCGGGGAAAGGCCCCGCCACGAAAGCTGCGCAAGTTCGAGGCAAGTTCGGGCGCTTAATCACAAAGCGTGCGCGCTGGCGACAGGCGACTTGCCGTCGCAGGCAGCAAGGCGCTAGTGTCGCGCCGGCGCGAAGACGGGGATAGAGCGATGTTCGAATGGCTGGATAGCGTGGCAGGCCCGGCCTATACGGCGGCGCTGCTGTGGACCCTGGCGGCGCTCGTCCTGCTGATCATCGTGCTGGTCATCGTCAAGCTGGTCCGCAGCCTCACATTCGGAACCTTCGTCGCCGGCGGTCGCAACAGGAAGACGCGACTGGCGGTCATGGACGCGACGGCGGTCGACAGCCATCGGCGTCTGGTGCTGGTGCGTCGCGACGACATCGAGCACCTGCTGCTCATCGGTGGCCCCACCGACGTGGTGGTCGAGCGCGACATCCGCATGGCGACGCCGCGTCGCCCGGCTCTGACCGGCGAAACAGCACAGCACGAAGCTCCCCAGCCGCCGCGCTCGCACGCCCAACACGCGCCCTCAAGGCCGGCGACGGCGCACCAGGCCAAGGCGCCCGCCGCCCCGATGGTGCATCGTCCGTCCACCGCGCCTACCGCGCATCTCGCTCCGCATGCCGCGCCCGCCGCGGCGGCCAGACCCCAGCCGGGCCCTGTCGCACCGGCCAGGCCCGCGCACTTGCCGGCAGCGGCACCGGTTCGCCGCGAGCAAATCGACGAGACGCTGATGAAGGAGCTCAAGGTTTCGCTCGACGACAAGCCGCGGGCCGGCAAGCCTGCAATCGATCCATCGCTCGACGACGAGATGGCGCGGCTGCTGGGCGAATTGTCGAGCCACAAGAAATAGGCGGCGAAGCTCGCCTTCAGCGAACGAAAAAGGCGGCCGAAGCCGCCTTTTTCGTTCGCCACAAGGACGCGTTCAGTCGTCGCGATAAACCTTTTCGCGGCGCTCATGGCGCTCCTGCGCCTCGATCGACAATGTCGCGATAGGACGTGCATCCAGTCGCTTCAGAGAGATCGGTTCGCCCGTTTCCTCGCAGTAGCCGTAGGTCCCCTCGTCGATCCTCTGCAGCGCCGAATCAATCTTCGAGATCAACTTGCGTTGACGATCCCGCGCCCTCAATTCGATGGCGCGGTCCGTTTCGGACGAAGCACGATCGGCAAGATCGGGATGGTTGGCGTTTTCCTGCTGGAGTATTTCGAGGGTTTCGCGGGCTTCGCGGAGGATGTCGTTCTTCCAAGCGATCAACTTCGCCCTGAAGTATGACTTCTGCCGTTCGTTCATGAACGGCTCCTCTTCGGAGGGAACGTAGCCAAGTGCAACGGTATCGTTCATTCGACTCACCCAACAACCCCGTTTTGGCGCCTATATATTCGCGGGCCAACCCTCACACAAGCGCCTTCCTCGAAAACTTCACATCTGCCCGGGAAGGCGGCGAACGGACGTGGCAGCGGCGCAACTTCCCCACAGCAACGCACAGCGGCATCGCGCGGTTGCAACCGCAACCCTGCTTGGCTACATGCTTGAGGCATGATCGGCGCAGGCTCGTCGGGAGCTTGAGCTTCCGGGAGCGATATTTGGGCAATCTCTATCTTCTCAGGCACGCCAAGGCAGGCTGGGCGGCTCCCGGCGTAAGGGACTTCGACCGCCCGCTCGACGCCACGGGCATCGCCGATGCGGCAGCCACCGGAGTTGCGATGCGTGCCTGCGGCTACGTGCCGGAGCTTACGCTGTGCTCCAATGCACGCCGCGCGCGCGAAACCCTGGAAGGCATCGCAAGCCATGCCGACACCGGCCGCGTCATCTTCACCGACGATCTATACGTGTCGGATGCGGCCGGCTATCTCGACAAGATCCGCGAGCACGGCAGATACGAAACCCTTCTCGTCATCGGCCACAATCCGATGATGGAGGATCTTGCCATGGCCGTATCGGGCACCGGCGACGAAGCCGCCCTTCACACGCTCCATACCGGCTTTCCAACCTCGGGCCTGGCCGTCATCCGCTTTCCGGGCAGCCTGTCCGAGGCGCAACTGGGCCGTGGCCATCTCGAAGCCTTCCTCACCCCGGCGGATCTTTGAAATTGCCTGCCGTTTCAAATCCCGGGGCCGGCACCTATATCGAGCCGGAACTCCTGGGGGATGACGATTGGCGTCACTGACCACATTCACCGACGAGGCGCGCATTGCGCTGGACACGCTGTCGGAGCGCGCGACGGGATTGTTTTCGCCATCCCTGCGGCTCGGCGTCACCGGCCTGTCGCGGGCGGGCAAGACGGTATTCATCTCCGCACTGGTGCACAACCTCGTGCACGGCGGCCGACTTCCTCTGTTCGAGGCGCAGAAGTCGGGCCGCATCGCGCGCGCCTACCTGCAGGAACAGCCAGACGACGCCGTGCCGCGCTTCCAATATGAGGACCATATCGCTGCGCTTATCGACCAGCGCGTCTGGCCGGCCTCGACGCGAGCCATCTCGGAACTCCGGCTGACCATAGAATTCGAATCCGCCTCCGGCTGGAACAGGCTGTTTTCACAGGGAAAACTGTCAGTCGACATCGTCGACTATCCAGGTGAATGGCTGCTCGACCTGCCGCTACTTGGCAAGAGCTACGAAGATTTCTCGCGCGAGGCGTTCGAGTTGGCGTCGCTGCCGGTGCGCGCGGACCTTTCCGAGGTATGGCGGCGCCTGTCGGCGACCATAAGCCCCGCGGCCGACGCCGACGAGATGACTGCGCGGCGCTTGGCCGAGAGCTTCACGGCCTATCTCAAGGCTTGCAAGGACGACGAACGCGCGCTGTCAACCTTGCCTCCCGGGCGCTTCCTCATGCCCGGCGACCTGGACGGCTCGCCCGCCCTGACCTTCGCGCCGTTGCCAGTACACGGCAGGGCCCGTACCGGGTCGCTGCATGCGATGATGGAGCGCCGCTACGAGGCCTACAAGACGCATGTGGTGAAGCCGTTCTTCCGCGAGCACATCGCCCGGCTCGACCGGCAGATCGTGCTCATCGACGCGCTGCAAGCGCTGAACGCCGGCTCCGGCGCGATTGCCGACCTGGAGCGAGCCGTGACCGAGATCCTCGCCTGCTTCCGGCCCGGCCGCGGCAGCATCCTCACCGACCTGTTCTCGCGGCGGATCGACCGCATCCTGGTGGCGGCGACCAAGGCCGACCACCTGCATCACGAAAGCCACGACAGGCTGCAGGCGATCGTGCGCCGGTTGACCGAGCGTGCCCTCGCCCGCGCCAATCTTTCCGGTGCCGAGGTCGACGTCCTCGCCATGGCCGCGGTCCGCGCCACCCGCGAAGGCACGGTCAAGCAAGGCCGCGAGACGCTGCCGGTGATCATCGGCACCCCCATCGAAGGCGAGACCATCGGCAAGGAACGCTTCGACGGCAACGCCGAGACCGCCATATTTCCCGGTGACTTACCGGAACGGGCGGATGTCGTGTTCCAGCATTTTGGCACCAATCATCGCCAGGATGCCGACGATCCGGCGATCCGCTTCGTACGCTTCCGGCCACCCCGCCTGGAACGGACCGCCGAGGGCGTGACGCTGTCGCTGCCGCACATCCGCCTCGATCGCGCCCTGCAGTTCCTGATCGGAGACCAGCTGGCATGAGCGCCCCCAGGAAACCCGCGGCTTTCCGCATCGAAACCGCACCCGCCGACACTACTGCGCCCGACGCCGAGGCGCGGCGCAAATCGCCGCACGAGCAACGCAGGCCTCGGGCAATGGCGGCTGAAACGGCTGTCGTCATCCCGGCGGAGACCGACGTGTTCGAAGAGGTCGACCTCGCCGCCGCCGAGCCCCCGCCCGCCACGCCGCCGAAATCGCGGTCGCGTCTCGGCGCGGTGTTCGTCGCCGCCGCCGGCGTGCTGGTGTCGCTGGGTGTCGGCCTGTGGACGGACAGGCTCATCCGGGACCTGTTCAGCCGCGCCGACTGGCTCGGCTGGCTCGCGGTCGCCGCCGCAACCGTCGCCGTGCTCGCGCTGGTCGTCATCGTCATTCGCGAGCTGCTCGCGCTCTCGCGGCTCGCCTCGGTCGAGCGGCTGCGCAACCGCGCCCAGGATGCGCTGGATCGCAACGATCCCAAGGCTGCCCGCGCGGTGATCGACGACCTTTCGGCCTTCGTCGCATCGAAGCCGCAAACCGCTGCGGGACGGCGAACCCTCGCAGGGCTGCGTGGCGACGTAATCGACGGTGCCGACCTGGTGCGGCTGGCCGAGGTCGAGATCCTCGCCCCGCTGGACGCACAGGCGAAGATCCTCGTCCTCGACGCCGCCAAGCGCGTCTCGCTGGTCACCGCGGTCAGCCCGCGCGCGCTCGTCGACATCGCCTATGTGGTGTTCGAAGCCGGTCGCCTGATCCGCCGGCTTTCGGAACTCTATGGCGGGCGCCCGGGAACGCTCGGCTCCTTCCGCGTCGCCCGCAGCGTGCTTGCCCACCTCGCCGTGACCGGCTCGATCGCCGTCGGCGACAGCTTCGTCCAGCAACTGGTGGGACACGGGCTCGCCGCCAAGCTGTCTGCCAAGCTCGGCGAAGGCGTGGTCAATGGCATGATGACCGCCCGTATCGGCATCGCCGCCATGGAGACGACGCGGCCGATGCCGTTTACCGCGCTCAAGCGCCCCGGCATGGGCGACTTCCTTACCGCACTGACGACCTTCGCTGCCAAGGACAAGGCTGCCGAGAAGGCAAAATAGACGAAGCATTAACCATTCTTGTTCATGGTCCGGGCAAGCAAATCGTTCCAGTTTCTGTCGCCGGGTGTCTCCATGAAGCGCTTGTTCCTGTCCGCGGTCCTGCCTGTCATGGCCCTTTCCTTCACGGGAACTGCGTATGCCGGCGAGGACAAGGTCGGCGACCAGAAATTCTTCAAGTCGGTCGAAGGCGAATGGGTCGGCCCCGGCGAGATCGTCGCAGGCAAGTACAAGGGAACGAAGTTCACCTGCAGCTTCACCGGCGCCACCCCCGACGACAAAGTGGGCATGTCGCTCGATGGCGGCTGCCGGGTTGGCATGTTCACCCAGAAGATGTCGGCAACGATCGAGCAGAAGGGACGCAACGGCTATCGCGGCACGTTCCTCGACGGCTCCCAGGGCAAGGGCCTGGACATCATCTCCGGCAATGTCGTCGGCGGCAGCAAGGTCGTGCTGGCGCTGAACCGCAACCAGCTCAACGGCGTCATGCAGGCGCGCGTGCCCGACGAGAACACCATGCACGTGACCGTGTCGGTGCGGGTGGACAAGCAGCTGGTTCCCGTCATCGGCATGAAGCTCACCCGCGTCGACGGCGTCGCGGTCGGAGCCATCGCCAAGAACTGACCCTCCGGTCCAATGAAAAAGGGCGACGCCAGCAGGCGCCGCCCTTTTTTTGATTCCGGCAGCGAGACTCAGCCCTTGATGGCGGTCAGCAGCTCGTCATAGGCCTTGCAGGCCTCGGCCGAAGTGGTCGCGCCGGTGTACTTGGAAGCGACTTCCTGCACCTTGGTCGCCAGCTCGGCGGCCTTGGTCGGGTCCTTGGTCACGGCTTCCTGGACGGCGGTTGCAACTTCCTGGCTCTTCTTGGCCAGGGTTTCGGCAGTGCACTCAGGCGCCTTCGAGCAAGCCGCAACGGTGAACAGCACGCCGACGGTGGCGAGCACGATATTTCTCATGATGGTCCTCTCCTCGTAAGCCGACGGTTGCCGGCAAGCGTCCAACCCATTGGGCGGACGACGACGGCATTAGCGTTTCCGACCGTACTGCGCAATGGCAGGTTGTGGCCAAACGATGGAGTTCGCCGCGCCGTCGGCCGCTTTAGCCGAAGACATGACGGGCGCGGACTGTTCGATGGCCGGCAGACCGCATATCTTGACGATTCCAGGGCGGCGGTCACGCTGCCGGCACAGGATCGAGAGGGCATATGGCGGCAGACGCGACGGGCAACGAACTGGTCCAGGTGGTGGCCTTGCTTGCGGCAGGCGTCGTTTCCGTTCCCCTCTTCAAGCGGCTCGGCCTCGGCTCGATTCTCGGCTATCTCTCGGCCGGCATCGTCATCGGCCCGTTCGGTCTTGCGGTCTTCTCCGAGGCAGAGACCATCCTGCAGGTCGCCGAACTTGGCGTCGTGATGTTCCTGTTCATCATCGGCCTGGAGATGCAGCCGTCGCGGCTTTGGGGTCTCAGGCGCGAGATCTTCGGTCTCGGCGCCCTTCAGGTCGCGATCTGTGCCCTGCTGCTGACAGCGGTCGGCATCGCCACCGGCTTCCCGATCTCGCAGTCCTTCGTGGCGGGAGCCGGCTTCGTGCTGACCTCCACTGCGATCGTCATGCAACTGCTCGAGGAGCGGGGTGAACTCGGCACGCCCAAGGGCCAGCGCATGATCTCGATCCTGCTGCTCGAGGACCTCGCCATCGTACCCCTTTTGGCACTCGTCGCCTTCCTCGCGCCCGTGGCACCCACCGACCAGGGCTCCGGCTGGGCTGAGAGGTTCACCGACATCGGCATCGGCGTCGGCGCCATCGTCGGGCTGGTCTTCGCCGGGCGCTACCTGCTCAACCCGCTGTTCCGGGTGCTTGCCGACTCGCGCGCTCGCGAGGTGATGACGGCTGCGGCACTGCTTGTGGTGCTGGGTTCGGCGCTCGCCATGCAGCTCAGCGGCCTGTCCATGGCCATGGGTGCCTTCCTCGCCGGTGTGCTGTTGTCCGAATCGACCTTCCGCCACCAGCTCGAGGCCGACGTCGAGCCTTTCCGCGGCATCCTGCTCGGCATGTTCTTCATCGCCGTCGGCATGTCGCTCGATCTCGGGGTGGTCGCGGCCAACTGGCAGATGATCGCCGCCTACGTACTCGTTTACATGGCAATGAAGGCGCTCGGCATCTATGTCGTCGCACGCTTCCTGCATTCCGGGCATCGCGAGGCGCTGGAACGCGCCGTCGTCATGGCGCAGGGCGGCGAATTCGCCTTCGTCCTGTACTCGTCCGCGCTCGCCGTCGGCATCCTCGACGGCGAGGCCAATGCGATCCTTACCGCCATCATCATCATCTCGATGGTGCTGACGCCGCTTGCGATCGCGGTGCTGCGCCGCATCACTCCGCGCGACGAGCAGTCGCTCGAAGGCGTGGACGTGGCCGCCGAGCTCACCGGCAGCGTGCTGATCATCGGTTTCGGCCGCTTTGGCCAGATCGTCAGCCAGCCGCTCCTGCTGCGCGGCGTCGACGTGTCGATCATCGACAACGACGTCGAGATGATCCAGGCGGCGGCCGACTTCGGCTTCAAGATCTACTACGGCGACGGCACCCGGCTCGACATCCTGCACGCGGCGGGCGCGGGTCGGGCGCGCGCGGTGTTGATCTGCGTCGACAAGGAGGACGTGGCGGTTCGGATCGCCGAGCGGATGAAGGCGGAGTTCCCGCTGGTGCCGGTGCTCGCCCGCGCCTACGACCGCGGCACCGCCATCCAGCTCATCCGTGCCGGGGTCGACTACCAGTTGCGCGAGACCTTCGAATCGGCCCTGCTGTTCGGCGGCGCGACGCTGCGGAAACTCGGCGAGGACCCCGACGAAGTCGCCGAAGTGATCGAGGACGTGCGCGCCCGCGACGCGGCCCGGCTCGACATGCAGATCGCCGGCGACATCCAGTCCGGCAGCGACTACCTGCAGGGCAACATACCGGAGCCGGTGCCGACGCCGCTGACGCAGCCACGTCGCAGCGCCAAGGCGCTGAATGATGAGGCGGCGGACGCGCTCAGCAAAAAGACCGGCGAGAAGGCGGAGAGAACCTGACGATGACGCAAGTGGACAGGAAACGCGCGACCGAGGTCGTCACCTTCTGGCGCGAGGCAGGCCCGGCAAAATGGTTCCGCAAGGACGAGATGTTCGACGCCCGTTTCCGCGAGACCTTCGGCGACCTGCACATGGCCGCAGCGCAGCGCGACTGCGACCACTGGTCGGCGGATGCCGAGGGCGCGCTGGCGCTGATGATCCTGCTCGACCAGTTCCCGCGCAACTGCTTCCGCGGCAGCGGCCACATGTACGCGACCGATCCGCTTGCCCGGCATTTTGCGCGCACGGCGATCGCCGGCGGGCACGACATGGCGACCGACGCGCCGATCCGCGTGTTCTTCTATCTGCCCTTCTCGCATTCCGAGACGCTTGCCGATCACGACATCCCTCTGGAGCGATCGACAGCGCTCGGCGGCGACTACCTGAAGCACGCCATCGGCCATCGCGACATCGTCGCGCGCTTCGGCCGCTTCCCGCACCGCAACTTCGTCCTGGGACGCGATTCGACGCCGCAGGAACTGGCATTCCTAGAAGGCGGCGGCTTTTCGGGCTGATTCTCAGATTTCCAGCCGCATCAACGGACGGCCGGGCTTACGCTCGGCTGCCCGCACAAAGCCAGCCTTTTCGAACACCCTGGACGAGCCGACATAGAGGCCGAGCGACCGCGAATCCTTCGAATGGTCCATCGGGCAGGCCTCGAGCACGCGAGCGCCCGACTGCCGCGCGAAGGCAATGCCGGCGCCGACCAGCCTGTGGGTCAGCCCCTGGCCTCGCGACTTGTTGCGGATGAAGAAGCAGGAAATCGCCCAGACGCCCGGATCGGCTGCATCATCGGCCGCCAGCGGCGCCGAAGCCCTGCCTGAATTGTTGAACTCCGGCACGTCGGCGCGCGGCCCGATCTGCATCCAGCCGACCGCCCGACCGTCCTCGAACGCAAGCAGGCCGGGCGGCGGCCCGGCCTCGATGCGCGCCTTGATGTGGTCCTTGTTGCGCTCGCGCGTACTCTCGCGACGGGCCGCCGGCGGCAGGCGGAAATAGGTGCACCAGCAGCCGTAGCAGGCGCCCTGCTTGCCGAACAGATCCTCGAAATGAGGCCACAGGTCGGGCGTCAGCGGCAGGATGGAATCAGACATTGCACAACTCCCTTCCCTCCCTTGTTCCAAGGGGAGGGCTGGCATAAAATTCGATTTGTTCTCTTTATGTTCGCAGCGATGGCGATGCCTGTCAACGATCCCGGCCACGGTTTCTGCCGCGACTGCCTGAGCCTGCAGAAGGGCTCGGGACCGCGCTGCCATGCCTGCGGCAGCCCTCGCCTGCTGCGACATCCCGAGCTCTATCGACTGCACATCGCGCATGTCGATTGTGACGCCTTCTATGCCGCGGTGGAGAAGCGCGACAATCCCGAACTCAAGGACAAGCCGGTCATCATCGGCGGCGGCAAACGCGGCGTCGTCTCCACCGCCTGCTACATCGCCCGCATCCACGGCGTCCGCTCGGCGATGCCCATGTTCAAGGCGCTGGAAGCCTGTCCGGAGGCCGTCGTCATCAAGCCGGACATGGAGAAATATGTCCGGGTCGGCCGCGAGGTCCGGGCGATGATGCAGGCGCTGACCCCGCTGGTCGAGCCGCTGTCCATCGACGAGGCGTTTCTCGACCTCGCCGGCACGGAGCGGCTGCACGGCCAGCCGCCGGCGCTGGTGCTGGCCCGCTTCACCGCCGCCGTGGAAAAGGAAGTCGGCATCACCGTTTCGGCCGGACTTTCCTACTGCAAGTTCCTGGCGAAGATCGCTTCCGACTTCCGCAAGCCGCGCGGCTTTGCCGTCATCGGCGAGGCCGAGGCACCCGCGTTCCTGGCCCAGCAACCGGTGACGATGATCTGGGGCGTCGGCAAGGCATTTGCCGCCACGCTGGAACATGACGGCATCCGCAGCATCGGCCAGCTCCAGCGCATGGAACTCAACGAACTGATGCGGCGCTATGGCACCATGGGCAGCAGGCTCTATCACCTGTCGCGCGGCAAGGACGAGCGCAGGGTGTCGCCCGACCAGGAGGCGAAGAGCGTGTCGGCCGAGACCACCTTCGACACAGACCTCGCCTCCTCGGGCGACCTGGTCCCGGTGCTGCGGGCTCTGTCCGAAAAAGTCTCGGCGCGACTGAAGAAGGCGGGCATCGCCGGCCGCACCGTCGTGCTTAAGCTTAAGACCCAGGACTTCAAGCTCCGCACTCGCAACCGCCAGCTCGCCGACCCCACCCGGCTCGCCGACCGGATCTTCCAGACCGGGCTGCAGCTTCTGGAAAAGGAGACGGACGGCACGAAATACCGGCTGCTTGGAATCGGCGTCAGTGATCTTTCCGATGACGACAGGGCCGATCCTCCCGATCTCGTCGACCTCCAGGCGCGCAAGCGCGCGCTGGCCGAGGGCGCCATCGACGCCCTGCGCGACAAGTTCGGGCGCAGGGCCGTCGAGACGGGATACACGTTCGGCAAGGGCAGCAATGCGCACCCGCCGGAGCCCGTCGACGATTGATCAGCCCACAAGCCGGCTGCCCGGCGGAAATTCGGACATGGTGAACTTGGACCGAAAACCCCGCGTCGGTGGAGGTTGATCAGCCCCCAGCGTATCCAGCGCGTCAGGCAGGCTTGCCCTCGATGACGCTGATGCGCGGACCGGCGTCGATCGTCCTGGTCAACCTGAAGCCCGCGGCCCCGAACAGTCGCGCGAATTCCTCCTTTGTCCGCTCCTGTCCGCCGGGAACCGCCAGCATGTTGAGGTCGGCGAACTTGGCGCGCGCGCCTTCGTTCGGCGGCGCCAGCACCGCTTCCAGCACGACCAGCGTACCATCCGGCTCGATGGCGCGGCGGCAGCTCTTGAGGATCGCGATGGAGCGCTCGTCGTCCCAGTCGTGCAGGATCCACTTCATCACATGCGCGTCGGCGCCCTCGGGAACCGACACGAAGAAGTCGCCGCCAACCACCTCACAGCGATCGGCCACCGATGCCGACTGGAGCGTCGGGCCGGCTCCGCTAACCACGGTCGGCTGGTCGAACAGGATTCCTCGCTGCCGGGGATTGCGGGCGAGGATGGCCGCAATCAATGCGCCCTGCCCGCCGCCAACATCCATAACCACGTCGAAGCCACTGAAATCATAAGCGGAAAGCACGGCGGCGGCGACTGCAGGCACGAAGGACGACATCGCCTTGTCGAAGATCACTGATTCCTCGGGGTGGTCGATGCGGTACTGCCAGACACCCGTGCCATGCGCGCGCGCAAACGCATTCTCGCCGGTGCGGACGCTGTGCAGCAGGTCGGTCCAGGCATCCCGGTAGTAGGCTCGCCCCACCATCCGCGCCCAAGGTGCTACGGAGTGCTCGGCATCTGAGCGCAAGCCCGTCCCCAGTGCCGTCAGCGAAAACAGTCGACCTTCGCCCTCATGCAGCACGCCGATCGAGGCGAGTGCACGCAGGAGCCGGTAGAGCGATTGCGGGTGGGCGTCCGTCGCGGCGGCGAGTTCATCGCTCGAACGCGGCCCATTCGTGAGGTGATCGGCGATGCCAAGCGTCGCGGCGACGCAGATCGCCTGGGACACTTGGTACCCGTTGATCATCTGCATGAGGTCTGCTGCTGCCGCCTTCTCGTCCATGACGACGTCCCCGTTGGCTGGCCAGGCAAGGGGTCAAAATACCAGCAGCGGTTGGCCACCGCAATGAAGTGCAATTCGGGATACCTGGAGAAACATCCCTGCGGGCCGATCTGCTGATCAAGCTCGGCCGTTTGAAGGAGGCGATCGGCGAATTCGAGCGGGCGGCTGCGCTGACGCAGAACGAGCGAGAGCGGGCAATGCTGCTCGAGCGTGCTCGGGCTTGCCGGGGCGAACTAGTACGCAAGGGCACTGCCGCCAGTCGCTAGCCGACGTCCACGCGATTAGACCAGCTCGACCTCGACCACCCCCGGCACCGCGCGCATGGCCGAAGCGATGGACGGCGTGATGCGGTAGCGTTCGCGCAGCTCGATCTCGATCTCGCCCTGCGCCTCGCCCTTGAGCACGATGAAGCTGACCTCGCCCTCGCCGCGCACCGTCAGGTGGTTGGACAGCATGTTGAGTGGGGCTGCGTCGCGCACGAAGATGCGCAGCGTCTTCTGGACGCGGCTTGCCTCTTCCTCCAGCGACTGAACGGTCTGGATGCGCAGGTTGACGCCTTCGGGACGGTCCTCGGCGGCAACGGTGATGACCACAGATTTGCCCGGCTCACAGAAGTCACGGTACTGCGCCAGCGTTTCCGAGAACATCACCGCCTCGTACTGGCCCGAGACGTCGGAGAACTGGACGATGCCCATCTTGTTACCGGTCTTGGTCTTGCGCTCCTGCTTGGTCGTGACCGTGCCAGCCAGACGTCCGGCCGTCGCGCCGCGCTTCACGGCGGCGGCGAAATCCGCCCAGTTCTGGACGCGCATCTTCTCCAGCGCCACCTTGTACTCGTCGAGCGGGTGGGCCGAGAGGTAGAAGCCGACGACCTGGAACTCGCGGTGCAGCCGGTCGGCCGCGAGCCACGCATCGGTCTGCGGCAGGTGCAGCACCGGCGCCTGGCCGGAGAAGGCACTGCCGAAGATGTCCGACTGGCCGAGCGTCGCGTTCTCGTGAGCCAGAGACGCAAGGCCCATCATGCGTTCGAGGCCCGCCATCATGGCGGCGCGCTCATGGCCGAAGCAGTCGAGGGCACCCGCCATGATCAGGCTTTCGAAGACGCGCTTGCCGACGATCTTGGGGTCGATGCGCTCGCAGAAATCGGCGAGGCTGGCGAAGGGTTTCTCCTCGCGCTTGGCGACGATGTGCTGGACCGCCGCTTCGCCGACGCCCTTGATGGCAGCGAGCGAATAGAAGATCTTCTTCTCGCCCACCTCGAAGTCGCGATAGCTGGTCATCACCGACGGCGGCACGACCTCGATGCCGAGGCGCATGGCATCCTGGCGGAAGTCGTTCAGCTTGTCGGTGTTCGACATATCGTAGGTCATCGAGCCGGCGAGGAACTCGACCGGGTAATGCGCCTTGAGATAGGCGGTCTGGTACGAGACTATCGCGTAGGCCGCCGCGTGCGACTTGTTGAAGCCGTAGTCTGCGAACTTGGCGAGCAGGTCGAAGATGAAGTTGGCCTGCGGCTTGGCGACGCCACCCTGGATCGCGCCGGAGACGAAGCGCTCGCGCTGCTTGTCCATCTCGGCGCGGATCTTCTTGCCCATGGCGCGGCGCAGAAGGTCGGCTTCGCCGAGCGAGTAGCCTGACAGCACCTGCGCGATCTGCATGACCTGTTCCTGGTAGACGATGACGCCTTGGGTCTCCTTCACCAGATAGTCGATCTTGGGATGGATCGACTCGATCTCCTCCTCGCCGTGCTTGCGGGCGTTGTAGGTCGGGATGTTCTCCATCGGGCCGGGGCGGTAGAGCGCCACCAGCGCGATGATGTCCTCGATGCGGTCGGGCTTCATGCCGATCAGCGCCTTGCGCATGCCGGCACTTTCAACCTGGAAGATGCCGACCGTCTCGCCGCGCGACAGCATGGCGTAGGTCTCGGGATCGTCGAGCGGGATCAGCGCCAGGTCGATGTCGACGCCACGACGGCTGATGAACTGCACCGCCTTCTGCAGGACCGTCAGCGTCTTGAGGCCGAGGAAGTCGAACTTCACCAGCCCGGCCTGCTCGACATACTTCATGTTGAACTGGGTGACTGGCATGTCCGAGCGCGGGTCTCGATACATCGGCACCAGTTCCGACAGCGGGCGGTCGCCGATGACGATGCCGGCAGCGTGGGTCGAGGCGTGGCGGTACAGCCCCTCCAGCTTCTGGGCCATGTCGAGCAGCGTCTGCACGATCGGCTCGCGCTCGGCCTCCTCGGCAAAGCGCGGCTCGCCCTCGATGGCCTGCGCCAGCGTCACCGGATTGGCCGGGTTCTGCGGCACCATCTTGGTGAGCTTGTCGACCTGGCCGTAAGGCATCTGCAGTACGCGGCCGACATCGCGCAGCACGGCGCGCGCCTGCAGCGTTCCGAAGGTGATGATCTGGCCGACCTGGTCGCGTCCATATTTGGCCTGGACGTAGCGGATCACCTCCTCGCGCCGGTCCTGGCAGAAGTCGATGTCGAAGTCGGGCATCGACACGCGATCGGGGTTGAGGAAGCGCTCGAACAGCAGCGAGAAGCGCAGCGGATCGACGTCGGTGATGGTCAGCGCGTAGGCGACCAGCGAGCCCGCGCCCGAGCCGCGGCCCGGACCGACGGGAATGCCGTGGATCTTGGCCCATTTGATGAAGTCCGCGACGATCAGGAAGTAGCCGGGGAACTTCATGCGCTGGATGATGCCGATCTCGAATTCGAGACGCTCGCGATATTGCTCCTCGGTGAAGCCGGGATGGATGCCGCGCGTAGCGATGCGCTCGGCCAGGCCTTCACGCGCCTGCCGTGCCAGTTCGTCGCCCTCCGCCTGTTCGGCCGCTTCGGCATCTACGACGTCGGCGCCGGCGAAGCGCGGCAGGATCGGCTTGCGGTTCTGCGGAAAGTAGGAGCAGCGCCTGGCGATCTCCACGGTATTGTCGATCGCTTCGGGCAAATCGGCAAAAAGCTGCGACATCTCCTTCTGGGACTTGAGGAAATTGTCTGCCGTCAGGCGCCGTCGATTGTCCTCGGCGACCACCGATCCCTCGGCGATGGCAATCAGCGCGTCGTGGGCCTCGAAGTCGCCCCTAGCCGGGAAGAAGGCCTCGTTGGTGGCCACAAGCGGCAGGCGATGGCGGTAGGCAAGGTCGATTGTCGCAGCTTCAATGCCCCGGTCGTAGCCGGCCAGGCGCTCGACTTCGACATAGAGCCGGTCGCCGAAGATCGCCCGCAGGCCGAGCAGCCGGCTCTCCGCCAACGCCTGATGGTCATTCCTGATGGCCGCTCCGATCGGCCCGCGCGGGCCGCCGGTCAGGCAGATGATGCCGTCGGCAAGTGCCGCCACCCAATCGAGCTTGGCATGAATGGGCTCGCCGTTCGGGGTGTCCAGGTACATGCGGCTGACGATGCGGACAAGGTTGGCGTAGCCGTCCTCGGTCGCCGCGATCAGCACGATCGGGTAGAGTTCGAGCGCCTGCTTCCAGACGGGGCCGCGCTGGGCATTGTCGGCAGGCTCGGCGAAGTCGACGTCGACCTGGCAGCCGACGACAGGCTGCACGCCGTCCTTGGTCGCCTTCTGGGCGAATTCCAGGGCGCCGAACAGGTTGTTGCTGTCGGCGACAGCGATTGCAGGGGCCTCGTCCTTGACCGCGTGACCGACGATCTTGCCGAGCGGCAGCGCGCCTTCGAGCAACGAATAGGCTGAGTGGACGCGAAGATGAATGAAGGTTCGCGGCGAAGCCTCTGGTTTTGCTTCCGCTTTCAATGCCTCACGCTTCAGCGGATCGCGCGGCGGCCGTTCACTCGACATCGAATCGTCTGCCTTTCGGAGAATGTTTGCTGGCCATGTTCGGCCAGCCCGGCCGCGGTGTCCACCCGGCCCGGCGACGCACCGGCAGAGCCTTGTGGAATATCACCCCAATCGCCGCCTTGCGACCGCAAGGTGTCGCCTTGCCGGTTGATCGTCACGGCAAAACCTGAAACCTTGCAGCCAACATTTTTTCCTCTGATTACATGTGAAGGGACACCGCTATGAAAACCCGCGCCGCCGTTGCCGTTGGAGCAGGCAAGCCGCTCGAGATCATGGAGGTGGACCTCGAGGGTCCGCGCGAGGGCGAAGTGCTGGTCGAGATCAAGGCGACCGGCATCTGCCACACCGACGAGTTCACCCTGTCGGGCGCCGATCCCGAAGGCATCTTCCCGGCGATCCTCGGCCATGAGGGGGCCGGCGTCGTCGTCGACGTCGGCAAGGGCGTGACCTCGCTCAAGAAGGGCGACCACGTCATCCCGCTCTACACCCCCGAATGCCGCTCCTGCCCGTCGTGCCTGTCGCGGAAAACCAACCTCTGCACCGCGATCCGCTCGACGCAGGGCCAGGGCCTGATGCCCGACGGCTCGAGCCGCTTCTCGATCGGCAAGGACAAGATCTTCCACTACATGGGCTGCTCGACGTTTTCGAACTTCACCGTGCTGCCCGAGATCGCGCTCGCCAAGGTCAACCCGGACGCGCCCTTCGACAAGATCTGCTACATCGGCTGCGGCGTGACCACCGGCATTGGTGCGGTCATCAATACGGCACGCGTCGAGATCGGCTCGACCGCCATCGTCTTCGGCCTCGGCGGCATCGGCCTCAACGTCATCCAGGGCCTGCGCCTTGCAGGCGCCGACATGATCATCGGCGTCGACCTCAACAACGACAAGAAGGAATGGGGCGAACGCTTCGGCATGACCCACTTCGTCAACCCGAAGGAGGTCGACGGCGACATCGTTCCGTACCTGGTCAACCTGACCAAGCGCGGTGCCGACCAGATCGGCGGCGCCGACTACACCTTCGACTGCACCGGCAACGTCAAGGTCATGCGCCAGGCGCTCGAAGCCAGCCATCGCGGCTGGGGCGAGTCGATCGTCATCGGCGTGGCCGGTGCCGGCCAGGAGATCTCGACGCGGCCGTTCCAGCTGGTCACCGGCCGCACCTGGAAGGGCACCGCCTTCGGCGGCGCGCGCGGCCGCACCGACGTGCCGAAGATCGTCG
The DNA here is from genome assembly GCF_037625995.1 of Aminobacter sp. Piv2-1. Lineage (NCBI taxonomy): Bacteria > Pseudomonadati > Pseudomonadota > Alphaproteobacteria > Hyphomicrobiales > Phyllobacteriaceae > Aminobacter > Aminobacter sp. Piv2-1. The sequence goes on from NZ_JARKMU010000005.1 coordinate 61,168, forward strand.
ACTGGTACATGGAGGGCAAGATCCAGATCGACCCGATGATCACCCACACGCTCAAGCTCGAGGACATCAACAAGGGCTTCGACCTCATGCATGCCGGCGAGAGCATCAGAAGCGTCGTGGTCTACTGATGAGCGCAATCGCATACGAGGTCGACGTCAGGAGCCTGGACGAGCTGTCTCCGCGCGACCTCTATGCGATGCTGAAGATGCGCATCGACGTCTTCGTCGTCGAGCAGAAATGCGCATTCCCTGAACTGGACGGCAAGGATCCCGAGGCCCTGCACCTCAGGCTGCTCGCCGGCAAAGAACTGCTGGCGAGCACGCGCATCATCGCGCCCGAGGGCAAGGACGATCCGGCCTATATCGGCCGGGTCGTGGTGTCGCCCGACCATCGCGGCAAGCGGCTCGGCGACAAGGTGATGGCGGAATCCATCGCCACCTGCGAGCGGCTGTTTCCAGGCCGGCCGATCGCGCTCTCGGCACAGAGCCATCTCGAGAAGTTCTACGCCTCCTTCGGCTTCGAGACCGTGTCGGAGGAATATCTCGAAGACGACATCCCCCACATCGACATGCTCAGGCCGGCCTCCGTCGCCTAGCAGTCGCGCAGGTTCATTCCAGCCAGGTCGTGTCGAAGGCACCAGCCACATGCAAATCCGTCGTTTCGAGGCGGCCGGGACCGAGATTGCTGAACTTGTGCGACGTGTTCGCCGGCGCGACCAGTATCTGCCCGGCTTCCGCCTCGATCGTCGCATCGCCCACGGTGAACAAGGCCCGCCCGACGCGGACGATGAAGACCTCCGGATACGGATGGCTATGCAGCTTCGGACCACCGCCAACTTTGTCGGTGGTGAAGAACACGACAGAGACGTCGGCTCCGTAGGCGCCGCCCTGAAATTCCCCGTGCCAGGCATCGGGCCTTTCGGCCCATTGTTCGCGATTGATCAGATGTGCCATGGTCGGCCTCCATTCGACGCGCTCGACCATAGCCAAAGACGCCTTTTCCCGGAACCGTGCCTGAAATGACCGACAACAAGCCCGTCATCTACGTCGACGCCGACGCATGCCCCGTGAAGGACGAGGTGGTGAAGGTCGGCGAGCGGCTGGACCTTGTCGTCACCTTCGTTTCCAACGGCGGGCTGAGGCCGTCGCGCGATCCGATGATCCGCAACGTCGTGGTATCGAAAGGCGCGGATGCCGCCGACGACTGGATCGTCGAGAATGCCAGGGCCAACGACATCGTCGTCACGGCCGACATCCCGCTCGCCGCACGCACCGTCGCCCTCGGCGCCCATGTGCTGGGCCCGACCGGCAGACCGTTCACGCCGGAGACCATCGGCATGGCGGTGGCGATGCGCGACCTCAAGCAGCACCTGCGCGAAACCGGCGAGAGCAAGGGCTACAATGCCGGCTTCACGCCTCAGGACCGCTCGCGCTTCCTCGGCGCGCTCGACCAGACGGCGCGGCGCGCGATCCGCGGGGCACAGGGCGGATGAAGCCGTTCGGGCGCCATTTCGTCTTCAAGATCAGCGCCGCCATCGGCCTGGCGGCACTTGCGGTCGCCTGGGCGCTCGATCAGCCGCTGGCCTTCGCCATCAGCGCGAATGCCTTCTTCATCGTCTATGCCGCCTTGGTGCTGCGCGAGATGCCCGCATTGAGCGCCGACTACCTGAGCCGGCGCGCCCAGGAGACAGACGAGCCCGTCGCAATCATCTTCCTGGTCACCGTCGCCATCATCGGCGCTGCGGTCGGCTCGCTTTTCATGCTGATCAACGGCCGCGAGGCCGCGGGCGCGATCCCGCTCGCCTTCTCGCTGCTGTCGCTACCGCTGGGCTGGTTCACCCTCCACGCCATGACGGCACTGCACTATGCCCATCTCTACTGGAAAGGCGACGGAAGCGATGAAACGGATTCCGTTCCGGGCCATAAGCCCATGGGCGGATTGATCTTTCCCGAAACGGGCCAGCCCTGCGGCTGGGATTTCCTCTACTTCTCCGTGGTCATCGGCATGACCGCCCAGACGGCCGACACCAACGTCTCTTCGACGCCGATGCGCCGGGCGGTCCTGGTCCATTCCATCGTGTCGTTCTTCTTCAACACCATCATCGTCGCGGCTGCCGTCAATCTCGTGGTGTCGCTCGCAAACTGAGCGGCTTCACGCCCATTTCGTCGCAGCTTCGAAACCTCCGGCAACCGCCGCCCGTATCTTGGCCAACATCGCAACGCCGACCCCTTCGGCGAAACAATGAGAGGCCGGTGGCATGGACGGGCAAGCAGACGTGGCAATCGACGAGACCTCTCCGCGCGGCGAGCTCGTCTATCGCCAGACGCGCTGGACGCGCGCCACCCACTGGGTCTGGGCCCTCAGCCTGTTCTTCCTGCTGCTCAGCGGGCTGCAGATCTTCAACGCCCACCCGGCGCTCTACATCGGCCGGCAATCGGGCTTCCAGTTCGACAACAGCGTCTTGACCATCGGTTCCGACTATTATCAAGCTCAGCCAATCGGTTACACCGAGATATTCGGACACAGATTCACCACCACGGGGGTGTTTGGGCTGTCCGGGCCCGAGGACAATCTGCGCGCCCGCGCCTTCCCGTCCTGGGCCACGATCCCGTCGGGCCAGGATCTAGCCACCGGCCGCGTCGTCCACTTCTTCTTCGCCTGGCTGCTGACCGCGACGCTTGCCGCCTGGCTCGCCGCCAGCCTGTGGAACGGCCACCTGCGCCGCGACCTCGCCCCCACGTCCGACGATCTCAAGAGGCTGCCGCGCGACATAGCCGACCACGCGAGGCTGAAGTTCCACCACGGCCGCGACTACAACACGCTGCAGAAGCTCGCCTATGGCAGTGTGCTGTTCGTTCTCCTGCCGCTGATGATCGTCACCGGGCTCGCCATGTCGCCGAGCATGAATGCCGCGATCCCCTTCCTCACCGACATGCTGGGCGGGCGGCAGACGGCGCGCACCATCCACTTTGCCACCATGCTGCTGCTGGTCGCCTTCTTCGTCGTCCACATGCTGATGATCCTTGCGGCGGGCCCGATCAACGAACTGCGTTCGATCGTCACCGGCTGGTATCGCGCCGACCCGCCGAAATCCGAGGCCAACACCTGCGACAGGAGCGCCTGACATGCCGAAGTTCCAGCTCACCCGCCGTCGCTTCCTGACGGCGGCATCGCTCGGCCTGTCCGGCCTTGCCCTCTCCGGCTGCGACGCCTTCGACTTCCTCCAGGATCGCGACGATCGCGTCCGCAACTTCCTCGAAGGCGCCAACGACCTCACCTACCGCGCGCAACGGCTGCTCGCGGGCCGCGACAGCCTGGCCCAGGAATATTCCGAGGCCGACATCCGACAGCCGCAGCGCCCAAACGGCGTCACCGCGCCCGACGACGAGACCTACAAGTCGCTGCTCGCCAACGACTTCGCCGACTGGCGGCTGGAGGTGACGGGTCTGGTCGAAAGGCCGCTGTCGCTGACCAGGCACCAGTTGATGAACATGCCGGCGCGCACCCAGATCACCCGCCACGACTGCGTCGAGGGCTGGAGCTGCATCGCCAAATGGACGGGTGTGCCGCTGGCGCTGGTGCTCGACGCCGCGGTGGTCAGGCCAACCGCACGCTATGTCGTGTTCCGCTGCCTCGACACCATCGAGAACAGCCTTTCGGGCGAGGTCAAATATTACGGTTCCATCGACCTGATCGACGCCCGCCACCCGCAGACTATCCTGGCCTACGCGGTCAACGGCAAGCCGCTGCCGGTCGAGAACGGCGCGCCGCTGCGCGCCCGCGTCGAACGCCAGCTCGGCTACAAGATGCCGAAATATCTCAAGGGCATCGAGCTGGTCGACAGCTTCGGCGCCATGGGCCTCGGCAAGGGCGGCTACTGGGAAGATCGCGGCTATGACTGGTATGGCGGCATCTGATTCGTCAGCATGGACTACCCGAACGGGTAGACCATGCACCGTTCGGTCAGGTGAATAAGCACTGCGCGGACAGGTGACAAAGTGTCGTCGTTGGGATATTGACGACTCGTCTGGGGCCTTTGCGGGCTCCACCTGTTTGCGGGAGAGAGCAGCGAAAGCTGACGCCGAAGGGGAAATCGCCCGAAATCTCTCAGGCAAAAGAACCGTAAACAGGAAGGACACTCTGGAAAGTCGGGACTTCGATCCCGCGCCGAAGGTGTAAGCGCTGCCGACAGAGTTCCGGGGCGCGAGTCTCTCAGGCTTCAGACAGAGGGGCACGGAATGGCTGCCACAAGCGGCTGGACACGTGCGACTCTGGAGAAGACATGACGAGCGACACCGCCCACCAACTCCCCCTTGCAGACCTGCATGCAGCCGCCGGCGCGCGCTTTGGCGCATTCGCCGGCTGGAACATGCCGCTGACCTACCCGGCCGGCGTGATGAAGGAGCACCTTCACACCCGCGAGCATGTCGGCCTGTTCGACATCTCCCACATGAAGCTGTTCCTGGTCACCGGACCGGGCGCGGCGGACCTTATCAACCGCGCCTGCCCGCTCGACGCCCGCGCCCTCGAGTTCCGTCAGTCGAAGTACACGTTCTTCCTGACCGGAATGGCCGGCATCATCGACGACCTGATCATCACCCGGCTCGGCGACGAGCGCTTCATGGTGGTGGCCAATGCCGGCAACGCCGCGACCGACGAGGCGCATCTGCGGGCGCTGGCCGAGGACTACGACGCAAAGATCGAGCCGCTCGACCGCGTGTTCCTGGCGATCCAGGGACCGGAAGCGGCCGCCGTCCTGGCCAAGGCAGGCATCGCCACCGACGAGCTGTTCTTCATGCAGGGCTTCGAGCCGCGCGCCAACTGGTTCATGAGCCGCTCGGGCTATACCGGCGAGGACGGTTTCGAGATCGGCCTGCCGGAAGCCGATGCCCGCGAACTCGTTGGCAAGCTGCTTGCCGACGAACGCGCCATGTGGATCGGGCTCGCCGCGCGCGACAGCCTGCGCCTCGAGGCGGGCCTTTGCCTGCACGGCAACGACATCACCCCCGACAACGACCCGGCCAGCGCCGGCCTGATGTGGGCGATCCCCAAGGACCTGCGCGCGGATGGCAGGTTCACCGGCCGCGCCGCTCTGGCAAGGATCCTCGCCGATGGCCCCAGGGAAAAGCGTGTCGGCCTGAAGCCGGAGGGCCGCCAGCCGGTGCGCTCGGGCGCCGAACTCTTCGATGCCGATGGCAAGCCCGCCGGTCGGGTCACCTCCGGCGGCTTCGGCCCCTCGGCCGGCTTCCCCGTCGCCATGGGCTATGTTTCGGCCCCGCTGGCCAAGACCGGCACCCGCCTCTTCGCCGACGTGCGCGGTACCAAGGTGCCTGTCGACGTCCACGCCCTTCCCTTCACGCAGCATCGCTACCGCAAAGGATGATTTCCATGACCAAGACCTATTTCACCGAAGATCACGAGTGGATCCGCGTCGAGGGCGACATCGCCACCGTCGGCATCACCGACTACGCCCAGGAACAGCTCGGCGACCTGGTGTTCGTCGAACTGCCGGAAGCCGGCCGCAAGCTCGCCAAGGGCGACGTCGCGGTGGTCGTCGAATCCGTCAAGGCCGCGTCGGACGTCTACGCTCCGGTCGACGGCGACATCACCGAGGCCAACGGCGCGCTGTCGGGCGACCCCGCGCTGGTCAACAACTCGGCCACCGGCGACGGCTGGCTCTGGAAGATGAAGCTGGCGAACGCTTCCCAACTCGATGGCCTCATGGACGAGGCCGGCTACAAGGCCCATATCGGCTGACAGGACCACTGAGATGACCGCTGCACCCTATCCTTTTTCCGCCCGCCACATCGGGCCCAGCGCGACAGGCACCCGCGCCATGCTCGCCGCCATCGGCGTGCCCTCGGTGGAAACGCTGATCTCCCAGGCCGTGCCGAAGTCGATCCGGCTCGACCGCGCGCTGAACCTGCCTGCGCCTGCAGCCGAGCATGAAGCGCTCGCCGAGCTCGGCGAGAAAATGGGCCGCAACAAGCTGCTGAAGAGCTTCATCGGCGCCGGCTATCACGGCGTCAACGTGCCGCCGGTCATCCAGCGCAACCTGTTCGAGAACCCGGCCTGGTACACCGCCTATACGCCCTACCAGGCCGAAATCAGCCAGGGCCGCCTGGAACTGCTGTTCCACTTCCAGACGCTGGTCGCCGAACTCACCGGCCTGCCGGTGGCGTCCGCTTCGCTGCTCGACGAGGCGACCGCCGTGGCCGAGGCCGTCGGCATCGCGCTCCGCCACCACCGCGACAAGCGCAGCCGCGTGGCGCTCGCGGGCGTGCCGCATCCGCAGACGCTCGACGTCGTGCGCACCCGCGCCGAGCCGCTGGGCACCGAGATCGACGGCGAGACCATCGACGACAACACGGCAGCCCTGATCGTCTCCTGGCCCGACACCAACGGCGTCTATGGCGACCACAAGGCGGCGATCGAGAAGGCCAGGGCCGTCGGCGCCATCGTCATCTTCGCCTCCGATCCGCTCAGCCTGACCGTCACCGATACGCCCGCCAGCCTCGGCGCCGACATCGCGGTCGGCTCGATGCAGCGCTTCGGCGTGCCGATGGGCTTCGGCGGCCCGCACGCCGCCTATTGCGCCGTCTCCGACAAGCTGACCCGCCTGATGCCGGGCCGCCTCGTCGGCCAGTCGGTCGACAGCAAGGGCCGTCCCGGCTATCGCCTGGCGCTGCAGACGCGCGAACAGCACATCCGCCGCGACAAGGCGACGTCGAACATCTGCACGGCACAGGCCCTGCTCGCCAACATGGCGGCGTCCTTCGCCATCTGGCACGGCCCGGCCGGCCTGCAGGCGATCGCCGAGCGCGTCCATGGTCTTGCCGCCCGCCTGGCGGAAGGCCTGAAGGCCGCCGGCGTGACCGTCTCGGGCACCCAGCGCTTCGACACCGTCACGGTTGAAGCCAAGGGCAGGGCCGAGGCGATTGCAGTAGAGGCCGAGAAGATCGGCCGCCTGCTGCGCGTCATCGACGCCGACCACGTGTCGGTCGCCTTCGACGAGACCTCGGCCGAGGCCGACCTCGACGCCGTTGCCGCCCTGTTTGGCGCCAAGGCTCCGAAGGAGGCCAAGCGCGCCCTGCCCGGCAAGCCGCGCGGCAAGGACTTCCTGACCCAGCCGGTGTTCCACGAGAACCGCTCGGAAACGGAAATGATGCGCTTCCTGCGCCGGCTCGCCGACAAGGACCTGGCGCTCGACCGCGCCATGATCCCGCTCGGCTCCTGCACCATGAAGCTCAATGCCGCAGCCGAAATGATGCCTGTCAGCTGGCCGACGGTCGCGAACCTGCATCCCTTCGCGCCGACCAGCCACTCGCTTGGCTATCGCGCGATGACCGACGACCTCGAGGCATGGCTGTGCGAGATCACCGGCTTCGATGCGGTGAGCCTGCAGCCGAACGCCGGCAGCCAGGGCGAATATGCCGGCCTGCTGGCGATCCGCCGCTATCACCACTCGCGTGGCGAGACGCAGCGCAACATCTGCCTGATCCCGTCCTCGGCGCATGGCACCAACCCGGCAAGTGCGGCCATGGCCGGCATGGAAGTGGTTGTCGTGCACTGCCTCGAAGACGGCGACATCGATGTCACCGACCTCAAGGTGAAGGCCGAGCAGCACGCCGACAAGCTTGCGGCGCTGATGTTCACCTATCCGTCGACGCACGGCGTGTTCGAGGAAGGCGCGCGCGACATCTGCGAAATCGTCCATGCGCATGGCGGCCAGGTGTATTTCGACGGCGCCAACCTGAACGCGATGGTCGGGCTCGCCCGGCCGGCCGACATCGGCGCCGACGTCTGCCACATGAACCTGCACAAGACGTTCTGCATCCCGCATGGCGGCGGCGGCCCCGGCGTCGGCCCGATCGGCGTGAAGGCGCATCTCGCGCCCTTCGTGCCGGGCCATGTCGAGGCCGGCAGCAGCCACGCCGTCTCGGCGGCCCCCTTCGGCAGCGCCTCGATCCTGCCGATCACCTGGATGTACATCCGGATGATGGGCGCGTCGGGCCTCAAGCAGGCCACCGAGCAGGCGATCCTCAACGCCAACTACATCGCGACCAGGCTCGAAGCGCACTATCCGGTGCTGTTCAAGGGCAGGAACGGCCGCGTGGCGCATGAGTGCATCCTCGACACGCGCGTGCTCAAGGAGCGCGCCGGCATCTCGGTCGAGGACGTTGCCAAGCGCCTGATCGACTATGGCTTCCATGCCCCGACCATGTCGTGGCCGGTGGCCGGCACGCTGATGGTCGAGCCGACGGAGTCCGAGCCGAAGCGCGAGATCGACCGCTTCTGCGAGGCCATGGCGGCGATCGCGGCCGAGGCTGCCAAGGTCGAAAGGGGCGAGTGGCCGAAGGACGACAATCCGCTGGTCAACGCCCCGCACACCGCAACCGAGACGCTTGCCGGCGAGTGGAAGCATCCCTACTCCCGCCTCGAAGCGGCCTATCCGGGCGGCCACCCCGACACCACGGCCAAGTACTGGCCGCCGGTGTCGCGCATCGACAACGTCGCCGGCGACCGCAACCTGGTCTGCTCGTGCCCGCCACTGACGGAATATCTCGGCGCCGCCGAGTAGTCCCGACTGACGAACGCTCTCATCGGCGGCGCACCTCACGGGCGCCGCCGATCTGCTTCAGCCCGTTGGCCGCGAGCGAAGCAGCCCTCGCCTCCTCAAGGCTTACGCAAAGAGTAGCTCGGGCTCGCGGAACCTCGCGTCGCCCACTGCATCGGCCGTGGCAACGCGGTTTCGCCCCGCCCGCTTGGCGGCATAAAGTGCCGCATCGGCGGCGAGCAGCATCTGCTCGAGCGTCATCGCGTGCTCGTCGCCGAAGCAGATGCCGACGCTGACCGTGCTGCGCAGCGGCCCGAGCTTGGTGACGACTATCTCTGCGCCAAAGGCAGCACCGATCGTGCACAGGATTTCATGCGCATCGAGCGGGGGAATACCTGACATGACGACTGCAAACTCCTCGCCGCCCAATCGAAAGCCCTCGGCGCCATCCCGGGCATGTTTCCTGACCACGTCGGCGAAACGCTGCAGGACTGTGTCGCCGACAGCATGACCGAACAGGTCGTTCGTCCCTTTGAAATGATCGAGGTCGAACATGGCGAGCGCCATCCTGGGGCCGAAGCGGGTATTGCCGTGGAACATCGTCAGCGCCCGGCGGTTCAGCAGCCCGGTCAGCGGGTCGGTCAACGTCTGCGCCGTCAGCTGCCGCTGGGTGCGCAGATGATGCAGCGAGATGGTCAGCGCGCCGAGCGCGGTCATGCAGGCGACCACGACTGCCGTGTTCAAGTCTTCGGCCCAATTCCTGGGAACGGTGCCCAGCGACCACTGCCCGTTGACCACCAGAACCAAGGCGCAGAGCGCAAAGGAGATTGCCGCGCTGCCCGAAAGCATGGTGACCGCGGCGAGGATGCGCCGGTCATACTCGCCGGCAGCCCAGAACATGGAAGCGGTCACCACCAGCAGCGCCGTGACGGTGGAATAGGCGAGCACGAAGCCCAGGCCGTCGTAGCCGACGGCGGTCACCGACGTAATCAGCACGGTCACCGCCAGCACGGGCGCCGCGACCACCCTGTGCCAGTTGCGATCGAGATACTGCGCAGTCGAGCACAGGATCACGAAGAAGCCGGCCACCAGCAGTAACAGGGTCAATTGGCCGAGCCATGGCGCGGCGTTGCGGCCATATTGCCAAAATGCGATGACATGGAGGACGAGAAGTAGTATCCCCGCCGCCATCGTGAAGACGAAACGGGCCTGGCGCGCGGTCAGCCAGATGGCAAGCAGCGTTCCGCTCAGACAGGCGCCGGACAGGGCCGTCGCGAGCAAAAGGGAACCGAAGTCGAGCACGGGGGCCCCGCTTTCCTGATTGTCCGATTGTTCGAGCAGCAGTTATCGAGCGTTTTGCCCTTGGGGCAACCGCATAAGGCTGCATCCATCATCGTCGCACAGGGGCGAGTTCGGATAGCGTTTACAAATCGTTGCGCTCGACGTGCCCGACGCGGCATATCGGGCGCGGCACACGAACAGAACCGGAACTGTTGCCGGACCGGCAAAACTGGCAAACTCGACAAAGTGATTCGCAGCGCGGAAAAACCGTATTGAGCATGGACGACAACAGCGACCTTTTCGGCAATCTCGACAAGCAGCCCGCCCGCCCCGCCACCCGTCCGGCCGACCCACTGGTCCAGGCCGTGGCTGCGGCCAAGCGTCCGGCGCCGGCGAAGGATGGAAGCGAAGGCTACAGCGCTGCCGACATCGAGGTCCTGGAGGGGCTCGAGCCCGTCCGGCGTCGTCCCGGCATGTATATCGGCGGCACCGACGAGAAGGCGCTGCACCACCTCTTCGCCGAAGTCATCGACAACTCGATGGACGAGGCTGTGGCAGGCCATGCCACCTTCATCGACGTAGAACTCGATGCCGAAGGCTTCCTGACCGTCACCGACAACGGCCGCGGCATTCCCGTCGATCCGCACCCCAAGTTCAAGAACAAGTCGGCGCTCGAAGTGATCATGACGACGCTGCATGCCGGCGGCAAGTTCGACTCCAAGGTCTATGAGACCTCGGGCGGCCTGCATGGCGTCGGCGTGTCCGTGGTCAACGCGCTGTCGGACCAGCTCGAGGTCGAGGTGGCGCGCGGGCGCCAGCTCTTCCGCCAGCGCTTTTCGCGCGGCATCCCCCAGGGCGGGCTCGAAAGCCTCGGCGACGTGCACAACCGGCGCGGCACCAAGGTCCGCTTCCATCCCGACCCCGACATCTTCGGCAAGGGCGCGCATTTCCTGCCGGCCCGCATCTACAGGATGGCGCGGTCCAAGGCCTACCTGTTCGGCGGCGTCGAAATCCGCTGGAGCTGCGATCCCTCGCTCATCAAGGAGAAGGACGAAACGCCGACCAAGGCCGTCTTCCACTTCCCCGGCGGCCTCGGCGACTATCTCAAGGCCTCGCTCGGCGACGAGATGCAGGTCACGCGCGAGATCTTCGCCGGCAAGAGCGAGAAGCAGGGCGGCCACGGCTCGCTCGAATGGGCAGTCACCTGGTACGGCGGCGACGGCTTCATCAACTCCTACTGCAACACCATCCCGACCGGCGACGGCGGCACCCACGAGATGGGGTTCCGCAACGTGCTGACGCGGGGCTTGCGCGCCTATGCCGATCTCGTCGGCAACAAGCGCGCCTCGATCGTCACCTCAGAGGACGTGATGATCTCGGCCGCCGGCATGCTGTCGGTGTTCATCCGCGAGCCCGAATTCGTCGGCCAGACCAAGGACAAGCTGGCGACCGTGGAGGCCATGCGCATCGTCGAGACGGCGCTTCGCGATCCATTCGACCACTGGCTCGCCGACAACCCGCAGGAAGCCTCCAAGCTGCTCGACTGGGTGATCGCGCGCGCCGACGAGCGCGTGCGGCGTCGCCAGGAAAAGGAAGTGTCGCGCAAGAGCGCGGTGCGCAAGCTGCGCCTGCCCGGCAAGCTGGCCGATTGCACCCAGAACGCGGCCGCCGGCGCCGAACTCTTCATCGTCGAGGGCGACTCGGCAGGCGGCTCGGCCAAGCAGGCGCGCGACCGCTCGATGCAGGCGATCCTGCCGCTGCGCGGCAAGATCCTCAACGTCGCCAGCGCCGGCAACGACAAGCTGGCCTCGAACCAGCTGATCGGCGACCTGATCCAGGCGCTGGGCTGCGGCACGCGGTCGAAATACCGCGAGGAGGACCTTCGCTACGACCGCGTCATCATCATGACCGACGCCGACGTCGACGGCGCACACATCGCTTCGCTGCTCATCACCTTCTTCTACCAGGAGATGCCGCAGCTCGTCCGTGGCGGCCATCTCTACATGGCGGTGCCGCCGCTCTACTCGATCCGCCAGGGCGGCAAGGTCGCCTATGCCCGCAACGACGCCCACAAGGACGAGTTGATGCGCACCGAGTTCACCGGCCGTGGCAAGATCGAGATCGGCCGCTTCAAGGGCCTGGGCGAGATGATGGCCTCGCAGCTCAAGGAAACGACGATGGACCCGAAGAAGCGCACGCTGCTGCGCGTCGAGGTCATCGACGACGAGGAGGAGACCAAGGTTGCCGTCGACTCGCTGATGGGAACCAAGCCGGAAGCCCGCTTCCGCTTCATCCAGGAACGTGCCGAGTTCGCCCAGTCGGAAGCGCTGGACATCTAGCGCTAGCTGCGCCTAGGGTCTCCCCGCCTTGGGTTTTCGCATCGGCAGAATTGAGGTTGCGGATGAACCGTCGCTGTTCAATTCGACACCGAAATGAACGACCACGCGTTCCAGCAGGCGCGCCAATGCGTCCAATGCTTGGCCCAGTCTTTCTGCGCTCGGCGTCTTGGGTATCTGGCCAGATGGTGACGTGTATCGAAAGGTCGTGGCGTAGGCTTCCAGCCAGACCAGGCCGTTCAAGGCTTCTTTCTCCGGATGGTCGTCGGGGAGCCTGCGGATCACCTTGTCCAGTTGATGTGCGTCATGCCTCTCGATGTGGAGGCCTTCGGAGGTCGCCAGCGACCTGACGATTTGCTCCAGGCACTGCTCGGCAAGATAGGCCGCATTTCGCGAACCACTCTGCGCAAGGGTACGCGCGTCTGCCAGGCAGCCACTCGCCAGCCTCAGACCATTTGCGATTGTCTTGGCTTCAATCATCCAGGCGGCGACCATCGCGCGCCAGCGCGTAGCCAAGTGTATTGGGAGAGCCCCAGCTCGCCTCCAGATCGTCCGCGAGCGTGAAAACCACGGTCGCCGGAATGCCGAACTCCCGCTGAATAGACCACCCTACCAAGGGGTCGAGCAGATTCTCATCGGCATCGTTGGGAAGTGCTACGAGTATGTCCCAATCGCTATCCTCGCGATTGTCCCCTCGTGCCCGGCTGCCGAACAGCCAAATGGACTCCGGCGAAAACCGCCCTCTGATGGCATCGACCAGGGGCTTTATTCCTTCGGGCGTATTCGTGGTTCGGGCCGCGTGGCGCATGATCGAAGGATAGAGCGGTTCCTATGCGCGCACAATCCGGGAGGCCTTGGCTAGGCCGCGGCGATCGCAAAGGCGTGGCCGCGGGCGTTCTCGCGCAAGGCGTCGAGGTGGATGGACTTCACCAGGCCGGCCAGCTCGCCCTCGGCGGACTGCCCGCCAAGCTCCCTGAGCATCAGCCAGCTGACTTCCTGGGCGCCGGCGACCCGGCGTCCGTTCGCCACTTCGCGCCAGACCTTCAGCGCCCGCAGGATGATGGCGTGGGTTGCGTCGGCCAACCCGGCCGCCCGCAACAGCGCAGCCAATGCCAGGTCCTGGCCGGTCGCAAGCAGCGCCCTCACCCGCAGCTGGTCGCGGCCGGTCAGCACCACCAGCGCCGCGCCGAAGAAATCCACCTTGCCGTGCGCAAGGACGCGAATGATGAAGCTCGTCGTCAGGTCGCCACGCAGCCTCAGATGTTCGACCAGGGCGACATGCTCTTCGGCACGCGTGGTCTCGACGATGCCGAGAGAAGCCTTGATGCAGGCTTCGCGCGTGACGCGCTCCGCGCGGACGGCACCGATCGACGCCATGACGAGCGGCGAGGCTTTCAGTGCCTCGCCCAGCCTGACCAGGAGCAGATGCCGGCAATCGGAAGGCAGGCGCGGGTCGGCGACGAGCGCCTCGCGCAGCCGCGCGTCATGACCATGACGCTCGGCAATCCGCCGGAAACTCAGGGCCGCGATGTCGGCCCCATAGTTGCCGACGAGCACCGCGCAGGCTTCCGCCTCGCCGACTTCGGCCAGAGCCGCGGCAAGCGCCATGGACACGACCGGCCGGTCGGCGATGATCTTCTGAACCGCGAGCGGGCCCGACGCGACGCGGTCGATCAGGTCCGCGTCCGTGAGCAAGGGCGAGCGCGCCAGCACGAGTGCTGCGACTTCCGGCTGGTCCGAGGCCAATGCGGCAATCACCTGGATCGGCGCGTTGATGCTCATCGACATCGCTTCCGCCAAGGCCTGTCGCACCTTGGGCGAAGGGTCGTCGAGCAGGAAAGTCAGGGCTGCCTCGGCGGAACAGCGGTCCTCGAAGGGCAGCTCCCGGGTGACATAGGCCGTCGCGAGTGCGGCGGCCGCCGCCGCGCGCTCATCCACCCTCGCAGTCTCGATCCACCTCAGGAAATGCGAGACAACCATCCGCCTTCGTCCCCGGCAACTTGCACCAAACCCCGTGAAATACTTTAGAAGGAAATGGTTTACGAACGGTTCACCATATCCGTTAACCCGCTTGCCCCCATCGCGGGCAACGCCTATCAACCTCGGACAACTGGAGGGCAAAGCGGATGGCCGGACTTCATCTTGAGGAATTCGTGGTCGGTCAGGTGATCCGCCATCAGCTCACCAAGTCGGTCACCGAGAGCGACAACATGCTGTTTTCGGTGATGACCCTCAACGCTCAGCCGCTGCACATCGATTTCGACTTCGCCGCCAGGAGCGAATGGGGCAAGCCGCTGGTCAATTCGCTGTTCACGCTCGGCCTGATGATCGGCATTTCGGTGCACGACACCACGCTCGGCACCACCATCGGCAATCTCGGCATGACCGAGACCGTCTTCCCGCACCCGGTCTTCCATGGCGACACGATCCGCGTCGAAACCGAGGTGCTGTCGGTGCGCGAATCGAAATCGAAGCCCGACCGCGGCATCGTCGAATTCGAGCATCGCGCCTATAATCAGGACGGCGCGCTGGTCGCCAGATGCAGGCGCCAGGCGATGATGCTGAAGAAGGCTGGCTGATGCGGTCGCTGTTGTTCGTTCCGGGAGATTCGGAAAAGAAGCTCGAGCGCGGCTTCGCCTCGGGCGCCGACGCGGTCATCATCGACCTGGAGGATTCGGTCGCCCAACAGAACAAGGCGCATGCCCGCGCAATTGCCGCCGACTTCATCGCCGCCAGGCGCGACGCCACCAGTGCCGCGATCTACGTCCGCGTCAACGATCTGGCGACCGGCATGACCGACGACGATCTCAGGGCGATCATCCCGGTTTCGCCCCACGGCATCATGCTGCCCAAATCGAATTCCGGCGCCGACGTGCAGCACCTGTCGACCAAGCTCAGGGTTCACGAGGCCGAAAACGGCCTGCCCGACGGTGCGATCCGCATCATCCCGATCATCACCGAAACCGCCGCAGGGGTGCTTTCGACCGGGACCTATGCCGGTGCGAGCGCCCGCCTCGCCGGTCTGACCTGGGGCGCCGAGGACCTGTCCGCGGCGATCGGCGCGCGCGCGGCGCGAGACGATGCCGGGCGCTACACGGATGTCTTCCGGCTTGCGCGCACGATGACCATGCTAGGAGCCGCAGCGGCCGACACCGCGGCAATCGACACCGTCTTCGTCAATTTCCGGGATCTCGACGGCCTCAGGGCCGAATGCATCGAGGCCGAACGCGACGGCTTCACTGCCAAGATGGCGATCCACCCCGATCAGGTGGCAGTCATCAACGAGGCCTTCACGCCATCGACCGACGCGGCGGCCCATGCGGCGGCGGTGGTCGCTGCCTTCGAGGCAGCCGGCAACCCCGGCGTTGTCGGCATTGGCGGCAAGATGTACGACCGGCCGCATCTCAGGCTGGCGCAGCGCCTGCTCGAACGGGCGAAAGCCGCCGGGCTGAAGCCGTAGCTCTACTCTTCCCAACGCGGGCGGCGCATCGAGAAGACCGCGTCCACCGTCGAATAGTCCATGTAGCCGAGCCGCGCCACGTTGCCGGCCTTGACCGTGTCGAACAGCCCCTCCTTGAGGAAGGCCTCGTCGATATGGATGCCGACCACCTCGCCGATGACCACGAAGGCGCCGATATCCTGACCGTCCAGCGCCTTCGGCCGGAAGATCTCCGTCACCTTGCATTCCAGCGCAGCCGGCGCTTCGGCGACACGTGGCGGGGCGACGAGCCGCGACGGCGCAGGCGTCAGGCCGGCATAGGCGAATTCGCTCGTGCCACGCGGCGCGTTGACCGAACTGCGGTTCATCTTCTCGGCAAGGTCGCGCCCGACGATGTTGGCGACGAACTCGCGCGTCTCGCCGGCAAAGGTCGCGCTGTCCTTCTCGCCTTCCGACGAGAACCACACCAACGGCGGCTTTCCCGACAACGCATTGAAGAACGAATAGGGCGCCAGGTTGAGCGCCCCGTTCCTGCCCACCGTCGAGATCCAGCCGATCGGCCTCGGTGACACAAGCGCCTTGAACGGATCATGCGGCAGCCCATGGCCCTTCGACGGTTCGTAGTACACCTGCTAGCTCTCCTCCCAAGGGCCGGAATAGTCGGAACAAAGCCTGCTCACGTCAGGGCGCGGGCGCTCCGGCGCCGGGCCATCATACGAGCCGATGTGGATGAAACCCACCACGCGTTCGTGCGGCGCGAGTCCGAGCAGGGCGCGGCCCTCTTCGTTGTCCGAATACCAGTTGGTGATCATGTTGGTGCCGTAGCCCAGCGCATTGGCGGCGGTGATCAAATTCATCGCCGCCATGCCGCCCGACAGGAACATTTCCCACTGCGGGATCTTTGGGTTCTCCTTGGGGCTCGAGATCACGCCGATGACCAGCGGCGCGCGCGAGAAACGGGCGAGCTCCTGGTTGCGGCGGCCTTCCGGCAGCGGCCCTTCGCGTTTCTCGGCGAGGGCTGCGAGCTTCTTGCCGATCTCGATGCGGGCGTCGCCGCGATAGAGGATGAAGCGCCAGGGTTCCAGGCGTCCATGATCGGGCACGCGGGTCGCGGCGCGCAGCATCGTCTCGATCTCGGTGTCGGACGGGGCCGGCTCACGCAGCTCGGGGATCGGCGCGGAATTGCGGGTCAGCAAAAAGTCGAGGATCGGCGATGTCACAGCGCGGGTACTCCTGAAGATTTCGGGCTGAAGCGCCGTCCGGAATGGCGGCCGCTCTGGCGGCGGCGCGTAGTCGGAAGATTCCATGCGCCGGATCAGCCTTGAAATTGCCACCGCCTTGGGCTTCAAACAAGGGATGTTCCGGGGACACTTCCGTTTTTTCGCGCCGATTCTGGGTGCCGCACTGTTCAGCGTGCAGGCGCCGGCCGGATTTGCGCAGGAAGGCACAGGCATCCTCGACAAGCTGAGCATGCCCGGGATTTCGAACTTCACGCAGCCGCGCGGCGACGAGCCGCCGGCAACCGCCGCTCTCGGCGAGATCACGCTCGCCGCCCAATTGACCGGCGAAGGCGCCGACATCAGCCGTGGCCTGGTCTGGCGCGTGTTCCGGCCCGAGGCCGGCCCTGACGGCAAGCTGCCGCTGGTGGCCTCAGCCCAGGGCGGCACCAGCAGCTTCCAGCTGCCGCCCGGCAGCTATCTCGTCCATGCGTCCTACGGCCGCGCCGGGGCGACGAAGCGCATCACGGTGGGCAAGGAAGGCAAGCGCGAGAGCCTCGTTCTCGACGCAGGTGGCTTGAAACTCGACGCCGTCCTGTCCGGCGGCGTGCGCATTCCGCCGGCCAAGCTGAAATTCTCGATCTACGAGGGCGACGAGGGTGCGGACGGCGAACGCTCGCTCATCATTCCCGACGTCGCGCCGAATACGGTCGTCCGGCTCAATTCGGGCACCTATCACGTCGTCTCCACCTACGGAAACGTCAACGCCGTCATCCGCTCGGACATCAAGGTCGAAGCCGGCAAGCTGACGGAGGCGACGGTCGAGCATCGCGCCGCCGAAGTGACGCTCAAGCTGGTGCGCGACGCCGGCGGCGAAGCCATCGCCGACACATCGTGGTCGATCCTGAACGAATCCGGCGATCCGCTGCGCGAGACCGTGGGCGCCTTTGCTTCCTTGGTGCTTTCCGAGGGCAGCTATACCATCATTGCCAAGAACCGCGACCGCATCTACCAGCGCGACTTCACGGTCGTCGCCGGCCGCAACCAGGATGTCGAGGTCGTCGCCTCCGAAGCCGCGGCCATAGACCCGACCGAGGGTGCCGACTGAGCATCAGCCGCCTGCTCGGATATCTGCGGTGACCGCCTGCGCGACATAGCACCGGGGCTCGCGGATCCGCGCTTCTTGCGCGAACGCAGAAGGCGCAAGTGTCTGATTTTCGACAACGAGTCCACGGCAAGACCGCAGACATACCACGCAAGCACCATCTTGCCTCATGGTCAAGGATATCTATTCTGCTCGCCAAGCAATTTCCTTACCGCTTACTTGGCTGTCAAACTTCACACCTGACCACATAAAGCTTTGGCAATCATATTTATTTTGTTGACTCCTGACATACTCTGTATTTCCATCTCACGCTCACAAATACTTTTTGCTTTAGAAATTTCAATTTCGGGCGGGGGGATAACCGAATGTCCAGACGGAATGGAGCGCTGCGCCCGCTCCTTGCGTTGCTTGCGTGCATCCTTACCTGGGCAGTGATGGCAACGTCCGCAGCTGCGGCGACCTTCCCCTGCTCCATCGGCCCGAGCGATATTGCCGGGCTTACCTTCGTGAACCCGGCCGGCAGTTCCTCCGATGCCAGCTCGTTCGCACTTGGCGGGGTTCTGACGACGGCGAACATCTCGGCAACGACCGGCGACTGCAACAGCCTGCTCAATGGGAGCATACGGCCGCTGGCGGGCAATCCGGCTTCCGCACAGCTTGGATTCATCGTCGCGAATGCAACCACGGAGGGGGGCTGGCTGGTCCGCTCCGCCATCGGTGAGGTGCGATACCTCCCGCCATCATCCGCCTTCTCCGGGATCGACACCTTCCAAATCGACAACAACAATACCGGGCGGATCATCAACGTCACGGTCAACGTGCTGTCGCTGGTGGATACCACCCCGCCGGCGGCGCCGGTGATCGCGAGCCCCGCGAACGGCGATGTGCTCAACAACTTGACCCCCGCGATCAGCGGCACTGCAGAGGCCAGCTCGACGGTGACCGTCTACATGGACGGAAGCTCCGCCGGGACGACCAGCGCCAGCGGCCTCGGGGTCTGGTCGTTCACGCCTGGGTCGCCCCTCTCCGAGGGCGCGCACAGCGTCTATGCCACCGCGACTGACGCCTCGAACAACACGTCGCCCAATTCGACCACCGTCAACTTCACCATCGATACCACGCCACCTCCCGCCCCGATGGTCACCGCGCCCACCAATGGCAGCACGACGAGCAATACGACACCCACGATCAGCGGCAGCGCCGAAGCCAATGCCACGGTTGATATCGTCATCGACGGCGCGTCCGCTGGCGCGACGAGCGCGGACGGATCAGGCAACTGGAGCTTCACGCCCAGTTCCGCACTCGCCGATGGTATGCACAGCGTTCGAGCAACCGCGACCGATGCGGCGGGCAACGCCTCCGTCAGTTCCAACGCCAATAGCTTCACGATCCTGTCTTTGCCGACCGTGACTGACAGCAGCGCGACGGTCGCACATAGTTCATCGAACAACGCGATGTCGCTCGCGCTCGGCGGCGGCGCTGCGACCAGCATCATCGTGGTGACATCGCCCGCGCACGGTACCGCGACTGCCGCGGGCACGAGTATCCACTATACACCCACCGCGGGTTATGCGGGTCCCGACAGCCTTACCTATCGCGCCTCCAACGGCGCGGGCGATTCGGCGGTGGCCACGGTGACGATCACGGTCAGCCCGCCGACGATCTCGCTTTCACCGGCGACGTTGGCTGCGCCCGTCTATGGCACCGCCCAT
Organism: Aminobacter sp. Piv2-1; assembly: GCF_037625995.1. Lineage (NCBI taxonomy): Bacteria > Pseudomonadati > Pseudomonadota > Alphaproteobacteria > Hyphomicrobiales > Phyllobacteriaceae > Aminobacter > Aminobacter sp. Piv2-1. The sequence continues at coordinate 80,815 of NZ_JARKMU010000005.1, forward strand.
GGCGCTTCGATCACCGCCAGCGGCGGCCAGGGTCCCTATGACTACAAGATTACAAGCGGCGCATTGCCCGCGGGGTTGACGCTCGCGGCCGATGGGACGTTGTCGGGCACGCCGACCGCGTCGGGCACCTTCAACTTCACCATTACCGGGACCGACAGTTCGACGGGCACCGGCGCCCCTTTCTCCGCAAGCCGCGCCTACAGCTTCACCGTCGCTGCGCCAACCTTGACGCTCAGCCCTGCGGCAGGCGCACTGCCGGGTGCGACAGCGGGTAGCGCCTATTCGCAGACGATCAGCTTAGGCGGCGGCGTTGCGCCCTTTGGCTATGCGGTCACCGCGGGTGGCTTGCCTACCGGGCTGACGCTCAACGGATCGACCGGCATCCTGTCGGGCACGCCGACCGCAGCGGGCACCTTCAATTTCACCGTGACCGCAACCGACGGCCTCAGCTTTGCAGTCGCGAACGCCTATTCGCTTGCGGTCGCGACACCCACGCTGGCGATCAACGGGGCGCTGCCCGACGGCGCAATCGCGGTCGCCTACAGCCAGACGCTGACCGCGAGCGGGGGCGTTGCGCCCTATAGCTTCACACTCTACTCGGGGTCGCTCCCCGCTGGGCTCAGCCTGTCCCCGGGCGGCGTCCTTTCGGGAACGCCGACACAAGGCGGCGGCTACAACCTGACGATCCGCGCGACCGACAGCAGCGGCGGTAACGGGCCCGCCTTTGTCGACCGCAGCTTCACGCTGGTGATCGGCGCACCGACGATTTCGCCGGAGCCGACGACGCTTCCCGCGATTACTTTCGGCGTGCCGGTATCGGTTTCGGTATCGGCCAGCGGCGGCACCGCTCCCTACAGCTACAGGGTCAGCGCCGGCGCATTGCCCGCCGGGCTTACGCTTGCTGGCGACGGCACGCTGTCGGGCACGCCGACGGTAGCGGGCAATTTCTCCTTCACGGTAGAAGCGACCGACAGTTCGACGGGCACCGGCCCTTTCTCCGGGAGCCAAGCATACAGTGTCACGGTCGGAGCGCCCAGAGTGACCTTCGTGATCGAAAGCTCTGGCGACGGCGCATTCGCCTTCACCTCTGTGGAGCCGTCGCTCAATTTCGTCGTCACCGCAGCCGGCGGCAGCGGCTCGTCGGGTCCGCTCAACGTCCCGCCCGGAAGCCACCCCATATCCTTCACCGTACCGGCAGGATTCGAACTCGCGTCGGCCGGCTGCAACAGTCTCGGCTCCTCGCTCGACAGCGCCAGCCAGTCGGGCACGATCGTGGTCCAGGCCGGAGACGAGATCGTCTGCACCATCGTCGCCGGCGACATACGCCCCACGACGGAGCTCATCGGAGCCTTCCTGGAAGCGCGCGCCAACCTGATCGTCGCCAACCAACCGGATTCTGCCCGGCGGCTCGAGCGGCTGACGGGTAGCCATTCGAGCTCCGCCGGCGTCGCCGGCTTCGGCTTGACCGTTCCCGGCCAACTGCCGATCGCCATGCGCTTCACCGGCGATCAAGCTTCCTTCGCCTACAGCCTGGGCCGGGCGCAGGCCGAACCCGCGGCCGGGTCAGCAAATACTGCGGCGGATGATACCTCAGGCGGCGTTCTGCCTATCCCATATGCGGATCAAGCCACCAGCGGCAACGACAACCGACCGCCATTCGGCGCGCCGGGCATCAACACCACTGATGAAGTCGCCACCGAGCCCCTCGCGACACCGTTCGACCTCTGGATCGAGGGGAAGCTCGCCCGCTTCAATGCCCCGGGCGGCGACGGCCGTTTCGGCATCTTACACGGCGGCGCGGACTATCTCGTCGGACCGCGTGTTCTCGTCGGTCTCGGCGTCCAGCTCGACTGGACAGAGATGGAGGGCAATGGGGACGCGACGATCGAGGGAACCGGCTACCTGGTCGGCCCGTACCTCACGGCGAGGCTGACTGACGGACTGTTCTTGGACGCACGGGCGGCATGGGGGCAATCCTCCAACACCGCCTCACCGCTGGGGACCTATTCCGATCAGCTCGACGGAACGCGCTGGCTGGTCTCGGCGGCATTGATCGGTCAGTACGACATCGACCGCTGGCGCATCGCGCCTACCGCTCGCCTCACCTATTTCGAGGAGAAGACTGACGCCTACGCCGACGGCCTCGGCCTGCCGATACCGGAGGTCGAGATCGCGACAGGCACGTTCGAGTTCGGGCCGAGGATCAGCTACCAGACGGCACTCGACAACGGCACGGCCTTCCAGCCGTTCGTCTCGCTCGAAGGTGTGTGGACGTTCGAGCAGAAGAACACAGCCACCTCGGCCACGTCGTCGCCCGGACTTGCTGACACCGGCCTGCGCGGACGGAGCGAGGTCGGCTTCTCCCTGTCAGGTGGCACCGGTTCCGTTTCGGCCTCGGCTTTCTATGATGGGCTCGGCGACAACGACTTCGAGTCATGGGGCGGAAAATTGCGGTTCAACAAGACCTTCTGACTGTAGCCGCAGCCTGGACGCACAACGTCTGCAGTTGGCCCGTTCCGCAATCGGCACTCATGGAAATGTGTCGACGGCAGGCAGACTGAAGCACGCGATCGGCCTTCTGCGCCTTCTTCTTGAACCCAAGCAAAAACGGGCGGCATCACTGCCGCCCGTTTTTGCATCCTTGGTGCTCAGCCCTGCGCGGCGCGGCGCCGGTCCGGCGTCCTCGCCTCGTCGTGCAGCGATGCGATCGCCTCGTCGAGGCCCATGGACACCTGGTCGCGCGAGCCGAGGCGGCGGACGTTGACGGACGCCTCCTCCGCCTCGCGCTTGCCGCAGACGAGGATGACCGGAACCTTGGCCAGCGAGTGCTCGCGGACCTTGTAGTTGATCTTCTCGTTGCGCAGGTCGGCCTCGGCCGAGAGGCCTGCGGCCTTCAGCTTCCCCACGACCTCGCGGGCGTAGTCGTCGGCGTCCGACGTGATCGTCGCCACCACCACCTGCTGCGGCGCGAACCACAGCGGGAAATGGCCCGAATAGTTCTCGATCAGGATGCCGAGGAAACGCTCCATCGAGCCGCAGATGGCGCGGTGGATCATCACCGGCTGCTTCTTCTCGGAATCAGAGCCGATGTAGAAGGCACCGAAGCGCTCGGGCAGGTTGAAGTCGACCTGGGTCGTGCCGCACTGCCATTCGCGGCCGATGGCGTCCTTCAGCACATATTCGAACTTCGGCCCGTAGAAGGCGCCCTCGCCCGGATTGATCGACGTCTTGATCTTGCCGCCCGACTGCGCCTCGATGGTCTTGAGCACGTTGCTCATGATCTCTTCGGCGTGGTCCCAGGCCTCGTCCGAGCCGACGCGCTTGTCGGGTCGCGTCGACAGCTTCACCGAAATCTCGTCGAAGCCGAAGTCGGCATAGGTCGTCAGGATCAGGTCGTTGATGCGCAGGCACTCGGCCGCGAGCTGTTCCTCGGTGCAGAAGATGTGCGCGTCGTCCTGGGTGAAGCCGCGCACGCGCATCAGCCCGTGCAGCGCGCCCGACGGCTCATAGCGATGGACGTTGCCGAATTCGGCAAGCTTCACCGGCAGATCGCGGTACGACTTCAGGCCATGCTTGAAGATCTGCACGTGGCCCGGGCAGTTCATCGGCTTGAGCGCGAAGACGCGGTCGTCGTCGGTGTCGTCGCCGGCTACCGTCACCTTGAACATGGCGTCGCGATACCAGCCCCAGTGGCCCGACGTCTCCCACAGGCTCTTGTCGAGCACCTGCGGCGCGTTGACCTCCTGGTAGCCCTGCGTGTCCAGCCTGCGGCGCATGTAGCCGACGAGGTTCTGGAACATCTTCCAGCCCTTGGCATGCCAGAAGACGACACCGGGACCCTCCTCCTGGAAATGGAACAGGTCCATCTCGCGGCCGAGTTTGCGGTGGTCGCGCTTCTCGGCTTCTTCCAGCATGTGGAGATAGCCGTCGAGCTGCGCCTGGTCGGCCCATGCCGTGCCGTAGATGCGCGTCAGCATCGGATTGTTGGCATCACCACGCCAATAGGCGCCGGCAACCTTCATCAGCTTGAAGGCGTTGCCGATCTGGCCGGTCGAGGCCATGTGCGGACCGCGGCACAGGTCGAACCATTCGCCCTGGGCGTAGATCTTGAGGTCCTGGTCCTCGGGGATCGCGTCGATCAGCTCGAGCTTGTAGGCCTCGCCCTTGTCGCGGAACACCTGCTTGGCCTTGTCGCGCGACCAGACCTCCTTGGTGAAGGGCCGGTTGCGCGCGATGATCTCCCGCATCTTCTTTTCGATCGCGGGGAAATCCTCCGGCGTGAAGGGCTCGTTGCGGGCGAAGTCGTAATAGAAGCCGTTGTCGATGACGGGACCGATGGTCACCTGGGTTCCCGGCCACAGCTCCTGCACGGCTTCCGCCAGCACGTGGGCGGCGTCGTGACGGATGAGTTCGAGCGCGCGCTGGTCGTCGCGGGTAACGATCTCGACCTTGCCGGACTTGCCGAGCGGGTCGGAGAGATCGCGCAACGTGCCGTCGATGGCGTAGACCACGGCCTTCTTGGCGAGCGACTTCGAGATCGACTCGGCCAGGCCGGCACCGGTCAGCGCCGCGTCATATTCGCGGACGGAACCATCGGGAAATGTCAGGGAAACGGAATTCAGCAAAGTTCTTCTCCTATCCAGTCCCGCAAACGAGCGCGGGTGGTGAAAATGCCGGAGGCGTCCGGCGACGCGATCTTTTAGGGGGAGATTTTTGCGCCGTAAAGCGCTTCGGTGCGGCGAAAACAGCCTACTGCGGCGATTTGCCGATGTGCCAGCAACGCCAGGGCGCGAACCAGCGATAGCGGCTGGCCAGCTGTTCCGGTACGCGGTCGATGCCGTGGGTGCCCCATGGGCCGCAGCGCAGCACGCGGAACAGGCCCATCCAGCCACCCGCCCACAGGCCGTGTCGGGCGATGGCCTCGTGGGCATATTCCGAGCAGGTGGGCATGTGCCGGCAGGAGTTGCCGATGAAGCCGGACAGCGTCAGCTGGTAGAGCCGTACCAGCGATGTGCCGAGCACGCGCCCCGGCGTCCTGCGCCAGGGCCCGGGCCAGTTGCGGCCCCGCGCGGCAGGTCTTGCATGGCTGTGGTCGTGGCCGTGGCTCATCGCCCGCGCCGCTCCGGATTGTTCATCCGTCATAGATGTCAATTCCGACATGCAGACGCAATGTTCTGAGCATATGACCGCGCCGCTGCGGCGCCGTGTCACGCAAGCCAGCTAAGTTTCGCCGGTCGGTGGGGGCACCGATGCTGCGGGGCCTCGAGTTGTCGCCGGCCGGCGCCGCAGCGACCTTTGGCGCGTGCTGAATTTTCAGCCTGGAACGTCGCGATACGGAACAGGTCCGCATAGGCATCGAACAGCGTCGGCATGGTCCTGCCTCCTTTTCGGCAGGATTTGACCGCCTCTGGCCGTTCACTTCAAACGAGTATAACGTCCGGGTTGGATAACTTGAGATTATGCAAATGAAGCGCGGACGCCTTCCCCTGACGGCGCTGAGAAGCTTCGAGGCCGCCGGCCGGCACCTCAGCTTCAGCCGCGCGGCCGAAGAGCTGTTCGTCACCCAGGCCGCCGTCAGCCGGCAGATCCGGGAGCTCGAGGCATTCCTCAACCAGCCGCTGTTTATCCGCCACCATCGCCGTGTCGAACTAACAGACGCGGGACACAAGCTGCTGCGCCAGCTGGTCAAGAGCTTCGACGACATCGACCAGCGGCTCGGCGATCTGATCGCGCGGCCGGAACAGACCGTGGTCACCGTCAGCGCCGAACCGTCGCTCGGCGCAAGCTGGCTGGTGCCGCGCCTCAACCGTTTCCGCGAACAGCGGCCGGACATCGACGTCTCGCTCGATGTCGACCCGCGCGTCGTCGAATTCCGCAGCGGCCAGGCGGAGCTGGCGCTGCGCTTCAGCGCGCGGGATACGTCATGGCCGCGCAGCGATGCCGAACATCTCGGTCCGGTCATCGATTCCCCGGTCCTGTCGCCTTCCTTGCTGAAATCCGGCCCGCCGCTCGACAGTCCGGCCGACCTTGCCCGCTACACGCTGCTGCACGAAGAGAACCGGCAAGGCTGGGCGCGCTGGTTCGAGGCGGCGGGCGTCGGGCGGGACGTGGTGCCCGATCGCGGCCCCCTGCTCGCCGATGCCGCGCTGGCCAAGCAGGCCGCGGTGCTGGGACACGGCGTGGCGCTGGGTGATCTGCTGCTGGTGCGGGACGAACTGGCTTCGGGCGCGCTGGTCAAGCCGTTCGAGACCAATGTCGTCTGCGGGGCCTACTGGCTCGTCGCCAAGGATCTCGGCAAGCTGTCCGAACCGGCGCAGGCCTTCGCCGACTGGATCCGGTCGGAGTTCGTCGAAAGCCGACGCTATCTGGAGACTTACTAGGCGGCCGCCTCGGCCTGCTTGCGCTCGATCTGGCCGATGGCGTCGACGACCGCCTCGAATGTCAGCATGGTCGAAGTGTGCCGCGCCTTGTAGTCGCGAACCGGCTCGAGATACTTCAGATCGGCGAAGCGGCCTTGCGGCGGCGCGCCGTTCTCCTTGAGCATGCGCAGCATGGTATCGCGTACCTCGCGCAGCTCGCCGGCGGTTGCACCGACCACATGTTCGGCCATGATCGACGAGGACGCCTGCCCGAGCGCGCAGGCCTTCACCACATGGGCGAAGTCAGTGACGACACCGTCCCTCATCGACAGATCGATGGTCACGGTCGAGCCGCAGAGCTTGGAATGGGCCGTTGCCGTCGCGTCGGGATGCTCCAGCCGGCCGAGCCGGCCGATATTGCCGGCGAAGCCAAGGATTTTCGTGTTGTAGATATCGTCGATCAACTTTTTTCACTCTGAATGCGTGTTACGACCATCTCTTGTCGCTGTCGCATCTTTCAATCGTGGTGTCCGCCCATATATAATGGCGGTGCTCGCCTCCCGGCAAGGCGGCCGAAGAGGCATCGGGAGACAGGGCGAAATGCGCAGCTTTGGGTACGGCACCATCCCGGTTGTTCCTGAAGTGGCTGTGTCCGTTCAACTCGTCCCTGCTCCGACAGGGACTACTGGAGACGCCTGAGATGGATGCCGTGATCAAGAAGCTGATGCCGCAATCAGCTTACATGGAAAAGCCTGCGACCGACCGGCCGACCGAAGCGGAGGTCGAGGCGGCGGTGAAGGTGCTGTTGCGCTGGACCGGCGACAATCCCAGCCGCGAGGGTCTGATCGACACGCCCAAGCGTGTCACCAAGGCTTTCCGCGAGATGTTCAACGGCTACGACATGTGCCCGGCGGACGAGCTTGGGCGCACCTTCGAGGAGGTGGCCGGCTACGACGACCTCGTCATCGTCCGCGACATAAAATTCCATTCGCATTGCGAGCACCACATGGTGCCGATCATCGGCAAGGCGCATGTCGGCTACCTGCCGGACGGCAAGGTGGTCGGCCTGTCCAAGATCGCCCGCGTCGTCGACATCTTCGCCCATCGCCTGCAGACCCAGGAGGCGATGACGGCGCAGATTGCCGGGGTCATCCAGGACGTGCTAAATCCGCGCGGCGTTGCCGTGATGATCGAGGCCGAGCATATGTGCATGGCCATGCGCGGCATCCGCAAGCAGGGTTCGACCACCCTGACCTCCACCTTCACCGGCGTTTTCCGGGACAACCCGGAGGAACAGGTCCGGTTCGTGACAATGGTGCGAGCTGGCGGCGGCGGGATCTGATCCCTCTCGCCGGCTCCACAATCTCCCAGGATCCGGCGATGACAGCGCTGCAATTTTCTGAACCCTCCGACGACAAGCGCCTTCTCGAAGAAGGCGCTGCGTTCACTCCGCGTTTCGACGCCAACGGCCTGGTCACGGCGGTGGTGACCGACGCCGGTGACGGCATGCTGCTGATGGTCGCCCACATGAATGCCGAGGCGCTGGCCCTTACCATCGAGACCGGCATCGCCCACTACTGGTCGCGTTCGCGCAAGGCGCTCTGGAAAAAGGGCGAGACCTCCGGCAACTTCCAGCACGTGGTGGAGATGCGCACCGACTGCGACCAGGATGCGATCTGGCTGCGCGTAAACGTGACCGGCCACGATGCAACTTGTCACACCGGCCGGCGTTCCTGCTTCTACCGGACGGTGGGGCAACAGAACGGCGTCGCAACCCTCAGTGCGGACGGCAGCGCGCCCCTGTTCAACGCGGAAGACATCTACCGCAAGAAATCGTGAACCGGCTGCCGATCCGGCGGCACAAAGATTCACGATTTTAATACGGGCCGGGTGTAATCTGCTTGCGGGACAAGGGAGATTGCGATGCTCGAATGGGCATCTTTCTACGCGCGCCACAACGTCCGGGAAGCCAACGGCTTTTCATCCGGGACCGGCGGCAACGATCCTGCAAAACCGAAGGAGACCGGCGTGGCCCTGGCGCTTGGCGGCGGCGCCGCCCGCGGCTGGGCGCATATCGGCGTGCTCAGGGCTCTCGACGAGGCAGGCGTCCGCATCGACATGATCGCCGGCACCTCGATCGGCGCGCTGGTCGGCGGCTGCTATCTCGCCGGCAAGCTCGACCAGCTCGAGGAATTCGCCCGCAGCCTGACCAAGCGCCGCATCTTCGGCCTGTTCGACCTGCAACTCGTCGGCAACGGCCTGTTCGGCGGCATGAAGCTCGACGCCCGCATGCAGCAGCACATGAACGGCCTGACCTTCCAGGACCTGCCCAAGCCGTTCGTCTGCGTCGCCGCGGAAATCCGCACGGGCCACGAGATCTGGCTGTCGAGCGGCTCGCTCATCAAGGCGATCCGGGCCTCCTATGCGCTTCCCGGCGTGTTCGAGCCGGTCACCTGCAACGGCCGCACCCTCGTCGACGGCGCGCTGGTCAATCCGGTGCCGGTTTCGGTCTGCCGCGCCCACGAACAGCCGCTCGTGGTTGCGGTCAACCTGCACTACGACCTCTTCGGCCGCGCTGCCGTGGTCAAGCACAGCGCCGGCGAAATGGCGGCCGAGGGCCCACCAAGCGACTATGCCAGCGAACGCGAGGCAAGGCTCGGCATCACCGGCGTGATGGTCGAAGCCTTCAACATCATCCAGGACCGAATTTCGCGCGCCCGCCTCGCCGGCGACCCGCCGGACCTGTCGCTGCAGCCCAAGCTCGGTCACATCGGCCTTTCAGATTTCCACCGCGCCGACGAAGCCATCCGCATCGGCTACGAAACGACGAAGGCCCAGATGGCCGAGATCGTCAGGCTGCAGGCAGTGCTGACTTAAGGACCGGCCAGCGCCGCATCGATGAGGCGCAGTTGCACGGTGCGATTACCGTTCCAGTGGTTGACCGACAGCGAACCCGCGACATGAACGGTGCGGCCGCTGTTCCTGAACAGAAACTCGCCAAGCGGTGCCTCGGCGGTGCGGAAGGCAATGCCCTGGATGCGGCCGCCGCTCTCGGACCGCAAGTCGACGCGCACATGTCCGGTGCCGATCACCCGGACATCGGCCAGCTTGTGGCGCGGCAGCACGAAGGTCGGCGCCACGTGCCCCTGCCCAAACGGACCTGCCTTTTCCAGCGCCTCGACCAGCTGAAGCGTCGCGCCTTCGGCAGCAAGCGCGCCGTCGATCAAGAGGCTTTCCTCATCCTGCAGGCGGAACACGTCGGCGGCCGCACGCGTCTCGAAGAAGGCGCGCAACTCGCCGAGCTTCTCCTTCTGGACCGTGATGCCGGCGGCCATGGCGTGCCCGCCGCCCTTGACCAGCAGGCCGGCCTCGACCGCCTCGCGCACCAGCTTGCCGAGGTCGAAGCCCGACACCGAGCGGCCGGAGCCGGTGCCGATGCCGGAACCGTTGAAGGCGACGGCGAATACAGGGCGTCGGGCATGGTCCTTCAGCCTCGAAGCCAGAAGCCCGACGATGCCGGGATGCCAGTTGGTGTTGGCGGTGACCAGTACGGCCGGCCCTGGCCCGGCCCCGATCTCGGCGTCGGCCTCGGCGCGTGCCTGAGCCAACATCTCGGTTTCCATCGCCTGCCGCTCCTGGTTCAGGCGGTCGAGCGTATCCGCGATCGTGCCGGCCTCGACCGGATCGTCGGTCGCCAGCAGCCTGCTGCCGAGCGCAGCATCGCCGATGCGACCGCCGGCATTGATGCGCGGGCCGAGCAGGAAGGACAGGTGGAAGGTGTTGAGCGGCTCGCCGATGCGGGCGACGCGGGCAAGCGCGGTCAGCCCGGGGTTGTTCTGCTGGCGCATCGCCTGCAGACCCTTGACCACGAAGGCGCGGTTGACGCCGACGAGCGGCACCACGTCGGCCACGGTCGCGAGTGCCGTGAGATCGAGCAGCTTTAGCAGATCCGGACGCGGCGCATCGGGCAGCTTCTCGCGCAACACCTTGGCGGTGTGTACCAGCGCGAGAAAAGTCACGCCGGCGGCACAGAGATGGCCCTGCCCGGAAAGGTCGTCGTCGCGGTTCGGATTGACCACGGCTATCGCATTCGGCAGCGGCCCGCCGACCTGGTGGTGGTCGAGCACGACGACGTCGGCACCCGCCTCGGTGGCCGCATCGATCGAGGCAGCGCTGTTGGTGCCGCAGTCGACCGTGACGATCAGGCTGGCGCCGCGCGCCACCAGTTCGCGCATCGCATCGGGGTTCGGTCCGTAACCCTCGAAAATGCGGTCGGGAATGTAGATCTCGGACTGGATGCCGAAATGGCCGAGGAAGCGCTTCATCAGCGCCGACGAGCAGGCGCCGTCGACGTCGTAGTCGCCGAAGATCGCAACCCTCTCGCCGCGGACGATTGCCTCGGCGATCCGCTCCGCCGCCTTGTCCATGTCGGTCAGCGACGCCGGATCGGGCAGGAGTTCCCGGATCGTCGGATCGAGGAAGCGCTCGGCCTCCTCGGGCAGCACGCCACGGCCGGCGAGCACCCGCGCCACGATGTCGGGAACGCCGTGGCCTTGCGCGATCGCGAGCGCCATCATGTCCTGGCGTTCGGTCAGCCGGTGCTGCCATGAGACACCGGTGGCCGAACGCCTCACGCCGAGGAAATTACGCTTTTCAGTCGCCATTCAGTGCTGGTCCACCCGCCTCGGGCCGACCATAGGCGACTGCGGCCGGCGCGTAATCAGAATTTTTCCAGGTCCTGGTGGCGCGCCTTGATTTCACGGACGGTCTTCGAAGACGAGCGCAGCACGATGGTGTGCGTGGTGATCGAATCGCGGCCGAACTTGACGCCGGCGAGCAGGTTGCCGTCGGTCACGCCGGTCGCGGCAAACAGCACGTCGCCGCGCGCCATCTCCTCGATGCGATAAACCTTCTTGGGGTCGGCAATGCCCATCTTGGCGGCGCGTTCGACCTTCTCGGGCGTGTCGAGGATGAGGCGGCCCTGCATCTGGCCGCCGGTGCAGCGCAGTGCCGCCGCAGCCAGCACGCCCTCTGGCGCGCCGCCGGTGCCGAGATAGATGTCAATGCCCGTCTCTTCCGGGTCGGTGGTGTGGATCACGCCGGCCACGTCGCCATCGCCGATCAGGCGGATGGCAGCACCCGTCGTACGCACCGCGTCGATCAGCTTGGCATGGCGCGGGCGGTCTAGGATGCAGGCGGTGATTTCGGACACCGGCACGCCCTTGGCCTTGGCCAGGCTGGCGATGTTCTCCGCAGGCGACGCGTCGATGTCGATCACGCCGTCCGGATATCCGGGGCCGACCGCAATCTTGTCCATGTAGACGTCTGGCGCGAACAAAAGGCTGCCCTTTTCGGCAATGGCGATGACGGCCAGCGCATTGGGCAGGTTCTTGGCGCAGATGGTGGTGCCTTCCAGCGGGTCGAGCGCAATGTCGACCTCGGGACCGCCGGCACCGACTTCCTCACCGATGTAGAGCATCGGCGCCTCGTCGCGCTCGCCCTCGCCGATCACCACGGTGCCGTCGATGGCGAGGCGGTTGAGTTCCTGGCGCATGGCGTCGACGGCCACCTGGTCGGCTGCCTTCTCGTCGCCGCGTCCGCGCAGCCTTGCTGCCGCCACTGCAGCGCGCTCGGTCACGCGCACGAGTTCCATGGTGAGGATCCGGTCGAGACCGGCAACAACGCTTTTCGCCATATCAGGGTCCTGCAGTCGATGAATTCGGGGTGCCCGAAACGGGCCGGCCCTTATTGTCAAACACTTGTGACAACGGCAAGACCTGTCGCCCCCTTAATCGAAAGCGAAACAATATCAATCGATTGAAAGGGAATGCTGGCGCGTGGCCGTGCCGGTGACCTGCATCACCGGCACGCGGCCCGTCCGGGCCTAGCCGGCCCGCTCGATGCGGATGACCTGCGGCTTGTCGGTCAGGTGGCCGTCCTTGGTGACGCCGTCGACAGCCTTGCGCACGGCAGCTTCCGTCGTCTCGTGGGTGACGAGGATCACCGTCTTCTGTCCGGCTCCGTCCTTGCCGTCCGCGTGCTGGACGATCGATTCCAGCGAGATGTCGCTGTCGGCCATGCGCTTGGCGATGGCCGCGAACACGCCGATGCGGTCGTGCACGGTCAGGCGGATGAAGTAGCCGCCGGCGTGGCTGCGCATCTGCGCCTTCTTGTAGGGCTTCAGCTCCTTGGCCGGACGGCCGAAGACAGGGCCGTGCTGGAAGCCGGGACGGCTCTTGGCGATGTCGGCGATGTCACCGACGACGGCCGAGGCCGTGGCGTTGCCGCCGGCGCCGGGGCCGGAGAGCAGCAGTTCGCCCAGAATGTCGGTCTCGATCGCGACCGCGTTGGTGACGCCATGCACCTGCGCGATCACCGACGCCGTCGGCACCATGGTCGGGTGGACGCGCTGCTCGATACCCGTTTCGGTGCGCTGGGCAACGCCGAGCAGCTTGATGCGGTAGCCGAGCTCGCCTGCCGCACGGATGTCGGCCTGGGTGATGTTCGAGATGCCCTCGAGATAGATGTCGTCGGCGGCGATCCTGGTGCCGAAGGCGAGACTGGTGAGGATCGCCAGCTTGTGGGCGGTGTCGTTGCCCTCGATGTCGAAGGTCGGGTCGGCCTCGGCATAACCCAGGCGCTGCGCGTCCTTGAGGCAGGCCTCGAAGGTCAGTCCCTCGGCTTCCATGCGCGTCAGGATGTAATTGCAGGTGCCGTTGAGGATGCCGAACACACGCGAAACCGTATTGCCGGCCATGGCCTCGCGCATGGTCTTGATGACCGGGATGCCGCCGGCCACCGCCGCTTCGTAGTTGAGCAGCACGCCCTTCTTCTCGGCGATGTCGGCAAGCGCCACGCCATGCTTGGCGAGCAGTGCCTTGTTGGCCGTCACCACGTGGCGGCCGGCATCGAGCGCCGCGCGCACGCAGGAGCGGGCCGCGCCCTCGTCTCCACCGATCAGTTCGACGAAGACATCTATGTCGGCCTTCTCGGCCAGTTCGATCGGATCGTCGAACCACTGCGCGCCGCCCAGGTCTACGCCGCGGTCGCGCGAGCGGTCGCGGGCCGAAACGGCGGTGACGACGATGTCGCGGCCGCACTGGCGGGTGAGCTCCGCCGCCTTGTCGCGCAGCACGCGCGCCACCGAAGCACCGACCGTGCCGAGACCGGCAATTCCAATACGCAATGCTTCAGCCATGGTCGGCGGCGCCTCTTCACTCGGTAGTTCGGGATTGGCTTGCGGTGCGCTCAGCGATGGGCTGCGAGCGGCACCACATTGTTGGGATGCTTGGCGGTCGTCGACAGGAAGCGCTTGATGTTGCGGGCCGCCTGCCGGATGCGATGCTCGTTCTCGACCAGCGCCAGGCGCACGTAGTCGTCGCCATGCTCGCCGAAGCCGACGCCGGGGGCGACCGCCACGTCGGCGTGCTCGATCAGGAGCTTCGAGAATTCGAGCGAGCCGAGATGCTTGAACTGCTCCGGGATCGGCGCCCAGGCAAACATCGTCGCCGCCGGTGCCGGGATCTCCCAGCCGGCGCGCGCGAAGGAATCGACCATCACGTCGCGGCGCTTGTGATAGACCTCGCGCACCTCGGCGATGTCGGAACCGTCGCCGTTCAGCGCTGCCGTCGCCGCCACCTGGATGGGCGTGAACGCGCCGTAGTCGAGATAGGACTTCACCCGCGTCAGCGCTGCGATCAGCCGTTCGTTGCCCACGGCAAAGCCCATGCGCCAGCCCGGCATCGAGAAGGTCTTCGACATCGAGGTGAATTCGACGGTGACGTCGATGGCGCCCGGCACCTCGAGCACCGAAGGCGGCGGGTTGCCGTCGAAATAGATCTCCGAATAGGCGAGGTCCGACAGGATGATGATGTCGTTCTTCTTGGCGAAGGCGACGACGTCCTTGTAGAAGTCGAGGCTCGCCACATGCGCCGTCGGATTGGACGGATAATTGAGGATCAGCGCCAGCGGCTTCGGGATCGAGTGGCGAACGCCGCGCTCGAGCGCCGGAATGAAGCCGTCATCGGGCTTCGCCTGCAGCGAGCGGATGACGCCGCCCGACATGATGAAGCCGAAGGCGTGGATCGGATAGGTCGGATCGGGGCACAGGACCACGTCGCCGGGCGCGGTGATCGCCTGCGCCATGTTGGCGAAGCCTTCCTTGGAGCCGAGCGTGGCGACGACCTGGGTGTCGGGGTTCAGCTTCACGCCGAAGCGGCGCGCATAATAGCTGGCCTGGGCGCGGCGCAGGCCGGGAATGCCGCGCGACGACGAATAGCGGTGGGTGCGCGGATCGCGTACCACTTCGCACAGCTTGTCGACGATCGCCTGCGGGGTCGGCAGGTCGGGATTGCCCATGCCGAGGTCGATGATGTCGGCGCCGCGCGAACGGGCGCTGGCCTTCAGACGGTTGACCTGCTCGAAGACATAGGGCGGAAGGCGGCGGACCTTGTGAAATTCTTCCATGTCAGTTCCAGGCAAACGGGGGCTGCGCGATGCGTGCGCGTATATACTCAATTGCAGGCGGGGTCGATAGGGTCGCACTTGCCTTCGATGGCCTTGAGCGTGTCGGCGCCGTGCTTCCGGGCAAGCGTGGTCATCGCCGCGGAAGCGGACGATGCTCCGCCTGCGCCGCCGCCCTGGCGCCGCTGCGCCGCCTGCAGCGCGGCCATCTTGGCCGCCTTGTCGTCATCCGTGAACTGGGGCGCGGCGACCTTGGGCGCAATGTTGAGATTGGGATAGGTACCGGTGTCCTGCGCGCCGCGTCCGCCGGCCTGGGCGGTCGCACCATTGGCGGTGCTCGTGCTGGCGCAGCCGCTGGCCATCAGCGGCGTCGCCATAAGCGCCGCGGCGAGTGTCACGCGGGCGCCAAAAAAAACATGCCGACCAACACGATATGTCATAATGTTTCCCTGACAGGCGCGATAGAGCGCGTTGGACCCGGTAAGACGTCGCATGATAGTATGTCAATAAAGGGCCCTTTGGGAGGACCTGCGAGGACCATGGCGAAGGCAGACGATTCGGACAAGCCGAGCGGCGATTCCCCCTCCTCCATCGAGCAATATCTGGTCAAGGACCCCGAGCGTTTCGCTCTCAACATCGCCCGCATGATCGAGCAGGCCGGCAAGGCGGCCTCGGCCTGGGTCGAACCGCGCGAGAAGGGCGAGGTGCGCGACACGGTGGCCGAGCCGATGACCGACATGGTCAAGACCTTCTCCAGGCTCACCGAATACTGGCTGTCGGACCCCTCGCGCGCGCTGGAGGCACAGACCCGCCTGTTTGCCGGCTATCTCGAGGTGTGGGGCAATTCGGTCCAGCGCATGTCGGGCGAACAGGTCGAGGATGCGATCAAGCCCGAGCGGACCGACAAGCGGTTCCTCGATCCCGAATGGGGCCGCAACGCCTTCTTCGATTTCCTCAAGCAGGCCTATCTGGTGACCACGCGCTGGGCCGGCGACCTCGTCGAGCATGCCGACGGGCTGGACGAGCACACGCGCCACAAGGCCGGCTTCTACGTCAAGCAGGTCACCAACGCGATCTCGCCGTCAAACTTCATCCTGACCAATCCGGAACTGTTCCGCGAGACCGTCGCCAGCAACGGTGAGAACCTGGTGCGCGGCATGAAGATGTTCGCCGAGGACATCGCGGCGGGCAAGGGCGACCTCAAGCTGAGACAGGCCGACTACACCGGCTTCGAGATCGGCAGGAACGTTGCCATGACGCCCGGCAAGGTGGTCGGACGCAGTGACGTCGCCGAGATCATCCAGTACGCGCCCACCACGGAAAAGGTCCTGAAGCGGCCGCTGCTGATCTGCCCGCCATGGATCAACAAGTTTTACATCCTCGATCTCAACCCGCAGAAATCCTTCATCCGCTGGGCGGTGGAGCAAGGGCACACGGTCTTCGTCATCTCCTGGATCAACCCCGACCAGCGCCACGGGTTGAAGGACTGGGAGGCCTACATCCGGGAAGGCCTGCAATACGGCCTCGACATGGTCGAGCAGGCGACCGGCGAGCGCGAAGTCAATGCGATCGGCTACTGCGTCGGCGGCACGCTGCTCGCAGCGGCGCTGGCGCTGCTCGCGCAGGAAGGCGACCACCGCATCCGCTCGGCCACCTTCTTCACGACCCAGGTCGACTTCACCTATGCCGGCGATCTCAAGGTCTTCGTCGACGAGGACCAGATCGCCGCCCTCGAGCGCGCCATGAAGGGCAAGGGCTATCTCGACGGCACCAAGATGGCGACGGCCTTCAACATGCTGAGGTCGGGCGACCTCATCTGGCCCTACGTCGTCAACAACTACATGCGCGGCAAGGAGCCGCTGCCGTTCGACCTGCTCTACTGGAACGCGGATTCGACGCGGATGGCCGCAGCCAACCACTCCTTCTATCTGCGCAACTGCTATCTCGACAACAACCTGTCGCAAGGCAGGATGGAACTGGCCGGCCGAACGGTTTCGCTCGCCGACATCACCATCCCCGTCTACAACCTCGCCGCGCGCGAGGACCACATCGCCCCTGCCCGCTCGGTCTTCCTCGGATGCAAGTATTTCGGCGGCGACGTCGACTATGTGGTCGGCGGCTCCGGCCATATAGCCGGCGTCATCAACCCGCCCGCCGCCAACAAGTATCAGTTCTGGAGCAGCGGCAAGCCGACCGGCGACTTCGACGACTGGCTGAGCCACGCGACCGAGACGGCGGGATCGTGGTGGCCGCACTGGCAACGCTGGATCGAGGCCAAGGACGACAGGCGCGTTTCGGCGCGCAAGCCCGGCACAAGCGGACGGGTGCTAGAAGATGCTCCCGGCACCTATGTCAAGGTTCGAGTGTAACTCCTTGAAATCTGCGGTGAGTTGACGCCGATCGACAAGGAGGGCGAAATCATGGCAACCATGATCTCGCCGTATTTGGCGCCTAGCCCCGAAAATGGGGGATCACAGCCAGATGATCGGGTAGCGTTTCTCGTTCAGAAGCGCGGTTGCGTACACGTTGGATTTCATCGCCAAGCGTATTCTTTGGCAGCATTGCATTGAGAGGGGACCGGCTTGACGTCAGGACGACTGCGACCAGCGGACTGGAGGTACGGCGTTGCGCTGACCGTCCTGGTTTCGCTTGCCGCCGCCTCGTGCACCTCCACGGGCGAGCCCAATCTCGAACTGGCGAATGCTTCGTCCGCGACGACCGCAACAACTGAGGCTGCCGGCACAACCGAGGCGGCAGGATCGCCCACCGCAGCGACCGCGCAGGCAGGCACCAATCTTGCGATGAGTGCCGAAGGCGACACGGCCCTGCCCGACCAGGTCGGCTACGTTCCCGTCAACAAGCCCGGCACCGAATCGGCGGCGGCATCCGCGCTGGAAAAGGCGGAGCAGCCGCAGCAAGCCGCCGCCACGACCGGTGCGGAACAGCCGAAGGTAGCGGAATCGACGCAGGTCGCGGAAGCCACGCCTGAAAAGCCCTCGGCCCAGCCGGACAACGGCCTGGCTGCCGGCACGACGCCCGAGGAGCCGCAGCAGCCCAAAAAGAAGGGCTTCCTCGCGTCGCTGTTCAGCTCCTCGCCCACGAAGGCGGCCCCGCCAAAGGCAGGAGAAACCAAGCCGCTCATCGCGACTACTCCTGCCGCTGCTCCGGCCACTGCGCCGAAGGCGCCCGAGGAAAAGGCCAAGCCGATCATCACCCTCGCCTCCACGAAGGCCAACTCGAAGCAGGTGGCGATGGCTTCGCTCGGCGGCTCGTCGGGCGGCGATTCGGACTGGGCGCTGCCGGGCGTCCGCACCACCGACCTGTTCGAGATCAAGCGCAAGTCGGGCATCAACGACGACAGCGACGTAGACCTGAACGAAGGCGACGACGACGGGTCCTACGAGGTCGCCTCCGCGGCTGGCCTGGCACGCCTGGCACCGAACGGGCTGCTCAAGCAGAACGACAATGTCGATGTCAGCTGCCTCAGGCCGTCGCTGGTGCGCGTGCTCAAGGCAGTCGAGCAACGATTCGGCGCCAAGATGATCGTCACCTCCGGTTTCCGCGATCCCGAGCGCAACCGCCGGGTGGGCGGCGCCAAGAAGTCGCTGCACATGGCCTGCTCGGCCGCCGACATCCAGGTACCCGGCGTGGGCAAATGGGAACTCGCCACATTCCTGCGTTCGATGCCCGAACGCGGTGGCGTGGGCACCTATTGCAGCACGAGTTCGGTCCACGTCGACGTCGGTCCGGAGCGCGACTGGAACTGGCGCTGCGGCCGCAGGGGATAAGACGAAAAATCTCGCGGCGCAGCAAAAAGACGGGTTGCCTGCCGCGAACATCCCAACTATACACCGCCTCACCTGAGCGCGCCCATCGTCTAGCGGTTAGGACACCGCCCTTTCACGGCGGTAACAGGGGTTCGATTCCCCTTGGGCGTACCAGGTTTTCCAAGAAATACATTTGACTGCGACTGCCATCGGCTCAGCACTTGCTGAGCGTAGAAACGCAACAGCGGCGTCTTGTCTTGACCTCCGCTCAGAACCGCCGGCGCACATCGCTCGGTGTCAGGCCATATTCCCGCGTCTTGGCCACGATGACCTGTCTTTGCATCGCAAATGCGCGCCTGTTGCCACCAGCCCCACTTTACGCCGACGTTCCGGCGACCTACTGCAGTCCTCTCCACGCCAGCCACGGAAGGAAGCATCATGGCCGAAGACATCGTCAAGGACAGCAACGGCACCCCGCTCAACGACGGGGATTCGGTCACGCTGATCAAGGATCTCAAGGTCAAGGGCACCTCCGAGACCATCAAGCGCGGCACCCTGGTCAAGAACATCCGCCTGACCGGCAACGCCGGCGAGATCGAATGTAACACCAAGCAGGTCAAGGGGCTCGTCCTGAAGACCGAGTTCCTCAAGAAGGCCTAGCGCCCTGCCCGTGCGGTCACCTGCGTCAACGCGGCTTTAAGCTCTGAAGTCCAGACTCGCCGCATGTCCGGATTCGCCCTTCCAAAACTGAGATGGCTCCTGCTCGGCGCGATGGCGGCGGGCGGCTGGGCGATGACGCAGGAAGTGCCCAGCAAGTCGGGGCTAGGCGAACGCCCTGCCCGCGTGGCCAGCCGGCCCGGAGGCGAAGCCGCGCCACGCAAGGAAGTGCTGCGCCCGCAGGCAAGCGTCGGGGCACAGACCAATCCTGACATCGCGCGACCCAAGGCGGACGTCGAGCGGCGCGACGCCAAGACCCAGCCAAAGGCCGCGCCAAAACTGGCAGCGGCTCCGCGGCCAACGGGTGCCGTTGCCTCGAAACCTGCGCCAGCCCCCAGGGTGTCCGAGCCTGGCACGCCGCTGCGTCCCCCGGCAGAGGTCAAGACCGCCTCCATCCAGAAGACGCCGCCGACGCCCGCCCCGCGTCCGCAAATGCCGGCGCCGCGCCCTTCGGTGGCGAGCAAGCCCGGCAAGAGCGGCGAGCCCGGCATGCTGTTCACCAGCACGCGCATCTATCTCCGCCAGCGGCCGGAGATCGCCGCACCCGTGCTCTACCCGGTCAAGCAGGGCGAAGGCGTCAGGATCTTCGCCCGCGACGGCAACTGGGCGCTGGTGATGGCCGCGGGCCGTCGCGGCTGGGTTCACGTCGAAAGCCTGAAATCGGCCGATCCCGACGCCCCGCGCCCGGAGCAACCGCTCTTCCAGCCCGCCAAGGGCGGCTGACCGTCGCCTTTTTGGGCGGCCGGGCGGCGCAAAAGCGCGCGCCATTGCCTTTGCGGGTTGAATCCGGACGCGTCCGGTGCCAAATCTGCGGCGATGCCTCGCATGCCCTTTGCGAGCACTCCGAACTTATCCGGCAGAAGTCCATGGTCAGCTATCTCGACGCCGAAACGGCGCCCCTCAGGAATACGGGCCAGATCCGGCTCTACGGAGCCGACGCCTTCGAAGGCATGCGCAAGGCCTGCCAGCTCACGGCACGATGCCTCGACGAACTGGCCGACCGCGTCGCACCCGGCGTGACGACCGAAGCGATCGACCGCTTCGTCTTCGAGTTCGGCATGGACCACGGCGCCGTGCCCGCCACGCTCAACTATCGCGGCTATACAAAATCCTGCTGCACCTCGATCAACCACGTCGTCTGCCACGGCATCCCCGACAACAAGCCGCTGCGCGAAGGCGACGTCGTCAATATCGACGTCACCTACATCCTCGACGGCTGGCATGGCGATTCGAGCCGCATGTATCCGGTCGGAACGATCAAGCGTGCCGCCGAACGCCTGCTCGAAGTGACGCACGAGTGCCTGATGCGCGGCATCGAGGCCGTGCGGCCGGGGGTGCGGACGGGTGCGATCGGTGCTGCGATCCAGACCTTTGCCGAAGCCGAGCGCTGCTCGGTCGTGCGCGACTTCTGCGGCCACGGCGTCGGCGCGCTGTTCCACGACGCGCCGAACATCCTGCACTACGGCAACGTCAACGAAGGCGTCGAGATGCGCGAAGGCATGATCTTCACGATCGAGCCGATGATCAATCTCGGCCGCCCGCATGTGAAGGTTCTTTCCGACGGCTGGACGGCCGTGACGCGCGACCGCTCGCTGTCGGCGCAGTACGAGCACACCGTCGGCGTCACGGCCACCGGCTGCGAGATCTTCACGCTGTCGCCCAAGGGGCTCGACCGCCCGGGCCTGCCCGCATAAGATCGCCCGGCCGGCCATCTGCCGGCGGGGGCGGCGGATGGACGGCAACGAGCACGACGAGCGCGGGTTCTTCGGCGAGCAGCCCGTACCACCCGTCAAGAACAGCGACATCCCCGACAAGCCTCACTATCTCGGCCATCGCGAACGGCTGCGCGAGCGTTTCGTAGCGGCCGCGGATGCGCTCGCTGACTACGAGCTGCTCGAACTTCTGCTGTTCAGGCTGATCCCCCGCGCCGACACCAAGCCGGTGGCAAAGGCACTGCTTGCGCGCTTCGGCACGCTGGCGGAGGTGCTCGGCGCCCCGGCGAGCCTGCTCCAGGAGGTCAAGGGGGTGGGCGCCTCGGTGGCGCTCGACCTCAAGGTCATCGCGACGGCGGCGAAGCGCATGGCGCGCGGCGAGATCAGCGGCCGCGAAGTGCTGTCGTCCTGGGCACAGGTGCTGGACTACTGCCGCGCCTCGATGGCCTTCGAGGAACGCGAGCAGTTCCGCATCCTCTTCCTCGACAAGAAGAACGCCCTGATCGCAGACGAGGTGCAGCAGACCGGCACGGTCGACCACACGCCGGTCTACCCGCGCGAGGTCATCAAGCGGGCGCTGGAACTGTCGGCGACGGCCATCATCCTCGTGCACAACCATCCCTCCGGCGATCCGACCCCGTCGCGCGCCGACATCGACATGACCAGGACGATCATCGACACGGCCAAGCCGCTCGGCATTTCGGTGCACGACCACATCATCATCGGGCGGAAGGGCTTTGCCAGCATGAAGGGCCTGGCACTGATCTGACGCCAATGCGCGGTTAGGGGTCGGTGTTCAGACAAGACGGCAAACAAAAAAAGCCGCCGGTTTCCCGGCGGCCTTTTCTAACCTTGCCTGGAGGCTGAGCCTTACTCGGCGTCGCCTTCCTTGGCGGCCTTCTTCTTCGGAGCAGCCTTCTTCTTCGGCTCCTCGCCCTCGGCGGCCTCGGTCTTGGCGGCCTTCTTGGCCGAAGCCTTCTTGGCCGGCTTCTCGGCAGCTTCGTCCTCGTCGTCCGCCAGCAGCTCTTCCTTGCTCACCTTCTTGTCGGTGACGGAGATCTGCGACAGCAGGTGGTCGACCACCTTCTCCTCGAACAGCGGCGCGCGCAGGTTGACCAGCGCCGACGGGTTGTTGCGGTAGAAGTCGAACACTTCCTGCTGCTGGCTGGCCGGGTAGCGGCGAACCGTGTCGAACAGGCCGCGCTGCAGTTCCTCGTCGGAAACAGTCACGCCGGCCTTCTCGCCGATCTCGGCCAGCACGAGGCCCAGGCGCACGCGGCGCTCGGCCAGGCGCTGGTATTCGGCGCGGGCTTCCTCTTCGGTCGTCTCTTCGTCGGCGAAGGTGCGGCCGGCGAGCTCCAGGTCGCGGGTGACCTGGCCCCAGATGTTGTTGAACTCGGCCTCGATCAGCTTCGAGGGCGCCTCGAACTTGTAGTTGCCGTCGAGCTGGTCGAGCAGCTGGCGCTTCACCTTCTGGCGCGTCATGGCGCCGAACTGGTTCTCGAGCTGGCCGCGGACGATCTCGCGCAGCTTGTCGAGCGACTCGAGGCCGAGGTTCTTGGCCGTCTCGTCATTGATCTCGAGGGCACCGGGAGCAGCCACTTCCTTGACGGTGACGTCGAAGGTGGCTTCCTTGCCGGCCAGGTGCGCGGCCTGGTAGTTTTCCGGGAAGGTGACGGTGACGAGCTTCTCGTCGCCGGCCTTGGCGCCGACCAGCTGGTCCTCGAAGCCCGGGATGAATTCCTTCGAGCCGAGCACCAGCGGCTGGTCGCCGCCCGTGCCGCCGTCGAAGGCCACGCCGTCGATCTTGCCGACATAGTCGATGGTGACGCGGTCGCCCTCGGCGGCCTTGCCTGCCTTCGTCTCGAAGGTGCGCGCCGACTCGGCGATGCGCTTGACCTGCTCGTCGATCTCGCTGGCCGGCACGTCGTAGACCGGACGCGAAACCTTGATGTCGGAGAATTCCTTGATCTCGATCGCCGGAATGACCTCGTAGCTCAGCGAGAACTCGAAGTCGGCGCCGCCGGCGAGGATCTTCTCGGCTTCCTTCTCGTCCTCGGTCATCACGACGTCGGGCTGCATGGCAGCCTTTTCGCCGCGGTCGGCGATGATCGTGCGGGTCGAGTCGGTCAGGATTTCGTTGACGACCTCGGCCATGAACGACTTGCCGTACATCTTGCGCATGTGCTGGAGCGGCACCTTGCCCGGGCGGAAGCCATTGATGCGGACCTTGTCCTTGGCATCCGAAAGCCGCTTCGCCAGGCGGGCTTCCATGTCACCGGCCGGGACCGTGACCTTGATCTCGCGCTTGAGACCGGAGTTGAGCGTTTCGGTGACCTGCATCATCAAACCTTTGTCCTACGTATGGCGCGGCGCGACGGCATCCAGCCGTTCAGCCTGCCCGAATTCGTTTGCCGGGGGTGGCTTCAAGTCCGCAAATTGGAACCCGGAACCGCTTATTTCGGCCCACCTGTTCCGCCGTCTTCCGAAGATCTCGATAAGTTGTTGTTATTTCTACTTCTTATCGTATCCAGCAAAGACGGATTCTCGCGTCCCGTCATATTCGACAGGCCTTTTGTCACACGCGGGCCGAATTTTCAACCATCTTCGCCATTTCTCCCGGCCAAGCCGATTTCCTCCGCGAGATTGACAGAATGATGGCGACATGGGATTTGCGGTCGCATGCGGATGTGGCGGAACTGGTAGACGCCCTGGATTTAGGTTCCAGTGCCGAGAGGCGTGTAGGTTCGACTCCTATCATCCGCACCAGCCATCACAGCCAGCCTCGCCAGCCGGCCTGTTCAGGCAGCCACACGCCTCAGCTCAGATACCCGACCCGTCCACCTCGATCTCGTCGCCTTCCCAAGGCTGCGGCATGGCAAAGGCCTTGCCCGCATTCTTGCCCAGGTTGGCCTGCGGCAGCGGCATCCAGCACTTCAGTTCCGGCTCGGCATAGCCGATGATGCAGCCCGGATAGGAGTCTGCGGCGCGCCAGCCTTCGCTGCCAAACTGGTCGGTCCGCGCCCAATAGGCCACGTCCACCTCGGCCGGCCCCTGCTCGACCGGGCGCACCGTGACCAGGATCCTGCTGCCGTCCTTCGGCGCGCTCGACATCTGGCGCCAACGATCGGGTTCGTCCATTTCGCTTTCCTCCACTCACGGCAGATCGCCAATGGGGACGTCCGCCGCGTTAGGCGGGATGTTATTGCAAGCCTTGCCCCGACGCCATGGCCGCACGCCGGCAGGGGCGTGGATATCCAATGCCGCCCGGCGTGTCTTTTCGCGAAAATCAGGGGCCCCTTGGATTCCTGACGACATGACCTAGGATCGGCCAACCCAGACTCGGCAGCGAAGGCCACATGGCAAACCAGACCAGCCTCATCGACCGGCTCCGCATCGAAAACGGAGAGATGAACCCGGCGGACCGCGCCATCGCCAACGTCATCCTCGACGACATCGAGGCCGCGACGCGCCTGCCGATCAAGGATCTCGCGGCAAAGGCCAAGGTCAGCGAGCCGACGATCATCCGCTTCGCCCGCCGCATCGGCTGCGACGGCTTCACCGACTTCAAGATCAGGCTCGCGCAGGACTACGCGATCGGCCGGATGTACATCGCGGCGGAACGGACATCGGCCGCCGAGACCGGCCCGGACGTCGCCCAGCATGTCTATGACGCGACCAGCCAGGCGCTCGCCAACGCCTTCGCCCAGCGCGACCCGGCCGCCCTCGAACAGGCCGCCAACCTGATCCATGCGGCGCGTCGCACCTTCTGCTTCGGCGTCGGCGGCAGTTCCGCCAACGTCGCCCGCGAGGCCGAGAACCGCCTGTTCCGCCTCGACATCGCCGTATCGGCCACCGCCGACCCCTACAAGCAGCGCATCATCGCCTCGACGGTCGAGGCCGACGACGTGCTGTTCATCTTCTCGGTCACCGGCAAGCCGCGCTCGCTCGTCGACAGCGCGCAGATCGCCCTGTCGCTCGGCGCCAAGGTCGTCACCGTCACCCACCCCGGCAGCCCCCTCGCCCAGCAGGCGTCGGTCAACGTGCCGCTGGTTGCCTTCGACGAAGAGAAGTTCTTCTACATGCCCAACCGCGGACGCTACGGGCAGCTCTTCGTGCTCGACTGCATCTCGACGCTGATCGGCGCACGCCGACGCAACACCGTTGGCAAGAAGCTTTGGCGCGCCCGTTCGACGCTGGTGGCGCTGCACGGCAGCACCGACAGCCAGCCCGTCGGCGACTGACGCCCCGCCGCACGCCCTCACCGCACTCCCGAATAGGTCCTCTCCGCGGCATCGGCGGGGCGCTTCGTCGCGGCTTTCAAATTCGTTGTGAAATTTTACTCCGCAAAGATTGACATATTCGTAGGAAAACTACATCCTCGGTTTCGTTCCAACAGCGAGCCGAAAGCCGACCATGCCGATAGCCGACAAGACCATCGTTTCCTTCCGCTTCGATGAGGTCGTCGTGCCGGCCCACAAGGGCGTCATCAATTCCGACAGCCTGGCCAAGCCGCTGCACATGCTGCCGGTCGGCGGCAAGGCCGCCTGGAGCATGCAGTTCGACGAACTGCCCAAGCTGATCGTGCGCATGACGCTGGCCGACGGCACCGTCGGCCTCGGCGAATTCTACCGTGACCACGAATGGCCGCGCATCGAGGCGATCTGCGCCAACCTGCTCGGTCAGTCGATCATGGACCTGACCCTGCAGGACCTGCCGCTGCCGCTGTGCCGCGAGTATGACGGCTTCGAATGCGCGATCTGGGACGCCTATGCCAAGTCGCTCGGCGTGCCTATGCATCGCCTGCTCGGCGGCGCCGTCCGCGAGCACGTCCCCGTGAGCGCGTGGTCGAGCCACCGTACGATGGAGGAAGTCGGCCCCTGGGTGCGCCGCTACCATGAGCAGGGCTACAAGGTCATCAAGTTCAAGTGCGACCTCGAGGACGACGTCGCCGGCTGGTGCGCCGAGATCAAGCAGCATGCTCCCGGCATGAAGGTGATCTTCGACCCCAACCAGCGCTGGGAGAATTCGGGCAACGCGCGGCGCATCATCCGCGAGCTCGAGGCGGTCGGCAACGTGCTGCTGCTCGAGGATCCGCTGCCGCGCTGGATGCTGCTCGACTTCGCCGAGCTGCGCCGCTTCTCGTCCATCCCGATTGTGCTGCACGTGTCCCTGCCCTATGTCTACCAGGGCCAGCGTCCGCACGACGCCATCAACGCGCTTGCCCACAATGCCGTCGACGGCTTCAATTTCAACGGCGGCCTCGCCAAGTTCCAGGCGCTCGACCACATCGCCGCGACCGCCGGCCTCTATTGCTGGCATGGCTCCGAGGTCGACCTCGGCATCCTGGAAGCGATGTACGTGCACCAGTCGGCCGCGGCCAGGAGCTGCGTCTGGCCGGGCGACATCTTCGGCCGCATGATCCGCTCGCACGATCTGCTGGAGACGCCGCTCGCCTTCGAGCCGCCCCATGTGCGCATTCCGAGCGACGGCCCGGGCCTCGGCGTCAAGCTCGACGAGGCCGCGCTCGCACGCTTCCGCACCTCCGAACGCACCATCGCCTGAGGGGAACGCAGATGCGCTGGGAAAAACTCACCACCAACGAGTTCGCCGGGCTGGATCGATCGATCCCGGTCGTGCTCAACGTCGCCGCCATCGAACAGCACGGCCCACACCTGGCGATCGACACCGACGTCGCCATCGGCGGCCATTTCCTCGACCGGCTGGAGGAGCGGATGGGCGACCGGGTGCTCATCCTGCCGCAGATCAAGGTCTGCTGCTCCGAGCACCACATGGAGTTCGCCGGGACGCTGAGCATCCGCCACGAGACGTTCCTCGCCTATGTCGGCGACATATTGGAAAGCGTGGTGCGCCACGGCTTCACCAACATCGTCCTGTTCAACAGCCACGGCGGCAACCAGGCCATCGGGCAGGTGCTGCTCGAAACCTTCGGCTCGCGCCATCGCGACTGCCGCATGGCAATGCTGACCTGGTGGCGCCTTGCCGCCCCCGAACTCGAAAAGATCCGCGAAAGCGGCTTCGCCGGCGTCAACCACGCCTGCGAGTTCGAGACGTCGCTGATGCTGCTGGCAGCACCCGACGGCGTGCGCAGCGAACTGATCGGCGACATGTCCTATGTCGAGACCTTCGACTGGGCCAACGCCGACATGATCCGCGCCAGCCGCGGCGCGCTGTTCCGCACGATGCACCAGATGTCGGGCGGCACGGGCGTGGTCGGCGATCCGTCCACCGCGACCGCCGCCAAGGGCGAGCGCATCACCGAGGCCGTGGTCGCCCAGATGGAGCGCGTCGTCACGTCACTGGCAAAGGCGCACTGAATACTTCACCAGCACTTCGAATGGATAAAGGGAGGCGAACATGCTGAGGAAACTGATTATCGCAGGTCTGGCAGGCGCGAGCATGCTGGCAACGACACAGGCATTTGCACAGGAACGAGGCGGCGTCGTCAACGTCGCGACGATCGGCGAACTGACCACGCTCGATCCGATGACCGCGACGGGCGACCTGCTCGGCATGGTCACGCAACACTTCTTCGAGACGCTCTACACGTTCGACAAGAACTGGAACGTCGCGCCGCTGCTCGCAGAGGGCCTGCCGGAGGTCTCCGCCGACGGCAAGGTGCACACCATCAAGCTGCGCCAGGGCATCGTCTTCCATGACGGCACGGCGATGACCTCGGAGGACGTGGTCGCCTCGCTGAAGCGCTGGCTCGAGGTCGCCTCGCGCGGCAAGCTGGTGGCCGCCAACCTCGACAAGCTCGAGGCCGTCGACGACTACACCGTCCGCATCACGCTCAAGCAGCCGTTTGCGCCGCTGACCGCCCTGCTCGCCTTCAACAACTCCGCAGCCGTGGTGCTGCCGTCCGAGAAGATCGGCGAAACGCTGTCCGAGTATGTCGGCACCGGCCCCTACATGATCAAGGAGCGCAAGCCCGACCAGTATCTCCAGCTAGTCCGCTTCGACGGCTACAAGTCGCGCGAGGGCGAGCCGGACGGCTTCGGCGGTGCGCGCAAGCAGTATCTCGACGAGATCCGCTTCGTGCCGGTTCCCGATGCGAACACCCGCGTCGAGGGCGCCATCGCCGGCCAGTACGACTATGCGGACCTGCTTCCCGTCGAGGCGTTCGACCGCCTCAACGGCCAGGCCAAGACCGAGCCGCTGGTGCTCAAGTCCTTCGGCTGGCCGATGTTCATCATGAACAACAAGGAAGGCATGATGACCAAGCCCGGCCTGCGCAAGGCCGTGCAGGCAGCGCTCAATTCCGAGGACATGCTGGCCGCCGCCTTCGGCAAGCCCGACTTCTTCGCCGTCGACGGCGCTCTCTACCCCGAAGGCTACCAGTGGCGCTCGGACGCCGGCATCGAGCCCTACAACCAGGGCAACCCGGACAAGGCCAAGGAACTGGCGGCCGAAGCCGGTTACGACGGCAAGCCGATCCGCATCCTCACCAGCCGGCAGTACGAGTTCCACTACAAGATGGCGCAGGTCGCCGCCGAGTATCTCAAGGCGGCCGGCCTTGCGGTGCAGCTCGACGTGGTCGACTGGGCGACGCTGGTGCAGCGCCGCGCCGAGCCGGCGCTGTGGGACATCTTCATCACCCACAGCCCTTTCCTGCCGGACCCGGCGCTGATCGCGCCGCTGCCTTCGTCCTATCCGGGATGGTGGGCGAGCGAGGCCAAGGACAAGCTCGTGGTCGCGCTCAACACCGAGATGGATCCGGAAAAGCGGGTCGCCATCTGGTCGGACATCCAGAAGCTGATCTATGACGAGGCGCCCTTCTACAAGGTTGGCAACTTCAACGCCCTGTCGGCCAAGTCGCCCAAGCTCGGAGGCTTCACGCCCTCGGCCTGGCCGTACTTCTGGAACGCCTACCTGACCAAGTAACAGCCAGCTTCATCCGGCGCGGCCACAGCCGCGCCGGGGGGACGAACGGGAGCCGATCGATGCGATACGTCCTGCAGCGCCTCCTTGGCATGCTCACCGTGATGTTCACGGTCGTCACGATCGTCTTCATCATCGTGCGCGTGGCGCCCGGCGATCCGGCGGCGGTCATGCTCGGCCCGGATGCGACGCCGGCCGACGTCGAGGCGCTGCGCGTGCGCCTCGGCCTCGACCAGCCGCTGCCCATCCAATATGTCTATTTCCTCGCCCAGCTCGCCCGCGGCGATCTCGGCCACTCCATCTTCCTCGACATGCCGGTGGCGAGCGCCCTGCTCGACCGGGCGGAGCCCACCTTCTTTCTCACCCTGTTCGCCATACTGATCGCCAGCGCCATCGCCCTGCCGGTCGGCATCATGTCGGCCTATCGGCGCGGGGGCCTGTTCGACCAGTCGGTCACCACGCTCACCATGCTAGCCGCGAGCATCCCGAGCTTCTGGCTCGGCCTCATCCTCATCCAGGTCTTCGCCGTTCGCCTGGGCTGGTTCCCGGTCGCGGGCTATGGCGGCCCGGATGCCTCGTTCCTGGCGCGGATGGGCCACCTCGTCCTGCCGGCGACGGCGCTCGGCGTCGTCTCCTCCGCGCTGATCACCCGCTTTACCCGCGCGTCGATGCTCGACGTGCTCAACGACGACTACGTGCGCACTGCCCGCTCCAAGGGCATGGGCGAATTCCGGGTCGTCATGAAGCACGCCTTCAAGAACGCGCTCATCCCCGTGCTCACCGTCGTCGGCTTGACCGCCGCGCTTTTGGTTTCCGGCGCCGTCGTCACCGAAACGGTGTTCAGCCTCCCCGGCGTCGGCAACCTCGTCGTCTCGGCCGTGCTGCGCCGCGACTATCCCGTGATCCAGGGCGCCCTGCTCGTCATCGCCGCGATCTACGTCCTCATCAATTTCGGCATCGACATGCTCTACCTCATGATCGATCCGCGGGTGCGCTACTGATGGCTGCCTCCTCCGCCGGCGTGGACACTCCGCGCATCTCCACCCTCATCCTGCAGCGCCGCACGCTGGCAATCGGCCTTGCCGTCATCGCGACGATCACGCTGCTTGCCATGCTCGCGCCGCTGATCGCGCCCTATGCGCCGAACAAGCTGTCGATCGTCAACCGGCTGAAGCCACCGAGCGCGACCTGGTTCTTCGGCACGGACGAGTTCGGCCGCGACGTCTTCAGCCGCACCATCTACGCCGGCCAGCTGTCGCTGATGGTCGGCGCGGCGGCCACCGCGCTGGCCGGTGTCGTCGGCATCACGCTCGGCATCGTCGCGGGCTTCTTCCGCAAGGCCGACGGCGTGGTCTCGCGCATCATCGACGCGATGATGGCGTTTCCGGACATCCTGCTGGCGATCGCGCTTGTGGCAGCCCTCGGGCCGTCGCTCGCCACCGTCATCATCGCGCTCGGCATCGTCTACGCCCCGCGGCTTGCGCGCATCGTGCGCGCCTCGACGCTGGTGATCCGCGAACTGCCCTATGTCGAGGCCGCGCGCGCGCTCGGCGTTCCGACCTGGCGCATCATGACGCGGCACGTCCTGCGCAACCTCGTCTCGCCCATCCTGGTGCAGGCGACCTTCATCTTCGCCTATGCGATGCTGGCCGAGGCCGGGCTCTCCTTCCTTGGCGTCGGCGTCAGCCCGGAAATCCCGACCTGGGGCACGATGATCGCTTCCGGCCGCCAATATGTCGGCCAGGCCGACTGGGTGACGATCTTCCCCGGCCTCGCCATCATCCTCACCGTGCTGTCGCTGCAACTCGTCGGCGACGGGCTGCGCGATCTGCTCGATCCGCGCCTGCGCAAGGATCTCTGACCATGGCTGTTTCCGCATTGAAAGCCGCCAGCCAGCCGGAGGCGCTTCCTGCCGACGTGGTGCTGCGCGCCGAGGACCTGCGCACGCACTTCGTCATGGGGTCGCGCGCCGCGAAATCGGTCGACGGGGTCACGCTGACCGTCCGTCGCGGCGAAACGCTCGCGGTGGTCGGCGAATCCGGCTCCGGCAAGTCGGTCACCAGCCTGTCGATCATGCGGCTCCTGTCGCATCCGGGCCGCATCGTCGGCGGCCGCCTGCTCTACCGCCTGCGCGACGGCAGCGTCGTCGACCTCGCCACTCTCAGCGAGAGGCGGATGCGGGCGATCCGCGGCAAGGAGATCGCCATGATCTTCCAGGAGCCGATGACGAGCCTGAACCCGCTCTTCACCATCGGCGACCAGATCATGGAAATGATCCGTCTGCACGAGCCGGTCGGGCGCTCAGAAGCGCGGGCGCGCGCCAAAAGGATGCTCGAACTCGTCGAGATCCCCGCCGCCGAGAAGCGTCTCGACCAGTATCCGCATGAAATGTCCGGCGGCATGCGCCAGCGCGTGATGATCGCGCTCGCGCTCGCCTGCAACCCGGCGCTGCTGATCGCCGACGAGCCGACGACCGCGCTCGACGTGACCATCCAGGCGCAGATCCTCGACCTGATGCGGCGCCTGCAGCGCGAGATCGGCATGAGCATCCTGTTCGTGACGCACAATCTCGGCGTCGTCGCCGAGATCGCCCACGAGGTCGCGGTCATGTATGCGGGCCGCGTCGTCGAACAGGCGCCGGTGCGCGACCTTTTCGCCCGGCCCCGCCACCCCTACACCAAGGGCCTGCTCGCCTGCATTCCGGATCCGAAGCGCGACCGCGCCGACGACGGTTCTCGGCTCATGCTCAACCCGATCCCGGGCAGCGTGCCGAGCGTGCTGGCGCTGCCCTCGGGCTGCGCATATGCCCCGCGCTGCCCGCTTGCCGAAGCGCGCTGCGAGGCGGTCCCGCCGGAACTGCTGAACGCGTCGCCCGAACACCTGACCCGCTGCTGGAGGCACGAACTCCTGTGACCGACGCCCGACAAACCTCCGCCGGCGACGCCGAAATCCTGCTGTCGGTGCGCGGCCTGAGCAAGCA
This sequence comes from Aminobacter sp. Piv2-1, assembly GCF_037625995.1. Classification (NCBI taxonomy): domain Bacteria; kingdom Pseudomonadati; phylum Pseudomonadota; class Alphaproteobacteria; order Hyphomicrobiales; family Phyllobacteriaceae; genus Aminobacter; species Aminobacter sp. Piv2-1. The sequence goes on from NZ_JARKMU010000005.1 coordinate 112,715, forward strand.
GTTCTCGACCGGCAGCGGCCCGGTCAAGGCGGTCGAGGACATCTCGTTCGATGTCCGGCGCGGCCAGATCGTCGGCATCGTCGGCGAATCCGGCTCGGGCAAGACCACCGCCGGACGCTGCCTGCTGCGGCTGGTCGAACCCTCGTCCGGCCAGGCCGTGTTCGACGGCGTCGACCTCTTCGGTCTTTCCGAGAAGGCGCTGCGCGCCTATCGCCGCCGTCTCCAGATCATCTTCCAGGACCCCTATTCCAGCCTCAACCCGCGCATGCGCGTGCGCGACATCATCGGCGAGGCGATCGACACACACGGGCTGGCGAAGGGCGCCGCCCGCCAGGCGAGGATCGACGAGCTTCTGACCCGCGTCGGCCTCTCGCCCGAGCACGGGCGGCGCTACCCCAACGAGTTCTCCGGCGGGCAACGCCAGCGCGTCGGCATCGCACGCGCGCTCGCGGTCGAACCGGAACTGATCATCGCCGACGAGCCGGTCTCGGCGCTCGACGTGTCGGTCCAGGCGCAGGTGCTGAATCTGATCCAGGAGCTGCAGCGCGAGCTCGGCCTGACCATGATCTTCATCTCCCACGACCTGACGGTGGTGGAGTACCTGTGCGACGAGATCGTGGTGCTCTATCTCGGGCGGATCATGGAACAGGGGCCGGCGCGCTCCGTCTACGCCAACCCGCGCCACCCCTACACGCGCGCCCTGCTGGCGACCGCTCCGGTGCCGGACCCCACCGTGCGGCGCGAGCGCGTCATTCTGCAGGGAGACATCCCGAGCCCGCTCAACCCGCCGTCAGGCTGCGTGTTCCGTACCCGCTGCCCGCACGCGGTCGCGGCCTGCGCCGAACTGGTGCCGGCGCGCGAAACGGTCGGCCCTGGCCACAGCGTCGCCTGCATCCGGCAGGCAGAACTCGCAGAACAGCAAACACCGCCGAGCCAATGACCCCATACGACCGACTCGCAGCACTCGGCCTGTCCCTGCCGCCGCCGCCCGCTCCCATCGCCACCTACGTGCCGTTCGTGCGCGAAGACAACATCCTCTATCTGTCGGGACAGGGACCGCGCCAGGCAGACGGCATGCTTCGCAGGGGCAAGGTGGGCGCCGAGATCGGCATCGAGCAGGCCTATGACGACGCACGCCTGACCGGGCTCAACCTGCTCGCGGTGATCCATTCGGCCATCGGCGACCTGTCAAGGGTCCGCCGCGTCGTCAAGCTGCTCGGCATGGTCAACGCGGTGCCGGACTTCGAAGCGCATCCCAAGGTCATCAACGGATGCTCGGACCTGCTGCTCGAGGTCTTCGGCGAGCGCGGGCGTCATGCCCGCTCGGCGGTCGGCTTCGGCTCGCTGCCGGACAACATCACCGTCGAGATCGAAGCGATCGTGGCCGTGGAGCCGTAAGGCGCCACAGCCAGTGCCGCCGGAACTGTGCGGTGGCCAGCTCGCTCAATATAGCGGTTCCTCGAACAGCATCGTGTCGCCGTCCATCAGCGCCTTGATCTGGCCGCTGCCGTCCTTGCCGACCGCCACCCTGATGCCGAAGCTGCGCACCCGCATGTCGCGCTCGATCGCCAGGCCCTCGCCTTCCGGCACGTAGAAGCGCTCGATGCCGTACTCCACGCCGATCTCGGAACCCGGCGCCAGGCTCCAGCCGTCGGAGATTTCGCCGCGAATATCGACCTCGTCGGCCGCCGCCGGCGTCAGCGCCGCACTGCCCAGCCAGGCGCTCGTCGCACGCCAGAAGCCATCGGCATCTTTCTTGAGGCGCACCACGATCGGCCCTTCCGCCGACGTTGTCTCGCCCTGAGGCAGGTTGGCGACCCTCTCGACCGGCAGGCGCGAGATGTCATAGCCGAGGCGCACGTAGTCGCCACGCAGGAGGTCGCGCGGATCGACCGGCTCGACCTTGAGCAGCACCTCCTGGCCGCTGCGCAGCAGGGCCGCCCTCCCGGCGATCATCCAGCCCAGGAAGCCGATCTGCGCCAGCGCGAGCACGATCGCCGCGACGATGCGCTTGTAGCGGGACATCATGCGGCTCCCCCTGCTGCCTGGGCCTTCATCCGCCGCTCTATGCGGATGATCGCATAGGCGAGACCGGCGAGAATTATTGCGGCTGCGAAGAAGAAGCCCGCCGTGCCCAGCATGCTGCCCACCGTGGCGACGTAGACGATCGCCAGTTCGAAGGCGAAACCGAGATAGGCGACCCAGCGCAAGGCCCGGCTCTCCCGACCCAGGAAGACGATGACCGCCGCGATCACGGCCAGCGCCACCGCCGCAGCGATGGCGAAACCGTCGTCATCGGCCAGGTCGAACTGCAGCAATGCCATCCCGGTCAGGAAGCCGATCAGCGCGTGCAGCGGCAGGCGCCCGCCCAGGCGGACGACGCTTTCGACAGGAGCCGCCGCCAGGGCCGATACCGCCAGCAGCGCGGCCGACACCAGCGCCAGCACTATTCCCACCGGCATCACGTCGTAGTTGATGCCCAGGAGCACCGCATAGAGAATGAGCGAGAGCAGGATCAGGTGCCGTGCCGCGCGGCTGTCGGTCCAGTAGGACAGCGCCCAGAGGACGGCCATGAACGCCGGAAACAGATGCGGGAAATCCGCGCGCCGGAACAGTTCGAAGCCTTTGCTGACCAGCCAGAAGTCGGCGATGCCGACCGCGGCGACCGTCAGTGCGTTGGAGCGCAGCGCCGCGGCTGCAACGCCCGTTCCGATGCACCAGGTGACGATGGCAGCCGCCTCGTCGCCGGAGAAATGATACATCTGCCCGATCAGCGCGATCGAGCCGCCAAAGGCAGCAGCGCCGATCAGCCAGAGCGCCTCGGCCAGGCCGCCATGGCCGCGCTGCTTGAGCACGGCGCCGCCGACATAGCCTGCAAGGATGAGGGCAAACAGCCCGCCGACCCTGGCCAGGCGCGGTATCGCCTCCCAATTGGCGGCGACGAGGATGAGAATGGCCGCCGCGAACAGAAGTGCTGCCATCACAGCCAGGATCGAACCGAAGTTGAGCCCGCTGCGCTCGTTGGCCTCGACGTCGCGGACCAGCGCATCGGCCGTGGCACGGTCGATGAGCCCTCCATCTGCCCAGCGGGCGATGTCCATCTTCACCTTGGTTGCATGGCTCGCCACGCGTCACCCTCCCCCATCATGCACTGCACGATCGGCCCAAGCCGTTGTCTAGTATGGCAAAAATTCGATTCGGCCACAATTGTGACCGAAGGGTGAATGCCGATTAATGTTGCAATGCACAAAACGCATTGCTGCCATGCGAGCATAGCGCTTCATTTTTAATCAGAGCGGACCTATCTACACCCCGTAAACACGAAGCGAAAAAAGACGAACGGGATACGAAGATGAACCTGATCCGCAATTACCGCAACTGGCGCCGCTATCGCGACACCGTGAGCGAGCTGAGCCGCCTGTCGAACCGTGAACTGACCGACCTGGGCATCACCCGCAGCGACATCCACTTCGTCGCGCGCAAAGCCATCTAACCGAAGTTGGTCTGCTGAGACCAACCTGTCCGAACCGAAAAGAGAACTAAAATGAACTTGCTCCGCACTTACCGCAACTGGCGTGCTTATCGCGAGACGGTGAACGAGCTTGGCCGCCTGTCGAACCGCCAGCTTGCCGATCTCGGCATCAATCGTGGCGAGATCCAGTCGATCGCCCGCCGCGCAATCTAATTCAGGCTTTCCGTCAACGCCGACCTCCTCCCCGGCCGTGACGGATCAGGTCAGCTTCTTCCTCCCGATGAGCTGACCACCTTAACACACCCGCCGGACCTCCTCCCCCGGCGGGTGTCGTTACCGGAAAGAGTTTCGCCCTCTTCGAACTGGCGAAAGAAATTCAGCCCGAGCCGACCTCCTCCCCGGCAAAGGCGAATAGGTCGGCTTACTCCTCCTCCCGAAGCCGACCACCCTAACGCACCCGCCGGATCCTCCTCCCCCGGCGGGTGCCGTTACCCAAAAGAGCTTCGCCCTCTTCGATCGGCGAAAGGAATTTCGCCCAGCCGACCTCCTCCCCGGCGAAGGCGAATAGGTCAGCCCCTTCCTCCTCCCTGAGGCTGACCACTCTTAACGCGCCCGCCGGTTCTCCTCCCTCCGGCGGGCGTCGTTACCCAAAGAGTTTCGCCCTCTTCGATCGGCGAAAGGAATTTCGCCCAGCCGACCTCCTCCCCGGCGAAGGCGAATAGGTCAGCCCCCTCCTCCTCCCAGAGGCTGACCACCAAAACGACGCCCGCCGGATTTCCTCCCCCGGCGGGCGTTGTCGTTTCCTGTCGTTTCCGCACTTGAAGCAATGGCTAGTTCAGCGCGCCGCTTTCCAGCACGCCGCGCTTCCTCCATTCGCCGAGCGGGAAGATGTCGGGCGCGCCGCCCATCGGGGCGTACCACGAATCCACCACCCACCTGGTTCCGTCCGACGCCCGGACCACCGCCGTCCAATGCGGATAGCGGCCGTCTAGAAGGAACCCGCGCGAGGTCCGGCGGTCCACCTTGTGGTGCTTGAGCAAGCCTCTGGCCTGCAGGTAGCGCAGCAGCGCATCGGTGTTGGTGGACTCGTCGACGCAGTCCATCTGCCCCCTGACCTTCGAGGCACCGAACTCCGACTTCGGCTGGTCGCTCACGCCGGTGACCTGCTGTGCCCTCTTTTCGAAGTAGCTAACCGCCCTGGCAATCGCGGCGCGCTCGGCCTTCGGCGAGGCCTTGCCCGCCGCCATGATCGACGTCAGCTTCCTGGCGTCGCCCTCTCCGAGATCGAGACGTGATCGAAAGGCGCAGCCATAGCCATGGCAGATGTCGATGCGACCGGAGGCAGAAGCGGCCAGGCCCGGCGAGAGACCAGCCCCATAGAGCGAGAGCGAAACCATGCCCGCCAGCAGCAGGCGACAGATCGAGCGCGTCGTCATCAGGCCATCTTAGTAGTCGTTCCTCGTCCACGGCAATCGGCTGAGTCTGCGCAATCCACCGCAATGATTGCATTCAACCGGCCAAGGGACTATCTCGGCGACCATGAGCGCAAAACCCATTCATATCGTCGGCGGCGGCCTCGCCGGATCGGAAGCAGCATGGCAGGCGGCGGAGGCCGGCGTGCCGGTCATCCTGCACGAGATGCGTCCCGTGCGCGGCACGGATGCCCACAAGACCGAGGGCCTCGCCGAACTCGTCTGCTCGAACTCGTTCCGCTCCGACGACGCTCAGACCAACGCTGTCGGGCTGCTGCATGCCGAAATGCGCCTCGCCGGCTCGCTGATCATGTCGTCGGGCGATGCCAACCAGGTCCCGGCGGGCGGTGCGCTTGCCGTCGATCGCGACTGCTTCTCCAACGCGGTGACCGCGCGCCTCGAGGCGCACCCGCTGATCACCATCGTGCGCGAGGAAGTCACCGGCCTGCCGCCGGCGGACTGGGACCAGGCGATCATCGCCACCGGCCCGCTCACGGCGCCCGCGCTTGCCGAGGCCATCGCCGCCGGCACGTCGTCGGACGCGCTCGCCTTCTTCGACGCGATTGCGCCGATCGTGCATTTCGAGTCCATCGACATGAACACCTGCTGGTTCCAGTCGCGCTACGACAAGGTCGGCCCCGGCGGCACCGGCAAGGACTACATCAACTGCCCGATGGACAAGGAGCAGTACGAGGCCTTCGTGCAGGCCCTGATGGACGGCCAGAAGACCGAGTTCAAGCAGTGGGAAGGCACGCCCTATTTCGACGGCTGCCTGCCGATCGAGGTGATGGCCGAGCGCGGACCCGAGACGCTGCGCCACGGCCCGATGAAGCCGATGGGACTCACCAACGAGCACAACCCGACAGTCAAGGCCTATGCCGTGGTCCAGCTGCGCCAGGACAATGCGCTGGGCACGCTCTACAACATGGTCGGCTTCCAGACCAAGCTGAAGCATGGCGAGCAGGTGCGCATCTTCCGCATGATTCCCGGCCTCGAGAACGCCGAGTTTGCCCGCCTCGGCGGCCTTCACCGCAACACTTACCTAAACTCGCCGACGCTGCTCGATCCGACGCTGCAGCTCAGGTCGCGGCCCGGGCTGCGCTTCGCCGGCCAGATCACCGGCTGCGAGGGCTATGTGGAGAGTGCCGCCATCGGCCTGCTCGCCGGCCGCTTTGCCGCGGCCGAACGGCTCGGCCGCCCGATGACGCCGCCGCCGGCAACGACCGCCTTCGGCGCCCTGCTCAACCACATCACCAGCGGGCACATCGTCTCCGACGACGAGCCGGGCAAGCGCTCGTTCCAGCCTATGAACGTCAATTTCGGCCTGTTCCCCGAAATCGAGGCGCCGAAGGTCGACGGCAAGCGCCTGCGCGGCAAGGAAAAGACGGTTGCCAAGAAGAAGGCCATGACCGGCCGCGCCCTTGCCGACTGCCGCGTCTGGCTGGGCCTCGCGACCGCGGCGCAGGCCGCGGAATAAGGGCGATGACGCCCCCTCCGGCAACGCCGCGGCTGATCCTGAGGGAGATGAAGCGCGGCGACGAGGCGGCGATCCTTGCGATATTCGCCGACGACTATGCGCGGCGCTTCTATCCCGAAATGACGGACGAAGCGGGCGCAACCGAGTGGATCGAGCGGAACCTCGCGCGCTACCAGCGGGACGGCTTCGGCCTCTGGGCCATGCTGGACCGTTCCAGCGGAACGCTGATCGGAGATTGCGGCGTGACGTGGCAGGACGTCGGCGGGTCGCGGACGCTCGAGATCGGCTATCATGTCGCGCCGGCATGGCGCGGCCGCGGCCTTGCTCTGGAAGCCGCACGAGCGGCCATGGCATTCGGCTTCTACGTCACCGACGAAGCTGAGATCGGGTCGATCGTGGCACCCGACAATACTTCTTCTGCGAGCGTGGCCCGAAGGCTGCACCGGGACGTGCGCACCTATGTGAACGCGCGCGGGCTTGGTCGGTACTTCTTCTTCACCAGGCGCGAAGAGTACCAACCCGATTGAACCTGCACGGGCGCGATGCCCTGTCGCCGACCCGGTCAGCGCCAGCCGCGCGACGCTATCCGCAACATCAGCAGGTGCTTGCGCAGCGAGGACATGCCGTCCTTGCCGCGCTGCAGCCGGTCGAGATAGGCGCCGGTGAGCGCCAGCGGCAGGAACGCCGGGCGAAGCGAAGCGGGCATTGCTCCGGCCTGCCGCGCGAAGGCGCCGAGATGCTCGCGCGCCAGGGCGATCATCGCCTGGACAACCAGGGCCGACCGCTGGCTCTCGCCGTCGGCCACGAACTCCTCCGCCGTCATGCCCGCCGCTGCAAGGATGTCCCGCGGCACATAGCATTGACCCCGCGCGCGATGCATGGGCAGCAGCCGCAGCAGGCCGGTGATCGCCTGGGCGCAGCCGGCGTGGCCGGCCAGTTCGGCATGGCTGGCCGCCTCGGGCGCGTCCAGAACCAGCGCCGCAAGCTGGATGAGCGCCGAGGCCGTCTCGCCGCAATAGCCTTCCAGATCGGTCCGCGACGGCATCGGGTCGTCGTAGAGGTCGAAGATGCGGGCTTCGAGGTAGTTGTCGAAGGCGGCTGTGGGCAGCCGGTACGCGGCGATCGCGGCCAGCAGCGCCTCGGCCACCGGATGTCCGGCGCCGGCCCGGGGGTCACCCGAGGCGATGACGTCGCGCCACCATTGCAGGCGTATCTCGCCCGGCATCGGCTCGCTGACGCGGTCGCGTATGCCGGCGATTTCGGCATTGAAGGCATAGAGGGCGAAGAGCGCGTCGCGCCTGTCGTCGGGAGCGTAGAGGGCAGACAGATAGCGGTCGCGGTCCTGACCGCGGACCAGCTCCATCACCGCTGCGGCATTCGCGCCCACTTCAGTCGACGGCGATGAACGCCGCCGCGACCGCGCGGTCTTCGGCGAGCAGCACGTTGTAGGTACGTACCGCTGCGCCGGTCGACATCGGATCGGCGGAGATCCTGGCCTCCTTGAGGGCGGCGCGCAGATCGGCCGGCAGCGGCCTCAGCTCCCTGCCGGTTCCGACGAGCAGGATTTCCACCTTGTCGGCTTCGGCGAGAAGCTTTGCGAAATCAGCCGGCGTCAGCGCCAGCGGATCGGCCGGCTCCCAGCCATAGATGCCGGACGGCAGGCAGAGGATCGAGCCGCGGTGCGACATCTCCGCGAAGCGGAACCCGCCGTCGCCATAGGCGTCGACGGGGGCCCTTCCGGGAAAGTGCGCCTCTCGCATGACCAGGCCTGCCGCCATTGCCTTTTACGACTTCGTCGGCTGGACGTTGGTCGGCACGGCCGGCTTGTCCTTCTCGTCGGCCTCGAAGGTCTCGGGCCGCAGCCTGAACAGGATCAGCAGCGGTCCGGCCACGAAGATCGACGAATAGGTGCCGACCAGGATGCCGAAGATCATCGACAGCGTGAACGACTGGATGACTTCGCCACCGAACAGGTAGAGCGAAATCAGCGCCAGCAGTGTCGTCACGCCGGTCAGCACCGTACGCGACAGCGTCTGGTTCATCGACAGGTCGAGCAGTTGCTCGATCGGCATCTTCTTGTACTTGCGAAGGTTCTCGCGGACGCGGTCGTAGACCACCACCGTGTCGTTGATCGAGTAGCCGACGATGGTCAGGATCGCCGCGATACTGGTCAGGTTGAACTCGATGCCGGTGATGACATAGAGGCCAACCATCATGGTCACGTCGTGCACGGTGGCGATGATCGCGCCGAGGCCGAACTGCCACTCGAAGCGGAACCAGATGTAGATCAGCATCGCGAGCATGGATGTCAGCACGCCGAGCGTGCCGTACCAGGCGAGCTCGCTGGAAACCGTCGGCCCGACCGACTCGACGCGGCGGAAGTCGTAGTCGTTGGCCAGCTCGCCACGCACCTTCTCGACCACGCTCTGCTCGGCGTTGTCGCCGGCCTTCTGGCCCTCGACGCGGATCAGCAGATTCTGGTCGGAACCGAACTGCTGCACCTGCACGTCGCCAAGGTTGAGTTCGCTGAGCCGTGAGCGAACGTCGCCTGAATCGGCGGTCCCCTGCTTGGCCTGCACCTCGATGCTGGTGCCGCCGCGGAAGTCGATGCCGTAGTTCATCTCGACCGAGAAGAACAGCGTCATGGCGGCAAGCGAAGCCAGCGCCGACAGCGTGAAGGCATAGCGCCGCCAGGCCATGAACGGGAACCTGGTGTTGTCTGGAACCAGGCGCACCAGGCCCTTCGGCAGTTCCTTGGGCTTCATGCGGCGGAGCCAGATGGCAACCAGCCAGCGGGTGAGCGTGAAGGCGGTGAAGACCGTCGTCACGATACCGATCGCCAGCGTCACGGCGAAGCCGCGCACCGGACCAGAACCCAGATAGAACAGGATGATGGCGGCGATGAAGGTCGTGAAGTTGGCGTCAACGATCGTCGCAAGCGCGCGGGCAAAGCCCGAATCCAGCGATTGCACGAGCGATCGGCCCAATTGTCGCTCTTCGCGCACGCGCTCGTAGATGATGACGTTGGAGTCCACCGCCATGCCGACCGTCAGCACGATGCCGGCGATGCCTGGCATGGTCAGCGTCGCGCCGAGGATCGACAGGGTCGCGATGATCAGCGCCACGTTCGCGGCCAGCGCGATGTTGGCGATGATGCCGAGCGTGCCGTAGGCGACGAGCATGAACGACACCACCAGAATGCCGGCGATGATCGAGGCGAACTTGCCGGCGGCGATCGAGTCGGCGCCGAGGCTCGGGCCGACGGTGCGCTCCTCGACGATTGTCAGGTCGGCCGGCAGCGCGCCGGCGCGCAGCAGCACGGCAAGGTCGTTGGCGCTCTGGGCGGTGAAGCTTCCCGAGATCTGGCCGGTGCCGCCCAAGATGGGCTCGCGGATCTGCGGTGCCGAAATCACCTGGTTGTCGAGGATGATGGCAAACAGGCGGCCGACGCCCTGCTGTGTGGCCTGGCCGAAGCGCGCGGCGCCCTTGGCGTCGAAGCGGAAGGAGACGACGGCCTCGCTCGTGCGCTGGTCGAAGGTGGCCTGGGCATCGACGAGGTTCTCACCCGAAACGATCACCCGGTTCTCGATGAGATAGGGAACGGGCGGATCGTCCTGCGAGTACATGACCGTCGAACCGGCCGGCGGGCGGCCCTGCAGGGCCTGCTCCACCGACATCGTCTGGTCGACCATCTGGAAGGTCAGCTTGGCGGTCTTGCCGAGGATGTCCTTGAGGCGCTGCGGATCCTGCAGGCCGGGGACCTGGACGAGGATGCGGTCCGCGCCCGCGCGCTGGATGATCGGCTCGTTCGTGCCGAGCTCGTTGACGCGGCGGCCGACGACTTCGATCGACTGTGTTACGGCGTTGCTGACGCGATAGTCAATGCCATCCTCGGTGAGCGTGAAGCGCATCACGCCAGGCTCCGGCTCCTCGAGCGACAGCTCGGCTAGCGTGCCGCCGCCGAAGATTCCGGCCGAAACGGGCTGCGTCAGCGCCGCGAGCGCCTTCTTTGCAGCCTCGAGTTCGTTCGCGTCACTGATGCGAACCTGGACCGTCTTGCCGGTGCCCGTGAGCCCGGTATAGCCGATCTTGGCGTCGCGCAGCAGCGTGCGGATGTCGTCACGCGTCGCCTGCAGGCGTTCGTCGATCAGGTCCTGCCGATCGATCGCGAGCAGGATATGGGAGCCGCCCTGGAGGTCGAGGCCAAGCGTCATGGGGCGCTTGGGAAGCCAGCCGGGAAGTGAATCGAGCTGCGACTGGGTCAGCATGTTCGGGATGGAGAAGAGCACCCCGAGGAGCACGACGGCCCAGATCGCGATTGTCTTCCAGCGCGAGAAATAGAGCATTTGGCCTCGTCCGTTAAGGCGTGAAAGCGGTGCGTTCCGCCTTGAATACGGTTATTTCTTGGCGTTCTGGTTGGCGATCGGCTCGCCCTTGACCCGAACGTCGGAAATGGTGGCCCGCAGCGCGGTCACCTTGACGCCGTTGCCCAGATCGACCTCGAGTTCGTTGTCGTCGATCACCTTCGTCACCTTGCCGACGAAGCCGCCGCCGGTCACGACCGTATCGCCGCGACGGATGGCCGAGAGCATCTCGCCGCGCTTCTTCAGCTGGGTACGCTGCGGGCGGATGATGAGAAAATACATGATCACGAAGATCAGCACAAACGGCAGAATGCTGACGAATACGTCGGGCGTGACCCCCGTGGCCTGTGCGTATGCCGGCGTGACGAACATGAATGTCTCCTGAGAAGTGACGGGAAGCCGCAAATCCGGCCCCGGGAAATGTGCGCGGAATATAGTCGCTAAAGCCACCAATGCAACTGCACATGGTCCCGGGAGCGCCGCTTTTCCCTGCAATCCGAGCATGGTAAAGCGGCACCGCAATCGAATGCCGCAAGGGAAGTGTGCAATGGACAAGACGATCGAAGCGCTCAACGACAAACTCGACCGTCTCGTCGCCGCGGTGGCGCGACTTGCCCCGCCGGCAGCGCCCGAAACGGACCTGGACTCTGCCGATTGCTTCGTTTGGGCTGCCGATCCCGGCTATCTCGAGCCCGTGCACCGAGTAAACCGCGTCGACATCGGCCTGATCAGGGGCGTCGACCGCGTCCGCGACATCCTCGTCGACAACACCGAACGCTTCGCCGCCGGCCTGCCGGCCAACAACGTTCTGTTGTGGGGCGCGCGCGGTATGGGCAAATCGTCGCTGGTCAAGGCGGCGCATGCCACCATCAACGCCGGAGGCCGAACTGCCTCGCCGCTCAAGCTCGTCGAGATTCATCGCGAGGACATCGACACGCTTCCCAAGCTGATGAACCTGCTCAAGGCGGCACGACATCGCTTCATCCTGTTTTGCGACGACCTTTCGTTCGACCACGACGACACGTCCTACAAGTCGCTCAAGGCGGCGCTCGAAGGCGGCGTCGAGGGCCGGCCGGCCAACGTCATCTTCTATGCCACCTCCAACCGGCGCCACCTCTTGCCCCGCGACATGATCGAAAACGAGCGATCGACCGCCATCAATCCGTCCGAGGCGGTGGAGGAAAAGGTGTCGCTGTCCGACCGCTTCGGCCTGTGGCTCGGCTTCCACAAGTGCTCGCAGGACGAGTATCTCGAAATGATCGGCGGCTACGCGCAATATCACGGCCTGGACATCGACGCCGAGGCCCTGCGTGCCGACGCACTCGAATGGGCGACGACGCGCGGCAGCCGTTCGGGTCGCGTCGCCTGGCAGTTCATCCAGGACCTGGCCGGCCGCCTGGGCAAGCCGCTGAAGGACTGAATGCGAACGCCCGCCCCTTGCGGGACGGGCGTCGATGGCCGGAATTTCCTGGAGCCGCTCGAGCCGGGGCTTCGATACCCGGCCTCGGTCGAGGCGGCTTATTCGAGATAGGTCGTCGGATCGACCGGAGCGGAGTTCTTGCGCACCTCGAAATGCAGCTTGGGGGCGCTCGCGTTGCCGGTCATGCCCGACAGCGCGATCTCGTCGCCACGCTTGACCTTCTGCCCGCGCTGCACCTTGAGCTCGCTGGCGTTGCCGTAGACGGTGACCAGCCCGTTCTCGTGGCGCACCAGGACGGTGTTGCCGAACTCCTTGAGGCCGTCGCCGGCATAGATGACGACGCCGTTCTCGGCCGCCTTGACCGGCGTGCCTTCCGGAACGGAGATGTCGATGCCGTCGCCATCCTTGCCGCCGCCCTTGCCGTAGTTGGACACGACACGGCCACGAACCGGCCAGCGCATGCGCGAGATGCCGGTGGCGCTGGGCGCCGCATCGGTGGATTCCTCGGCCTGCTGGGCCAGCTTGTCGCTCTTCGGCGGCGTGTAGGCCACAACCGTCGGCTGTTCGGTGACCGCGGGCTTGGCAGCGGCGACAGCCGGCTTGGCCGGCGCCGGCGTGCTGGTCACCACCGGATCGACCGCCGCAGGCGCAGCCTTGGCGACCTGGGTCGTGGCATTCGCGGCGGGCACCTTCAGCGTCTGGCCGATGCGGATGCGCCCGTCGGTCAGGCCGTTGGCCTCCTTGAGGGCTGCCGTGGTCACGCCGAGCTTCATTGCAATCCGGTTGAGCGAATCGCCTTCGGCCACCGTGTAGCCGCCGGCACCCGCCGAACCGGAACTCTTGCCGGTCGAGGCGTCGAGCTTGGCAACCGTATTGCCTTCCTTGGTCTTCGGCTGCTGCGGCAGTACCGCCACCTTGTCGGTCGACAGCGGCTGCTGATTGTTCGGCAGCGGCTTCTTGGTCGCCTGCCCCGGGACCTTGAGGACGTTCTGTTCGGCCTGGGCGAGCTTTGGCTGCGCCGGCTGGCTGACGGCGGCCGTCGCGGTGCGGTCCATGGCGGGAGCGAGCGCGGGAGCCTGGGCCGTTCTCGTCGCGGGGGCGAGCGCCGGGGCCGGGGCCGGAGCCGCGGCTACCGGTGCCGGCAGCGGCTGCGAGGAAACCGGCTGCAGGCTGCTGCGGCCGACCGAACCGCTGTTGCTGGCCACGAGCGGAGCCGCCTGGGTGTCGCCGGGATAGGGCTGCGGCTGCTGGTTGATGATCTCACGCTGGTTCGAGGTCGAGGCGGTGAACAAGTCATCGACGCCACTGCCACCAAATCGCGCAACACTGGAACTGCAACCGGCTGCGACACCAGCCAAGAGCAGAACGGCGCCATTGCGCGCCAGAGAGCGTCCATTCGCCTTCAAGATTTTGAAACGCATCGCTACGACCCGCGCTTTACCCGATACCAACTAGGCATGATTAAAGCGCGTTAATGTTACCGGTCGGTTAAGCGAAACAAATAAACGCTCGGCATTTTACGCTTCGGCAGGGCTGGCGACAGCGACTGGGAACTGGTGCCGAAAAACCTCGCAGCGCGCAGGTCAGATGACGGCGGCCACGCCCTTTGCCAGCGGCTGCAGGCGCACGACGCCAAGGTCCTCGCGCTCGAAGCGGCTGCCGATCTTGGTGAGCTTGCAGACCACCTGCTCGCCCTCCTCGGGACCGATCGGCGCAATCATGATGCCGCCGCTGGAGAGCTGGTCGACGAACATGCGCGGATAGCTGTCGAAGGCGGCCCACACCACGATGCGGTCGAACGGCCCCTCGCCCGGCAAGCCGGCGGATCCGTCCGCCTGCCGCACCATGGCATTGGTGATGCCGAGCGCCTCGAATCGCTGGCGCGCCTGCTCGGCCAGGGTCTTGAAGCGGTCGACGGTGATGACGCGGGCAGCCAGGCGCGCCATGACCGCGGCGGTGTAGCCCGAGCCCGTGCCCACCTCCAGCACCCGGTCGCCGGCCTCGATGTTCAGGGCCGAAATGATCGCCGCCTGGATGTCGGCGCCTTCGATCGCCTCGCCGCACTCGATCGGCAGCATGCGGTCCGACCAGGCGAGGTGGTGAAACTGGCCGCCGACGAATTCGCGCCGCGGCGTCGCCTCGAAGGCGGCGATCAGGCTCTTCGGAACGACGCCGCGCCCGCGCAGGCGGAGGAGAAAGGCGGCAAAGCCTTCACGGTCGTCCGACACGATGTTCATGCGATTGCCTTGGCCAGTTGGTCGCGCAGTTCGTGGGCGGTCATGTCGAGCTTCAGCGGCGTGACCGAAATCTGCTTGTTGCGCACGGCGTGCAGGTCCGTTCCCGGCTTCACCTCCGGCTCGTCGCGGCCGAAGCGCAGCCAGTAATAGGGCAGGCTGCGGCCGTCGCGGCGCTCCTCGACCCAAATGCCGTAGGAGAGCTTGCCCTGGCTGGCGACGACGGGACCCGTCACCTCCTCAGGCGGGCAATTGGGGAAGTTGACGTTGAGCAGCACGCCGATCGGCAGTTCGGTGGCGATCAGCTTCCTGAGCAGCGCCGGTGCAAGCGCCTCGGCGGTCTCGTAGGGCACGATCCGCTCTTCGTTCTCGTAGACATAAGCCTGGCTCAGCGCGATCGAACGGATGCCGATCAGCGCGCCTTCCATGGCGCCCGCCACGGTGCCCGAATAGGTGACATCGTCGGCGACGTTGAGGCCCGAATTGATCCCGGACAGGATCAGGTCCGGGGGCTCGGGAAGGATCCGGCGCGCGCCCATGATGACGCAGTCGGTCGGCGTGCCGTTCACCGCATAGTGCTTGTCGCTGATCTTGCGCAGCCTGAGCGGCTCCGAGATCGACAGCGAATGCGCATAGCCGGACTGGTCGGTCTCGGGCGCCACCACCCACACGTCGTCCGACAATTGCCGGGCGATGCGCTCGAGGACGGCAAGGCCCTCGGCGTGGATGCCGTCGTCGTTGGTCAGCAGAATGCGCATGTCAGTTCTTTTCGATCTTGGCCAGGCCACCCATGTAGGGCCGCAGCACTTCAGGAATCGTTACGCTGCCGTCCTCGTTCTGGTAGTTCTCCAGCACGGCGATCAGCGCACGGCCGACGGCCACGCCCGAACCGTTGAGGGTGTGGACGAAGCGCGTGCCCTTCCCCTGCCCTGAGCCTGTCGAAGGGTCCGCGGGCCGGTAGCGGGCATCCATGCGGCGGGCCTGGAAGTCGCCGCAGACCGAGCAGGACGAAATCTCGCGATAGGTGTTCTGCCCGGGCAACCAGACCTCGATGTCGTGCGTCTTGCGCGCGCCGAAGCCCATGTCGCCGGTGCACAGCACCACGGTGCGGAACGGCAAGCCGAGACGCTTCAGCACCTCTTCGGCGCAGGCCGTCATGCGTTCATGCTCGGCCAGCGAGCTTTCCGCGTCGGTGATGGAAACCAGCTCGACCTTGTAGAACTGGTGCTGGCGCAGCATGCCGCGCGTGTCGCGGCCGGCAGATCCCGCCTCCGAGCGGAAGCAGGGCGTCAGCGCGGTCAGCCGCAGCGGCAGCCTGTCGTTGTCGAGGATCTCCTCGCGCACCAGGTTGGTCAGCGGCACCTCCGCGGTGGGGATCAGTCCCAGGCGGGCGTCGCCGTGCGGGGTGAAGAACAGGTCCTCCTCGAACTTCGGCAGCTGGTTGGTGCCGAATAGCACCTCGTCGCGCACCAGGAGCGGCGGCTGCACCTCGGTGTAGCCGTGTTCGGTGGTGTGCAGGTCGAGCATGAATTGGCCAAGTGCGCGTTCGAGGCGCGCGAGTTGGCCCTTCAGCACGGTGAAGCGCGAGCCGGAGAGCTTTGCGGCGCGCTCGAAATCCATCAGGCCGAGCGCCTCGCCGATCTCGAAGTGCTCCTTCACCCAGTTCGGGCGCGGCAGAACCTTGCCGACCTTGCGCAGCTCGACATTGTCGTTCTCGTCCCTGCCGACGGGAACCTCAGCGAGCGGCATGTTGGGAATGACCGCCAGCGCATCGTCGAGCGCCTTGTCGAGCTCGCGCTCGCGGCCTTCGCCATCCTGGATGAAGCCCTTGATCTCGGCCACTTCGGCCTTGAGCGTCTCGGCCAGGGCGGAATCACCATTGCGCATCGCATTGCCGATTTCCTTCGACGCGGCGTTGCGGCGCTCCTGGGCCTCCTGCAGGCTGGACACGTGCGCGCGGCGCGCCTCGTCCTTCGCGATCAGGTCGTCGACCGTCGACCGTGCCGCCTCCGCCGATTGTCCGCGCTTGGCCAGCGCCTCGACAAGAGCTTCAGGGTTCTCGCGAATCCATTTGATATCAAGCATTTAAAAAGGTTCCGGTCGCGGTGGTTATCGAAACGACCGCGACGGCGGATCAGGCTGTCAGCTGGCTTTGGTGCCGCTGCCTGTGCCTTCGAGGGAAGTCGATGCTGCATGCGTCTGCTCGGCGGGGGTGTCGTCCTCGCTCTGCGTTTCGCCTGCCAGGCGCTCCTGCTCGCGCTTCCTTTCGATCATCCGGGCGGTCCAGATGGAAATCTCGTAAAGAAGGATCGTGGGAAGGGCAAGGCCGATCTGGCTGACGGGATCGGGCGGCGTGAGCACTGCCGCCACCACGAAGGCGATCACGATCGCCCATTTGCGCTTCTCTGCCAGGCCCCGCGAGCTCACCAGACCGACACGCGCCATCAGCGTGGTCACCACCGGCAGCTGGAACACCAGGCCGAAGGAGAAGATCAGCGTCATGATGAGGCTGAGATATTCCGACACCTTGGGCAGGAGCGAGATCTGGACCTCGCCGTCTCCTCCCGCCTGCTGCATGGCGAGGAAGAACCACATCACCATGGGCGTGAAGAAGAAATAGACCAGCGCCCCGCCCATCAGGAACAGGATCGGCGATGCGATGAGGAACGGCAGGAAGGCGGAGCGCTCGGTCTTGTACAGGCCCGGCGCCACGAACTTGTAGATCTGCGAGGCGATCAGCGGGAAAGCGATCACCAGGCCGCCGAACATGGCGAGCTTGATCTGGGTGAAGAAGAATTCCTGCGGCGCAGTGTAGATCAGCTCGACCTTCTGCGGATCGAGCCCGGCCCACTGCGTCGCCCACTTGAACGGGATGACCAGCAGGTTGAACAGCTGCTTGGCGAAGAAGAAGCAGACCAGGAAGGCCACGAAGAAGCTGCCGATCGACCACATCAGCCGAGTCCTGAGTTCTATCAGGTGCTCGATCAGCGGAGCCGATGACTTGTCGATCTCGTCGTCTTCGGCGCTCACGTGGATTTTCCTGCCTTGGTCGTCTTTTTGGGCGCGGCCTTGGCCGGCTCGGTCTTCGGCTCGCCAGTGGCCTTTGCCGCACTGGTTTTCGGCGCGACCGTCTTGGCGGCGGCGGTGCCGGTCTTGGCCGTGGAAGCGGGCTTTGCCTCAGCCCTTGGCTTGGCTGCCGCCTTCGGCTTGGCCGTTTCGGCTGCAGCCGGCGTAGCAATTGCTGGCGCCGGGGTCGACCGGGTCTCCGCTGCCGGGAACACCGGCGGCGACGTCGGCATCGCCTCCGGACCGGCGACGCCCGGCATCGCGGTAGCACCTGCCTTGAGCGGCTCGGCCGGCTGGGCAGCCGCATCCGCCGCCGCAGCTTCAGCGATCTCCGCCGGTGTCGGCTTCATCGCCGAATCGAAGCCGCTGCGGATGTCGGCCGCGGCCTTTTCGAACGGATTGAGCTGCTTGCGGATTTCACTCGCAGGGTTGAGGCCCCTGATCTCGTCGACCGACTTCTTGAGGTCGTCGAGTTCCGCCTCTTTCAGGGCCTCATTGAACTGCCGCTGGAAGTCGCCCGCCATGGAGCGCGCCTTGGCCGTCATGCGCCCGACGGTTCGGAGCATGCGCGGCAAATCCTTCGGCCCGACGACCACGATCATGACGATCGCGATCACCAGCATTTCGGTCCAGCCGATTTCAAACATGGCGATGCGGTCCGGCTAACGGCGGAATGGGCTCAGCTCTTGCTGGCCTTTTCCTTGCCCGGGTTCACGGTCTCGTCGGCGCGGTGTTCGACCGTCTTGGTGTCGTCGGAATCGTCTTCCGACATGCCCTTCTTGAAGCTCTTGATGCCCTTTGCCATGTCGCCCATCAGCTCGGGAATCTTGCCGCGGCCGAACAGCAGCAGCACGACGACCAGCACGATCAGCCAGTGCCAGATTGAAAAGGAACCCATTGAACTCTCTCTCGAACTGTTTCCTGGGATTGATCTAGGCTTTTTCGCCGCCGGTTTCAAACACTAGAACGTCGGCTTTCCGCAACGAAAGCCAAATATCTCGCGCCTTGGCGGACAAAGCGCCGCAGCGGATGCGGGCCCGCACCGGAGTCTCGGCCCCAGACACCGCCAGTTCCAGCAATTCCACCACGCCGAGATAGCGCCGGGTGATGATCCGGGCCTGGGTTTCGCCGGTCGTTTCACTGACATCGATGCCGTTGAGCCGCACCGCAACCTGTACGTCGGTGCCGTCGGCGATGCTGGTCTCGACCTCACCGATAGGCGTATCCGCATAGCCATCGACTACGCGCGCCGGAAATACGTTGAGTTCCGAGAAGAAGCCGGCGACGAACAGGTTCTCCGGGCGAAGATAGAGGTCTTCCGCCCTGCCCGTCTGCACCAGGCGGCCATCCTTGAGCAGCGCGATGCGGTCGCCCATACGCATCGCCTCTTCGGCATCGTGGGTGACGACGATGGCCGTGGCGCGGCTTTCGCGCAGGATGGCGAGCGTTTCGGCCCGCACCGAATCCTTGAGACGCGAATCGAGGCCGGAGAACGGCTCATCCATGAGCAGGACAGCCGGTCTCGGGGCCAGCGCCCGTGCAAGTGCCACGCGCTGCTGCTCGCCGCCCGACAGCGCATGCGGATAATTGTCGGCATAGTGCTCCAGCCCGACGCGCGACAGTGCGATCAACGCCTCGCGCCTGCCTTCCTCGCGCGACAGCGCCGTCAGCCCGAAGCGGACATTGTCGACGATGGTCAGATGCGGGAACAGCGCGAAATCCTGGAACACCAGGCCGATCGAACGTTGTTCCGGCGGCAGGAACACGGACGGACCGGCGATCTCCTTGCCATTGAGCAGCACCCTGCCCGAGCTCTGCGCCTCTATGCCGGCTGCGATCCTGAGCAGCGTCGTCTTGCCCGAGCCGGAGGGGCCGAGCAGGCAAAGCACCTCGCCCGGTTCGGCGGCAAGGCTCACGTCGCGCAGCGTCTCGGCCCCGTTGGCGAAGGAATGGCGGATGTTCTCGAACGCCAGACGCGCGGCAAAGGTCACGCCCGCCGTCACGCGGGCCGCCGTCGTCTGGGCTTTGTTGCTCGTCACAGGATGAACCTCCGGGGCCGGTTCCTCACCGGCGCCGGTCAATCATCTGTGGCCCGAGGTGTCAACAGGCCAAGCTCCTCGAGATCGATGTCCGTCAGCGGATCCTCGTCCTCGGCAAGCTGGTCCGGGTCGGCCGGCGGCAGCGGCACGGAGAAGCCGGGCGGCATGCGCGTCGACAGCAGCCCCGCCCCCTTCAGCTCCTCGATGCCCGGCAGGTCGCGTATCTCCTCGAGGCCGAAATGGTCGAGGAACTTTTCCGTCGTGCCGTAGGTCACGGGCCGGCCCGGCGTCTTGCGACGGCCGCGCATACGTACCCATTCCGTCTCCATCAGCGTGTCGAGCGTGCCCTTGGAGGTCTCGACGCCACGGATGTCCTCGATCTCGGCGCGCGTCACCGGCTGGTGGTAGGCGATCACCGAAAGCACCTCGAGCGCCGCACGCGACAGCTTCTTCTGCTGCACGGTGTCGCGGCTCATCAGGAAGGCGAGATCGCCGGCGGTGCGGAACGCCCAGGCGTCGGCGACGCGGATAAGGTTGACGCCGCGCCGCTCGTAGATGCGCTGCAGTTCCGCCATGGCGGCGGGCACGTCCACACCTTCGGGCAGGCGCTGCACGAGCTGGCGTTCGCTCACCGGCTCGGCGCTGGCAAAGACGATGGCTTCGGCCATACGGACGGCTTCGGCCAGATGCAGCCGGGCCGCTGGGTTGATCTCGATGGCCTTGCCGTCCTCATCCTCGACGGAGAACGGAACGACGTTCGATCCTTCGGTCATGACGCACCTTCGGTCTTGCGGGCGTTCTGGCGGTCACGCAGGTAGATCGGCGCGAAAGGTTCGTGCTGCCGGATCTCGATATGTCCCTCGCGCACCATCTCGAGGCTCGCGGCAAAGGAACTCGCGATCGCCGTTGGCCGCTGCTCGGGGTTGGTCGTGTAGCGGATCAGGAAATGATCGAGCGAAGTCCAGTCGCTGAACTGACCGATCAGCCGGGTCAGTATCTCGCGCGCCTGCTTGAGCGACCACACCCCGCGCTTGGCGATCTGCACGTTGGTGATCGCCTGGCGCTGCCGCTGTCCGGCGTAGGCGCTCAAGAGGTCATAGAGCGAGGCCGAGTATTCGTTGCGCTTGTCGATGATGACCATCTCGGGCGCGCCGCGCGCGAAGACGTCGCGGCCGAGCCGATTGCGGTTGACGAGCCGGGCAGCCGCATCGCGCATCGCCTCGAGGCGCTTCAGCCGGAACTGCAGCACCGCCGCGAGTTCCTCGCCGCTTTCGCCCTCTTCGCCCGGCTGCTTGGGGATCAGGAGCTTCGACTTGAGAAAGGCGAGCCAGGCGGCCATGACCAGGTAGTCGGCGGCGAGTTCGAGCCGCAGCGCCCGCGCCTGGGAGACGAAGTCGAGGTACTGCTCCACCAGCGCGAGGATCGAGATGCGCGAGAGGTCGACCCTCTGGCTGCGGGCGAGATGCAGGAGCAGGTCGAGCGGCCCTTCGAAGCCGGCGACGTCGACGACCAGCGAAGGGTCGTCCGTCGTCCGGTCCTCGTCGGCGTTTTCCGCCCACAGGCGGTCCATCGGTGCTGGCTTTGCAGCCTTGCTTTCCAATGCTTCCGCCAAGATCCGCGCCTTCTGCTTGAGAGGCTATGCAACTGCCTCGAAATAGTGACCGAATTCTGCCCTGATCGATGCTTCGTCGTGGCCGTCGCCAGCCGTGATCGCCTTCAGCGCCGCTTCGGCGCGTTCCAGCGACTTGCCGACCAGCGGAAGGGCCCGCGAGGCGATCCCCTCCATCTCCTCTATCACCCCGTTGCAGTGAAGGACGAGATCGACGCCTGCTGCAAGGATCGCCGCCGACTTTGACGGGAAATCCCCAGAAAGTGCCTTCATCGAGGTATCGTCGCTGACCAGAAGCCCGTCGAAGCCGATCTCGCCGCGCACGATCTCCTCGACCACCTTGCGCGAGGTCGTCGCCGGCGCGTCGGGATCGACGGCACTATAGATGACGTGCGCGGTCATGGCGATCGGCAGGTGACTGAGCGCCTTGAACGGCGCGAAGTCGTGGGCGCGCAGTTCGTCGAGCGGCGTATGAACGGTGGGCAGCTCGAAATGGGTGTCGGCGGTCGCCCGGCCATGGCCCGGAACATGCTTCATGACCGGCAGCACCCCGCCGGCCAGCAGGCCTTCGGCGGCGGCAAGGCCGAGGGCCGCGACAACTGCCGGATCGCGGTCATAGGCGCGCGCGCCGATGACGTCGCTCGCCCCTTCCACGGGTACGTCGAGCACCGGCAGGCAGTCTGCGGTGATGCCGTAGCGGCTCAGATCGAAGGCATGCAGCCGGGCATGCAGCCACGTCGCCCTCAGGCCCGCCGCGCGGTCGCTCCGGTAGAGCGCGCCGAGCGCCCCGCCAGCCGGATAGTTCGGCGCCAGCGGCGGTCGCAGGCGCTGTACCCGGCCGCCCTCCTGGTCGATGAACACCGGCGCATCCGGACGCCCGACGCTGTCGCGCATCTCAGCCACCAGGTCCCGGATCTGCTCCGGCTCCTTGACGTTGCGGGCAAACAGGATGAACCCCCAGGGCCGTTCGCGCCGGTAGAGCGCGACTTCTTCGGGAGTAAGCGAAAGGCCTGCACAGCCCAGGATCATCGATTTTGATTCGGTCATGTCGGGAAGCTTAGCGCCTTTTGCCCAGGGATAGAATCGCGCCGGATCGTGGCCCGGAAATGAAAACGGCGCAGCAGAGCCGCGCCGTTCCTGGTCGATATGCCCGCGGGCCTTACTTCGAGACGAAGCAGTTGCCGCCGGCCGCCTTGTAGCTTTCGCACAGCGCCACCGCGTCGTTGCGGGTGCCGGCCGGCACGCGGACGCGCCAGAAGGTGCCCTTGCCGGCGATCTCGGCCTTGACGATGCTGACCTCGCGGCCGTTGAGCACGCCGTTGTAGCGGCGCAGCAGGTCCTGGTAGGTCGACTTGGCCGCCTCTTCGCTCGGCTGCGAGGCGATCTGCATGGCCCAGGCGCCAGCCGCGGCAGTGGCGGGCGCGGCAGGCGCGAGCGCCGCCACCTGGTCAGGCTTGACTTCGCCGACCACATTGACCGGCTGCTCGGACGGGCGCTGCGGCGCGATCGGGGCGCTGGCAGGCGTTTCGGCGGACTGCGCCGGCTTTGCCGGGGCCACCGGCGCGAGTGCCGGCTTGGCGGTGGCCGACGGAACGGTACCCGTCGCCTCGGCGCCCGGCTCGGCAACGCGCTGCGGTGCCGGATCGGCCGGTTCGGCGGCCGCCACCTGCGGCGCCGGAGCCGGGTCTTCGCGGGGGACGAGCGAGCCATCAGGCCTCACCACCATGGTGCGCACCTTCCGCGGCGCAACCGCGGCGGTCTCGTCGTCCGACACCGGCTGATCGGCCTCGATCGCCTGCTGAACGCGGTCCTCGGACTTCGGAGCGGCGGCCTGCTCTCCGCCTGCCGCGACATTGTCGTTGGCACGCGCCTCGGCTTCCTGCGCCACGACGTCGATCGGCTCTTCCGTGTTGGCCACGAGCTTCTCTTGCGTCGGCGTGGCGGTCGCGCTTCCGCCCGCGACGCGGTCATAAACCTTGTTGTCCTGGTTGGGGACAATCGCGCCGCCCGGGTTTTCGGGCCTGACCTTCATCGGGCCGTCATCGGCCTTGAGCACGACCGGGGTGTCGGCACCGTCGCTGCCGCCGAACGACAGGGCGAGCGCGCCGATTCCGCCGACGACGGCGACCGCGCCAACAATGGCTGCGATCATCAGGCCGCGACGGGCGGGACGGGCCGGAGCCGGCGAACCGGGCAGGTCGGAGGCTGCCATGGCCTCGTCGAAATCCGGATCGAAGGCGAACTCGTCATGCGATGCCCCGGACTGCGCCTGCGGTGCGGTGCGCGCGTCGTGGCCGGCGAAGTGGTCGCCGCCCCTTGCGAAGGACCGGTCGCTGCCGGCATAGGCTGCGGCGGCCGAGGCAATGGCGCCGGCCGCTGCCGCGGCAGGAAATTCGGCCGGCCGCGCAGGTGTCGCCTCGCGCAGCGCCTGGCGGTCGAAGCCGGCTGCGTAAGGGTTCGACGCATAGTTGGACGACGCCGGGACCGGCGCCGGCTCGGCTGCCTGCATCTCGTTCATCAGGCTGGAGAACTCGCCCTCCAGATCGTCGTAGGCGGAAGCCGGCGGCGTCTCGTCCTCGAACGTCAGTTCGGGAATGTCCAGGTCGTCGGCGAGCGCGATCGCCTTCTCGGGAACGTCGACAGTCTCGATGTCGGGCGCGTCGTCCACCGCCGAAACGGCAGCGAACAGTTCCGCCTCGAGGTCGTCCTGCATGTCGTCGGTCGCCTCGACCTCCGGCTCGTAGGCCGGAACCTCGGCGCGCGGCGCCTGGTAGCTGGCCACAACAGGAGCGGCGACCGCCGCGGCGACGGGCTGCGGAACTGCTAGCTGGGGCCGGTAGCCAGAGTAGTCCGGCATCGGCGACGAACGCGGCGCGACCGGCGTGCCAAGACCCCAACTGCGGGCATGCTCGTAGCGCGACGCCGCAAGGGGACGGTCCGGCGCGGGCTGGACCGGCGCTGCTGCCGGCTCGACCGGTGCGGCCGCCTCGGCCTCGCTGCTGCGTTCGAACGCCAGATCGAAGGCCTCGTCGTCGAAGCTCACTTCATCATCGGCCTGCCTGTCGTAGGTCGGCTCGGCATAGGCCGGTTCCGCATAGGTCGACTCGGCATAGACGGGCTCGTCTGCCGCCGAAGCCACGGCATAATCGGCCTCGACCGGCTGCGACTCGATTTCGGCCGGCTGTGCCGGTGCCCACAGCGACTTGGAATGGGCAGGCGCGTCCGCCGGCATCACCGGCTCGGCCGCCGGGCGAAGCGGCACGACGACGGGATTGGACAGAGCCTTGGCCTGGCTGCTCATGGTGCCGAGCAATGCGTTGAGTTCGTCCTCGAGGCTGTCTTCCGTGCGCGCCGGCGGCGACACCGGCTCGACCTGCTGCACAGCGACCGGTTCGTAGGCCGAAGCGGCGACAACCGGCGCCTCGTAGGCAGGCTCGTCGGTCAGGGCATCCTGCAGCCGACGCTCGAACTCGTCATAGTCCTGCGCCTGCGCGACGGGAGCCGCCGCAGGCGTTTCCACGACCATGTCCTCGTCCGAATAAGCAACCGTCTCGACCGGCTCGTAGCCGCCGAGAGTCATCTCCGTTTCATCCGCGGGCGCATAGCCGGCCTCGTCCTTGTCGGCGGATGCATGGGCCGCGTCGCCGTGGACCGCAAAATCCATGTCGACATCGGCCAGGGCGGCATCGAAAGCAACGTCGAGATCGGGCTCGGCCGGGGCCTCGTACACGGGGGCAGCAGCCTCCTCGGCCGGCAGCAACTCGTCCTCGATCGTGAAATGCTGTTCGAAGGATTCATCCAGTGCGTCGTCGAACGCCTGACCGGCTTCCGCTGTCGACGCGACATGCTGTTCACGGTCGACCTGCGGCGCAGCCTGATATCTGGGCGCCTCGACCAACTCGTCCTCGAGCGCAAAGCCCTCGTCGAACGAGGCGGCCACCGCGTCGTCGAACGCACCATCGGCCTCGAATTCAGGCTCCGGGGCTCGCCCGTAGGCTGGCTCCTGGGCAGAATAGGCCTGGGCGGAATAGGGCTCGTATTCGGACTCTGAGGCAAACTGCGGCGCCGCCGGCTCCTCGTAGGGCGAGTGCACGTCGGCAGCCTCATAGGCGGCAGGCGCCTCGTAGGCCACATGCGTTTCGTAGCCCGCGGCCGCCTCGCGTTCGGGCGCAGCCGCCAGGTCCTCGCCGGCCAATTTGCCGAGCAGTTCCTTTTCCAGGTCGATGCCGAAATCGTCGTCCATCGCCGGCTCCGCGCGTCCCGCGGGCGCGCCGGAATCCTGGCGCACCACCGGCTGGCGTGGGTCGAAGCCCATGATCCGCGTCAGTTCAGCGAAGGGATCCTCGTCGGCAAGATCATTCTTGTTGTCGGCGATCTTCAGCTGGGTTCTGTCTGCCATTAGTTTTCCCGAACTCGCACTTTTCGGACATCCGAAGACATCGCGTAAGGTTGGCCCTTACCAGCGCAATGTGGGCAAAAGGTGACAGGAAATCCCAGGAAACCTAGCGCATTTCGGTGGGGGCTTCCGCTCCGATCAACGCCAGGCCCGACGTCAAGACGTCCGAAACAGCCTGCACCAGCCCGAGTCTGGCATAGGTCAATTCTGGATCGTTAACCTTAACAAAGCGTAAGTCGGGGTTGTCCGTTCCGCGGTTCCAGTGTCCGTGGAACGTGCTGGCCAGGTCGTAGAGGTAGAATGCCAGCCTGTGCGGCTCCATCGACTGCGCCGCGGACTCGATCAGCCGCGGATACTCCGCCAGCTTCTTCACCAGCGCGATCTCGCCTTCGTCGGTCAGCCGGTCGACATGGGCCATGAGATTGGCGCGGCCGAGATCGACCTCGCCGAGCTGCTCCCTGGCCTGCCGGAACACAGAGTGGGTGCGCGCCGAGGCATACTGCACGTAGAAGACCGGATTGTCCTTGGACTGCTCGGTCACCTTGGCGAAGTCGAAGTCGAGCGGCGCGTCGTTCTTGCGGTAGAGCATCATGAAGCGGATCGGATCGCGGCCGACTTCCTCGACCACATCGCGCAGGGTCACGAACTCCCCTGCCCGTTTGGACATGCGCACCGGCTCGCCGTCGCGGAACAGCTTGACCAGCTGGCACAGAAGCACGTCGAGCTTCACCGCGCCGCCGGTCACCGCGCGCGCCAGCGCCTCCATGCGCTTGACGTAGCCGCCATGGTCGGCGCCGAGCACGAACACCAGCTCCTCGAAGCCGCGGTCGACCTTGTCCTTGAGGTAGGCCACGTCGGCGGCGAAATAGGTGAACGAGCCGTCCGACTTGACCAGCGGCCGGTCCATGTCGTCGCCGACCTCGGTCGAGCGGAACAGCGTCTGCTCGCGGTCTTCCCAATCGTCCGGCTTCTCGCCCTTGGGAGGCGGCAGCTTGCCCTTGTAGATGTGGCCCTTGAGCGTGAGGTCGCTGATCGCCGCGCGGATCGCCTTGGCGTTGTCGGCATGCAGCGTGCGCTCGGAGAAGAACACCTCGTGGCGCACGTTGAGGAGAGCCAGATCCTCGCGGATCATCTCCATCATCGCCGCAATCGTGCGCTCCTTGACGATGGCCAGCGCCTCGTCCTCGGGCATCTCCAGCAGCTTCGGACCGAATTCCTTGGCCAGCGCCTGCCCGACCGGCACGAGATAGTCGCCCGGATAGAGCCCGGCCGGGATCTCGCCGATCGCCTCGCCGAGCGCCTCGCGATAGCGCAGCATCACCGAGCGGCCGAGCACGTCGATCTGCACGCCGGCGTCGTTGATGTAATATTCCTTGGTGACGTCATAACCGGCGAAGTCGAGGATGTTGGCCAGCGCATCGCCGACAACAGCGCCGCGGCAATGGCCGACATGCATCGGGCCGGTCGGGTTGGCCGAGACATATTCGACGTTGACGCGCTTCTTCTTGCCGATGCCCGAGCGACCGTAATCGGCACCGCTCTCGAGCAGGCCGGCAAGGTGCTTCTGCCAGAAGCCGTCCTTGAGCCTGAGGTTAACGAAGCCGGGTCCTGCCACCTCGGCCGTGGCGACGTCGGCGTCCTTGGCGAGTTCCGCCACCAGCCGATCGGCCAGCGCGCGCGGGTTCTGCCCGGTCGGCTTTGCCAGCACCATGGCCGCATTGGTCGCGAGATCGCCATGCGTCGCGTCTCGCGGCGGCTCCACGGCAATGCGCGCCAGGTCGAGCACGCCGCCATCTTTCGGAGTCAATTCAAGCGCTTCGACGGCTTTGGTGATCCGCTCGTTGAAATCGGCGAAAATGTTCATCTGCTCGGCTCTGAATGGCATTGCGTGTCGACCGGCAAGAATGCCGGAAAATTGCGCCCGGCCTAAACCAAATCGGGCGTGTGGTCAAACAAGCGTCGGTGCTCCTTGACCGCATAGGTGTCGGTCATGCCCGCCAGGAAGTCGGCCACCGCCCTCGCCTTGACCCGTTCCTCGCAGCGGTCTAACCCTTCGCGCCAGCCCTCGGGCATGGCGCGTGGGTCGGCGAAATAAGCGTCGAACAGCTCGCGCACGATGCGGTCGGCATTGGCCCGTACCCGCATCACCTCGGGGTGACGGTACATGTTGCGGTAGAGGAAGGCCTTGAGCTCCTTCTCCAGCACCGTCATCTCGGCCGAGAACGTCACCATCGCCTCGCCGGCCGCCCTCACCTCGTCGGCGCTTGCCGGCTTCAGGCGCTCGATCCTGGCTGCCGCCGTCGAAATCACGTCCTCGACGAAGATGGTGATCTGCCGGCGCATCAATTCGTGCCCGGTGCGCACCGCGTCGAGCGCCGGATAGCGTTCGCGCACGCCGGCGAGGATCTTCGCCGGCAGCGCCACCTCGTCCAGCATGTCCAGCGTCAGCAGCCCGGCCCTCAGCCCGTCGTCGATGTCATGGGTGTTGTAGGCGATGTCGTCGGCGATCGCCGCGCACTGGGCCTCGAGGCTGGCGAAGCGGTCGAGCTCGAGGTCGTGAAGCTCGCAATAATCGAGGATCGCCTGCGGCACCGGACCCTTCAGCCCCTTGCCGGCGGCGTCGGTCAGCGGCCCGTTGTGCTTGACCAGCCCTTCCAGCGTCTCCCAGGTCAGGTTGAGGCCGTCGAACTCGGCATAGCGCCGCTCGAGCTTGGTCACCACCCGCAGCGACTGGGCGTTGTGGTCGAAGCCGCCCCAGGCGGCCATTTTCGCGTTCAGCGCGTCCTCGCCGGTGTGGCCAAAGGGCGTATGGCCGAAGTCGTGCACCAGCGCGATCGCCTCGGCCAGGTCCTCGTCGCAGCGCAGCGCACGGGCCAGCGCACGCGCGATCTGCGCCACCTCGATTGTGTGGGTCAGCCGGGTGCGGAAATGGTCGCCCTCATGCGCGACGAACACCTGGGTCTTGTGCTTGAGGCGGCGGAAGGCCGTCGAATGGATGATGCGGTCGCGGTCGCGCTGAAACGGCGTCCGCGTCGGGCTCTCGACCTCGTCGACGAAGCGCCCGCGCGAGCGCGCCGGATCGCAGGCATAGGCTGCCCGCGGGCGATAGCCGAAGCCGATGTCGCCAAGTTGCCGCTCGCCGTCCATGCTCCCCACCAGTTGACTTGCCTCAGGTCGCTTCATACCTATCATGGGAAACCGAACGCAAGGTGACGCCAATGGGCGCAGATGCCAAGACCGCAATGAAAGTCGAGATGACCGACGCCGCAGCCAGGCGGATCGCCAAGATCGTCGCCGGCGAGCCGGGCAAGACGGCGCTGCGCATCTCGGTCGAGGGCGGCGGCTGCTCGGGCTTCTCCTACAAGTTCGATCTCGTCGAAAGCGCCAACGCCGACGACATCGCCATCGAGAAGGATGGAGCGACGCTGCTGATCGACGACCTGTCGCTCGTCTACATGGGCGGCTCGGTGGTCGACTTCGTCGACGACCTGATGGGCCAGTCTTTCCAGATCAAGAACCCCAACGCGGTCGCCGGCTGCGGCTGCGGCACCAGCTTCTCCGTTTGATGTCCATTCTCGAAGGCTACGAGGTTCCGACAGCGGTTCTCGTGGCACGCGAGATGGAAATCGTTTCCAATGCCGAGATCATTGGATGGGCGAATAATCACAGTTCGGTCGCGCCCTACACAGAAGACATGGCCTTCGACGAATTGCGTCGCTCTAATCCAAGGCGCGCGACAGACGTCGAGATGGCAGCCACGCGCCTGGCCGCCTTAGTGCAGCAACACTTTCCCGATTTCGACAAGAACTCTGCGGAAGCCGAAGAGAGCGTACGAAATCTGTTCCTGCGCAGGCTTCAGGAATACTGCGTAAGCCTGACGCCTCCGTTCACTGTCTGCCAAATGGTCCAGCCCATCGAGGAGGCGTACAACTTCCCTGTCTGGTTGGGTGACCTCTACAACGCATGCGATTGGGTCGATCACCGGTCTACGCTCCAGCAAGCACCACAGGTCGGTGAAGCCGTCGCACGAATACTCGCCGAATACGGTCAGCCTCTCTCACACAGGGGGGACTGAGATGGCTCGTCCCAGGGCGCTCCGCCAGGTTGCGCTCTCGGCCGGCCGGGACATCGACGCCACGCTCGGCTTCTGGCTCGACGTGCTTGGCCTGCCCGTACACGCCCGCTACGATCCGCCGGGCATCGCCTTCATCGTCGTCGGCGGCGCGCGCCTGTTCTTCACCGGCGGGGTGCCGCAAGGCACCGTCTATCTCGACATCGAAGATCTCGCTGCCTTCCACCGGAAGGCAGCCGACGATGGCATCGCCTTCACCGCAGCACCCGCACTGATGCACCGCGATACAGAGGGCGTCTTCGGCCCGGCCGGCGAAAGCGAGTGGATGGCCTTCCTGAAGGATCCCGCCGGCAACACGATCGGCCTGGTCGAGCGCAAGCCGGACTGACGCCCGCGCCGCGCCAAATGAAAAAGGCCGCCCTGCGGCGGCCTTTCCCAGTTTGATTTGGGCTCGATCACGCTTCCGAGGCCATCGCCGCCTCGCGAATCTCCTCCTCGTTCACCTTGGTGCCGTTGAAGAAGGCATTGAGCAGGACTGCCGATACCGACGCCAGCAGAATGCCCGACTCGATCAGCGGATAGATGCCACGCGGCAGCCACATCTTGAAGTCGGGCGCGATGAGCGGGATCATGCCGAAGCCGACCGACACCGCGACGACGAACAGGTTGTTGCGGTTGGTCTTGAAGTCGACATTCGCCAGGATGCGGATGCCGGTCGCGGCCACCATGCCGAACATCACCAGTCCCGCACCGCCGAGAACGAAGGTCGGCAGGGCCTCGACGAGCGCGCCCATCTTCGGCACCACGCCGAGGAAGATCAGGATCACGCCGCCGGCGATGCAGACGAAGCGGCTCTTCACGCCGGTGACGCCCACCAGGCCGACATTCTGCGAGAAGCTCGTGTACGGGAAGGTGTTGAACAGGCCGCCGATGAGCGTGCCGAGGCCGTCGGTGCGCAGGCCGGCCGAAAGCATCGGCTGCGTCACCTTCTTGCCGGTCATGTCGCCGAGCGCCAGGAACATGCCGGTGGATTCGATCATGACGACGATCATCACCAGCACCATGGTGACGATGAGGATCGGATCGAAGATCGGCATGCCGAAGCGCAGCGGCGTGACGATCTCGAACCAGCCGGCGGACGCCACCTTGTCGAAGCTCATCATGCCCAGCGCCGCGGTGATGACGCCGCCGATGACGATGCCGAGCAGGACCGCGATGTTGGCCAAGAAGCCCTTGCCGAACTTGGCGATGGCCAGGATCGACACCAGCACGATGGCCGAGATCAGGATGTTGGTGGGTGGAGCGTAGGCGACGTTCGACACCGTTGCCGCAAGCGCCAGCTTGTCGGGTATCGGCGGTATCGTCGAGCCGGTGGCGGCGGCCATCTCGGTCACCGACTTCAGCCATGCGGCATGCTCGGGCGCCACGATACGCGGCGCGGTCGGACCGACGGGGGTGCCGAAGATCCAGTTGATGCCGATGCGCATCAGCGACGCGCCGATCACGACGATGATCGTTCCCGTCACCACCGGCGGGAAGAAGCGCAGCATGCGGCTGACCAGCGGCGCGATCAGCAGCGAGACGATGCCTGCGCCGATGATGGCGCCGAAGATCATGCGGGCGCCGTCGGGACCCTGGTTGGCGTTGGCCATGGCCACCATCGGGCCGACGGCGGCGAAGGTCACGCCCATCATGACCGGCAGCTTGATGCCGAACCACTGGGTCGCGCCGAGCGACTGGATGATCGTGACGATGCCGCAGACGAACAGATCGGCGGAGATCAGGAAGGCGACCTGCTCAGGGTCGAGCTTGAGTGCGCGCCCGATGATGAGCGGCACGGCGATTGCGCCGGCATACATGACCAGCACATGCTGGATTCCGAGCGCAGCAAGACGAGGCGCGGGCAGCACCTCGTCCACAGGATGTGGACTGATTGACATGGCATTTGTTCCCCTTTTGCCAACCGGTCCCAATATGCCAAAGGAAACCGGTTCCCTTCCTCCGAAGGATGATGCAGGATCGTCTGGAACGGCCTCAACGGCTATCAAGAATTATTTGAAATAATCGCGTGATTTTCATGAAGATCGTAACCTGGAATATCAACGGTGTCAGAGCCCGTATCGACAACTTGCTGCATTGGCTCAAGGAGAGCGATCCGGACATCGTCTGCCTGCAAGAAATCAAGTCGGTGGATGAACAGTTCCCGCGACTGGAAGTTCAAGCGCTCGGCTACAATGTCGAAACGCATGGCCAGAAGGGCTTCAACGGCGTCGCAATACTTTCGAAGCTCCGCTTCGACGAAGTCAATCGCGGCCTGCCCGGAGATGATTCGGACGAACAGTCGCGCTTTATCGAAGGTGTCTTCTCGACCGACAGGGGCGCGCTGCGCGTCGTCTCGCTGTACTTGCCCAACGGCAATCCGGTCGGCTCGGAGAAGTTCCCCTACAAGTTGTCTTGGATGGCACGTCTGGAGAAATGGGCGACCGAGCGGCTGGCGCTGGAGGAAGCACTCGTGCTCGCCGGCGATTACAACGTCATCCCGGAGGCTGTCGACGCCCGTTTTCCGGAACAATGGCTGGGCGACGCCCTGTTCCAGCCGGAAACGCGCCAGGCCTTCCGCCGGCTGAAGAACCTCGGCTTCACCGAGGCCGTCCGTGCCGTGACCGACAGGCCGGACGTCTACACCTTCTGGGACTATCAGGCCGGCGCCTGGCAGAAGAACAACGGTATCCGCATCGATCATCTGCTGCTGTCGCCCGAGGCTGCGAACCGGTTCGGCTCGGCATCGGTCGAAAAGCACGTGCGCGCGTGGGAAAAGCCGTCCGACCACGTGCCCGTGGCCATCCATCTCGACCTGGCGGCGGCTTGAGACGACCACTTGGCTCGCCTGCGGGCGAGCCATTTCGAACCGAACCGATCGTCTGGAAGTCAGCGCCGGCGCGCAGGCCTCGTGCTCCGGCCGGGGGCCGGCCGCAAGCCGGCCTCGACGAGGCGCCTACTGGTTGCCCTTCTTGAGGATGTCCTCTGCGAGCGAAATCGCCGTGCGGCGGTCGGACTCGTCGGCGAGCGCGAAGGCCTCCTCCTGCATGCCCCTGATCCAGGGCTGGTCGACAGGGGTCGCACGCTCCAGCGCAGCCGTCATCATGGCGAGGCCTCGCACCACCTTGCCACTCTGGAAGAGCAGGTTGCCGAGCGTCGCCTGGGCGCCGGCATGGCCCTTTTCGGCGGCCAGCTGCAGCCACCGCCCGGCCTGCCGGACGGACGCCTTGACGCCGCCGTCCCCGTTCAGGAACATCTTGCCCATCTCGAACTGGGCGTTCGGATTGCGGTAGTTGGCGGCGGCGCGCATGTAATACTCCTGCGCCGCGACCGGGTCGGCGGCCACCGGGCTGCCGGGAATGCCTGCCTTCATGTAGCCGCCCAGCGCCACCAGCGCGTCGGAGACATAGCTCTCCTCGGGCGAGCCGGGTTCGACATCCTGCTCGGCGATCTCGCTGAAGAACTTGAAGGCCTCGTAGTCGTCCTGGGCGACGCCGTCGCCCTCGGCATACATGCGCGCGAGCTTCCAGGTGGCGCCGATCTGGCCGTTTTCGGCCGCGTAGCGATAGGCCTCGACGGCCTGGTCCTTGTGGCCGTTCTTGTAGGCGGAGTAACCGAACTGGAAGACGGCCCACGGGTTGGACTGCGGCTTCACCCCGGTCTTGTCGTCGAAGACCTTGTCGTCGAAGGCCAGCGCATTGCCGGCCGCGCCGAGAAGGGCGGCGGCGACGAGCGCAGAATACGCAGATATCCTAACCAACTCAGAGACCCGCATGGCCGTGCATTTCTTTCACCCCACCGCGGTGGGCCACCGCACCGTTGCGGTTCGCCGCGACGGATTGGGTACAATTCCATGTCGCTCCCTCCGGCCCGCGGCCGGCAGAAAACGGCTTCCAGTCACTCGCCCTCTCCGCTAGCTCGGCCCCGGATCGCGTTGCTGCACCGAGGCGCGCGCGGTCCGAGACGTCACCCGAACGAAGATGCCCTGAATTTTCGGCCAAAGTACGGCCATGTACGGCGCGGACCGGGCCACGCGTGCGACGGCGCCCCAAGCAGGCGCCCGTCCGTTGCAGCAGACCGGATGCGGTGGCTCCAGAACCCCGCCGGATTGGCGACGGCAGGCGGCAGGGAAGCCGGCGCAACGGCAGCCGCACCACCGCGAGGTGGCTGACCGACTGCTTGGCCGTAAAGATCGCCCTGGCGTCCATTTTCGTCCCTGCCGCACCATTGCGGCTCTGCTCAGCGTCCCCGCCACGGTCCGCCGCGGTCCGAAGACCTCATCGGGGTGCGCCGGGTTTATGGCGGGAAATGGGCAATTGCCCTCCCCCATCCGCATAGCCGAAAGCATGGAGAAGAAGTGTTGCGGAATCGTCACATTCCGTGGCCCGTGAGCCACACATGGTTTCCGAAGGGCAAACGCCCGGCGGTCAACAAAAAAGCCGGGCGCGAGGCCCGGCTTTGTGCGGAGGCGGTGGTGGTTACCACTTGACCTTGTAGGAGGCGGACAGGGCATAGGTGAAGTCGCCATCGACCGTATATGCGAAGGTATTGCCCGGCCCCGGAGTCGTTGGTGAAGGATCGGCGGCTACCGAACCGGACGTCATGTATGTAATCGCGCCTCCGAGGCGCAATTCGCCACCCACCTTGTCCTTCAGGGACACGCCGGTGAACATCGTATAGGTGTCTGTGTGGGCGTCCTCCGTAGTCGAAACGCCCTGGTCCCACATCAATCCGACAAGTCCCGAGATGTTCTCGGTAAATGCGTGCCCGATGCCGGCGGAAATCGTCCAGCCGTCTTTCCAATAGTACTCCAGAACGCGCGGATTACCGGGCAGACCAACGATGTTGTAGGAGAGTTTGTCCAGCACGCTCCAGTCTGTCCACTTCACGGACCCAAACGCCAGCCAGCCCGGTGCGATGCCGCTCTGAAGCTTCATTTCCACCGACTGCGGGAGCGTACCAACGCCGTTGGTTGGCAAGGTCACAAGTGTGTTGCCCGCCGCGTCTCGGACCACAAAGCTGTTGCCCGTGCCGTCTCCCGGAGTGTGCTCGATTTGCGATCGATACATGACCTGGGCACGCAATGCGATTTCGGGAATGTCGTAGGCGGCGCCGATGCGATAGCCTGGGCGGTAGCTATCATCGAAAGTCAGAGTACCGGTTCCACCCGCGGGGAAGCCTGGAACTCCCGGTGCGAAACGTACGACCTGCTCATATGAAAAGTCTTGAACGAAGGCGCCACCCAGAAGCCAGGCCCTGCCCTTGCCAAGGTCAACCTTATAGCCGCAGGTCGCTCCGAATTCGTTCGTCACGAACTCTTCCGACATGGTGCCCGTGCCGTCCGCCAGACCGGCGGTGATGGCCTGAGGGCCGTAGGTGGCACCTCCCCCGAAGCTCTGGGTATAGGTGCCTGCGCAGCGCAGATCGTCGGTCAGGTTGAACTTTACGGCCGCGCTGGGAACGACGTAAGTCTCGGAGTACTTGCCATCGGTACCCTTGACCGTTCCGCCGAGCAATGGACTTGTGATGGTGTCATAGCCACGCCTCGGCACGACAATTGTCGCCCCCGTCCGCAGGTTGAAGTTCCCTTCCTCGAAGAGAATGTCCGTATCGGCCGTGCCGCGCGAAAAGCCGCCGGCCTGCGCCGCGCCTGCGGCAAGCATCGTCAGCGCCGTTGCCCCCAGCAGCGTCTTGAGACGAAGGTTGGTCATGGTTGTCCTCTCCCGAAAAGCTCGTGAGCCGAATTGAACGGCTTCATTGTCGTCGGGCAACCTTGATTTTTTACCAACGCCGACGGGTCGGCCTTGCGTGCCGGCCGACGCGCCAAGCCTTCCCCTTACGGAAACGTCAATTTCGACGATTCCGCATTTGGTCGGGCAAGAAATTCCAGGAATTTCCGCCCGCGTTCTTCCGGAAATTGCAATTTTTGGGGTGTTTCGGCTGATTGTTACATTATGGCAACAATCGGGCGGAAAATGGTTACATCGACCACAATTCCGCCGCGGCATGCCGCTTTTACTGGCAGCTGCGGGCCTGCCGCAGCCTGAGGCTGCAGCAGGCCGTGACGTCGAATCGTCAACTGGCTTCGCGCACCCGGGCAAGCGCCGTGTCGAGCTTCTGCTGGGTCAGCCGGTAGTCCTCCAGCTTCTCGCGCTCGGCGGCGACGATCTCCTCGGGAGCACCGGCCACGAACTTTTCGTTCGACAGCTTCTTGTGCAGCCGGGCAATCTCCTCGGTCGTCTTGGCGAGTTCCTTCTGCAGACGCGCCGCCTCGGCCGTCAGGTCGATGAGCGCGCCGAGCGGCAGGCAGGCAGTCGCCTCGCCGGCGACGATCTGGGCCGACCCCTTGGGTGCGGCATCCGCCTGGGTGATCTCGCCGACGCGCGCCAGCCGGGCGATCGCCGACTGGTGCCGCTTCAGGCGCTCCAGCGTCTCGGCATTGGCACCAACGAAGACCAGCGGGGCGATCGCCGCCACCGGCACGT
This sequence comes from Aminobacter sp. Piv2-1, assembly GCF_037625995.1. Lineage (NCBI taxonomy): Bacteria > Pseudomonadati > Pseudomonadota > Alphaproteobacteria > Hyphomicrobiales > Phyllobacteriaceae > Aminobacter > Aminobacter sp. Piv2-1. The sequence goes on from NZ_JARKMU010000005.1 coordinate 148,860, forward strand.
TCATCTCGGAGCGCACCGAGCGGATGCCGGAAACGAGGTCGACCAGCCAGTTGATCTCGGCCGCGGCCTCGGCGTCCTCGAAGTCGGGCGACGGCCACGCGGCATGGCACAGCAGCGACGGCCGCTCCCTGCCCTCGCCCGCCGTATGCGCCCAGAGTTCTTCCGTCATGAACGGCATCATCGGATGCAGCAGCTTGTAGATCTCGTCGAGCACGAAGGCCGCAACCGCCTGGGTCTCGGCCTTGGCGGCCTCGTCCTCGCCCATGAAGATCGGCTTCAGCAGCTCGAGATACCAGTCGCAGAAGGTGTTCCAGACGAAGCGGTAGGCGGCGCCCGCCGCCTCGTTGAAGCGGTAGGAACCGATGCCCGCGGCGATCTCGCGCGTGGCGCGGGTCAGCTCCGTCAGGATCCAGCGGTTGACGGTCAGCTTGGCATCGTTGAGCCAGAAGTCGTCGTTGCGCTTGACCCCGTTCATCTCGGCGAAGCGTGTCGCGTTCCACAGCTTGGTGCCGAAGTTGCGGTAGCCGGCGATGCGCGCCGGGTCGAGCTTCACGTCGCGGCCCTGCGCGGCCATGATGGCGAGCGTGAAGCGCAGCGCGTCGGCACCGTATTCGTCGATCAGTTCGAGCGGGTCGATGACGTTGCCCTTCGACTTCGACATCTTCTGGCCGTTCTTGTCGCGAACGAGCGCATGCACGTAGACGGTGTGGAACGGCTCCTCGTCCATGAAGTGCAGGCCCATCATCATCATGCGGGCGACCCAGAAGAAGATGATGTCGAAGCCGGTCACCAGCACGTCGGTCTGGTAATAGGTGTCGAGCTCTGGCGTCTTGTCGGGCCAGCCGAGCGTCGAGAACGGCCACAGTGCCGACGAGAACCAGGTATCGAGCACATCCTCGTCGCGGGTCAGGATCTTGCCCGGCTCGAAATTCTCGAGCTGCTCCTCGACCCAGGCCTTCCAAGGGCCCTCGAGCGCGAGATAGTGCTGGACGGCGACATCCAGCGCCTCTTCCTCGGTGCGCTCGACGAAGACCTGACCGTCGGGACCATACCAGGCCGGAATCTGATGGCCCCACCACAGCTGGCGCGACACGCACCAGGGCTGGATGTTCTCCATCCAGTCGAAATAGGTCTTCTCCCAGTTCTTGGGCACGAAGTTCGTGCGGCCCTCGCGCACGCTCTTGATCGCCGGCTTGGCCATCTCGGCAGCATTGACGTACCATTGGTCGGTCAGGAAGGGCTCGATCGGCACGCCGCCGCGGTCGCCATGCGGCACCATGTGCTTGTGCGGCTCGATCTTGTCGAGGAAACCGCCCTCCTCCATGATCCTGACGATCAGCCTGCGCGCCTCGAAGCGGTCCAGGCCCTGCAATTGTGCCCAGACGCCCTCGCGCATTTCGGTGCGGTCCGCGCCGGCGAGGAAATCCTCGTTGTCGACGATGTTGATCTTGGCCTCGACCGTCAGGACGTTGATCTGCGCCAGGTCGTGGCGCTTGCCGACTTCGAAGTCATTGAAGTCGTGCGCCGGGGTGATCTTCACCGCGCCCGTGCCCTTCTCGGGATCGGAATACTCGTCGGCGACGACCGGGATCTTGCGGCCGACGATCGGTAGGATGACGTTCTTGCCGACCAGCGCCTTGTAGCGCTCGTCCTCGGGATGCACGGCAACCCCGCTGTCGCCTAGCATCGTCTCGGGACGCGTGGTCGCAACCGTGATGAAGGTGCTCGCATCCTCGGGATCGTAGACTTTGCCCTCGACCGGGTAGCGGAAGTGCCAGAGGTTGCCGTTGACCTCGTGCTGCTCGACCTCGAGGTCGGAGATCGCGGTCAAAAGCTTGGGATCCCAGTTCACAAGGCGCTTGTCCTTGTAGATCAGGCCCTGCTTGTGCAGCGTGACGAAGACCTCGATGACCGCCTTGGACAGGCCCTCGTCCATGGTGAAGCGCTCGCGCGACCAGTCGCAGGAGGCGCCCAGCCGCTTGAGCTGGTTGAAGATCATGCCGCCGGATTCGTCCTTCCACTCCCAGACTTTCTCGACGAACTGCTCACGCGTCAGATCACGGCGATGGATCTGCTTTTCCATCAGCTTGCGCTCGACCACCATCTGCGTGGCGATGCCGGCATGGTCCATGCCGGGCTGCCAGAGCACGTTCTTGCCGCGCATGCGCTCGAAGCGGACGAGGATGTCCTGCAACGTGTTGTTGAGCGCATGCCCCATGTGCAGCGAACCGGTCACGTTCGGCGGGGGGATCACGATGGTGAAGGGCTCGGCGCCTTCGGCGGCGCCGGCGCCCGCCCGGAAGGCGTCCGCCTCTTCCCACGTCTTGGCAATCTTGGGCTCGACGGTCTTGGCGTCGTAGGTCTTCTCAAGCATCGGAATTGGTTCCGTTCGGTCCGGATTTTCTGTCCGGTGTAAACCGGATGGGTGCGGTCAAGTCAACTGCGCCACGGGTATGGTGCTGAAACGAAAACGCCGCCCGAAGGCGGCGCTTTCATGATCTGCGTCCCAAAAAATCACTGCGCGCCGCGCGCGATGCGCTCGATCTCCTCGCGCACCAGCTTCTCCACCAGCGTGGGCAGGTTGTTGTCGAGCCAGTCCTGCAGCATCGGCCGCATCATCTCGGCCGCGATCTCGTCGAAGGACATGCGGCTGCGTGCGGCGTAGGCGCCGTTGAGCTCGCCGAAGGCGGCCGAAACCTGACGTCCCGCCACATCCGAGATCAGTGCCGGCTTCGCCGCCGTCTGCTCCGGCGCGGCCGGCTGCTCGACAAGCTTGCCGGTCGAGGCCGGCGCGACAGGCGGCGGGCCGGCCAGCTGCTCCATCTGCTCGACGGCCCGGGTCGGCGTAGGCGACCAGCTCGCCGCGACCGGCCGCGCCGGCGCGGCCGCCTCGATCCTGGGGACGCTGGTGTCGGTCGCGGCCGGCTTCACCGGCTCGGCGGACGGCCAACCAACGCGAGCGTCCTGCACCGCGGGCTTGGCGGGCGGAGCAACCTCCGCCTTCACCTCGGGCGTCGGCCTGGCAGCCTGGAGTTCGGCCCTGAAGGCCTCGACCTCGATGACGTTGCGCTCGCCACGCACATCCTCCGGCTCCGGCTTCGCCTGCTCGAAGTCGATCGTCGGGCGCTTTCCGGTGTCGTTGTCTTCGATGATCCTGCGGATGGAGGCGAGAATCTCCTCCATCGAGGGCTCGCGTTGAACAGTGCTGGGCTGGGCCATCGTCACATCCGCCGCCTTTGTGACCGGTTACATTCCCGCCCGCCGAAACGGGCTTCGAATCAGGCTTTCAGCGTAACCCACCGATTCCCCTTCGAGAATCCCCTTTCGGCCGGCCGCGGCGATTTCAACAGATTAACGATCCGTTGCCGCTGGCCGGAAACGACGACGGGCGCCCGCTCTGGCAGAGCGCGCGCCCGTTCGAGAATTTCTTGCCTGTGCGGCCGTATCAGCGGCCGTCGGGCGTCCGCAGGCCGATCCACTTGTCCTTGACGGCGTTGTAGTGCTCCTTCGGATCGTACTTGGTCACCTGCAGGCCGAGCCTTTCGACCGACAGGCGCCCCGTGGCCGAAAGGATGGCGTAGCTCGCCACCACCACGTCGCGCTCCGACGTCGCCAGGTTGATCTGCGCGCTGATGACGTCGGCCTGGGCGTTGAGCACGTCAAGCGTCGTGCGCTGGCCGACATTGCGCTCCTCGATGACGCCGTTGAGCGCCAGCTGCGCCGCCGACACCAGCTCGCGGTTTGCCGACACGCTCTCGCGCGCCGCAGTGTACTGCGTCCAGGCCGAGGTGACGGCCGCACGCACCTGGTCGCGGCTGACATCGACCTCGATGCGGGCCTGGCCGAGCGATTCCTTGGACTGGCGCACCTGCGCCGAAGCGCGGCCGCCCTGGTAGATCGGCACCGTCAGCGTCGCGCCGATGCTGGCCGACGTCGACCAGCCGTCCGGAGACGATGCGCTGTTCGGGGCGCTGTCACGATAGATCTGCGACACGCCCGCCGAAGCCGACACCTGCGGCAGCAGCGCGCCCTCGGCCGACTTCACGGAGAAGCCCGCCGCGTCGACCAGGTATTCGGTGGCGAGGATCGCCGGGTGCGCTTCGGCCGCCAGCGCACCTGCGGATTCGAGGCTCTTGGGCAGGAGCTTGCCGAGCGGAGAGGTCGCCTTCAGGTTCTTCGGCTCGTCGCCGACGATCTGGCGGTAGATGGCGGCGCTCGACAGCGCCTGCGCCCGCGCCGCGCTCAGTTGCGCCAGCGCGGCCGAACGCGAAGCGTCGGCCTGGGCCACGTCGGTGCGGGTGCCCTCGCCCACGTCGAAGCGCGAACGCGCGGCGCGCGCCTGCTCGGTCAGGAACTGCAGGTTGCGCTCGGTCAGGGCGGCCACCTGGCGGTCGCGGATGACGTCCATGTAGGCGCTCGCCGCGTTGAACAGGATGTTCTGCTCGGTGTTGCGCAGGCTTTCGTTCGAGGCGCGCACGCGCGCCTCGGCCGCCGCGACGTTGTTCTTGGTCTGGAAACCGTCGAACAGCGACTGGCGGATCTCGACGCCGAACGAACCCGTCGTCAGGTTCGTCGTGGCGTTGCGCCTGGTGGTCGAATAATCGATGCCGGCCGAGCCGTTCACCGTCGGGCGCCAGCCCGACTTGGCGATGGCGACGTTCTCGTCGGTGACGCGCACGCCGGCACGCGCCGAATTGAGCTGCGAATTGTTCTGATAGGCCTTGGACAAGGCACCGAGGATTGTTTCGGCCGAAGCCGACAACGGCGACAGTGCCGTGGCGGAAACCAAGGCCATGGCCAACAAGCTCTTGCGGAATAACGACACTACGCGTCCCTCATTCATTCTGCGGCGATCTGCCGGAAGGCTGGCTGAAGCCCTCACGGAAAACCGGCTCAACGTGCCCATTCCCAACAAAAGCAGTCAAGAATCAGGCACACCCGTCCGGTTCTTAGATCATCACGACGCGCTGTACACCGCAAGAAAAAGCCGGTCAGAACTCAAATTCGCGTGTACGATTGAAGCCCGGCAGTGGCTTAACTGCCGCATTGAAGGCCCGGCGGGCCGTCACGGTGCCGGCCGCCTTGACGAAGAGACGCGCCACGCCGGCATTGCCATGTCCCTCGACCACGACCAGGCGGCCGCCCTCCTTGAGCTGGGACAGCAGCGCATCGGGCACCTGCTCGGCGCTGCCGCCGACGAAGATGACGTCGTAGGGAGCCTCCGACGGATAGCCGTCCTGGAGCGGGCCGGACACGACGACGACATTGTCGTAGCCGAGCGAGGCAAGCGTCGAAGTAGCCTTGGCGGCAAGCGCCGGATCGACCTCGAGCGCCACGACCGAGCTGGCCAGACGCGACAGCACCGCCGACGAGTAGCCGGTAGCGCAGCCGACATCGAGCACGAAGTCGCCCGCCTGCACCTCGGCGAGCTGGGCGAGCTTGGCGAAGGGAGACGGCTCCATCAGGTAGCGCGGTTCGCCGCCGTCGCCGGTCGAGGCGTAGCGCAGGTCCTCGTCGATATAGGCGAACTGGCGCAGGCCGTTGTCGACGAACGCCTCGCGCGGCACCGCCAGCATGGCCGACAGGATGCGGGCATCGGTGACGTCAGTGGTGCGCACCTGGCCGTCCACCATCTTCACGCGAAGTTCGGAAAAATCAGCGTTCATGTCTTAACCGGCCCGCCTTCGGCGCGAGATGCGCAATGCCAATGCGCCCGAAATGGGAACCCCGGCGGCGGTGCCGAGGAAGCTGGAGGCCTCGCCCGGAATCGAACCGGGGTGCAAGGATTTGCAGTCCTCTGCGTAACCACTCCGCCACGAGGCCTCGCCGCTTCGGGCGTCTACACGGCTCCAATAGGTTGCCAGGATTCTTGCGTCAAGCGGGGGAAGACTCTTTCTCAAGCCTTTTGCAGTCGTCCGCCTCCACGACGCCCCCCGGGCGGCAACATGGTCTTCGCTCAGTTGCCCGAGCGCCGGCGGCGCTCCCACCATATGATTAGGCGACGGCGCACGCGGCGCACGACGTGGAATTCGTGCGACAGGATGAGCAGCCCGAGCGGAATCATCCAGAAGCCGAGCACCGGCAGGAAGCCAAGCAGGCCGAAGATGCACAACGCCACGCCGAGCGCGATGCGCACGCCGCGCGACTGCGGCATGGCGAATTCGCGCCCCATGACCGAGATCTTCCGTTTCGGATGTTGATCCTGCTTCATCGCACCTCGTTGCCGGCAAACGTGCTGCGCCCGAAGGCCGCGCTCGGCCGCTCCAGCCGCCGGAACGCGTCATATGAGAGCGCCTGTCGGCAAATACCAGAAAGGCGGCAGTGAAAAACTTCCAAAAAAACCAGATTACCGCTTTGCAAATCGCAAAACCGTTTGCTATACGCCGCCTCGTTCACACGAGAGCGCTCTTCCCCGGTAGCTCAGTGGTAGAGCAACCGGCTGTTAACCGGTTGGTCGCTGGTTCGAATCCGGCCCGGGGAGCCATCTGCTCAGTGGAGCATTCCCAACCCCACCTCCGCGCTTTCGCGACTTGTGCCGCAACGTGAGAGCTGTTGCGCGGCTTGGCGCCTGCCGGAATCGCGGGTCGAGAGCAGGCAAGCATTGGGGGGTCAATGATCGACAGATTCACTGTTTGAGTTCCGCTCGTCATCGAGGGCCCCGCGGAATCGGTGCTCGCCAGGCTCGGACGAACCGAGGACATTCGTTTTTCGCCGAGCAACCGGCGCCTGGCCATCGCCGGCTTCGGCAAGAGCACGTGCCTGCTCCTGGACGTCGAAATAATTCGCACGGCCGCAACCGCGACCCTTCGGATCAATGACTACCTGCAGTTCGAATCGGCGGCATTGAGCGAGCCGCATGGCTTCGACTTCATCGACGAGCAGACGCTGGTCGTTGCCAACCGGCGCGGCTTCGTGAGCCTATTTCGGCTTCCCGAGCGAACCGGAGTGGAGCGAACGATCGAGCTTTCGCCATTCCGAATGACCGCGCAAATCCGTGGCGACGCATCCATTCTCCCGGTTCGGTCTGCGTGACCCGGGCCGACGCGGAGACATGCAATATCCTTGTCTGCAACAACTACAGGCATCGCATCACCCGACATGTCGTCGGGCTCGCCCGCACCTCGGTTCGCAACAAGATCCTGCTCGACCGCGGGCTCGACATACCCGACGGCATCGCCCTCAGCCCGGACAAGGCGTGGACCGCCGTCAGCAATCACAACACCCACACCGTCCTCATTTTCGACAATCGCAGCGCGCTCGGCCGGTACGCGACCGCCGTCGGCACCCTCCACGGCGTCAGCTATCCGCACGGCCTGCGCTTTTCGCCCGACGGCAGGCGCCTGTTCGTTGCCGATGCCGGCAGCCCGCACGTCCTTGTCTATCATGCCAAGGACGGCAATTGGAGCGGCGAGCGAAACAGCAGCCTTTCGCTCGTCGCGATGAGCCAGGAGACCTTTCTGAAGGGGCGCAACAACCCGCAGGAGGGAGGTCCGAAGGGACTGGACATCGACGCCAGCGGCCGGCTGCTGGTTGTCACTTGCGAGGAACAGGCGATCGCCTGCTTCGACATTACGAGATTGCCGTCCGAAGATGCACCTGGCCGGCTTCCATCAGGATGGGCCAGAAGTTCTGCGGCCCGCCCATGCTGCAGACAACCCGCTAAACACAACCGCCGAGACGACTGTTGCCTCTCCGCCGAGCCAAGAACCATAGTCTATTATGCATATATGAATGCATCATCTATCCGATCCCAATGACCTCGCAACAATTGACTTTCCATTACAATGAAGGAAACATGCGAGTTGCATTTTTTTCTTCTTTTCTTGGGAGGGACCAAAATGACATTCGACATAGCTGACAGTTCAAAAGTACAGATCGCCAACAAGAGCCCCCTTTTCCCGACAGCGTATGAAGTCCCGGCGTCGATCAGGGACACCGGCGACGTTCAAATCGCCAACAAGAGTCCGCTGTTCGGCAGTGCGCTGGAAAGCTGCCATGCGATTGCCGACGATGGCCGCGTGATCATCGCCAACAAATCCCCGTTGTTTCAGCCCAACTAGCGATGCCGATGCCGCCAGCAGCCGCAGCGTACTGGTTGCTTGAGCATCAATAGTCAGCAACAAGCGTGATGGGATATCCCGTCACGCTTGGACATTTCTTGGCAATCTCCGTTCAGCCAATGGCCGATAGCGTTCCGGGCAACTTCTCGATCAAATTCTACCGCATGGTCCCCTCGGCCCCCACGCCCGTGGCCGGAGATCATTCCGCTGGCGGAACCATGCCGATGCGGGCTTTTCGCTATTGCGAACCGATGCGTTTGGCTTCGTCTGTCGGCTGGTACATTTTCCCGCCCATCGATTTCAGTCTTGTGTGGGACGGCGCCACCACCCGCTGGACGTTCAAGGGTGCCGACGCCTGGTACAATCTCGACGGTGCCCAGTTCCCGAACTTCCGCATGCTTTTCGACAAGCTCAGTCCGGAGAGGGTCCGGGGATTTTCTCCACAGTTTCTGGGCGCGGTAAGCCATCCGGGTGTCGTTCAGATTTGGAGTGGGCTCGCAGCCAGAACCTCTGAAGACTGGAGCCTCTTGGTGAGGCCTCCCGCGAACCTACCGAGAACGCAGAATTTCCAGGGTTTTGAAGGCATCATCGAAACGGACCGGTGGTTTGGTCCCCTCTTCACCAACATCAGACTTACCAAGACAGACGTGCCCGTCGACTTCAAGGTCGACTACCCGTTGTTCATGGTGCAACCCGTTCACAGGTCGACCGCCGATCTGGTCGGCAAGACGGCCGTTGAGGTTGTTGGCGGGTTGGAGCAATTCCTCGACAGCGATTGGGACGACTATCACAAGACCATCGTCGAACGGGTCGGCGAAAAGCGCGTCACGGGCGATTACGCAAAACGCTCCCGCAAGCGAAAATGACGCTATCTGGCGAAACCCATCAGACGCATCCGGCTGCACTGCGCCCGCGACTTGCGCTTGCATCCCCGATACTTGGAAACGCCGCTTACATCGTCGAGATATCGGGGTTTTCGGTCATTCTCGCAAGTTTTGCCGCCTCGTCCGGCACCGATCCCGACCGGGCCGTCTGGATCTATTCCGTCTATAGCGCCGTCGTTGCGATCGCTATCCTCGCCGGGGGATGGATCGGCGACCGGTTCAGCGCCCGGCTCGTCTTTGTGCTTGGTATGACCCTTTTCATACTGGGGGGCGTAGGCTTCTTCTTCGCGACGACGCTCGGCATGCTGCTCGTCGCGCGCCTGCTGCAAGGGGCTGGCGGAGGACTCTTCTCGCCGATGGTACCAGTCCTGCTGATAGCGGGCTCCAAGAGCACAGACAGCAATATCCTTTCCAGTTGGGCCATCATCAGCGGCCTTGTCGCCGCCGCAGCCCCCCTGACCTTCACCATGCTGTCGGATTCATTCGGCTGGCGTGCTGCCTCCTTGGCGATTCCCGGAATTGCCCTTTCCGCCCTGGTTTGCACACGTTGGCTGCCCCGAACGACGCGAGAACACGAGCCCAGGAAACTGCCGCGAAGCACCGCCTTCTGGATGCTGGCCGCCCATGTCTTCTGCGTTTATGGCCTCACCACCTATTTTCTGTATGTGGTGCCGCTGCAGGCGGTGGACATCGGCATTTCTCATCTTGATCTGGGTACCGCGCTTTCCGCGCTCTGGCTCGCCTTTGCGGCCGGAAGCGGCGTCGTTCGCAAGCTGAACGACGACCGGCACCTGCTTGCCTACCTTGTACTCGGTGTCGCGCTGGACTTCATTGCGATCGCCTTGTTTTTGCTGAACCCTGCCACCATCACGCTGTTTGCCGGGGCGACTATCCTTGGCGCTGGGATGGCGTTGAACAATGTGCCGACGACTGTGCTGATGCTGCGACTGGCACCGCCGCAGTCAAAGGGAATGGCCTCGAGCATCGACATCGTCGCCGCCCGCGCAGGCGGGATAGCAACCGTCAGCCTTCTCGGCACGTCGCCCTCACTGGGCCTCATCGGTATGATCGCATTGTCCGTCCTGGCGGTGGCGTTGCTTGCTCCGTTGTTTGGAACCAACTCCACAGCAGTAATCTCAAGCACGAACTAGCCACTGGCGCAGCCAGCGTTCGAGGTCACCGCAGCCAGCGTTCGAGCCGGTCCATCGCCTCGACCATCTCGTCGTGGCTGCCGGCATAGGAGAAGCGCATGGTGCGATGGCCGGCGAGCGTGTCGAAGTCGCGCCCTGGTGTTGCCGCCACATGCGCCTCTGAAAGCATGCGGCGCGCAAATTCCATGCTGTCGTTGGTAAGCCGCGAGACATCGCAGAACGCATAGAAGGCGCCGTCCATCGGCGCGGCGAAGCTGAAGCCCAGCGCCGGCAGCCGCACCTCCAGGAGTTCGCGGTTCCAGGCATAGCGCGCCTTGACCGCCTCCAGTTCGTCGGTGGCATTGAACGCCTCGACGGCCGCCACCTGCGAAAGCTCCGGCGCGGAGATGTAGAGCGACTGGGCGATGCGCTCCACCGGTCGCACCAGCCGCTCGGGCAGCACCATCCAGCCGATGCGCCAGCCGGTCATGCAGTAATATTTGGAGAACGAGTTGATGACGGTGACGTCCTGGTCATAGGCGAGCGCGGTCACGTCCGGCGCGCCATAGGCGAGCCGATGGTAGATCTCGTCGGAGATCACCGCGATGCCGAGTTCGCGCGCCGTGTCGACGAGCGCCTTGAGTTCGGCCGGCGGCACCACCGCCCCGGTCGGATTGGCAGGGCTCGCGAAGAGCACGCCCTTCAGGGGTTTTTCGGCGTGCGCCTGCCTCAGATGTCCGGCGTGGAGATAGGCTTCGCCGTCCAGCTCGATCTCGACCACGTCGAGGCCGAGCGCGCCCATGATGTTGCGATAGGCCGGATATCCTGGCGCGGCGATCGCCACCCTGTCGCCGGCGTCGAACATGGCGAGGAAGGCAAGGTTGAAGGCGGCCGAGGAGCCGGTGGTTACCGCGATGCGCGAATCAGGCACCTCGACGCCGTAGTGATCGGCATAGTGGGCCGCGATCGCCCGGCGCAGCCCGGCGAGCCCGAGCGCGTCCGTGTAGCCGATGCGTCCCAGCTTGAGCGCCGCAGCAGCCGCATCGCGCACCCTTTGCGGCGCCGGGTCGGAGGGCTGGCCCACCGCCATCGACACCACCGGCGTGCCGAGCGCCTTGAGCCTGTTGGCTTCGGCAAGTATGTCCATCGCATGGAATGGCTCGACTTCGCCGCGCCGTGATATAGCAACAACCATCTTCTTCGTTCGCTTCCTTTGCCGTCACGCTGGCAACGCGCCGCACAATTGCCCGATTGGTATGGGGATCACAAGTTGATGAGATTTTCGAACCCGCCTTTTCATCGCCCGAGGGCTCGTCTACGAGTGTTTCCCGCAATGCACAGCCACGGTAGTCTTTCGCGTTTCCTCGCAACAACGGCGCGCGCCTTCACCGGCCTTGCGCTGGCGGCGGGACTCGCGCTGACTTCGACGGGCGCTGCGCTGGCGCAACGCGTGCCGATCGTCCGCGACGCCGAGATCGAGGCGCTCGTGCGCGAATACGCGCGGCCCGTGCTCAAGGCCGCCGGTCTCGGCAATTCCGGCATCAACATCGTGCTCGTCAACGACCCGGCATTCAATGCCTTCGTCGCTGGCCGGCGCATCTTCATCAATACCGGCGCGCTGATGACGGCCGAGACGCCGAACGAGATCATCGGCGTGCTCGCCCATGAGGCCGGCCACATCGCCGGCGGCCACCAGGAGCGCCTGCGCGACCAGCTGGAACGCGCCCAGACCATGGCGATCGTTGCCGCCCTGCTCGGCGCCGGCGCGATGGTGGCAGGCGCTGCCACCGACACCAGCGGCCTGGGTGCCGCGGGCGCCGGCATCGTCTCCGGCGGATCGGAGATGGCACGGCGCAGCCTGCTCGGCTACCAGCGTTCCGAGGAAGCGACCGCCGACCGCTCGGCCCTCACCTATCTCAACGCCACCGGCCAGTCCGCCCAGGGCATGCTGAAGACCTTCCAGCGCTTCCAGAGCGCGCTGTCGCTGTCCGGCGCGCGGGTCGACCCCTACCGGGTCAGCCACCCGATGCCGCGCGAGCGCATCGCCAATCTCGAAACGCTGGCGCGCGAAAGCCCCTATTTCGACAAGGCAGATCCCGCCGCGCTGCAGCAGCGCCACGACATGATGCGGGTCAAGATCGCGGTCTACACCCAGGGCCAGGCGGCCGCCTCGCGGCTGCTGCGCGGCAGCTCGGACAGCCTCGCCGTCAGCTATGGCGACGCCCAGGCGACCTATCTCTTCGGCGACCTGCGCTCGGCACTGACCAAGGCCGATGCGCTGATCAAGTCGCAGCCCAAGAACGCCTATTTCCACGAGCTCCGCGGCGACGTCCTGATGAAGTCGAACAAACCCGCTGCGGCAGCGGAAGCATATGCGACCGCGGCCCAGCTCGATCCGGCCAAATCGGGCATCCTGCCCATCCAGCTCGGCCAGGCCTATCTCGCGATCGGCACGCCCGACGCGCTCAAGAAGGCGGTCTCCGAAATCCGCAAGGGCCTCGACCGCGATCGCGAGAACGCCTCGGGCTACCGCTACCTGGCCCAGGCCTACGGCATGCTCGGCGACGTGGCGGACGCCGATCTTGCGACCGCCGACGGCCACTACTACAGCGGCGCCTATCAGGACGCCAAGATCTTCGCCATGCGCGCGCAGCAGAAGCTGCAGCGCGGCTCACCGGGCTGGGTGCGGGCGCAGGACATCATCAACTACAAACAGCCGGGCAAGAAGAAGTGAACCTTTTGCACGGGGCGGCGACAAAGCCGAAAGGGCTGGAGACTGAGATCATGAAAAAGGCAATCCTTCTAGGCACGACGGGCATCGCCGTCGCATTCGCGATGCTGGCGATTGGGGCGTTTGCCCAGCCGAACGCGGCATATGCCCAGAACGCGCAGCAGCTCGACCGCAAGGAGGTCGAGAAGATCGTGCGCGAGTATCTGCTCGACAATCCCGAGATCCTGCTCGACATGCAGAATGCGCTGGAGACCAAGCAGAAGGAGGCGCAGCGCACCGCCGCCATCGAAACGATCAAGCAATACAAGGACGAGATCTTCAATTCGCCGTCCGACGGCGTCGTCGGCAATCCCAACGGCAAGATCACGATCGTCGAGTTCTACGACTACAACTGCGCCTACTGCAAACGCGCCCGCGCCGACATGCACGCGCTGATGCAGGAGAACCCCGACCTGCGCTTCGTGCTCAAGGAATTCCCGATCCTCGGGCCGGATTCGCAGAAGGCCCATGTCGTGTCGATGGCCTTCCTCAAGCTGATGCCGGAGAAGTATCTGGAGTATCACGACAAGCTCCTGGGTGGCGAGGGCCGCGCCGGCGAGGAACGCGCCATCAAGGTCGCGCTCGAGCTCGGCGCCGACGAGGCGAAGCTGCGCGAGGGCATGAAGGACCCCGCCATCATCGACACCTTCAACAAGACCTACGATCTCGCCAACAAGCTGTCGATCAGCGGCACGCCTTCCTACGTCGTTGGCAACGAGGTGGTCTTCGGCGCCCTCGGCAAGGACGTTCTGACCGAGAAGATCGTGGCCGCCAGGGCCTGCAAGGAAGACGCCACCTGCTGAGCGCCCGCCACAGCCGCCGTTGTGGACAGCGCAAGAAGTCGCTTGCGCTCTTTTCGCGGCGGCTTATGCCGATTATAGAGGGTCCGCCGCGCCAGAGAGGATCTGGTGGGCGGAAGGGTCTATAAATTGAAAACGGTTTTCGTCCTCAACGGTCCGAACCTCAACATGCTGGGCAAACGCGAGCCCGGCATCTATGGCGGCAAGACGCTGGCCGACATCGAGGCCGACTGCATGGCAGCAGGCACGGCGCTTGGTCTTGCGATCGACTTCCGCCAGTCCAACCATGAGGGCGTGCTGGTCGACTGGATCCACGAGGCCGGCGAGAAAGCCGCCGGAATCGTGCTCAACGCAGGCGCCTACACCCACACCTCGATCGCGCTGCAGGACGCCCTCCGGGCAGTCGCCCCCCTGCCGGTCGCCGAGGTGCACCTTTCCAACATCCACGCCCGCGAGCCGTTCCGCCACAAATCGATGGTGGCACCGGTGGCCGTGGGCATGATCTGCGGCTTCGGGCCGCTCGGATACACGCTGGCGCTTCAGGCGCTGGCCGCCCGGCTCTGACCGGAAACAGAAAGAGAAAAAGGCTTGAACATGTCGACGAAGAAGACCGGTGGTGTTGACCAGCAGCTCGTCCGCGACCTTGCAGGAATCCTGAACGACACCAATCTGACCGAGATCGAAGTCGAACTCGGCGACCTCAAGGTGCGCGTCTCGCGCCAGACCCAGGCCGTCCACGCCGTCGCTGCCGCGGCGCCCGTTCACGTGGCGGCGCCTGCCGCGGTGAACTCCACCGCCGTGGCGGCGATCGCAGCGCCGGCCGCCGACAACTCCAAGAACGCAGTGCCCTCGCCGATGGTCGGCACCGCCTATCTGGCGCCGTCGCCCGACGCCAAGCCGTTCATCGAGATCGGCGCCAAGGTCAAGGAAGGCCAGACGCTGCTCATCATCGAAGCCATGAAGACGATGAACCAGATCCCCGCCCCGCGCGCCGGGACCGTCACTGCGATCCTGATCGAAGACGCGCAGCCTGTCGAATACGGCATGCCGCTCGTCGTCGTCGAGTAAGCCGGAAGGCTGCGCGCAATGTTCCAGAAAATCCTTATCGCCAATCGCGGCGAAATCGCCCTCAGAGTGCTGCGCGCGGCCAAGGAGCTCGGCATCCAGACGGTTGCCGTGCACTCCACCGCCGACGCCGACGCCATGCATGTGCGGCTTGCCGACGAAAGCGTCTGCATCGGCCCGCCGCCGTCGCGCGACAGCTATCTCAACATCCACCAGATCGTCGCGGCCTGCGAGATCACCGGAGCCGACGCCGTCCATCCGGGCTACGGCTTCCTGTCGGAGAACGCCAAGTTCGCCGACATCCTGGCCGCCCACAACATCACCTTCATCGGCCCCTCGGGCGACCATATCCGCATCATGGGCGACAAGATCGAGGCCAAGCGCACCGCAAAGCGCCTCGGCATCCCGGTCGTTCCCGGTTCGGAAGGTGCCGTCAGCGACGAGAAGGAAGCCAAGCGCGTCGCCGCCGAGATCGGCTACCCGGTCATCATCAAGGCCTCCGCCGGCGGCGGTGGCCGCGGCATGAAGGTTGCGCTGACCGAGGCGGACCTCGAGATCGCTCTCGCCACCGCCCGCACCGAAGCGGGTGCGGCCTTCGGCGACGACGCCGTCTACATCGAGAAGTACCTGCAGAAGCCGCGCCACATCGAAGTCCAGATCTTCGGCGACGGCGCCGGCAAGGGCGTGCACCTCGGCGAGCGCGACTGCTCGCTGCAGCGCCGCCACCAGAAGGTCTGGGAAGAGGCCAACTCGCCCGCCCTCAACAGCGAGGAGCGCTCGCGCATCGGCGACATCTGCGCCAATGCGGTGGCCAATCTCGGCTATTCCGGCGCCGGCACCATCGAGTTCCTCTACGAGAACGGCGAATTCTACTTCATCGAGATGAACACCCGCCTTCAGGTGGAGCATACGATCACCGAAGCGATCACCGGCATCGACCTCGTGCACGAGCAGATCCGCGTCGCCTCGGGCGGCGGCCTGTCGATCAAGCAGAGCGACATCCGCTTCCAGGGCCATGCCATCGAATGCCGCATCAATGCCGAGGATCCGCGCACGTTTGCGCCGTCGCCCGGCACGATCACGCATTTCCACACGCCCGGCGGCCTCGGCATCCGCGTCGATTCGGGCGTCTATTCCGGCTACAGGATCCCGCCCTACTACGACAGCCTCATCGGCAAGCTGATCGTGCACGGCCGCAACCGCGTCGAGTGCATGATGCGGCTGAGGCGCGCGCTCGACGAATTCGTGGTAGACGGTATCAACACGACGTTGCCGCTGTTCCGAGATCTCGTCGGCAATCCCGACATCGCCAACGGCGACTACGACATCCACTGGCTGGAGAAATACCTCGCCAAAAGCGAGTAGAATGGGGGTCTCATGACCCGACCCTATGCGCCCGGCTACAGCATACCCACGGACCTTCTGTTGAAGGCCTATGCGTCGGGCGTCTTTCCCATGGCCGAGAGCGCCTCTGACCCGGAAGTCTTCTGGGTCAGGCCCGAGACGCGCGGCGTCATTCCGCTCGACGCCTTCCACGTGCCCCACAGGCTCGCCAAGACCATCCGCCAGGGCCGTTTCGAGATACGCGTCAACAGCGACTTCGAGGCCACGATCGACGCCTGCGCCGAAAAGCGCACCGGACGTCTGTCCACCTGGATCAACGGCCCCATCCGCGAAGCCTATACGCGCCTTCACAAGATCGGCCACGCCCACTCGGTGGAGGCGTGGCATGAGGACCGGCTCGTCGGCGGGCTCTACGGCGTGTCGCTCGGCCGCGCCTTCTTCGGCGAAAGCATGTTCTCGCGCGAGACGGACGCCTCGAAGGTCTGCCTCGTGCATCTCGTCGAGCGGCTGCGCGAGCGCGATTTCGCGCTGCTCGACACCCAGTTCACCACCGACCACCTGAAGCGGTTCGGCGCGGTCGACGTGCCGCGGGCCCGCTACGAGAAGCTGCTCGCCGGCGCGATCGCCGGCCACGCCGCCTTCGCCCCGTAAGGAAGGCTCTCAGCCCTTGGCCTTGCCGCGTTCGGTGCCGAGCGGGGCTTGGGCGTGGAACATCATCTTCCAACCCTGCAGGCGCCTGACATAGCCGGTGCTGATCAGCGCCCGGTAGGGCTCGCCATCGTCGCGCTCGGCGCTGGCCTCATAGGTCAGGACGGCGATGTCGCTGCCGGGCTCGACGATGCCCTTGAGCTTCATCTCGAGGTGTTTCCAGCGGTTCGGCTTGCTTGCCGTCGCCGCAAGGTCGGCATTGCTCATCACGCCGGCCATGTCCGGAAAGGCCACAAGGCACTCCCGGTCGGCATGCTCGGCGAAGAATTTGGAATCGCCGGTCCAGAACTTGCGTTCGAGCTCCAGCAACTGATCTCGGTCCAGGGTCACGGCTCGATCCTCCGTCTGCGTCGTCCCTTGCGGTCAACGCAGAGCATCGATGGCCGTTCCCGCAGGAGGCTCAGTTGGTCTTGGGGGCTTCCGGCGGAGGAATGTCCGACTTCTGCTTGCAGCCCTTGAGCCACACGTCATAGACGGCGTGCTCGACAGCATTGAGGCCGGGGCTTTCGGCGAACATCCAGCCGGTGAAGATGCGGCGGATCTTGCGGTCGAGGGTGATCTCGTCGACCTCGACGAAGGAATCCGTCTTGGGCTCCTCGTTCTCGGGCCGCGAGTAGCAGACGCGCGGCGTCACCTGCAGCGCACCGAACTGAACGGTCTCGTCGACATAGACGTCGAAGGTGATGATGCGGCCGGTGATCTTGTCGATGCCGGCGAATTCGGCGACCGGGTTCTTGATGCGCTGCGGCTGCGCCGGCTTGGGCGCCGGCTGGCCCTGCTGCACTTCTTCGGCCTGCGACGGGGTCTGCTGCGGCGCCTCGCCCTGTGCCGGCTGGGTGTCGTCGAGCGCCGGCAGATCGTCGCCCTCGAACGGGACCTCTTCCTCGCTCGGGAAGACCTGCGGATCGAGCGGCAGCCTCTCGATGCTGTCCTGGGCTATCGCCTGCCCGAGGCTGGCGCACAGCGCAACCGCCGCCAGCATGGCCTTCGCCGTCGATCGTACGTTCGAAGCAGCCCGCCCAGTTCTTGTCATGCAGTCGTTACCGCCGTTGCCCCGGAGTGACATCCACTCGGTGATTCCCTTCGCCAAGGCTAGTGGCCTCAACCCGATGGGCAAGCCGTTAGCTGCCAATTGTGGCGACAAATGTCCGGGCAGCGGAAGCGGGCGTTACGCGCCGGGCGTCCAGGCGTCGTAGTCGCCGGTCACCTGCGGCCGGTGCGAGGTGCCGAGCACCGAGCCCTTCGGACGGTAAGCGGCGGCCGAGCCGGTGAGGTTCGGCTGGTGCGGCTTCTGCCAGTCGCGCGGAATGTAGTTGTCCTGGCTCGGCGCCACGTCGACGCGATGGTGCATCCAGCCGTGCCAGCCGGGCGGGATCATCGAGGCTTCCGAATAGCCCTTGTAGATCACCCAGCGGCGGGTGCGGCCCTCGGAGTCCTTGCCGCCCTCGTAGTAGGTGTTGCCGAACTCGTCCTGGCCGACCTTGGTGCCCTTGCGCCAGGTATGGAAGCGCGTGCCAAGGGTCTGGCCGTTCCACCAGGTGAAAAACTGGACAAGGAATTTCTTCATCGGGTCCTCGCGGCGGGCGCGTCGAATGTTTTCCGCTTATGGCGTCCCCCTCGCCCGAACGCAAGGGTTTAGCGCCGGCTGCGACGATTGGCAGACGGACAATCACAACCTACTGTCCAGCATTTGCCGTCGCGGGGACAGCCGAAATGCCCTCCATGCAGATCCTCGAAATGCTGAGCATGCTGGTGACCATCTTCGGCCTGCCGCTTGCCATCTTCATCTTCGTCTACGAGCAGCGCAAGGAGCGCATCAACGAGGAGGAGGAGATCTACCAGATGTTGTCGGACGGCTACACCAACTTCCTGACGCTGTCGCTCGACCATTCCGACCTGCAGCTGCAGTCGCAGCAGGCGACCAGCGACCTCAGCCCCGAGCAGAGGGACCGCCTGCTTGCCATGTTCGCCATACTGATCTCGCTGTTCGAGCGCGCCTATCTCGTCGCCTACGAGCCCGGCATGCCCGAACGGCGCAGGCGCCGCTGGGCCTCGTGGGAGGACTTCATGCGCGAGTGGTGCCGGCGCGAGGATTTCCGCGCCGCCCTGCCCCAGCTGCTGCCCGGCGAGGACCCGGAATTCGCCGCCTACATCCGGCGCATCGCCGAAGAGGAAGCGGCCGGCCGCTCGTCCTGACGGACGATGTTTTTGCACCTGCTCACGGTTTCATCTCGCACTTGCAAAAACATTAGCCGGTCCGTAAACAACTCTGGCCCCACAGGGCTCCCGCACTGGCTTGGCCAGCAGCGTCGAGGGAGGAACATATGGCATCTGACGCGCCAGCCGCAGGCGGCCGCATCACGCCCGCAGATCTGCTGCGCCGCAAGGGCGGCCTGCCGATCGTCTGCCTCACCGCCTACACCTACCCCATTGCCCGGCTGCTCGATCCGCATGTCGACCTTTTGCTCGTCGGCGACAGCGTCGCCATGGTGCTGCACGGGCACGAGACCACGCTCGGCGCCACCATGGACATGATGGTCGCCCACGGACAGGCGGTGATGCGCGGCGCGACCCAGGCATGCGTGGTCGTCGACATGCCCGCCGGCTCCTACGAGGATTCGGTCGAGACTGCGGTCGCCTCCGCCCGGCGCATCGTGAACGAGACCGGCTGCGATGCCGTCAAGCTCGAGGGCGGCGTGGCGATGGCCCCGCAGATCGCGGCCATCGTCGCCACCGGCATCCCGGTCATGGGCCATATCGGGCTGTTGCCGCAGTCGGTCGAGAAGGAAGGCGGCTACAAGATCAAGGGCCGGTCCGACGAAAACATCGTGCAGCTCCATGCCGACGCCCGCGCGGTCGAGGCGGCGGGCGCCTTCTCGGTGGTAATCGAGGGCACCATGGAGCCGGTCGCGGCCGCTTTGTCCGCCATGCTCGCGATCCCGACGATCGGCATCGGCGCCAGCCCGAAATGCGACGGCCAGATCCTCGTCATCGACGACGCGATCGGGCTGACCGTCGACCGCGTGCCGAAATTCGTCAAGCAATACGCCCATCTGCGCGACATCGTCGCGGATGCGGCCGCAGCCTACGCCAATGACGTCCGCAGCGGCGCATTCCCCGCGCCGGAGCATCTGTTCACCCCCGACAAGGACAAGGCATGACCGAGGTCGTCGAAACCGTCGCCGCCCTGCGCGCACAGGTCAACGCATGGCGCGCCGCCGGGCTCAAGGTCGCGCTGGTGCCGACGATGGGCGCCCTGCACGAAGGGCACGTCTCCTTGATGCGCGCCGCACGGCAACGCGCCGACCGCTGCGTCGTCTCGATCTTCGTCAATCCGCGCCAGTTCGCGCCGACCGAGGACCTCGACAAATATCCGCGCCAGCTGGCGCTCGACCTGGACAAGCTGCACCGGGCCGGCGTCCACCTCGCCTTCACCCCGAGCGTCGACGAGGTTTATCCCGAGGGCTTCGCCACGACGATTTCGGTTGGCGGCCCGTCGGCCGGGCTCGAAACCGATTTCCGCCCCGCCTTCTTCGACGGCGTGGCGACGGTGGTCGCCAAGCTGTTCGTCCAGGCCGCGCCCGACATCGCCGTCTTCGGCGAGAAGGATTATCAGCAGCTTTGCGTGGTCAGGAAGCTCTGCCTCGACCTGAACCTGCCGGTCGAGGTCGTCGGCTCGCCCACGATCCGCGACGCCGAAGGCCTCGCCATGTCGTCGCGCAACGCCTATCTGAGCCCCGCCGAGCTGGAGATCGCGCGCAAGCTCAACAAGGCGCTGCGCAAGGCGGCGGCAGCGCTTCAGGTCGGCGCCGACGAGACGGCGACGATGGCAACGGCGCGGCAGGAGGTCCTCGATGCCGGCTTCGACGGCGTCGATTATGTCGAGGCGCGCGAGAGCCTTACGCTTGCGCCCTGGAGGCGCGGGGCCGAGGGTCGCGTGCTGGTGGCGGCACGGCTCGGCAAGACGCGCCTGATCGACAATGTCGAGGTACGGAAGACCTGAACCTAACGCGCTGACTGGGGGCAGATTGACGGCCGGCTACCGGTCTCGCCTCGCGTCAGAGATCAAGTGGGCGTCAAACGAATGTCATGACGACGATGGCGCCGACCACGACGAGGATGAGCCCGCCAACCAGCATCGGGACCAAGGTGCTTTCTTGATTGGTGTCGGGCACGCGCGTTTCTCCGTTTCGTCCGCGCGCCAGGATAACCTCAACCGTTGAGGCGCTGTTTGCGCCAGCGCAAACAGGAAACACGCCGCTCGCAAGCCGGGGTTGCCTTCAGGGCTCAGCCCAGTTGCTTCTCGAAGATGAGCGCCGGAATGCCGGACTGCTCCGAACCGCAGTTGGCCGTCTCCCCTACCTGCGCGAAGCCGTTTGCCTGGTAGAAGGCGATCGCCTTGGAATTCGACTTTTCCACTTCGAGGCGCAGCGTGCGCGCTTCCGGGAAGCACTGCTCGACCTCGTCGAGCAGCAGGCGGCCGATGCCCGCCCGCTGGCTCCCAGGCTGCACATAGAGCTGGTAGAGCACGACGGACTTGCCGTCGCTGGTCGCGGCGGCAAAAGCCGTCCCGGCGATCCGCTTGCCGTCGTCGGCGACCAGGAACTCCGAGTTCGGCCGGGTCAGCCGCGCCTTGAGCGCGGCGAGCGAATGCCACTCGGCCGTGATCTCGTCCACCCGCTCGGCGCCATAGATGGCATCGTAGGTCGCGTGCCAGGTGTCGGCGAGCAGTGCCTTGATCACTTCCAGGTCGCGTTCGCTCGCGGTGCGGACGAACATCCGCCTTACTCCTCGATGCCGAGCTTGGCCTTGACCAGGTCGTTGACCGCCTGCGGGTTGGCCTTGCCGCCGGTGGCCTTCATCACCTGGCCGACGAACCAGCCGGCCATGGTCGGCTTGGCACGCGCCTGTTCGGCCTTGTCGGGATTGGCGGCGATGACGTCGTCGACGGCCTTCTCGATGGCGCCGGTGTCGGTCACCTGCTTCATGCCGCGGCTCTCGACCAGCTCCTTCGGGTCGCCGCCCTCGTTCCAGACGATCTCGAACAGGTCCTTGGCGATCTTGCCGGAGATCGTGCCTTCCTTGATGAGGTCGATGATGGCGCCCAGTTGGTCGGGCGAGACAGGGGCGTCGTCGATGTCCTTGCCGGCCTTGTTGAGCGCGCCGAGCAGGTCGTTGATGACCCAGTTGGCGGCGAGCTTGCCGTCTCGTCCGGAAGCCACCTTCTCGAAATAGTCGGCGATCGACTTTTCCGACACTAGGATCGAGGCGTCGTAGATCGACAGGCCGAGCGACTTGACCAGCCGCTCCTTCTTGTCGTCGGGCAATTCGACGAGATCCTTGGCGAGCGCGTCGACATAGGCCTGGTCGAATTCGAGCGGCAAGAGGTCCGGATCGGGGAAGTAGCGATAGTCGTGCGCCTCTTCCTTGGAGCGCATCGAGCGCGTCTCGCCCTTGTTCGGGTCGAACAGGCGGGTTTCCTGGTCGATCTTGCCGCCGTCCTCGAGGACGGCGATCTGGCGCCGCGCCTCGTATTCGATGGCCTGGCCGACGAAGCGGATCGAGTTGACGTTCTTGATCTCGCAGCGCGTGCCGAACTCGCCGCCGGGGCGGCGCACCGAGACGTTGACGTCGGCGCGCATCGAGCCTTCGTCCATGTTGCCGTCGCAGGTGCCGAGGTAGCGCACGATGGTGCGCAGCTTGGTGACATAGGCCTTGGCCTCGTCGGCCGAGCGCATGTCGGGCTTGGAGACGATCTCCATCAGCGCCACGCCCGAGCGATTGAGGTCGACATAGGACATGGTCGGGTGCTGGTCGTGGATCGACTTGCCGGCGTCCTGTTCGAGATGCAGGCGCTCGATGCCGATGTCGATGTCCTCGAACTCGCCCTTGCGGTCGGGGCCGACCGAAATGGTGATCGTGCCCTCGCCGACGATCGGCTGCTTGAACTGCGAGATCTGGTAGCCCTGCGGCAGGTCGGGATAGAAGTAGTTCTTGCGGTCGAAGACCGACTTCAGGTTGATCTGCGCCTTCAGCCCGAGGCCGGTGCGGATCGCCTGGCGCACGCATTCCTCGTTGATCACGGGGAGCATACCGGGCATCGCCGCGTCGACCAGGCTGACATTGGCATTGGGCTCGGCGCCGAACGCCGTCGAAGCACCCGAGAACAGCTTCGCCTCCGAAGTCACCTGGGCATGAACCTCGAGGCCGATGATGACTTCCCAGTCGCCGGTGGCGCCGGGGATCAGTCGCTTGGGATCGGGCGTGCGGGTGTCGATGATGGTCATGGTGATCCGGAATCGTTTGTCTGTCGTGTCGGCTCGTGTCGGCCGGCAAACCTTAATGGTTTCGCTAGATCAATCGTTGCCGCGTTGCAACCTTTCCCGTTCGAAATGCGGGGCATCGCCGCGCTAGGCTGGCCTTCACGGCACCGCTGGCCTATAAGGCGCGCATCCCCATGGAGAGTGGATGTTCAACTCGTCTGAGTCCCGCTGAGGCCCCGACCTTCCGAGGAAGGCGGGGCGTGAAAACCTGAAACCCCGTGCCGCGAAGCTTCGCGGCGGCGGCATTTTCCATTGGCTGTTTCAGCCAGGTTTTCCGGGACATTTCCAAGAATGGACATTTCGCGCACGGAGCAGCGCATCCTCCACATGCTCGCCCAGGGCGGGCGCATCGAAATCGAGAAGAACGAACACAGGAAGGTCGAGGCGGTCATCTGCCTCACCCGCGACGGCTGGCTCTATCCGGGCTTCGACCTCGAACTGTTCAGGAAACTGAAGCGCAAGAAGGCGGTCGCCTCGTCCAATGGCGGCCCCTATCGCATCACCAGGCGCGGGCTCGAACTCGTTCGCTCCGAACTCGACAACAGGTGACCGCGAAAAACCGCCGGTCGGGTCTCCCGGCCGGCGGTACCATGCCAGCCTCAGGCGGTGGCGATGTAGGCCTTGATCTCCTCGGCCTCGCGCTCGACGTCCTCGATGCGGCGCTTGACCACGTCGCCGATGGAGACGATGCCGTGGAGATAGCCGTCGCGCTCGACCGGCAGATGGCGGAAGCGGCCGTTGGTCATGATCTCCATGACCTGGTTCACTGTGTGGCTCTCGTTGCAGATCTTGACCTTGGGGGTCATCACTTCGCGCACGGTCTTGTCGAGCGCCGAAGCGCCTTCCTTGCCGACCACGCGCACCACGTCGCGCTCGGAGAGAATGCCGACGATCTTGCGGTCGCCATTGGTGACGACCAGCGCACCGATCCGGTGCTCGGCAAGCATGCGCGCGGCCTCCGACAGCGGAACGTTGGGGCCGACGGTGAACACGTCATGGCCCTTCTTGTCCAGGATTGCCTTCACAGTCATCGGGACCTCCTTCCGTAGCGGTCTGCGCATGCACTTCCAGTGGCCATTGCGGCCGATTGCATGGTGCGCTGCATCAGGCTGCATTTCAAGTGCGCAGCGCGGCGCTAGGCGGGCTTGCGGTCGAAGAGACGGATGCCGAAGAAGCCGGCCAGGAAGCCGCCGATATGGGCTTCCCAGGCGATCTGGTTTTCGACGCCGGGCGCAAAACCGACGAGACCGGTAATCAGGTTGATGACCATCCAGGCGCCGAGGAAGGTCATCGCCATGCGCGAGCGGAGCACCTCGCCGATGGGCAGCACGGCGCCGGCGAAGGCGGGCTGCCCCTGCGCGCGGTCGATGCGGAAATTGAAGCGGGCGGCGGCGCCCATCATCCCCGAGATCGCACCCGATGCGCCGACCAGCGGGGCGTTGTCGAGCGGATGCAGCACATAGTGCAGCGCAACCGCGGCCAGCGCGGTCACGGCGAAGAACAGCGAGAAGCGCAGCGCGCCCAGCCGGTTGGCCAGCGGCGAGCCGAAGGCGGCGAGCCAGACCATGTTGATGATGAGATGAGTGTAGCCGCCATGCAGGAACGCATAGGTCAGCGGACTGGTGAAAGCGTAGACGTCGAGCGGAATTTCGCCGGCGTATACCGCCCAGTATCGTAGCGGGATAAACGCAGCCCGCTCCAGAAACTCTACATATTGAGACGGGTCCAACAGATAATCGCCGATCAGCTGGATGCCGACGCAGGCAGCGATGATGGCGATCACGATGCCCGGCACGTTGAAGACCGGCTCGCGCCGATCCGGCTCAACCGCCGGCGCTTCGTTCTCGATCGGGTTGGCTGGCTCGCTCATTCTGCTCGGGTCCGTCTCGGTCATCCGCCCCATCTACGCGACCGCCGGCCAAAGCGCAAAAAAAGAAGCCGTCCAGGGTTTCCCCTGAACGGCTGGTCGAGCCCCCTTGCCCGCCCCCAAACCTTTGACTGAAGTGCTGCCGGCCGCCGGGCGGCCAACATCATGGAGTGACCGCAGCCTGCCACACGGCGCCCGGCGCGGCAACGTAAACCACTTGTTAACCTTAACGTCCCCCACCCGTTAACAACTGTTACTGTGACTGGCACGGGTCCTGCTCCACCGCTCATGTAGTTCTCAAGAATGAAGCGATTCTGTCCAGCGATGGCACATCCCGAACAGGATCGCTCGGAGCGGAGCAAGATGAAACAGAAAGGATCGCTGGCACTGTTCCAGTATTGGAACCGCCTTCGCGACGGCCGGCCCGCACCCAAACGCACGGAAGTCGAGCCTGCCGACATCAAGGGCCTTCTGGCCGACACCTTCATCCTCGAACGCGATGCCCGTGGCGAGGCCGTATTCCGGCTCGCGGGCACGCGGCTGTGCGCTACCTTCGGGCGCGAACTCAAGGGATTCTCGTTCCCGTCGCTGTGGCGGCAGAAGGACCAGCGCCTGATCGCGCGCCTTGCCTACGGCGTGTTCCAGCAGAAATCGGTGGTCGTGATCGGCTTTGAGGGCTTCACCGCCAGCCGGCGCTGCGCGACCTTCGAAATGCTGCTCCTGCCGCTCGACGGCGGCGTCGAGAACCCGCGCAGCCTGGGCGTCCTGTCGAGCGCCGACCGCCCCTTCTGGCTGGGCTCCGACGCGGTCACGGACGCCTCGATCGAGAGCGTGCGCGTCGTCGATCCGAACGTCGAGCCGATGTACCTGAAGAACCGTCCCGCAGTGACCGTGCCCTCGCTGGCGCCCAGCGACGCGACGCTCGAGGGCGAGCCGAACCCGCTCGACGGCGCGCGCCGCATACGCCACCTTTTCGTGCTCGAAGGCGGACGCGAGGAATAGCCGATACCGGCTGCCGCAGGGGTAGCCGCTACGCGTTTTATTAACCTCTTTGCCGCTAGATTGTGGCAATGGCTCCCTGCCGCTCACGGTCCATGGGAGTTTGCGGCAAAGAGGGCAGAATGAGGCCAGCGGCGACCGACTACGCGCCGTCACGAGCGGAACGGCGCAACTTCCAACGCGTCCGCGTCAAGATTTATGGCCGGTTCATGCTTGAGGATCGCAGCGAGCATGCCGGACAGGTCATCGACATGTCCCCCGGCGACGTCGCCTTCCGCACCGATCACTCCGGCGCTCCGGGCGAGAAGGTCATCGCCTATATCGACCATATCGGCCGCGTCGAAGGCGTCGTCACGCGCCGCCTGCCGGACGGCTTCGCCATGACGGTCATCGCCTCCGAGCGCAAGCGCGACAAGCTGGCGGCGCAGCTCACCTGGCTTGCCAACAAGCACGAGCTCGACCTGCCCGAGGACCGGCGCCACGAACGCGTCGCGCCGCGCAACCCGGTCAGCGTCCTGCAACTCACCGACGGCCGGCAGTATCCGTGCCGCATCATCGACCTGTCGCTGTCGGGCGCGGCGATCGAGATCGAGGTCAAGCCGGCCATCGGCGTCCAGGTCATGCTGGGCACCATGCGCGGCCAGGTCGTGCGTCACTTCCAGGACGGCGTCGCCATCGAATTCGCCGTCGTCCAGCGCCCCGAGACGCTCGACTCCGAATTCAACAGGCCGCGCGCCTAGAACCTGTTCCATTCCGATTAGATCGGAACGGAACTCCGTTGTCCCGACTACGCCTCGTTTCTTTCGAAAACCGGTTCCCGCCTTTCGGGATCATGATCCAACCGGCGTATCGCCGGTCCGCGCGAGCCCTGCGACATCTCGTCCAGCACCGGCCAGCCACGTCCCGGTACCGCTACAGCCCAGCCAAAGTCATCTCCGGCCGCCCGCGCCTGCACACCGGCCCCTGCCCCATTTCGGCACAGCCCCATCCTGCCGTGCCGAAACGGACCAGGAAACGCTTGGTGTATCGCGCCATTCCGATAAAATTCTAATCAAATTCTCCTAAACATTTATTCTTATTCTATTCTTGATTTCAGAAACTCCTGTTTTGTTTTTACTCAACATCTACTTCGTCGCTTTGCGTGAAATAAATCCGCACCTGTCATTGTCCTCTCAAACGGGGAGACAATCACATGAACAAGCGACAGGGATGGCTGGTTCTTCTGGCCGCCACACTCCAGGCCGGCGCGATCGGCACCGCGCTGGCCGTGCCGTCGGTCATGCAGACCAACGGCCGCACGACCCAGCCGGTCGGCCACTACGAACTGTGCAAGCGGCTTCCGGACGAGTGCAGCCAGAAGACCGATGTTCGCGCGCCGGTGGAACTGACCCGCACGCTCTGGCAGGCGATGGTCGACATCAACAACGAGGTCAACACCGCGGTCGCCCCGCGCACCGACATGGAAATGTGGGGCAAGGAAGAGGTCTGGTCCTATCCCGCCAGCGCCGGCGACTGCGAGGACTACGCGCTGGAAAAGCGCCGCAAGCTGATGGAACTCGGCGTTCCGGCGGGCGACCTGCTGCTGACGGTGGCGCGCCAGCCCAACGGCGAGGGCCATGCCGTGCTGACGGTCCGCACCAGCATGGGCGAGTACATCCTCGACAATCTTGATCCGCGCATCATGGCCTGGGACGAGACCGTCTACACCTATCTGAAGCGTCAGTCGGAGCGGAACTCCGGCGTCTGGATCGGCATCAACGACGGCCGCGCCGACTCCGTCGCGTCGGTTCGCTAGGCCACTCCGGGAAAACCCGGTCGCGTCCCCACCCTCCCCGTCCCCAACGACCGGGTTCAGGAGCCGGCCCCATCCAGGGCCGGCTCCGTTTTTTTACCCCGACTCAGTCGGCCACCTTCTTCAGGCCCGCCTTGAAACGCTTCTGGTTGGCGACATAGTCCGCCGCCGACTTGCGCAGCCGGTCGGCGGCGGCATCGTCGAGCGTGCGCATCACCTTGGCGGGCGAGCCGACGATCAGCGAATTGTCGGGAAACTCCTTGCCCTCGGTCACCAGCGCGCCCGCGCCCACCAGGCAGTTCCTGCCGATCTTGGCGCCGTTGAGCACGATGGCGCCCATGCCGATCAGGCTGTTGTCGCCCACCGTGCAGCCATGCAGGATGGCGCGGTGGCCCACGGTGCATCCTTCGCCGATGGTCAGCGGATAGCCCGGATCGGTGTGCATGACCGTGTGTTCCTGGATGTTGCTGCGCGCGCCGATGGTAATCGGCTCGCGGTCGCCGCGGATCGCGGCCCCGAACCAGATGCCGACGTCGCGGCCAATCCTGACGTCGCCCACCACCGACGCGTCCGGCGCGATCCAGTTGCTGTCGCGATCCTCGAACTTCGGCTCGGCTCCGTCGAGTGCATAGAGCGGCATCTTGAATTCCCTTCCGATTGTCCGGGCGCAACCTATGGAGCGCGGGCCCGCGTGGCAAGCGCCGGACGCATTTACCACCGCTTAACCATACCGGCGCAATGTCGGTGCGATATTGGGCCGCCTCCGCATCGCGCATTCGGACGCGAAAGCCACGGTCACCGAACCGGACGGGGCACCGGCAGCCGATCCTGGAGACATCGATGAATCAGCAGGCGATGAACGACCCGGATTTCGAGGTCGTCGGTTCCGCGCCGATGATGAAGATCTTCTGCGCGCTTGCGGTGCTGGCGCTGCTGTCGGTGGCAATCAGCGTCGCGGGCCGCTGGTACGGCCATGCGATCGAGATGGGGGGCCACAGCGACGACACGACGAAGCGCACCATCGTGGTCGACGGTGAAGCGATCATCGCCCCGGCCAACATGATCCGCTTCGACAAGGCACGCAGCGACGGCCCGGCGAGCCGGCTCGACCTCTATCTGCGCTGGCCCGAGATGGACGGCTACAGCAGCGCCGCCCGCGACGCCTTCAACAATGCCGACGGCCGCAAGCGCATCATCTTCCTGAGTTTCGAGCCGCGCATGATGGCGCGCGACATGAGCGGACGGCTCGGGCCGATCTACGACGCGCTCACCGTCAAGCCCGGCGTACCCGGCCCGGACGGCATGACGCTGTTCGGCTTCTCCGGAACGTCCGGCTATCTCAACGAGGTGCTGGCGGTCGCGGCCCGCCTGGGCGAGCCCGCCTTCGTGGCCCGCTGCCTCGGCGGCGCTGCCGCCGAGGAATCGCTTGCGCCTTGCGAGCGCGACGTGTTCGTCGGCAAGGATCTCAGCCTGACCTACAGGTTCCCGCGGGAACTGCTGGGGGAGTGGCGCGCGCTCGATGCGGCGGTGCTGGCGACGGCGAACGCGATGCTCGCCGCCAGGTGACTGCCGCGCGACAGGTCGCGCGGCCTTCGATCAGCCCAGGTCGACGTCGAGGATCGCCATCGAGAAATTATAGTCGCCGTCGTCCTCGTCCTTGAAAACGATGCCGAGGAATTCGTCGCCGATATAGACCTCGGCCGAGTCGTCCTTGCGCGGACGAGCCTTGACCATGAGGTTGGGGTTCTGGAACTGGCGCTTGAAATAAGCGTCGAGCTTTCGGATTTCTTCCGGCTTCAACTGGCTTCTCCGGCTTGTAGTTTGAGAGAGGCGCTTCTGGCACGCCCGGCATGACGATGTAAAGGCAAGGAGCCGCCCGGGCTGCGCAATTCACGTATTCCGCGCAGCCAGGACGCGCCGGCAAACATCAGATGTCGAAGGTGACGACGTGATCCATGCTCTGCGACGGCAGCAACTGGTCCATCTGGCTCGACGGACGGTCGCAGCCGGTTTCGCCGACCACGCGCGCGGGCACGCCGGCAACCGTCTTGTTGTGCGGCACTGGCGACAGCACCACCGAACCGGCCGCGATCTTGGCGCAATGGCCGATCTCGATGTTGCCGAGGATCTTGGCGCCGGCGCCGATCAGCACGCCGTAGCGCACCTTGGGGTGGCGGTCGCCGCCGGCCTTGCCGGTGCCGCCCAGCGTCACGCCGTGCAGGATCGACACGTCGTCCTCGATGACGGCGGTCTCGCCGACGACGAGGCCGGTGGCATGGTCGATGAAGATGCCCTTGCCCATGCGCGCGGCCGGGTTGATGTCGGTCTGGAACACCGACGACGAGCGGCTCTGCAGGTAGAGCGCGAAGTCCTTGCGGCCGCGGTTCCACAGCCAGTGCGCCAGCCGGTGCGTCTGGATGGCGTGGAAGCCTTTGAAATAGAGCACCGGCATCAGGTAGCGATCGCAGGCCGGGTCGCGGTCGTAATAGGCTTGGATGTCGGTGCGGATGATGTCGCTCCACTCCTGCCTGTCCTCGAGCATCGCATAGAAAGTCTGGCGCAGCAGGTCGGCGCCGAGGTCCTGATGCGCAAGCCGTTCGGCCAGGCGGTGGATCACCGCCTCCTCCAGCGTGTCCTGGTTGAGGATCGTGGCGTAGAGGAATGCCGCAAGCAGCGGGTCGCGGGCGACCGCGTCGGCAGCTTCGTCGCGCACCGACTGCCAGATCGGGTCCAGCGGCTTCAGCGCGCCGTGGCGCGCAGCGGTTATGGTGTTCATCGACGGTCTCCGTTCACAGTCGGCTTGTGCATTCCCGCGCCGGACATATAAGCCACATGCTAACATGATTGAACTCAATTTTCCTTAGCGGAGGATCAGCACGTTTCGTTGGTGCGGCTGCTGAAGGATTTGGTTCACGGATATTCGAGGCATCATGGAAAGCCAGCCCCTCAGGGTCACGACCAGCGACGGCATGGCGACCATCGTCATCAACCGCCCGGCGCGCAAGAACGCCGTCACCCAGGCGATGTGGACCGAGCTCGCCGCGACCGTAAACCGGCTCTCGGCCGATCCGGAGGCCAGGGTGATCGTGCTGCGCGGCGCCGGCCAGGATTTCTCCGCCGGCGCCGACATCGCCGAATTCGACACGCTGCGCGGCTCGCCCGACAGCGCCCGCGCCTACGAAGCCGGCAATTCGGCGGCCTTCGCCGCGCTCCGGAACTGCTCCGTGCCGGTGATCGCGGCGATCCGCGGCATCTGCTTCGGCGGCGGCTTCGGCCTCGCCGCTGCCGGTGACCTCAGGATCGCCACGCCCGACGCCGTGTTCGCCGTGCCTGCGGCGCGCCTCGGCCTCGCCTATCCGCAGGACGCCATGGGCGACATCGTCTCGGCCGCCGGCCCGCAGATGGCACGCTATCTCACCTACACCGCTGGCCGCATCGACGCCCAGGCAGCCCTTGCCGCCGGCTTCCTGCTCGAGATCGTCGAAGCAGCCGAATTCGACGCCCGCATCGAGGAGGTCGCCCGGGGCATCGCCCGCAACGCGCCGCTGTCGGTCAGGGCTTCCAAGGCCGCCATCCGCGCCGCCCTGAGCCACGATCCTGCCGAGGCAGCCCTCGCCCAGTCGCTCGGCGACGCCACATTCCTCAGCGAGGACTATGCCGAGGGCCGCGCCGCGTTCCACGCGCGGCGCACGCCGCATTTCAAGGGGCGCTGACGCCATGCCGATCCTCGACGCCGCGACAAAGGCGGAACTGACGAAGCTCTACCGGGCCGCCGACCGCCACTACCACGGTCTCCGCCACATCGAGGCGCTGCTTGCCCTGCTCGAAGAGCACCGCCAGGCCTTCGCCGATCCCGAGGCGGTCGAGGCGGCGATCTGGTTCCATGACGCCATCTACGACAGCCGCCGCAAGGACAACGAGCCGGCAAGTGCCGAACTCGCCGCCGACAGGCTCAGCGGCCATGTCGACGACACGCGCCTTGCCCGCATCGTCGCGATGATCGAGGCAACCGCGACGCATCAGGTGCCGGAATTCGGGGACGTGGCCGCGCAAAAGGACGCGGCCCTGTTCCTGGACATGGACCTGTCGATCCTCGGCGCGCCCGCCGAGGCTTTCGACGCCTACGAGGCGGCCGTCAGGCGCGAATATGGCTGGGTCAGCGATGCCGACTGGCGTGTCGGCCGCGCCGCCGTGCTCAGCAATTTCCTCGCCCGCCCGCGCATCTTCCACACCGACATTCTTGCTCGGCGCTTCGAGGCACGGGCACGGGCGAACATGCAGCGGTCGCTCGAGGCCCTGGAGGCCTGAGTTCAGAGCGGATGCTCGGCGTAGAACTCAAGCACCCTCTTCTTGAAGGTTCGGTCGCCGACGGCGAGCATATGGTCGCGGCCTTCGATGTCGAAGCTCTCGGCATTCGGCATCAGCGCCGCGAGTTCGGCGGCCGAACCGCCGATGTCGTCGGTCGTGCCCACGGCCACCAGCGTCGGCTGGGTGATGCGGGCCATGTCGTCCTCGCTCAAAAGCTCGCGCGAGGTGGCGATGCAGGCGGCCAGCGCCCGCTTGTCGCTGCGGGTCTGGTCGGCGAAGGCGCGGAACGATTTTCCGCGCCGATGCGTGATGGTCTCGGGGTCTGCCGCCAGCAGGGCATCGGCGATCGGGTCCCAGTCGCCGACGCCGTCGACCATGCCGATGCCTAGCCCGCCGAACACCAGCGTCGCGACCCGCTCGGGCGCGGCGAGCGCCAGGAACGCCGAGACGCGCGCGCCCATCGAATAGCCCATCACATGAGCGCGCTCGATACCTAGATGGTCGAGAAGCGCCACCGCGTCGCCGGCCATCTTCGAGGGCGTGTAGTCGGCCTCGTCGTAGCTCTTCGACGTCAGGCCATGGCCGCGATTGTCGAATGCGATCGCCCGGTAGCCCGCTTCCGTCAGCGTCTTGAACCAGCCGGGCGACACCCAGTTGACGAAATGGCTCGAGGCGAAGCCGTGGATCATCAGCACCGGCGCGCCGCTGCCCGCCACCACCGGCGGCTGGTCGAGAAACGCCAGGTCGAAGCCTTCGTGCGAGAAATGATCCACAGCCATATCGATCCCGCCGCCTATCCCGGATTGGCCACGCCGGCCTCGGCGATGACGCGGTGCTTCAACTGGTCGCCGTCCTTGATGCCGGCCTTCCCGGCCGTGCCGGCCTTGAGTTCGAGCACGAAACGCACCGGTTCGTCTGGCGCGATGACCGCTTCGGAGAAGGGTTCGCCCTGCTGGATGTCGCGCACCTTGCCGTCCTCGCCGATGAACAGAAGATCCAGCGGTAGCGGCGTGTTCTTCATCCAGAAGCCGACCGGCTGGGTCTGGTCGAAGACGAACAGCATGCCCTGGTCGTCGGCGAGATCCTTGCGGAACATCAGCCCCATCGACCGCTCCGCCGGCTCGTCCGCCACTTCGATGCGGAACGACACGTCGCCCTTGGCCGTCACCGCGACCAGCGGATCGGGGTCCTGCGGCAGTGCCATCGGCTGGCTCTCCGCCAGACCCGGCGATGTCCAGGTGAGCGACAGCGCGACCACCGCCGCAGCGGTCGCGGCGCCGATCGCGCCAGCCAGCATAAATCTACGTCTGTTCATGAAATCCCCCGCCCGGCCGCATGCGGCCGGCAATCCGAGCCCTGCCCTCGACCGCGCGCTGAACCGCTCAGTGCGCGACCGGCAGGGTTCCTAGATCAGGGTGAATTTCGGCAGCCATAAGGCCTTTGTCGCCGCGTCCGAAACGAACGAGCACGACCTGGCCGGGGCGCAGCTCCGTGACACCGTAGCGGCGCAGCGTCTCCATGTGCACGAAGATGTCCTCGGTGCCGTCGCCGCGCGTCAGGAAGCCGAAGCCCTTGGTGCGGTTGAACCACTTCACCAGGGCGCGCTCGAGCCCGCTCTCGGCGGTCACCGCCACATGGGTGCGCTGCTCCTGCATCTCGGCCGGGTGAACGGCGGTCGAGGTGTCCATGGAGAGGACGCGGAAGGCCTGCAGGCCGCGGTCGCCCTGCTTGGCGAGGCACACCACGCGGGCGCCCTCGAGCGCCGTCTGGAAGCCGTCGCGGCGCAGGCAGGTCACATGCAGCAGCACGTCGCTGGTGCCCCCCCGGTCGGGAAGGATGAAGCCATAGCCCTTGGCGACGTCGAACCACTTGATGGCGCCGGAAACCTCTACGAGACCCACATTGTCGGCGCCGTCATCCGCGAAAGCATCCCGACCAGTGATGTCATGCATCAAGAGAGAGGCCTTTTCCCCCATCAGAACGCCCCCTTTCCTTGCAAACGCCGCTACTGATTCTTGACGTAAGATTAACACTTCCGCTTTGGACATGCGCAAGGGCCGGTCAGCCATTTTTCAACTTCGTCCCGAGAATAGAGAGACCCGCCTGACCTTCAGCGCACAAAAGTTGCAGGCCGGCTTGCCGAGCCCGGCTGGCCCGCCCTATGTATCGGCACGCTCCCGAACAGCTGAGGAACAGAGATGCGCTATCTGCACACAATGGTCCGCGTCGCCGACGTCGACGCTTCCCTGGATTTCTACTGCAACAAGCTCGGGCTGAAGGAAGTCCGCCGTCACACCAACGAGAACGGCCGCTTCACGCTGATCTTCCTCGCCGCACCCGGCGACGAGCGCGCCGCCGACGAACGCGCGCCGCTGCTGGAGCTGACCTACAACTGGGATCCGGAAGACTACAAGGGCGGCCGCAACTTCGGCCATCTCGCCTACGAGGTCGACGACATCTACGCCACTTGCCAGACCCTGATGGACAAGGGCGTCGTCATCAACCGCCCGCCGCGCGACGGCAACATGGCCTTCATCAAGTCGCCCGACGGCATCTCCATCGAGCTGCTGCAGAAAGGCGAGCGCAAGGTCCCGGCCGAGCCGTGGCTGTCGATGCCCAACACCGGTTCCTGGTAGGCGCTTCGCCCGCCGGGCAGGCCAGATTGCAGCCGACCGAAGGGCGCCTCAGGCGCCCTTCGCCATTTCAACGAGCGCAAGCACGGTGCGCCAGTTGCGCGCCGTCGCCGGCACCTTGAGCACGCGCGGCAAAACCTCGGCGAACTTCGACTTGCCGAGGCCGTCCGGCGCGTGCAGGTAGAGCACGTCGCCGATCACCTCGAACCGCTCCGGCCCGGTGCAGCGCTCGGCCACCAGTTCGATCTCCGCCGCCGTCGGCGCGCGCTCCAGCACATAGGCGTGCAGCCTGGTGGGGTCGCCCGCCATCTCCGGATAGGGATTTTTCGCGACGACATTCCCGAACCAGGCGGCATCGCGCACCATGATGCGCGAGCGGAAGCCCCAGCGCGCCTCGAAGGCCTTTTCCATCCGCTCCGTCAGCGCGGCAGCATCGCCCTCGCCCGTGAAGACGACGTTGCCGCTCTGGATGTAGGTCGCGACATCGCCAAAGCCCTGGTCCTCGAAGAAGGCACGGAGCTCCGCCATCTTCACGATGCGGTTGCCGCCGACGTTGATGCCGGAAAACAGCGCCACATACACGGTCATATGATGAAGCCGCCGAGCGTCTCGTTGTCGGTGATGTCGTGGTACTGCACGCCCTCGACGTCGAAGCGCGCCTTGAGCAGGTCGAAGTTGCGGCGGTCCTTGGTCTCGATGCCGATCAGCACCGAGCCGAAGTTGCGGGCCGACTTCTTGAGATATTCGAAGCGGGTGATGTCGTCGTCCGGCCCGAGAAGTTCGAGGAAGTCGCGCAGCGCGCCCGGCCGCTGGGGAAAGCGGATGACGAAGTACTTCTTCAGCCCCTCGAAGCGCAGCGCCCGCTCCTTGACGTCGGGCAGCCGCTCGAAGTCGAAGTTGCCGCCGGACACCACGGCCACCACCGTCTTGCCCTTCAGCTCCTTCTTGGAGAAATCCTTGAGCGCGTCGATGGCGAGCGCACCGGCGGGTTCCAGCACCACGCCCTCGACATTGAGCATCTCCACCATCGTGGCGCAGAGCCGGTTCTCCGGCACCAGCCTGACAGCGTCGGCGGGAAAGTCCTTGAGGTGGCGCAGCGGCTCGCGCCCGATCTCGGCAACGGCCGCGCCGTCGACGAAATTGTCGACCTTGGCGAGCTTGACCCGCTTGCCGGTGGCGAGGCTCTCCCTCAGGCTCGGCGCGCCCGCCGGCTCGCAGAACACGAAGCGCGGGGCATCGCCGGTCTCGGCGAGGTAACGCGTCACACCCGCCGCCAGGCCGCCGCCGCCGACCGGCAGCAGCACCATGTCGGGCGATTTGCCGCCGGGCATCTGCGCTGCGATCTCGAGTGCCACCGTCGCCTGGCCCTCGATGATGTCCTTGTGGTCGAAGGGCGGCACCATGTGGCCGCCGGAATGGTCGGCGAATTCGAGCGCGGCGCGGTAGCAGTCGTCGAAGAAGTCGCCCACCAGCCTGATCTCGACGAACTCGCCGCCGAACAGCTTGGTCTTGTCGATCTTCTGCTGCGGCGTCGTTACCGGCATGAACACCACCCCCTTCTTGCCGAAGTGCCGGCAGACGAAGGCGAAGCCCTGGGCATGGTTGCCGGCCGAGGCGCAGACGAACAGTTCGGCGTGGTTGCCGGCTGCCAGCGCCTTGCGGAAGAAGTTGAACGCCCCCCTGATCTTGTACGAGCGCACCGGGGTCAGGTCTTCGCGCTTGAGCAGCACGCGCGCGCCGGTCTTGCGCGACAGATAGTCGTTCAGCTGCAGCGGCGTTTCGGGGAAAAGCTGCCTTGTTGCCTTGGCCGCCAGAGCAACCCTTTCGGCAAAGCTGGTCATGGCGACGGCACTCCTGGATTTGGCCGGGCAAATGCTGTGGCCCGCGTGGATGGGCTATTGCATATTCGACGACGGGAAGCCACTGTCCGGCACCCGCCGCCAGGTCCAACCGTCTCGCCGCGATCAAAACTGGGGACACGTCACGGTGAACAGAATTGCCGTCCGCGCCGCGATCCACGTGGCCGCGGTCTTTGCCATCTATCTCTCGGTCGCAATGCTCATACCGGCTGCTGTCGACCTGTTCTACCGCAACGACGACTGGCGCTCCTTCGCCTTCACGGCCATGTTCATGGGCGCCCTGGCGCTGGCGGTCGCCCTCGCCACCCAAGGGCACAAGCCGCCGGCCAACACGCGCTTCGGCTTCCTGCTCGTCAACTTCCTGTGGCTGACGCTGGCGATCGCGGGCGCGGTGCCGTTCATGACATCGTCGCTGCAGCTCAGCGTCACCGATGCCTTCTTCGAATCGGTGTCCGGCATCACCACCACCGGCTCCACCGTCATCAGCGGCCTCGACAGCGCCCCACCCGGCGTCCTCATCTGGCGGTCCCTGCTCAACTTCATGGGCGGCCTCGGCGTCATCGCGCTCGGCCTGTTCCTGCTGCCGTTCCTCAACATCGGTGGCGTGTCCTACTTCAAGATCGAATCCTCCGACATCGAGGAGCGTCCGTTCGAACGCTTCCAGACCTTCGCCGTCAGCCTCATCGGCATCTACACCGCGCTCGTCACCGCCTGCGCCATCGCCTACGCGGTGGCCGGCATGGAAGCTTTCGACGCCATCAACCACGCCATGTCGACCCTCGCCACCGGCGGCATGGCCACCAGCGACACCTCCTTCATCCGCTATGCAGGCCAGCCCGCGATCCTGTGGGTCGGCACCATCTTCATGTTCATCGGCAGCCTGCCCTTCTCGATCATGATTCTGTTTGCCGTGCGCGGCCGCCTCGACGCGCTGCGCGACCCCCAGATCAAGGTCTTCGCAGGCTACTGCATCGTCTTCGCCGTCTCGGTCGCCGTCTACCTCAGCCTGCGGACGGGCATGCCGTTCCTGACCGCGCTGACCCACACCGCCTTCAACTTCATGTCGGTGATATCGACCACGGGCTTCGCCAGCGACGACTACAGTCTCTGGGGACCGTTCGCGGTCGCCTGCATCTTCGTCGCCACCTTCATGGGCGGCTGCTCGGGGTCGACCACCGGCGGCATCAAGGCCTATCGCTTCCTCATCCTGTTCGAGCTGCTCGCCAACGGCCTGCGCCGGCTCATCTACCCCAACTCGGTCACGCCCGTCCGCTATGGCGACCGCATCGTCGATGCCGACATGCAGCGCGCGGTCGTGCTGTTCATCGCTTCCTTCTTCGTGCTCTGGGCGATCGGCACGATCCTGATGGCCGCCACCGGGCTCGACCTCGTCACCTCCATGACCGGCGTGCTGACGGCGCTGACCAATGTCGGACCGGGCCTCGGGCCGATCATCGGGCCGGTCGGCAACTTCTCGTCCCTGCCGGACGCCGCGAAGTGGATCTCGTCGGCCGCCATGCTGCTCGGGCGTCTCGAAATACTTGCCGTGCTGGTGGTCTTCACGCCAACTTTCTGGGGTCGCTAACTTCGTGAACAGGACCTGAGAAGTCCCTGTTTCCACCGCAGTTTTGGCATTCGGGCAACACCCGGCGCGCAATTGCCCAGGCGGTGGTCCTTTTCGGCTGGACCGGACTTACTTCCGCCACTATCAGCCGCTCGGGAAGAAGCTACCCTGCACGTACTGCCCGTCAGCGAGATTACGAAGTGTTGCCGTCCAAGTTCATCATAGTCGCCGCCGCCCTCTTCCTGTCCGGTTGCATCAACCAGCCTTCGGGCGAGCTGTTGACGAGTTCGGTCGTCAACGTCCCGGTCACCGAGATAGCCGGCAACCATGCCATCTTCATCGCCTCGACGCGCGAGCGCGCGGCCGACGACAAGCAGGTCTTCGACCGCGGACGTTCGGCGATGCTCAACTTCGCGCGCGTCAACGTCACCGTGCCGAAGATCCACAAGGTCGGTCAGATCGAGCTGCGCAAGAGCGGCAAGGAGGCCGATCCGAGCAAGTACTTCACCGCCACCGACGCGGTCACCTTCGAGACGCAGCCGGAATTCTCCAAGGCGCTGAGCTCCGACATCGCCGCGCGCGGCGGCCGCGCCATGGTATTCGTGCACGGCTACAACACCTCCTTCGACGCCGGCGTCTACCGCGCCACCCAGATCGCGCAGGATTCGGGCTACACCGGCACGCCGGTGCTGTTCTCCTGGGCTTCGGGCGGCAGCACGACCGACTATGTCTACGACAAGGAGAGCGCCTCGGCCGCCCGCGACCAGCTCGAGGCGACGCTGCGCATGCTGGCCCAGTCGGGCGCGCGCCGCATCGACATCGTCGCCCATTCCATGGGCACGTGGGTGACCATGGAGGCACTGCGCCAGCTGGCGCTCACCGGCGACCGCGACCTCGGTGGCAAGCTCGGCGACGTGGTGCTGGCCTCGCCCGACATCGACGTCGACGTGTTCAAGAGCCAGATGCGCCGCTACGGCAAGCCGACCAAGCCGTTCTTCCTGATGCTGTCGGACGACGACCGGGCGCTCAAGCTGTCGGGCCTGATCGCCGGCTCCAAGCCGCGCCTCGGCGACTACAAGAACGCGGCCGACCTCGCCGAATACGGCGTCATCGTCGTCGACCTTTCGAACACCAAGAGCGGCGACGCCTTCAACCACACCAAGTTCGCCGACAATCCCGAGATGGTGAAGCTGCTCGGCCAGCGCCTGCGCACCGACGACGGCTTCGCCAGCGACCGCGACGTCACCGACCGGCTCCGCCTGCTCGAAGGCGGGTTGATGTAGCCTCAAGGCGGGCGACTCCCTCCCCCTTGTGGGGAGGGAAATTCGGCATTCACACGAACAGGTCGACCTTTTCGAATTTGGTCACGTCGACCAGACCGACGTCCGAGATGCGCAGTTCCGGAATGACCACCAGCGCCAGCAGCGAGTGCTGCATGTAGGCGTTGTTGAGGCTGCAGCCCATGTCGCGCATGGCCTGCACCAGCCTGTCGGCCTTGGCCGCGACGATCTCGGCGCGCTCGTCCGACATCAGCCCGGCGATCGGCATCTCGACCAGCGCCAGCTCCTTGCCCTCCGAGAACAGCACCACGCCGCCGCCCACCTCGCCCAGCCGGTTGGCGGCCAGCGCCATGTCGGCCTTGTTGGTGCCGACCACGATCATGTGATGGCTGTCATGCGCCACCGTCGAGGCCATGGCGCAGTCCTTCATGTAGCCGAAGCCCGAGACGAAGGCGTTGGTCACCTGGCCGGTCGCCCTGTGGCGCTCGACCAGTGCGATCTGGCAGACGTCGTTGCGCCGGTCCATGCTCACGAGGCCGCTCTCGACCGAAAGGTCCGCCTCCAGCGCCCGCGTCGGCGCCTGGTTCTCGATCACGCCGATGACGCGCACGCGGACCTCGTTTGCGCCCTCCGGCGCCTTGATGTCGAAGTCGCCGCCGGCGAGTTTCTTGCCGAGCTTGACCGTGTTCTTCGCGGCAGCGGGGTAGGCATAGGCGGGAATGTCGATCTCCAGCTTGCCGGCCTTCGCCACGCGCACGCCGCGAGCGAACACCTCGTCGATCCTGAGTTCGGCAAGGTTCGAGACGATCAGGAAGTCGGCCAGCCTGCCGGGCGCGATCGAGCCGATCTCGCGCTCCAGGCGGAAGTGCTGGGCGGTGTTGATCGTCGCCATCTGGATCGCCGTCACCGGCTTCAGGCCCTGCTGGATGGCGTGGCGCACAACCCGGTCCATGTGGCCCTCATGCACCAGCGTGCCGGAATGGCTGTCGTCGGTGCAGAGGATGAAGTTGCGCGGATCGATGCCCTGCTCGGTCACCGCCTTGATCTGGCTGGCGACGTCGTACCAGGCCGAACCCAGCCTCAGCATCGCCTTCATGCCCTGGCGGACGCGCGCTATGGCGTCCTCGGCGCGGGTGCCCTCGTGGTCGTCCTCCGGCCCGCCGGCGACATAGCCGTGGAACGGCAGGCCGAGATCGGGCGAGGCATAATGGCCGCCGACGGTCTTGCCGGCGCGCACGGTGGCGGCGATCTCGCCGGACATGACCGGGTTGTTCGCGGCGACGCCGGGGAAATTCATCACCTCGCCGAGGCCGATGATGTTCTCCCAGCCCATCGCCTCGGCGACGTCCTCGACGGTCAGCGCCGCACCCGCATTCTCCAGCCCGGGCGCCGAAGGCACGCAGGACGGCATCTGCACATGCACGTTGATCGGCATGGCCAGTGCCTCGTCATGCATCAGCCGCACGCCGTCCAGGCCCAGCACGTTGGCGATCTCGTGCGGGTCGATGAACATCGAGGTGGTGCCGTGCGGGATGACCGCGCGGGAGAATTCGGTCACCGTCACCATGCCGCTCTCGACATGCATGTGCGCATCGCACAGGCCGGGCACGAGGTAGCGGCCGCCGGCATCGACCACCTTGGTGCCCTCGCCGATGGCGTGGCTGGCGTCCGGCCCGCAATAGGCGAAGCGGCCAGCCGTGATTGCAAGATCGGTGCCGGCAATGATCTCGCCCGAATGCACGTTCACCCAGCGGCCGTTGCGGATGACGAGGTCGGCCGGGCGGCGGCCCATGGCGACATCGACCAGATGGGTCGCGGATTCCGTCCACGGGCGGGGTTTGGCAAATCGTGCGGTCTTCGGCATTTCAGGGATTCCTCTGGACTTTCGCCCCGACTGTAGCGAAAGCCGCGCGGGAAAACAGGGGCTTGGTTGTCTGCGTTGCCGACCCCGCTATACTTCGGACCCGACAATGGATTAGCGCCACGCAGATGCCGAAATTTCCTGGAGGTCGCCGCTGGATCCTGCCCGGCCTTGCCCTGGCCGTCCTGGCGCTGGCGATCGTGGTTGTCGGCGGCGGGCTCGCCAGGCGCATGTACATGGACGAGACCGCGGCGCGCGGCGAGACGACGCTGCGCCTTGCGGTCGCGGCGCTGGCCGGCAACATGAGCCGGTTCGAGCCCCTGCCCGAGCTCATCGCCGACAATGACGACATCAAGGAGCTCGTCAGCGATCCGGACAATGCCCGGCTACGCGCGCGCGCCAACGACTATCTCAAGGACATCAACGCGCTGCTCAAGTCTTCGGACATCTACGTGGTTCTTCCCGGCGGCGACACCATCGCCGCCAGCAACTACGACCAGCCGATCAGCTTCGTCGGCGAGAACTTCTCCTACCGTCCCTATTATCAGGATGCGATCCGCGGCAATCTCGGGCGTTTCTTCGCCCTCGGCACGACGTCCTTGAAGCGCGGCTACTACTTCTCCTCCCCCATCCGGGTCGGCATGGAGATCCGCGGCGTGGTCGTCTTCAAGGTCGACATCGACGGCATCGAGGCGTCCTGGAAGGGCGGCGAGCACCAGATCATCGTCACCGACCCCGAGGGCATCATCTTCATGACCGGGCGGCCGGAATGGCTTTATGCCGGCGTGCTGCCGCTGACGCCCGAACGGCTGGCGCGCACCGAAGCATCGCGGCGCTACGCCGACGAGATGCTGCGCGAACTGCCCGTCACTCAGACGGTTTCCGAAACCGGCCATCCGCTGATGACGATCGACGAGGGCGGCAGGTCGCGCGAATTCATCGAACTCGCGGAGGCGATGCCGCTGGAAGGCTGGACGGTGCGGGTGCTCGCCGACACCGCCTCGGCCAAGGCCCAGGCGCTGACCGCCGTCATCTCGGCCCTGCTCGCGCTCAGCCTCGCCACGCTCGGCGGCGCCGTGATCCTGCAGCGCCGCGCCCGCCTCGCCGAGCGCCTGCAGCTGCAGCAGAGCGCCCAGGTCGAGCTGGAGCGGCGCGTCGAGGAGCGCACGTCCGACCTTGCGCTGGTCAACAGCCGCCTCGAAACCGAGGTCGCCGAGCGCCGCGCCGCCGAACAGCAGCTGCGCCAAACCCAGGCCGACCTCATCCAGGCCGGCAAGCTCGCCGCGCTCGGCCAGATGTCGGCTGCCCTTTCGCACGAATTCAACCAGCCGCTCGCGGCGGTGAAGACCTATGCCGACAATGCCGCCGTGCTGATCGACCGCGCCCGCATCGAGGAGGCGCGCGACAACGTCTCGCGCATCTCCAGCCTCGCCGACCGCATGGCCTCCATCAGCCGGCATCTCAGGAACTTCGCCCGCAAGCCCAACCAGAAGCTCGGCCCCGTCAGCCTCGACGAGGTGATGGTCGACACCCAGGAGATCGTCGCCTGGCGGCTCAAGGCCGCCGACGCCACACTTTCGGTCGATCTCGGCCCGGTGCCGCTGGCGGTCAGGGCAGGTTCCGTGCGCCTGCAGCAGGTACTGGTCAACATCATCACGAATGCCGCGGACGCAGTGGAGGGCCGCCCCGACCGCCGCATCGAGCTCTCCGCGCGCCGCAACGGCGGCAAGGTCGTGATCGCCATCCGCGACCATGGACCGGGCGTGCCGGCAGCCGTCGCCGACCGCATCTTCGATCCGTTCTTCTCGACCAAGGGCGTGGGCAAGGGCCTTGGATTGGGCCTTTCGATTTCCTACAACATCGTCAAGGACTTCAGGGGGAGTCTTGGCGCAGTGAATCATCCGGAAGGCGGAGCCTTGTTCACCATCGAGCTCGACGCGGCACGGCCGGCCGCCCGCGAGGCGGCGGAATGAAGCCGCCCGTCGTGCTGCTCGTCGAGGACGAGGACGAGCTGCGCCGCTCAACCGCGCAGTCGCTCGACCTTGCCGGCTTCACCGTCCAGGACAGCGCGTCGGCCGAACGCGCGCTCGACTTCATCACCCAGGGCTTCAACGGCGTGGTCATCTCCGACATCCGCATGCCGGGCATGGACGGGATGTCGCTTCTGGGCCGCATCCGCGAGATCGATGCCGACATCCCGGTCATCCTGTTCACCGGCCACGGCGACGTGCAGCTCGCCGTCCGCGCCATGCGCGAAGGCGCCTATGACTTCGTAGAGAAGCCCTTCGCCACCCAGCATCTGGTCGAAATGGCGGCGCGCGCCATCGACCGCCGCAAGCTGGTGCTCGAGAACCGCGAGCTGCGCGCCGTCGCCGGCAAGCGCGACGACATCGAGGCCCGGCTGCCCGGCCGCAGCCAGATCATGGTCGACCTGCGCTACAAGCTGCGCGCCGTCGCCGCCACCGATGCCGACGTGCTGGTCATCGGCGACACCG
The DNA here is from genome assembly GCF_037625995.1 of Aminobacter sp. Piv2-1. NCBI lineage: Bacteria > Pseudomonadati > Pseudomonadota > Alphaproteobacteria > Hyphomicrobiales > Phyllobacteriaceae > Aminobacter > Aminobacter sp. Piv2-1. The sequence goes on from NZ_JARKMU010000005.1 coordinate 192,602, forward strand.
GCACCGGCAAGGAGGTGGCGGCGCGCGCCCTGCACGACATCAGCGGCCGCGCCACCAGGCCCTTCGTCGCCATCAACTGCGCCGCCCTGCCCGCCACCCTCATCGAAAGCGAACTCTTCGGCCACGAGGCCGGCGCCTTTCCCGGCGCGCTGCGCCCGCGCTACGGCAAGTTCGAGCATGCGCGCGGCGGAACCGTCCTGCTCGACGAGATCGGCTCCATGCCGGCCGACCTGCAGGCCAAGCTGCTGCGGGTCATCCAGGAACGGGTCATCACCCGCCTCGGCTCCAACGAGGCCATCCCGCTCGACGTGCGCTTCATCGCCACCAGCAAGGCCGATCTCGACGCCGAGGCCGGCGCGGGCCGCTTCCGGGCCGACCTGCTCTATCGGCTGAACGTGGTCACGCTGCGCATGCCGAACCTTGCGACGCGCCGCGAGGACGTGCCGCTGCTGTTCCTCCAGCTGGTGCGGGAGGCGGCTGCGCGCTACCGGCGCGACGACGTCGAGGTGCCGGCCCAAATCGTGGCCGACGTCGCCCGCCGCGACTGGCCGGGCAACGTGCGCGAGCTGCGCAACGCCGCCGACCGCTTCGTCCTCGGCCTCGGGCTCCAGCAGGCGGCGGAAGCCGAAACCAACGGCGCAGCCGAGAAACTCGCCGACCGCGTCGCCGAGTTCGAAAAGAAGGCCATCTCGGCCGCCCTCCTCGCCCATGGCGGCAGCCTCAAGCCGGTCTACGAGACGCTCGGAATCTCGCGCAAGACGCTCTACGAGAAGATGCAGCGCTACGGCCTCGACAAGAATCGCATCGGCGGCATCGAGGGCTCTGACGGTTAGCGCCGATGCGATGTGTGGAATTCCACACACGCCCGGAAGCCGATGTTACCGTTTCCACCCATCGCGGACGCCCGAGCCTCATTTTCTCTGCCGACAAACCGTCCGGCGCGTTGCGCAACGCGGCCTGTCCTCGCCCTAATCGCTCATCCACTGCCGGTGCCGGGAGGATCTGCGGCGCGGGTGGAGGTCACGAACAAGACCCTGGGAGGATTCCGTGAAGAAACTTTTCGCCTCGCTGGCGACTGCCGCCGCCGTTGCCATTTTCCCGCTCGCCGCCGACGCACAGACCTATCCCGAGCGCACCATCACCGTGGTGGTGCCGTTCTCGGCCGGCGGCCCGACCGATACGGTCACCCGCCTCGTCGCCGAATCGATGTCCAAGGATCTCGGCCAGCAGGTCATCGTCGAGAATGTCGGCGGTGCCGGCGGCACGCTCGGTGCCGGCCGCGTCGCCAACGCCGATCCGGACGGCTACACGCTGCTGCTCCACCACATCGGCATGGCCACCAGCGCGTCGCTCTACCGCAAGCTCGCTTACGACCCGCTGAACGCCTTCGAATATGTCGGCCTCGTCACCGAAGTGCCGATGACCATCGTCGCCCGCAAGGACCTCGAGGCGACCGACCTCAAGGGCCTTGTCGAATACGCCAAGGCCAACAAGGATACCGTCACCGTCGCCAATGCCGGCATCGGCGCCGCCTCGCATCTCTGCGGCATGCTGTTCATGAGCGCCATCGGCACGCCGCTGGTCACCGTCCCCTACAAGGGCACCGGCCCGGCCATGACCGACCTGCTCGGCGGCCAGGTCGACATCATGTGCGACCAGACCACCAACACCACCAAGCAGATCCAGGGCGGCACCATCAAGGCTTACGCCGTGACCTCGCCCGCGCGTCTCGACGTCCTGAAAGACGTTCCGACCACCAAGGAAGGCGGCGTCGAGGGCCTTGAAATCGGCATCTGGCACGGCCTCTACGCCCCCAAGGGAACGCCGGCCGAAGTGACCGAGCGCCTGTCCAAGTCGCTGCAGGCAGCACTGAAGGATCCGAACGTGATCGCCCGCTTCGCCGAGCTCGGCACCACGCCGTCGCCCGAGGCCGATGCCACCCCGGCGGCACTGAAGGCCAAGCTCGAAGGCGAGATCGCCCGCTGGAAGCCGATCATCGAGGCCGCCGGCCAGTACGCCGACTGAGGCGAAAGGCAGTTGCGGATTGGTGCCGCCGCTGATTTCCGGCGGCGCTGCCCCTCCGGTCCTGAATTTATCGAAGGGCCGGCACCTTCTCTCCGTCTGCGGGGAGAAGGTAGACTGCCGCACTCCACTGCGCCGACGTCGCCAACTGTGCGTGGCTCCTGATGCCAAATCCCTTCTCCCCGTCTGCGCGGAGAAGGTGCCGGCAGGCGATGAGGGGCAGTGCTTCGCTCAATTGATCCAGCCATCCAAAGAGGCGGTCATCCCATGAACAAGCTTTCCATCGACCCCACCAATGGCGCCTGCGGTGCGCTGCTCACCGCCGCCGGCGCCTTCTTCGCCTACCAGGCGCTCGGCCTCGAACTGGGCACCTCGCTGCGCATGGGCCCCGGCTACTTCCCGCTGGCGCTGTCGCTGGTGCTGGTCGTGCTCGGCCTCGTCATCGTCATCCAGGCGACACGCGTCGAAGGCGAGCCGATTGGCCCGATCGCCTGGCGCGGCATGGCCTTCATCCTGCCGGCGCCGATCTTCTTCGGGCTCACCGTGCGCGGCCTGGGCTTCGTGCCGTCGCTGTTCGTCACCTGCCTGATCGCCGCCTTCGCCTCGTCGCGCATGAAGCCGCTCGCCGCGCTGGCGCTGGCGTTTGCCGTCACCCTCTTCTCGGTGGCGGTGTTCAGCTACGCGCTCGGCCTGCCGTTCCAGCGCTTCGGCCCCTGGCTGCCGTTCTGAGGAGGACATTCATATGGAGCTCTTCAGCAATCTCGCGCTCGGCTTCTCGACCGCCTCCACACTCGCCAACCTCGGCTTCTGCCTGATCGGCGTGCTGCTCGGCACGCTCATCGGCGTGCTGCCCGGCATCGGCGCAACCGCAACCATCGCCATGCTGTTGCCGATCACCTTCCAGATCGGCGACCCGGTGTCGTCGCTGATCATGCTCGCCGGCATCTACTACGGCGCGCAATATGGCGGCTCGACCACGGCGATCCTCATCAACATGCCCGGCGAATCCTCGTCCGCCGTCACCGCCATCGACGGCTACCAGATGGCCCGCAAGGGCCGCGCCGGGGCCGCCCTCGCCATCGCCGCCATCGGCTCCTTCTTCGCCGGCACGGTGTCCACCTTCCTGGTCGCCATCTTCGCCCCGCCGCTCACCGCGATCGCGCTGCAGTTCGGCGCGGCCGAATATTTCTCGCTGATGGTCGTCGGCCTGGTCTCCTCCATCGCGCTGGCCCACGGCTCCATCGTCAAGGCGCTGGCCATGGTCGTGCTCGGCCTGCTGCTCGGCCTCGTCGGCACCGACATCTACACCGGCACGCCGCGCTTCACCCTCGGCATTCGCGAATATGCCGACGGGCTCAACTTCGTCGCCGTCGCCGTCGGCGTCTTCGGCATCGCCGAGATCCTGCGCAACCTCGAAAGCGAAAAGACCCGTGAGGTTCTGATGGCCAAGGTCTCCGGCCTGATGCCGACGCGCGACGACTTCAAGCGCATGGCAGCGCCCATCCTGCGCGGCACGGCGATCGGCTCGGCGCTCGGCATCCTGCCCGGCGGCGGCGCCATCCTCGCGGCCTTTGCCTCCTACACGGTGGAAAAGCGCCTGTCCGACCGTCCGCAGGAGTTCGGCAAGGGTGCCATCGCCGGCGTCGCCGGGCCGGAATCGGCCAACAACGCCGGCGCGCAGACCTCGTTCATCCCGATGCTGACGCTCGGCATCCCGGCCAACCCGGTCATGGCGCTGATGATCGGCGCGATGATCATCCAGGGCATCGTGCCCGGCCCCAACGTCGCCACCGAGCAGCCGGCGCTGTTCTGGGGCATCATCGCCTCGATGTGGATCGGCAACCTGATGCTGATCATCCTCAACCTGCCGCTCATCGGGCTGTGGGTGAAGCTGCTGACGGTGCCCTATTACGTGCTGTTCCCGATCATCATGGCGTTCTGCGCCATCGGCGTCTACAGCGTCAATTCCAACGTCTTCGACCTCTATGCCGTCGCCTTCTTCGGCCTGATCGGCTACGCGCTGGTCAAGCTGCGCTGCGAGCCGGCGCCGCTGCTGCTCGGCTTCGTGCTCGGGCCGCTGCTCGAGGAAAACCTGCGCCGCGCCATGATCCTGTCGCGCGGCGACCCCACCACCTTCGTCACGCGGCCGATCAGCGCGCTGCTGCTCGCGATCGCCGCCGCCGTGCTGGTCGTGGTGCTGCTGCCGGCGGTGCGCAAGAAGCGCGACGAGGTCTTCGTCGAGGAAGACGCCTGAGGGGGATCGCGCATTCCCGGCGCTATCAACGGGCGGATCTTCCGCCCGTTGGCTTTTTGCACATGAGGTTGCCGCAGCGCGTCTGGCTCCGCTTCAGAGGAACAAGCGGCCGACCGGCCAGGCAGGTCGTGCCGGTTCCAATCCCGGCATGGTCTTGTTAGGCTGCCCGGATGCAGACGAAAGCACTCGCTCTCGCCCTTGCCTTGGTCTCGGGTTGTGCCACGCAGCCAGGCGGCGGCCCCGTCGATGCCTCGAAATACGGCGCGTTGTCCTGTTCCGAACTCAACAACGAGATCGGCGGCACTTCGAAGGGCATTTCGGCCACCGCGATAAGCCGAGGACGGGTCGCCAAATGGAACGTGCCGTTCTGGGCTCCGGGCGGGGCCAAGGCCGTCGACCTCATCCAGGACAGGCAGACGGCCAGAATTGAACGGCTCCAGGCCGAGCAGGCCACGATCGACGCCACCCGCAGGCGCAACTGCAACTAGACCAGGTCCCCCAAGCGCAGATCTCGCGCGGCGGGCTTCGGCGACGACACAAATCCGCGCTCGAATTCGTCGACCGGAAACAGCGCCAAGCGCCGGCCGGCACTTGCAATATCGCCCGGCTGCTTTACCAGTTCCGCCCAGGCGGACGTGGCGGAACTGGTAGACGCAAGGGACTTAAAATCCCTCAGCCTCGGCTATGCGGGTTCGATCCCCGCCGTCCGCACCACGTCGATCTGGCGCGCGAAGCAAGGCTGCGCCGCCATGCTCACAGCTTGAAACGCCACCTTTCGCAGAGCCGATGCGCCGCCATTCGCCGGACGTCGCACAATCAGCGCCGCACATCTTCGCCGCGTTCGAGAGCGGCGAGGTGCTGCAGCAGCACGATCGTCTTCAGGTCGCAGATCTTGCCCGAGCGGACTTTGCCAAGTGCCTCGGCGAACGTCATTTCGACGACCTCTATGTCCTCGTGTTCGGTCGCGACCCCACCGCCGTCCGATACCTTGTCGGCAGCACCGTAGGTGGCCAGGAACAGCGCGATCCGTTCGGTGTTGGCGCCGGGGCTGACATAGGCGGTCGTCACATGCGCGCAATTGCCGATGCGGTAGCCCAGTTCCTCCTCGGCCTCGCGGATGGCCGCCGCCTCCGGCGCGTCCAGGTCGAGCTTGCCGGCGCATACGGTCAGCACCCAGGCATCGGCTCCGGCGCAATACTGGTTGATCAGAAGCACGGTGCCGCGCTCGCGGTCGAACGGCAGCACCGCCGCCGCGTCGCCACTGGTGAAGACCTCGCGGATCAGGGTCGCGCTGCCGCCATCGAATTTGTCGACGTCCAGGACGCGGCGCTCGAGCGTCGCCCAGCCCCGGTGCAGCATGCGCCTTTCGATGATCCTGCTCTTCATGGTCGTCTCGCTGATCCGTTCGCCGGAGGCCGGGACTACGATAGTCGCCCGCCCGGTGCCGCCAGGTCAAACCCAGCCCGCGCTGGGTCTCACTGGCGAGCGTTTCCGCCCGGTAACCCGACGACGCGGCTTCGAAACAAATCCGTGCTGTTGCCAAAATGCAACTTGGCGGCGTTTTTGATTCGGCAAAACGTCTCTCCGAAATTGCAGATTGTTACAGGGTGAAATACAACTTCACCGCGTAGAAGTAAGAGGGGATATGCGTATGCAGTACAACTGGGAACGTGCGCCGTACTTCTGGGAAAGACACCGCACCGCCTGCTACGGTGTCGCAGCCGCGCTCTGCAGCGCCTGGGTGATCCTCTCCATCGTGCCGCTCTGAGGCAAAAGACGGCCCTGCCCCGCCGCATTTCGGCGGTGTCCGTGCAACCAATTGCCCGCGTCGACGTTTGAGCGGCCATGACCGCCAATCGAGGATCGACGATGGCCAAGCTCTTCTACGAAATCGTCCAGCACGACGGCGGCTGGGCGTACAAGGTCGGCGAGACCTATTCCGAGACGTTCCCCAGCCACGAGGATGCCCTGCGCGCCGCCGAAACCGCTGCCGCCGAGCAGCGGGTGGCCGGCTCGACCGACGGCATCCAGTTTGAAGACGCCGAGGGCCGCTGGCACGACGAGGTCGCCCGCGGCGACGACCGGCCGGACACGGAGGTCTCCGACTAGCCTGGCCGGCGGTCAGGAGACTTGAGCACGCGTGGCGGGGAGGTCAATGTCCTAGGCAAAGGCCCGTCCGGCGATCCGCCGGATGAAGTCGGCGACCCGCCGCGGCTCGATGAATTGCGGCATGTGGCCAAGCCCCTCGACCAGCTCGAGTTCGAGATTGCCGATGCGGCCGATCAGCGGCTCCCCGTTCAGCCTGTAGTCGAGCACGCGGTCGGCCTTGCCGAACATCACGCCGACCGGCATGGCGATCTCCTCGTAACGCGCCTCGACGGCGCCGAGATCGTGCTCGATCGCCACGAGATCCGAGGAGGTCGCGTAGATGTGGCTCGGGCGCAGGCCGGCCAGTCCGCCGCCGGCGATGCCGTAGTCCTTCGTCGGGGCCTGTGGCCCGAACACGAAGGCGAGCGTCTGCGGCGCATATCTCAGCGACGTCGGCACCCACAGCGTCTGCGCCAGGGTGGACCTGAGCAGGGGCGAGCGCACATAGAGCGACCGGAATTCGGGCCGCACCTCGTCTTCGAGGTGGGTCAGCGGCGCAAGCAGCGCCAGGCCCGAGATTGCCTCCGGGTGCTGCAGCGCCAGCGTCAGCGCGACCGCGCCGCCCAGCGAATGGCCGACGACCAGCGGCTTCTCCAGCCCCAGCGCGTCGATGAAGCGGCGCAGCAGTTCCGCCTGCTCTGTCAGCCTGCCGGTGAAGCCGGACGGCCGCGCCGAATAGCCCGACCCGGGACGGTCGAGGGCGACGAGGCGAAAGTCCTGGCCGAGTTCGGCAAACAGCGTGCCGCGGAAATGATGCGACTGGCCGCCCAAGCCGTGGACGAACAGGATCGGCCTGCCCTCGCCCTGCTCGAAATAGTGGATGCGATGCTCGCCGAGGTCGAGGAACTTGCCCGACGCCGGCACCGCCCGCTCGGCCTCGCCGGCGATGCGCCGGGTGGCGAGCACGAAGTAGCCGCCGGCGAAGGCGGCGACGAGAACCGCGGCCGTGCCGAGCCAGAACAGAAACGAGGCGACCACCAGAAGCTCTCCGCCGAAGACCGGCCGCCACCTTACCGCCGGGCGCCGCTCCGGCAAGGCCCGCCCGGATGCAAAACGGGCGGCCGCGAGGCCGCCCGTTCGAAGATGGCGTCGGTGTAGAGGCTTACGCGGCTTCCTGGGCCGACTTGGTGCCCTTGCCGTGCAGGCGCATGGTGATCTCGGCCACGCGCTTGCCCTGGAAGTGGGCGCCTTCGAGCTCCTGCGCGGAGGGCTGGCGCGAGCCGTCGCCGTCCGAGGTGGTGGTCATGCCGTAGGGCGCGCCGCCGCGGACCACGTCGTTGCCCATCTGGCCCTGGTAGGCATAGGACAGCGGCACGATCACCATGCCGTGGTGCTGCAGGTGGATCTGGGCGTTGATCAGCGCGAGTTCGGCGCCGCCGTGTTGGGTGGCGGTCGACACCATCACCGAGCCGACCTTGTCGAGCAGCGCACCCTTGGCCCAGAGCGGGCCGGTCTGGTCGAGGAAGTTCTTCATCTGCGAGGCCATGGTGCCGTAACGGGTGGCGGTACCGATGATGATGCCGTCATAGTCGGCCAGTTCGAGCGGCTCGGCGATCGGCGCCTCCTGGTCGAGCTTGTAGTAGGCGGCCTTGGCGACGGCTTCGGGCACCAGCTCGGGAACGCGCTTGATGGTCACGTCGGCGCCGGCGGCACGCGCGCCTTCGGCGGCAGCCTTGGCCATCTGTTCCATGTGGCCCCAGCTCGAATAGTAGAGAACAAGAATCTTAGCCATTTCATCTCTCCAGCAGGAAATCTCGTTGCGCCGTCTCGCGTCGGCGATGGCCAAGATGTAATGCAAAGCCCGTTCAGCGAAAGCGCCCCCAACCGTGACGCATCGTTCACAGATCGGCGACTATTGCCGCCTCGCGCTGTGGCCTGTATCTGACGTGGGCCCACAACGGAGCGCGCGAAATGACCGATATCGTCACCGCAGCAATGATCGTCATCGGCGACGAGATCCTGTCCGGCCGCACCAAGGACAAGAACATCGGCCACCTCGCCGAGATGATGACCGCCGTCGGCATCGACCTCAAGCAAGTGCGCGTCGTGCCCGACGAGGAGGACGAGATCGTCGCCGCCGTCAACGCGCTCAGGGCGCGCTACACTTACGTCTTCACCACCGGCGGCATCGGCCCGACGCATGACGACATCACCGCCGATTCCGTCTCCAAGGCGTTCGGCGTGCCCTGCGAGTACGAGCCGCGCGCCTACGCCATGCTCGAGGCCAACTATGCCTCGCGCGGCCTGGAGTTCTCCGAGGCGCGCAAGCGCATGGCGCGCATGCCGCGCGGCGCCGACCTCATCCTGAACCCGGTTTCGGTGGCGCCTGGCTTCCGCATCGGCAATGTCCATGTCATGGCCGGCGTCCCGTCGATCTTCCAGGCGATGCTCGACAACGTCGTGCCCAGCCTCAGGACCGGCGCCAGGCTGCTCTCCACCACCATCCCCTGCCCCTATGGCGAAGGCACCATCGGCGGGCCGCTGGCCGAGATCCAGAAGGCGCATCCCGACACCATCATCGGCTCCTACCCGAAATATCTCGACGGCAAGTTCTGGACCGAACTCGTCGTCCGCTCGCGCTCGCAAGAAGCAATGGAGCGCGCCAGTAGCGCCATCGAGGCAATGCTGTCGGAAATCGCGAAAGCGGCGTAGTATTGGGTTGACGTCGATCAACCCGGAACAACAGCGGGCACGATACTGTTTCTTTGTCGAACCAGGCTTTTGAGGTTCAAGCAAAGGAGGTTGCCATGCCGTTCAAGACCATCGTCGCCATCATCCAGAGCGAGCGCGACGTCGCCCGCGTGCTGGACGTGGCAATCCCCTTCGCCGAGCGCCACGAAAGCCACCTGATCGGCGTCCATGCCGAGGCGCTGGCGATGCCCTACACCACGGCGGTGGGCTTTCCCGACACGGAATTCATCCAGGCCAATGCGGAACTGTGCAAGGAGCGGGCCGAAAAGATCGAACGCGCCTATCTCGCCCGCATGGAGCCGGCTGGGCTGTCCTACGAATGGCGCAGCTTCGAGAGCTTTTCCGGCGACAGCGCCCTGTCGGGCGTCGAGAGCGCCCGCTGCGCCGATCTCGTGATGGTCTCGCAGGGTTCCGCCGAAACAAAGGACTCGGTCGCCGCCGACATCGATTCCCTGATCTACGAGGCCGGCCGGCCGGTGCTCGTCGTCCCGCATTCGGGACCGCTCATCTCGACCTTCAACCGCCTCGTCGTCGCCTGGAACGGAAGCCGCGAGGCGGCGCGCGCCGCGTTCGACGCGCTGCCCTTCGTCATCGAGGCCAACCACACCGAGATCCTGGTGGTGGACCCCTCGGACACCGACGTCCGCAGCAAGGATTCGGCCGGAGCCGAGATGGCGGCGGCCTTCTCCCGCCACGGCGCCAAGGTGTCGGTCAGCCTGCAGGACTCCCGCGGCCACTCGGTCGACGCCGTCATCCACGACAAGGTCGTCGAGAGCGGCGCCGACCTTCTGGTGATGGGCGCCTACAGCCATTCATGGCTGCGCGAGTTCCTGTTCGGCGGCATCACGCGCAGCGTCTTGCAGGCCGGCGACGTGGCGGTCCTGCTTTCACGCTGACGTTTCCCTCGATTTTGCACGGCCCCGCTTGCCAAGAGCGGGGCTTTCCGGCTAATTCCGCCTGCATTCCCCAGTTTTCGCGCGCGTTTGGCGCGCTATCAGGAGTGCGCGTCGATGTCCCTTCCCGAAAAAGCCTTTCCCGTGTCCTGGGACCAGTTCCACCGCGACGCCCGCGCGCTCGCCTGGCGCCTGTCCGGCGTCAACGGACAGTGGAAGGCGATCGTCTGCATCACCCGCGGCGGCCTGGTGCCTGCTGCCATTATTTCGCGCGAACTCGGCATCCGCGTTATCGAGAGCGTGTGCGTGGCCTCCTACCACGACTATGACTCGCAGGGTCAGCTCCACGTGCTCAAGGAAATCACCCCCAGCCTGCTCGAGGGCGAAGGCGAAGGCATCCTGATCGTCGACGACCTGACCGACACCGGCAAGACCGCGGCCATCGTCCGCGCCATGATGCCCAAAGCGCATTTCGCCACCGTCTATGCCAAGCCCAAGGGCCGGCCGCTGGTCGACACCTTCGTCACCGAGGTGTCGCAGGACACCTGGATCTACTTCCCCTGGGACATGGGCTTCACCTACCAGAAGCCGATCGCCGACGATCACAAGGGTTGATCGCGCGTTTTTCGGGTCTCCCCGACATTCCGACCGCTTTCGACGCCCGGCCAGCTGGCCGGGCGTTTTCGTTATCAGTCTATTTACTTTTGTTACGGAGGATTAACCCTACAATCGGTGAAACGGCAGTTGAGTCTCGGACTCGGGCAGGCGCCTATGCTGATGAATCACAACTATCTGGTCGAGCGCTTGCGCCGGCTCTTTGGAGCCTCGGCCTGCCGGCTCCAGGTCGCGGCCCTGCCCTGGCACCGGACCGCATCAGGCGCCATCGAGATCATGCTGATCACCAGCCGCGACACCGGGCGCTGGGTCCTGCCCAAGGGCTGGCCCGAGGAGTCCGAACGGCTGTGCGAGACCGCCGCACGCGAAGCGAGCGAAGAAGCCGGCCTGAGCGGCTCGATCGATACCCACGAGACCGGGCGCTACTACTACAGCAAGGAGCTCGCCGGCGGCGAGCATGTCGCCTGCGAAGTGCTCGTCTACCCGCTCGAGGTGCGCAAGGTCGCGGAAAAGTGGAAAGAGCGGCGCCAGCGCACGCGCAAGTGGGTGACGCCCGGCGAGGCTGCCCGCATGGTCAACGAAGCCGATCTCGGCCGCCTCATCCTCGCCTTCGGCGCGGCGCAGACCAGGGTCGCCGCATAAGACATCTTGCCGCCGGACAATATCGTCTGGCGTTGCGCAAATGCGACCGGACCGCCGCCTGGCGGCCGGATCCATGGTCTGGGGCGCTGTCCCCGGCGCTCCGGTTACCCTCTCCGGAGGGGCGCCGTTCTCCCCGTTATCCACACTTGCCGCACACAAGATATTGGGGTCATAAAATCTGCATAAACGACTTCTTGACGTTGACCCCCGAGTCGCCTTTTATGACTCAAGCGCGCTTGTAGAGCGTGCGGCCGGAAAGTTTCGAGCCCGGTCTTTTTTCCCAGCTTTCGTGAGTTCTCGCTCGCATTTGCACCTGCCCAGGCGGGGCGCGGACGCGTGCGTTTTGGGGGTGCCAAGGGGTTGGCGGGTAAAAATTGGGGACTGGCGGAAATCTTCTGTTAATACTATATTTAGTGTTTGCAGGCAGTCTGGACGCTAGATAGTGTGAGTTGCCCTCAATGAGGGAGTCGCAACCAAAGTTTCAGTTCGACGGGTCCGAGGCGGCTCGCAGGCTGGCGGGAAAGGCCCTCCGCAAGGAGATCCTTCAGTCGGTCGGCGGCTAATTCGGAAAATAGCAACCGGCCGCCCAGACGGCCGGAGAGAACGGGCGCGCGTCCTTCGCAATCACTACGGGCAATCCCCGGCGAAAGACGCTATATATAGACAAAAGGAAATCGACCGATGCAGATCGAGCGGCGTTTCACCAAGGATGGACAATCGGCATATGCGGAGATCGAATTCCGCAAAGCCGTCTCCGAGATCAAGAACCCGGACGGTTCGATCGTCTTCCGGCTCGCCGACATCGACGTGCCCGCCCAGTTCAGCCAGGTCGCGGCCGACATCCTCGCCCAGAAGTATTTCCGCAAGGCCGGCGTTCCCGCGCGCCTGAAGAAGATCGAGGAGAACGACGTCCCCTCCTTCCTGTGGCGCTCGGTTCCCGATGAGGCCGAACTCGAAAAGCTGCCCGAGAACGAACGCTACGGCTCCGAGACCGACGCCCGTCAGGTCTTCGACCGTCTCGCCGGCACCTGGACCTACTGGGGCTGGAAGGGCGGCTACTTCAAGAGCGAGGCTGATGCGAGCGCCTTCCGCGACGAGCTCGCCTACATGCTCGCCACCCAGCGCGTGGCGCCCAACTCGCCGCAGTGGTTCAACACCGGCCTGCACTGGGCCTATGGCATCGACGGTCCCGGCCAGGGCCATTTCTATGTCGACCCCTTCACCGGCAAGCTGACCAAGTCCAAGTCGGCCTACGAGCACCCGCAGCCGCACGCCTGCTTCATCCAGTCGGTCGCCGACGACCTCGTCAACGAGGGCGGCATCATGGACCTGTGGGTGCGCGAGGCACGCCTGTTCAAATACGGCTCGGGCACCGGCTCGAACTTCTCGCACCTGCGCGGCGAAGGCGAAAAGCTTTCGGGCGGCGGCCGCTCGTCGGGCCTGATGAGCTTCCTCAAGATCGGCGACCGCGCAGCGGGCGCCATCAAGTCGGGCGGCACCACCCGCCGTGCGGCCAAGATGGTCGTCGTCGACGCCGACCATCCCGACATCGAGGCCTATATCGACTGGAAGGTGAAGGAAGAGCAGAAGGTGGCGGCGCTCGTCACCGGCTCCAAGATCGTGCGCCAGCACCTGACCAAGATCATGGCGGCCTGCGTCAACTGCCAGGGCCAGGACGACGACTGCTTCGACCCGACCGTCAACACCGCGCTCAAGCGCGAGATCAAGGCGGCCAAGAAGAGCTCGGTTCCGGAGAACTACATCAAGCGCGTCATCCAGTTCGCGCGCCAGGGCTACACCTCGATCGACTTTTCGACCTACGACACCGACTGGGATTCGGAAGCCTACCTCACCGTCTCCGGCCAGAACTCCAACAACTCGGTCTCGCTCAAGGACAACTTCCTGCGCGCCGTCGAGGACGACGGCGACTGGCACCTGACCGCCCGCAAGGACGGCAAGGTGCTGAAGACGCTGAAGGCCCGCGACCTGTGGGAGAAGATCGGCTACGCCGCCTGGGCTTCGGCCGATCCGGGCCTGCACTTCAACACCACGATGAACGACTGGCACACCTGCGCCTCCGCGGGCGCCATCCGTGCGTCGAACCCGTGCTCGGAATACATGTTCCTCGACGACACGGCCTGCAACCTCGCCTCGATCAACCTCCTGCCCTACCGCATGGAGAACGGCGAGATCGACATCGCTGCCTACGAGCACACTGTCCGCCTGTGGACCGTCGTCCTCGAAATCTCGGTGATGATGGCGCAGTTCCCGTCCAAGGAAATCGCCAAGCTCTCCTACGAATACCGCACGCTCGGCCTCGGCTACGCCAACATCGGCGGCCTCTTGATGACCTCGGGCATTCCCTATGACTCCGACGAGGGCCGCGCCATCTGCGCCGCACTCACCGCGATCATGACCGGCACCGCCTATGCCACCTCGGCCGAGATGGCCTCCGAGCTCGGCGCCTTCCCCGACTACGACCGCAACGCCCAGAACATGCTGCGCGTCATGCGCAACCATCGCCGCGCCGCCTATGGCGACAAGGACGGCTACGAGAAGCTGTCGGTCAGCCCGGTGCCGCTGGTCGCCGCCGACCTCAAGCAGCAGGAACTGGTGAGCCACGCCCGTGCTGCCTGGGACCGCGCCATCGAGCTTGGCGAGGAGCACGGCTACCGCAACGCCCAGGCGACCGTGATCGCGCCCACCGGCACGATCGGCCTGGTCATGGACTGCGACACCACCGGCATCGAGCCCGACTTCGCGCTCGTAAAGTTCAAGAAGCTCGCCGGCGGCGGCTACTTCAAGATCATCAACCGCGCCGTTCCTGAGGCGCTCCGCACGCTCGGCTACTCGGAAAGCCAGATCGCCGAGATCGAGGCCTATGCCGTCGGCCACGGCAACCTCAACCAGGCCTCGGGCATCAACCCCTCGACGCTCAAGGCCAAGGGCTTCAGCGACGACAAGATCGAGGTGCTGAACGCGGCGCTGAAGAGCGCCTTCGACATCAAGTTCGTGTTCAACAAGTGGACGCTGGGCGAGGACTTCTGCAAGGACGTGCTCGGCTTCACCGACGCGCAGCTCGACGACTTCACCTTCGAGATGTTGCCGGCGCTCGGCTTCTCCAAGCGCGAGATCGAAGCCGCCAACATCCACGTCTGCGGCGCGATGACGCTGGAAGGCGCGCCGTTCCTGAAGGACGAGCACCTCGCCGTGTTCGACTGCGCCAACCCGTGCGGCAAGATCGGCAAGCGCTATCTCTCGGTCGACAGCCACATCCTGATGATGGCCGCCGCCCAGCCCTTCATCTCGGGCGCTATCTCCAAGACCATCAACATGCCCAACGAGGCGACGGTCGACGACTGCAAGAACGCCTACATGCTGTCGTGGAAGCTGGCGCTGAAGGCCAACGCACTCTACCGTGACGGCTCGAAGCTGTCGCAGCCGCTGAATGCCTCGCTGATCGCCGACAACGACGAGGACGAGGACGACGCGGTCGAGGCGCTGGTCGCGGCTCCCGCCGCCGCCAAGGCCGTGCAGGTCACCGAGAAGATCGTCGAGCGCGTCGTCGAGCGTCTCTACCGCGACCGCGAAAAGCTGCCGAACCGCCGCAAGGGCTACACCCAGAAGGCCGTCGTCGGCGGCCACAAGGTCTACCTGCGCACCGGCGAGTTCGACGACGGCCGCCTCGGCGAGATCTTCATCGACATGCACAAGGAAGGCGCCGCCTTCCGCGCGATGATGAACAACTTCGCCATCGCGATTTCGCTCGGCCTGCAGTACGGCGTGCCGCTCGAGGAATATGTCGAGGCCTTCACCTTCACCAAGTTCGAGCCGGCCGGCATCGTCATCGGAAACGATGCGATCAAGAACGCCACCTCGATCCTCGACTACGTCTTCCGCGAGCTGGCCGTTTCCTATCTCGCCCGCAACGACCTCGCCCATGTCGACACTTCCGACTTCGGCAACACGGCACTTGGCCGCGGCATCAACGAAGGCAAGGCCCTGCCCTTCTCCAAGGGCCTGACCCGCGGCGCCCCGCTCAAGGTCGTCTCCGGCCTCGCCGGCTCCGATCCCAAGGGTTCGGCCACGCCCGCATCGGCGCCGGTGAAGGCCGCGCCGACCGCGTTCGCGGGCTCGAACGTGCGCGCAATCTCGTCGGGTGCGACGGTGACGGCGCTCAAGTCGGTCACCTCGGAACTGCGCGAGGAATCGACCGCCTACAAGCGCGACTACGAGGAGCGCGCCAGGGAGTTCGCCGAAGACATCGCCGAGGAGGAAACCGTGACCGAAACCACCTCGGCGCTGTTCACCGACGCTGCTGCCAACGAAGCAGCGGAAGCCAAGAAGCTGGCGGCTGCCCGCCGCAGCCAGGCGATGATGCAGGGCTACACCGGCAACGAATGCCTCGAGTGCCACAACTTCACCATGGTGCGTAACGGCACCTGCGAGAAGTGCGACACCTGCGGCGCGACCAGCGGCTGCAGCTGAGGGGGCGTTTCGGCGGTGCTCCCCCGCTGGCGGCACCGGATAGCATGAGAAGTAACAGTTTCGGCCCGGTCGCAAGATCGGGCCGAAACTGCAAAGGGGCAGAGTTCGAAAGCCTTCGTCATCCCAGGGCGGAGCAGGAGCGCAGCTCCGTCGCGAAGACCCTAGGATCCATGCCGTGACCTCGCGGCATGGCTCAAGCGGTCCAGAACGCGGACGGCCTTCCCCGAACGCCGCGCATTGCTGCGCGCGCGCCAACCGCCGCGCACTCTCGCCACCCTCACGGCATGGATCCTCGGGTCAAGCCCGAGGATGACGAAGGCGGTGAGGCCGTCGGCAGTCCCCAACGCCTGCGATTGGCGCGAACGCCGCTTTGACGAGAACCCGGCCCCTCCGCCTCGACGCGCCCCGGCCCATTCCGCCTCGACGCGCCCCCCGGCCCTCCGTCGACGTTTGGCGGCGGCGTCCACGTCTGTCGTCATCCTAGGGCGGAGCAGGAGCGAAGCTCCGTCGCGAAGACCCTAGGATCCATGCCGTGACTTCGCGGCATGGCTTAAGCGGTCCAGAACGCGGACGGCCTTCCCCGAACGCCGCGCATTTTTGTGCGCGCTCCAACCGCCGCGCACTCTCGCCACCCTCACGGCATGGATCCTCGGGTCAAGCCCGAGGATGACGAAGGCGGTGAGGCCGTCGGCAGTCCCCAACGCCTGCGCTTGGCGCGAGCGCTGCCTCGACGCGGCCCCCGGCCCTCCACCTCGACACGAACCCGCCCCCCGCCTCGACGCGCCGCCGGCCCATCCCGCCTCGACGCGCGCCCCGCCCACTCCGCCTCGACGCGAACCCCTCGACGCGCGCCCCGCACCTCCGCCGACGATTGGCGGAAGCGTCCACGTCTCTCGTCATCCTAGGGTGGAGCAGGAGCGCAGCTCCGTCGCGGAGACCCTAGGATCCATGCCGTGACTTCGCTGCTTGGCTTAAGCGGTCCAGAACGCGGACGGTCTTCCCCGAACGCCGCGCATTTTTGTGCGCGCTCCAACCGCCGCGCACTCTCGCCACCCTCACGGCATGGATCCTCGGGTCAAGCCCGAGGATGACGAAGGCGGTGAGGCCGTCGGCAGTCCCCAACGCCTGCGATTGGCGCGAGCGCTGCCTCGACGCGGCCCCCGGCCCTCCACCTCGACACGAACCCGCCCCCCGCCTCGACGCGAACCCGCCCCCCGCCTCGACGCGAACCCGCCCCCCGCCTCGACGCGAACCCGGGCCCCGCCTCGACAAGAACCCCTCGACACGCCCCCGGCCCTCCGCCGACGATTGGCGGAAGCGTCCACGTCTCTCGTCATCCTAGGGCAGAGCAGGAGCGCAGCTCCGTCGCGGAGACCCTAGGATCCATGCCGTGACCTCGCGGCATGGCTTAAGCGGTCCAGAACGCGGGCAGTCTTCCCTGACCGTCGCGCATTTTTGTGCGCGCTCCAACCGCCGCGCACTCTCGTCGCCCTCACGGCATGGCTCCTCGGGTCAAGCCCGAGGATGACGAAGTGGGGAGACCGCTCCCGGCAAGTGCCTCACCAGCCGAGCCCGCGAAACAGTTCGTGCCAGTCGGGATTGGTCTTTTCGATCAATTCGATCTTCCATTGGCGCGGCCAGCGCTTCAGCGATTTTTCGCGCTGGATGGCATCGCGGATGTCGAAATGTTCCTCGTACCAGACGAGGCGGTGCACGCCGTACCGGGCAGTGAAGCCGGAGCCCTGGCCCGCCTTGTGCTCGGGCAGCCGGCGCGCCAGATCGTTGGTCACGCCGATATAGATCGTGCCGCGCTTCTGGCTGGCGGTCATGTAGACGAAGCCGGTCATGCCGAGACCTCGACCCAACCGGCATGAAACGCCGCATTCCCTCGGCACTTCGAATTGCCTGCAGCCACCATCCCGGCAACCCGCCCGCCGGTTTCAACATCCTACAGTTGCAGCCAATTCGTGGAACCTGCAACCGGAATCGCCATAGGTCATGTCTTCTCGAGCAACAGGAGCGTGCGAGATGGCAAGCTGCACCGACCGGACTGGCGATACGTGGGAAATCTACAATTCAACCGACGGATGGCGCTGGCGGCGAACCGCCTCCAATGGGCGCATCGTCGGCTCGGCGACCCAAGGCTATTCGAACAGAAGCGACTGCGTCGCCAACGCCCAGCGCAACGGCATGACCTGCAATCCGGGCTGAACGACATCGCAAGGTCATCGCCGGCCGCGGCGGTTGCCCCGGCACGGCGACGGCGCGTTCCCTGTTTGGCGATTGTAGTGCCCTCACCGGCACGCGGCGAGGCAGGCGTTCTGCCGGGCGGCGGCCCGCATCGATGGGGCAAAGCTCCTTGCGCCGGCGCCGAGGCGGGTTTTCTCCGTTGCCTGCCGCGCCAGCAGGCGGATGTCGTCGGCACTGTATCTGTCGCGTTCCATCAAGCTCAGGATGATGGGTTCGCGCAGCAGTTCCTCAAGCGTCGGTTCCGGGTGACCGGCCATAGTCGCCTCCGTTCGTGACCATTCGACCTCACGCATCCTAGGCGCCAACCATGACCGGCGAATGGCGGTTGCGTGACACCAAGCGGGCAATTCGTTGGCCACCCGTAGGCCAAGCACGGCCCCAGCTACCAGCTGATGCGCGCCTGCGGCATGCCGTACATCAGTCTGCCGAACTCATCGCCGGTGACGTGCACCAGCGTGCGGTGGTCGCCGCCCTCGAAATAGATGTCGCCGCCGCGGCGCAGCTGCTCGTCGATGACGCAGGCCACCCGGTAGGGCACGCCGAGGATCGGCACCGCGCCCTCCTCGCAGTCGGGGAACAGCGAACTGGCCTCGTCCTCGGTGGCCAGCCTGATCTTGTCGCCGACGATCTCGCGCATTCGCGCCAGATCGACGTGGCGGGTGGCCGGCAGCACGGCGAGCACGTAGCCGTCGTCCCATTTCAGCACCACACCCTTGGCGATCGCATTGCCGGGCACGTGGCAAGCCTCCGCCGTCATCATCGAACAGCCGGTCCGCGCATGCTTGGTGGCGTCGTAATGGATGTGGTTGTCCTCGAGATACTCTTGCACTGTCAATGAGATAGCCATGACCACTTTCCTTCCGCGGCAACATCGCCTCACTGCGGCCGGAAATGGCGAAAGCGTGCGGCACGCGCCGCGCGGCAAGGGTTCGGCCGCCTCATCGCCAGCCATGTCTCGGGGTCGGCTGGCCGCATCCTACGATGCCCGCATGGGGCATTCTCAGCGTGGCGGAACGATACATCCCCTCACCCCCGCGGGGCAAGGGTCTTGGCCGCGCGGGCCCGGTCCGGACCCGCGCGGCCAGGAGCAGGATCGCCGGCCTACTGCGCTTCCTTCACCTGCTCGTCCCAGGTCTTCACCTTGGTCTCGCCATTGAGGAAGGGCAGCGCCATCGCCGCCAGTTCGGGGGCGAAGAAGACGTCGTAGTGGGTACGGTTGGGGATGATCGCCAGCCGGTTCTGCGACATGTTCTCGCGCATCCAGCCGGCGTCCTTCAGCCCGCCGCCGAGCAGCTGGTAGAACTTCACGATGTGCTCGGGGCGATACATGTCGCTGTCGCCATAGACGAGCATCACCGGCATCTTCAGCGTCTTGACGTCCTCGGACCAGTCGAAGGGCTTGCGCATCAACTCGCCCATCAGGTCGAGCAGCTTCGGAAAGTCCTCGACCTTCGGCGCGACGGCCGCATAGGACTGGTACATCGGGGTCGGCTTCATCATCTCGGCCATGGCGGCGCCCACCTGCGCCTGCATCGGCAGCATTTCCGGATAGAAGCCGTCCTGGGCGAAGCCGGCCGAGACCAGCACCAGGCGGCGCACCATGTCGGGATGCTGCACCGCAAGCCGCATGGCGACGCCGCTGCCGAGGGAGTAGCCCATGGCGTCGACCTTTTCGTAGCCCAGCTGCTCAAGCAGCCCGGCCATGTCGTCGCCCATGTCGATCAGGCTCATCTTGCGGTCGGTCAGGGCGGTGCGGCCGTGGCCGTAGAGGTCGACCGCGATCACCTGCCTGTTCTTCGACAGGGCCGGCAGCACCGGCCCGAACATGTCGATCGAGCCCAGCCCGCCGTGCAGCAGCAGCAGTGGTTCGCCCTCACCGCGGATCTCGTAGTAATAGTTGACGCCATTGACCTTGGCATAGCCGCTCTTGACCCCGTCGGCGGCCGCCTGGGCCAGCGCCGCGCCGCCGACGATGATCGTCATTGCGGCCGCGACCAGCATGGTGATGAAACTGCGCATCTGTCGTCCTTCCTCGTTTTGCGGACCGCTCCGGCCCTTCGCCCCCTAGGACGAACGGACCGTAGCAGACCCGACATGGTAGAGAAAATTTTTGCGCGTGAGTGGAGTTGCCGCAGTGCCCAGGCAGGTGCGGAAATTGGTCGGACGCCAGCGTAGGGTCATCCTAGAGGGCGGAGCAGGCGCGTTAGCGCCGTTGCGCAGCCCCTGGGATCCATGCCGTGACCTGGTCCTCGTGTGTGCAGACCTTTTCCACGGGGCGGAGATTTTTTCGTGCGGGCCGGCCCTTCGTCTGGACCTGCCTGAGGGTCGACCATTTCAACGTCTCATTCCTTCCCACACCCCTCTGTCCTGCCGCCCATCTCCCCCTCAA
This sequence comes from Aminobacter sp. Piv2-1, assembly GCF_037625995.1. Lineage (NCBI taxonomy): Bacteria > Pseudomonadati > Pseudomonadota > Alphaproteobacteria > Hyphomicrobiales > Phyllobacteriaceae > Aminobacter > Aminobacter sp. Piv2-1. The sequence goes on from NZ_JARKMU010000005.1 coordinate 212,994, forward strand.
GGGGGGAGATTAGTCACGTCCACGGCGGCCCCCATCCTGCGAGGCCGCAAGGAGCAAGCAGCTACGTTGGCGATTGGCTGCGGCGCCGATGAAGGCCCAATCTCCCCCCTTGAGGGGGAGATGTCCGGCAGGACAGAGGGGGGTGGGACGGAATGAGACGTAGAAGGCTTGCCTCCCGCTCGTACCCCGCCCTTTGTCAGGAACTCTGTCAGCAGACCGCGTGGAGAAATCTTGCCGTTTTTCCACCCCCTCCAAAACCTCCCGTATTCTTGTGCCACTGCCCTTGTCGGGACCTGGTGCGCACCGGGTGTCAGGAAGGGCGGCGGTGACCTCCCGCCACGGCTGCGGTAGCCGTGGCTCCGAGGGCCCGACGACAGGCCGGCGTCGTCCGGCGCGCGCCGCAAATGGCGGGTGCCGAACGGTGCGGAGAAGCCGCGGGTTCAGGCCACGGAATGTACGTGGGACGGACCTGTGACCGGCCGACCGAGGGACAGACACCGGGCGGGGCGCGCGGTTCGCGCCATGTATCAAACTATCGGAAGGCTCGGCCGCGCGCCCCGCTTCCCGAACTTTTTCCCTAGCAATGGCCAGACCGAAAACGGGGCGTGGCAATGGAGAAGTGCGAAATGTTGGCAAGCTGCATTCCTTCGCACCCCCCTCTGGGCTGCCGGCATTCGTCGTTCGAAAGGCCAAGCAAGTGGCTTTTCGTCGCCTTCGGCGACCACTCCTCACCCCCCACAAGGGGGGAGATCAGGCCGTCATCGACGGCCAACGACAAAAAGGCCAGGCCGATGCCGACCTGGCCCTTTGCAATCAAAAAGTCGGACTCAGAGCGTCTGGGCGAGCGCCTCGAGCTGCTCGGTGCACAGGCCCCAGCCCTCGTGGAAGCCCATCTTGTCGTGCGCGTCGCGGTCGGCGACCGACCAGTGCCTGACGGTGGCGGTGTATTTCGTCTTGCCGCCGCCGGCGTCCTCGAAGGTCAGGATGCCCACCATGAAGGGCTTTTCGGAAGGCTCCCACGCCTTGGTGAAGGCGTCGGTGAACACCAGCTTCTGGTTCGGCACGACCTCGAGGTAGATGCCGGAACTCGGATAGTCGACGCCCTCGGGGCTGCGCATCACGACCGCGCTCGTGCCGCCGGTACGGACGTCGAGCCTGGCGCTCGGCGTCGTCCAGGGCAGCGGCGCGAACCACTTGGGCAGCAGCGCCGCGTCGGTCCAGCAGCGGAACACCTTCTCGCGCGGCGCGTCGATGATGCGGCAGAGAACGAGTTCGCGGTCGCTGGCGGGGGTGGCTTCAACAACGGTGGTCATGAGAAAATCTCCAAATGAGGTCAAATTCCACGACAAGGACGTACGGCGTCCAGCGTTTCCGACACGCACGGAGTAAAATCTTTGCGAGGTCAATGCCGGCGGGCGTGCACCAGGTAGGCGTCGATGGCCGTTTCGCCCAGCCACTTCGCGGCTTCGAGCCGGTGCAGCCCCTCGATCAGGACATAGCGGCCGCCGTCGACCCGCACCTGGATCGGCATCTTCATGCCGTTCTCGAGGATGTCCTCGGCGAGATGGCGCACGGTCTCGGGATGCAGCGTCTTGCGGCGCGCGGCGGGCACGTAGATGGCATCGAGTGGGATACGCTGAATTCTGAGCATGGAGGCTCCCGCACAGGCACGAGCTATAGATTTTCGCAGATGGGCCGCGCTGTCGAGAGGCTTCGGCGGTCAGGGCTTCTTCTTCGCCGCGCGTCGCCTGGCATCGTCGATCAGCATGTTGGCGAGTTGCATGCGCACCATGGCGCGCTGGCGCAGATGCGGGGCCACCCGGTCGGGATGGTTGGCGAGCGCGAAGCTGCGGCGCATTTTGGCAAGCTCGGCGGGCTTGGCCTCGGCGAGTCCGAGTTCGGCGGCGATCGCATCCGGATCGATCGACGGCGGTTCGGGTTCGTCGGCGGCCGCGGTTTCGGTCTTCATCATGTCGAGCAGCGACACGAACTCGTCTTCGAGCGCAGCCCCCGCCTCGCGGTATTCGGCGACGACCGTCTGCCCGTCGACGCGGATGCGGCCCGAATGGAGCTCTTCGGCGACGGCGAGATAGTCGAAGGGGATGGTAGGCGCGGGCGCAACCTCAGTCCGCTCCGACGCGACGATCAGGTCGTCGAGCAGCGAAGCGAAGTCGCGACTGGTTTCGGTGCCCATGCAAGCCCCTCCCGCACGAAACGCATGATACGGCAAAACTGGCCGGAACATAGTCCAAGCCGGTTAATAATCGCTTCGAGGCAATTGCCGCATCTTATTGGATTCCGGACAGGTTCGGCGGCGGCCCCGGGACGGGGCCTGCATGGCAGATATGCTTATGCTGCACTGCACAATAGACAGGGAATCACCTATATGCAGGTCAGGGAGGACCAACAGGAGCCTGAGAGATGGGTTTCTACACCGAATTGTTCGCCCGTCCGCGCCCCCGCGAAGAGGCGCGCTATCGCGCAGCGCTGGCGCTGCTCAACGCCATGAGCAATGCCGACCGTTTCGACATCGGCATCAAGCCGGCGGACTTCCCGCGCATCGCCCGCGAAATGTCGGCACGCCAGGCGTGAGTGGCCTTTCGCGTCACTGCGCTGCCGCAATCCATGATGCATGATTGCAGCAGGCAGGAGATTCGCGATGAGGACCTTTTCTTCGACCAGCGCAGCCGCCATCCTGGCCCTGACCGGGCTCTGGTCCCTGCAATCGCTTGCAGCCGAATTGCCCTACCTCGACGACCGCTCCGATCCCGCGGCCGTGGTGCGCTCGCTCTACAACGCCGTCAGCCGCAAGGAATATGCCCGAGCCTGGGACTATTTCGGCGACACCAAGCCCGCCAAGGATTTTGCGAGCTTCGCCAAGGGATACGAGACGACCAGCCGGGTCGACGTCGAGACCGGTCCGGTGAGCGAGGAAGGGGCCGCCGGCAGCATCTTCTACAACATCCCGGTCGCGATCCGCGCCGTGAACGCCGACGGGTCGGAGAATGTGTTTGCCGGCTGCTACACCGCCCGGCAGGTGAGCGCCTCGATCCAGGAGCCGCCGTTCAGGCCGATCCAGCTCGACAAGGGCAGTCTCAAGCCGGCGGACGGCGAGCTTGCCGACGCCCTGCCCAAGCAGTGCGGCGAGGCGCCACCGCCCGAGACCGACGCCGTGCTCGAGCTTGCCAGGAAGCTGTTCGCGACCAGCCGCAAGGGTCAATGCGACGCCGGCGACGGCAGCCGCGAAGACGCGGTCGCGAACTACACCATCTCCTACCGCAACAAGACAGACGCCGATGACGCCGCGCCCAGCACGGCCCGGCTGTTCCGCTTCTTCTGCTCGATGGGCGCCTACAACGAGACCCACGTCTACTATCTGTGGAACGAGGTCGAGGGCCTGCGCGAGCTGCATTTCGCAGTGCCCGAACTCGACATCAGCTATGAGAACGACAACACCGAAGGCAAGGTCGAGAGCGTCGACATCGTCGGCTATCGCTCCGAAAGCGAGCTGGTCAACTCGTTCTACGACGACAAGAAGCTGTCGATCGCCTCGCACTCGAAGTGGCGCGGCGTCGGCGACGCCTCGTCGGACGGGCTGTGGATCTTCCGCGACGGCGCCTTCACGCTCGTCAAGTACGACGTCGACGCCTCCTATGACGGCGAGATCAACCCGGAGAATGTGCTCGACTACGACACCGGACCGTGACCGCGACCCGGCTGCTTCCGGACGGAAAACGGCTCCGCGCCTTTCCCGGAATTACTCCAGGATCCAGTTGAGCGTCTCGCGCCAGTCGGTCATGCGGATCGGCGTGCCATGCGTGCCGGTCTCGAAACGCACGAAGCGCGTCGGGTAGCTTTTGTTCTTAGCGAGGATGGAGCGGAAGAAGGCCTCCTGCTTCTCGACCGGGAACACCGGGTCCTCGCTGCCCTGGCCGAAGAACACCGGCACCTTGGCGGCGAAGGCGGGCGACTTGAGGAAGCCGTCGTCCCACAGCGAGCCGAGCAGCATCAGCCCGCTGAGTTGCCTGGCAACGTCGGCGTCGCGCGCCAGCCCCCAGCACAGCGCCCCGCCCATCGAGCCGCAGGCGACCACGATCTTCGCGCCGGGCGATCGCGCGGCGTAGTGGTCGATCAGCGCCGCCACCTCGGCCACGCCCTTGTCGCCGAAGTCGGAGAAATCCGGCGACAGATAGAGCCCGCCATTGGCGGCCATCAGGTTCTTGATGCGGTTGAAATTGCCGCCGAAGGTGAAGTCGTCGACCCCCTGCTTGCGGCTGCCGCCCTGGCCGTGGAGGTAGAGCACGATGACCGCAGCACCCTCGGTCTTGCCGACGGCGAAATGCCGGATGTCGCCGGCATCGGTCTTGAGCACCAGGTCCTGCTGCGCCCGGCGGACGCCGGTGGAGACGTATTTGCCCTGCACGCGGCGTTCCGGCACCTGGTCGCGCTCGTCGATGTCGCGCGCCTCGCGATAGTCGACGACGCGGTAGGTTTCGCCCTCCGAGGACAACAGCGACGGATAGGCGAAGAGCTCGTCCTTGTAGGGGGCCAGCGTCTGGGCGTGGGCGGGGAAGGCGAAGGTGGCGAGCAGGACCGGTGCCACCGCACGCAAAAGGCAGGCAGAAAGCCCGTGGAACCTTGCGCTCCTGCGCACCCCCCTCTGTCCTGCCGGACATCTCCCCCACAAGGGGGGAGATTGGCTGTCGTCGGCGCCTTCGCCCTTCTGCAACGTCGGGTAAGCGACGCCGGCAAAGCTGCTGGCCCTTGAGGGGGAGATGGCCGGCCCTTCGACAAGCTCAGGGCCAGAGGGGGGCGCGAAGGAATGCGGGGCTGAATCGAGAGACATGACCTAGGGTTGGCTAACCGAGAGGGCGTTTGTCAATCCTGCAGCACCCCGCCGGCCGTTCGCAGCGCCTCGGGCGTGTCGACGTCGACGGCCGCACCGATGCCGATCTCGACGTCGACGACATCGACGCCCTCGCTCTCGATCAGGTGGCGGGCGCCGGTGTCGCCTTCGAGATGGGCGACGGCTGCGAACAGCGCCCTGGGCAGGATCACCGGGTTGCCGCGCTTGCCGCCATGGGTGGCGCGGACGACGGCGCGAGCCCCGGCGCGCTCGAAGGCGTCGATCAGGCGGTCGAGATCGGCCGGCAGCAGCTCGGGCATGTCGCCGAGCACGATCAGCGCGCCGGCAGCCTCCTCGGACAGTGCCGCGACGCCCGCCTTCAGCGAACCGGCGAGGCCGCTGGCGAAGTCGGCATTGTGGGCGACGGGCAGGTCGAGCCCGGTCAGCGCCTCGCGGATGCGGCTGGCCTGGTGGCCGGTGACGACCACCACCGCCTCGGCCTTCGAGGCGAGGACGCGTTCGGCGGTGCGGCGCACCAGCGGCTTGCCCTGGAAAAGCGCCAACAGCTTGTTGGGGCCGCCCATGCGGCTGGAGCGCCCGGCGGCGAGCAAGACGGCATGGACCTTGGGCGGAACGGGCACGGCTGGCGCCTCGCGCGGCTGCGGCCGCGAGGGGATTTCCATGAGCAGGCCCCCTACCCCCATGCCGCCGATGTCGGCCGCGGTGATCTCGAGGCCGGCGATCAGGCGGTCGAGCACCCAGTCGAAGCCGTTCTCCTTGGGGCTGCGGGCGCAGCCGGGGGCACCGAGCACGGCGGTCTGGCCGATATGGCCGAGCACCAAAAGGTTGCCGGGGTCGACCGGCATGCCGGAACGGGTGACGCTGCCGCCGGCGGCGCGGATCGCCGCGGGGATGACGTCGTCGAAATCGGCGAGCGCCGAGGCGCCGAAGATGACGAGCAGGTCGTGATCGCGGGCAAGCGCCTTCGCGGCCTCCGCCACGGCGCCCGCCTCGTGCGGCGTGCGCCGTTCCGCGGTCATGCGGCTGCCGGAACGCGCGAGCCGCTGCTCGGTGACGCGCGCGGTCTTGTCGAGCACGCTCGCCTTCACGCTCGGCAGCACGGTCTGGATGACGCCGACGCGCCTGGCAACGAACGGATTGACGGCGAAGATCTCGCGGCCGGCGCACAGGTCGACGACCTTGCGCACCAGTTCGCCGGCCACCGCGAAGGGAATGATCTTGACGGTCGCGACCATCTGGCCCGCCTCGACGGTGGCGTGGCGGGCAAGCGTGGCGACCGTGATCGACGGGTCGACCGCGTTGATGGCGTCGACCAGGGCGGCATCGACGGTGAAGACGCCCGCCGCGCCGGCATGGAGATTAACGCGGCCGGTGGCGGCCGGCTTCACCTCGACATGGCGATGGCGCATGGCGGCGGCGATCGCCGCGGCAGCCGCGTCCTCGCCAAGGTCGCCCGGCTCCAAGACGGCGACGACGACCTCGCCCAGCCCTGCCGCCTGCAAGGCTGCCACGTCCTCGGCACCGAGCACATGGCCCTTGCGGTAGCGACGGTCGCCGGCAGCGGTCGCGTGGGCCAGCACCGCGCCCTGGGCTTCGGCAACCGGAATGGGTCCGAACTTCACGCCGCCTCGCCTTTCGTGTCGCCGGCGAGCCCGCGCGAGCGGAAGGCGGCGATGACCTGCGCCAAGACCGCGACGGCGATCTCGGCCGGGTTGGCGGCACCGATGGCGAGCCCGATCGGCGCGTTGATGCACTCGATCTGCTCCGGCGTCGCGCCCATGGCGAGCAGCCGCTCGATGCGCCTGGCGTGGGTCTTCCGGCTGCCCAGCGCGCCGACATAGAAACATCCGGCGTCAAGTGCTGCCTTGAGCGGATAGTCGTCGATCTTGGGATCGTGGGTAACGGCCGCAAGTGCTGCGTAGCGGTCGAGCGGATGATCCCTGAGCACGTCCTCGGGCCATTCGGCGCTGAGCTCGACGTCGGGAAAACGCTCGCCGCTGGCAAACGCCGTGCGCGGATCGATGATCTCGAGCGGGAAGCCGGCGATCCTGGCCATCGGTGCCAGCGCCTGGCTGATGTGCACCGCGCCGATCACCACCAGCCGCGGCTGCGGCAGATGCACGTTGAGGAAGAAGCTGCGGCCCTCGGCCTCGACCATGCCAGAGGCGCCGGTGCGGAACGCCTTGCCGATGGCGGCACCGAGATCGCCGGCAACCGCATCGCCTTCCCTGACCACGCGGTCGCGGCCGTCGCCGAGGTCGGTGACGACGATGGCCGCGCGCCGCGCCCGGCGCTCGGCATTCAGGGTCTTGAGAACATACGGATCCATTCGATCACCCCAGCCGCTCGACATAGACCCGGATGCGGCCGCCGCAGGAGAGCCCGACCCGCCAGGCCGTCTCATCGGCGACGCCGAAATCGAGCATCCTGGGCTTGCCGCTGGCAATGACGTCCAGCGCCTCGGAAATGACCGCGCCTTCGACGCAGCCGCCGGAGACGGAGCCGTGGAAGGTGCCCTCGGCATCGATGACCAAGTGGCTGCCGACGGGGCGCGGCGCGGAGCCCCAGGTCTCGACGACGGTGGCGACCGCCACGTCCTTTCCGTCCTTCATCCAGCCCTCCGCGATGATCAGCGGATCGCGGGCTTCGTCCAGGAACTTGCTTGGCATCGCTTCCTCCCTTCCGATGCTCAGGCCGCGCGGCTCAGGCCGGCGAGCCATCGCCTCGGATCGCTGCTGCGCGAGGCGGGCGCGCCGAGCGAGGCGCAGAGATCGCCGAGCGCATTGAGATTGTGGACGGCGCGGAACTCGTCGACATGCGGCAGCATGGCGCGCACGCCGCGGGCACGCGCCTCGAAACCGTCGAAGCGCAGCAGCGGATTGAGCCAGATCAGCCGCCGGCAGGATTTTTTCAGCCGCTCCATCTCCTCGGACAGGCCGGCGACGTCGTCGCGCTCCAGCCCGTCGGTGATGAGCAGGACGACCGCGCCCTGACCCAGCACCCGCCGCGACCATAGCCGGTTGAATTCGCCGAGCGCGTCGCCGATGCGCGTGCCGCCCGACCAGTCCTTGACCATGGCCGCGCAGCCGGCCAGGGCCTCGTCGGGGTCGCGGTGGCGCATCTGGCGCGTGAGATTGGTAAGCCGCGTGCCGAAGACGAAGGTATGCACGCGCCGCCGCTTCTCGGTCAGCGCATGCAGGAAATGCAGGAAGATGCGCGTGTACTGGCTCATCGAGCCCGAAATATCGGCAAGCACGACGAGCGGCGGATGCACCTCACGGGCCGAACGGAACTTCGGCAGGATCAACTGGCCGCCGATGCGGGCCGCCGCACGCAACATCGCGCGCGGATCGGCCTTGGCGCCATGCGGGTCGGGCTTGAAGCGGCGCGTGCGTACCATGTCGAAAGGCAGCCTGAGCGCCGCGATCTCCCGCCGTGCCCGCGAAAGCTCGGCGGCGCTCATCTGGGCAAAGTCCTTGGCGCGCAGCACCTCGTTGCCGGAGACCGTGAAGCGGGCGTCGACCTCGATTTCGGGAATCTCGCGCGGTGGCTGGGCCTTCTCGTGGCCCTCGAACATTGCCTGGCTGACCCGGCTTTCGGCAGCGCGCGGCTTCTGCTTCTCGCGGTGATCGAGCGCCACGGGCGAAAACATCGCCAGCATCTTCTCGATCAGCTCGCGCGACTTCCAGAACAGGCGGAAGGCCTCGTCGAATGTGGCGTGGTCCTCGTGGCGCGTGACGAGCACGGCGTGCAGCGTCCAGTAGAAATCGTCGCGTGACCCGATGCCGGCCGCGAGCACCGCCTCGATGGCGTCCTTGACCGAGGCGGGACCGACCCGCATGCCCGCCTTGCGCAGCGCCCGGGCGAAATAGACGATGTTGTCGGCGATGCGACCTTCGGGCTGGATGACGCTCGTTGAGGGTGTCACCGTTGTCACCCCTAGCCCCTCCCCAGAAGGGGTAGGGGAATTTCTGCTGCGTTCGCGCCAGCCTTTCGCGATGCACTCCGATGGGTTGTCAACGGCCGCACTCCAAGTCCTCCTCCCCCTTGTGGGGAGGGGTCAGGGATGGGGGTAAACAACACAGCTTCCAACGCCCTACTCCGCCGCCGCCAGCTCCGCCTTCACCTCTTCGAGGATGCGGCGGCCCTCGCCCTGCTCGATGCGGGCGATGTCGTCCTGGTACTTGAGCAGCACGCCGATGGTGTCGGACACGGTCTCGGGGTCGAGCGCTATCTTGTCCAGCTCGGTCAGGGCGCCGGCCCAGTCAATGGTCTCGGCCACGCCCGGCACCTTGAACAACTCGATCTCGCGCAGCCTCTGGATGAAGCGGACGACCTCGGCCGAAAGCCGGCGGTTGGCTTCGGGCACCTTGCGGCGGACGATCTCGAGTTCGCGCTCGGCATTGGGATAGTCGACCCAATGGTAGAGGCAGCGGCGCTTCAGCGCGTCGTGGATCTCGCGCGTGCGGTTGGTGGTGATGATGACGATCGGCGGTTCCTCGGCCTTGATGGTGCCGAGTTCGGGCACCGTCACCTGGTAGTCGGAGAGGATTTCGAGCAGGAACGCCTCGAAGGCCTCGTCGGTGCGGTCGAGTTCGTCGATGAGAAAGACGGGGGCCGCCCCCTCCTTGCCGGTCAGCGCATCGAGCACCGGGCGGCGGATCAGGTACTTCTCGGAGAAGACGTTCTTCTCCATGTCCTTGCGGTCGACCTTGCCGGTAGCCTCCTCCATGCGGATCTCGATCATCTGCGCCGCATAGTTCCACTCGTAGACCGCGGAGGAGACGTCGAGACCCTCGTAGCACTGCAGGCGGATCAGCCTGCGGCCGAGCGCGCTGGCCAGAACCTTGGCGATCTCGGTCTTGCCGACCCCGGCCTCGCCCTCGAGGAACAGCGGGCGGCGCATGCGCAGGCTGAGGAAGAGCACGGTCGCAAGCGCGCGGTCGGCGACATAGTCGGCGCCGGCGAGCATGTCGAGCGTCTCGTCGATCGAATTGGGCAGGGGACGAGGCGCAAGATCGGTCATGGTGCTTCCGAGGATCGGCCTAGAGCACGTGGTAGCTGCGGCCGTGGTAGATCAGGGGACGGAGGTTATCGCCGATGCGCAGGCCTGTCACCTTGCCGAACATGATGCGGTGGGTGGCCATTTCCTTGGCGTCGACGAGTTCGCAATCGAACACCGCCACCGCGTCGACGAGCACCGGGGCGCCGGATGCCAGCACCTCCCACTCGGCCATGGCGAACCGGTCTTCCGGCGCCAGGCCGGTGACGCCGGAAAAGGCGACCGCCAGCGGTTCGTGCCTGGCGGCCAGGGTGTTGAGGGCAAAGTTGCCGTTCTTGACGAAGGCGTCGTTCTTCGGGTTCTCGCGATTGACGCAGACGAGCACGGTGGGCGGATTGTCGGTAACGGAGCAGGCGGCAATCACGGTCGCGCCGCGCCTGCCGGCCGCTCCATCGGTGGTCACCAGATGCACCGCACCGGCAAAGTGGCTCATCGCGTCGCGGTAGGCCTGCGGCCCGACTTCAAACTTCTTCAGCACCAAACTTTTCCTGCGGTGGAACCTGATCGCTATATATGGCCGCATAATTGAGCCCACAAGCAAATGGGCCACAAGTGCATTGCGCTTGTCCGGGCCAGGCAGTAGGTCAAGCAGGCTGCGTAAATATACGCACGCAGAGGATATTGTTGGATCGAATGCGACCCGCTGCGGGCTTCATCACGGCATGTGCGGCCTCGTTGCTAGCGTTGGCCGCCCAGGCTGAACCGGCAAGGATCGGGGTGGCCGCGCCACTGTCCGGCGCGTCGGCCATATTGGGCGGTCAGGTCCGAACGGGCGCGGTGATCGCTGCCGAGTCGCTCGGCGTGGCGCTCGACGTCGCCGACGATCGCTGCACCGCCGAGGGCGGCGCCGAGGCGGCCAAACGTTTCGTCGAAGCCAAGGTCGCGGTCGCCGCCGGGTTTCTGTGCTCGGAAGCCCTCGAAGCCGCCCTGCCCGCGCTGAAGCAGGCGGGGATCCCGGTCATCACCGTCGGCGTGCGCACCGACAGCCTGACCGACCGGCGCGAAAAGACCGGCTGGCCGGTCTACCGGCTCGGCCCGCGCGGCGATGGCGAGCGCGAGGCAGCGGCAGCGATCCTGACGAAGATGTGGCGCAGCGAACTGTTCGCCGTCGTCGACGACGGGACGATCTATGGCCGCGAACTCGCCGAGAGCTTCCGCGTGGCGGCCGAGCAGTCCGGCCTCAAGCCGGTGTTCGTCGACACCTTCAGGCCGCAGTTCGACAACCAGGTGGCGCTGGTGGGGCGCCTGCGCAAGGCGGGCGCGACGCATGTGTTCGTGGGCGGCGACGGCGAGGACATCGCGGTCATGGCGCGCGACGCGGCCGTGCTCGGCACCGACATGGTGTTTGCCGGCGGCGAGACGCTGCGCCTGGCGGACCGCGCGGTTCCGCCCGCCGAAGGCACGCTGATGATCGCTCCGGCGGAATGGACGAGCATGGCCGCGCCCGCGGTCGTCTCGGCGTTCGAGGCCCGCAAGGCGACGACCGACGGCTATGCGCTGCCAGCCTATGCGGCGGTCGAGATCGCCAACGCAGCCGCCGCCAGCGGCAAACCGCCCGCCGAGGCGCTGGACGGCGGCGATTTCGCCACTGCGCTGGGAACGGTCCGTTTCGACGCCAAGGGCGACCTGGCCACAAATCCCTACCGGCTGTTCCGCTTCGACGGAACGAACTACGTGCCCCTGGAAACGCAATGACGCTGAAAGCCGGACCGCTCAACCTGATCACCGACGTCGCTGGCCTCCGCGTCGGCAATGCCGCCGACGAGAAGGTGAAGTCGGGTGTGACGGTGGTGGTTTGCGACACGCCCGCGACGGCCGCCGTGCAGGTGCTGGGCGGGGCGCCGGGCACGCGCGAGACCGACCTTCTCGAACCGCACAACACGGTCGAGACGATCAACGCCCTCGCGCTGTCGGGCGGCTCGGCCTTCGGCCTCGACGCCGCGTCGGGCGTGCAGGCGGCGCTGCGCGAAAAGGGCATCGGCTTTGCCATGCGCGACCAGGTGATCCCGATCGTGCCGGCGGCGATCCTGTTCGACATGCTGAATGGCGGCGACAAGGACTGGGGCCGCTATCCGCCCTATCGCGAGCTCGGCTACGAGGCGACGCAGGCCGCCACGCGGGAATTCGCGCTCGGCACGGCGGGCGCCGGCACGGGAGCGCTGACCGCAGGGCTCAAGGGCGGGCTCGGCTCGGCCTCGACCGTCCTGCCCAACGGCGTGACCGTCGGCGCGCTGGTCGCGGTCAACGCCACGGGATCGGTGGCAATCGGGCGGGGCCGGCATTTCTGGGCGGCTCCCTTCGAACTCGGCGGCGAGTTCGGCGGCCTCGGCTATCCCTCGCCGATGCCGGCGGATGCGGCCCGGGTCTTCAAGAAATACGAGGAGGACAACGGCGCCGTGGCCAACACCACCATCGCCGTGATCGCCACAGATGCGGTGCTGAGCAAGGCCGGGGCGAAGCGGCTCGCGATCGCCGCCCATGATGGCTTCACCCGCGCCATCTGGCCGGTGCACACGCCCTTCGACGGGGACCTCGTCTTCGGACTGGCGACCGGAGCGAGCGGGATTTCGGTGGGGCAAGCGGATATCGTCGATTTCTATGCCGCAGCGGCCTCGACCATGGCGCGGGCGATCGCACGCGGGGTGCATGCGGCAACCGCCGCTCCCGGCGATGTGATGCCGCCATGGTCGACGCGGTGATGCAATATCCTTTTTGATCTGTAGTTTAGCGCATTCGCCTGAACGACTGATTCAAATCCAAGGAGAGGTGGCGTGGGTAGCTGGAAGCTCTTTTGCCTCGCGGGCGCGCTGTCGCTGGGCGTCTCGCAGGTCGCCCTGGCGGGCGACGCGTCCGAGCTCAACGTGCTCGGCTTCAGCGCCGACGGAAACATCTTCGCCTTCGAGGAGTTCGGCATCCAGGACGGCTCCGGCTTCCCTTATGCCAACCGCTTCTACATCGACACCGCCACCGACAAGTTCATGCCCGGCACGCCGGTCAGGGTGCGCCTCGACGACGAGGCCGCGGGCCTCGGAGCGGCGCGCGCCGAAGCCGGCAAGCAGGGCGCCAAGATCGTCGCGGACGAGGTGCTGGCCGAGAATCGCGGCTATCTCGCCGGCTTCAACGCGATCACCGAAACCAGCGCCGATCCCTACCGGATGACGGTCAATCCGCGGCCGGTGTTCCCGCCGATCGACGAGCAACTCGAGTTCCGGCTGGAAGAGGTCTCGCTCGGCGAGATCGAACGCTGCCCGTTTGGCCCGATCAAGGGCTTCAAGCTGTCGCGCGTCGACGCCAAGGCGGGCGACAAGGTGCTGCAGGAAGACAATTCGGTGCCGCAGAGCCGCGGCTGCCCGACCGGCTACAGGATCGGCGGGGTGCAGACCTTCGACGGCGGCGCGGTGTATGCCGTGCTCGTGTCGGTCATCGGACAGGGCTTCGAGGGACCTGACCATCGCTGGCTGGCCGTGACCGGCAGGCGATGAGAACCCAGCGCGCCTTGGCCCGGACGGAAGCCCCGGCTGCTGCCGGCGACGGCTTCTGGCCACGGTTGCGCGAGGCCATGCCGGCGCGGCGGACGGCCCTGGCGGGCTCGCTCCTGTGGGGTGCGGCGATGGGCGCGAGCGCGCTCGCGTCGCTGCTCTTCGTCCATTGGGAAACCCTGGCGCTGGTGCGTTCGGTCGTCGTGCTGTTCGCCGTGGGTGGGGCGCTGGCCTTTCCCCTCGCCTGCACGATCGCCCGGATGGTTTCGCGCGGCCGCAACCGGCAGACCGCGTTTGCCGCAGCCTTGGTGTCCTTCACAACGGTCACGATCGGGTTGACCGCGCTGATCTACGCGCTGCAGTACCGGCGCTACTATGCCGAATGGCACGCCGACCCCTTCACCGTGACCTGGACGCTGCAGTTCGTCTTCACCGGCCTCGTCGCGCTGTACCAGTTCGCCGTTCTCGGCATCCGGCTCTATATTCCGTTCGGCATGGCAGCGCTTTTCGCAGCCGCGCTCTGGTTTGCCCGACGTTCGCGTTGAGCATTGGGCCCACCTCTGTTAGGGGAGCCGCAACGAAACCGCAGCAGGACGAGCCCCGCAATGATCCCTCGCTATTCGCGGCCCGAGATGGTCGCCATCTGGTCTCCCGAAACGCGCTTCCGCATCTGGTTCGAGATCGAGGCCCATGCCTGCGACGCTCTCGCCGAAATCGGCGTGATCCCCAAGGAAGCGGCGAAGACGATCTGGGAAAAGGGCGGCGCTGCCAAGTTCGACGTCGAGCGCATCGACGAGATCGAGCGCGTGACCAAGCATGACGTCATCGCCTTCCTGACCCACCTCGCCGAGTTCGTCGGCCCGGATTCGCGCTTCATCCACCAGGGCATGACCTCGTCGGACGTGCTCGACACCTGCCTTTCGGTGCAGCTGGTGCGGGCGACCGACATCCTGCTCGCCGATCTCGATGCGCTGCTTGCCGCGCTGAAGCGCCGTGCCTTCGAGCACAAGGACACCGTCACCATCGGTCGCAGCCACGGCATCCATGCCGAGCCGACCACCTTCGGCGTCAAGCTGGCGCTGGCCTATGCCGAGTTCTCGCGCTGCCGCGAACGGCTGGTGCATGCCCGCGAGGACATCGCCACCTGCGCGATCTCGGGCGCCGTCGGCACCTTCGCCAACATCGACCCGCGCGTCGAGGAACATGTCGCCGCCAAGCTCGGCCTGAAGCCGGAGCCGGTGTCGACCCAGGTCATCCCGCGCGACCGCCACGCCATGTTCTTTGCCACGCTCGGCGTCATCGCCTCGTCGATCGAGCGGCTCGCGACTGAAATCCGCCACCTGCAGCGCACCGAGGTGCTGGAAGCGGAAGAGTATTTCTCGCCGGGCCAGAAGGGCTCGTCGGCGATGCCGCACAAGCGCAACCCCGTGCTGACCGAAAACCTGACCGGTCTCGCCCGCATGGTCCGCTCCTATGCGGCACCGGCGATGGAGAACGTTGCGCTGTGGCACGAGCGCGACATCTCGCACTCGTCGGTCGAGCGCATGATCGGCCCGGACGCAACCGTCACGCTCGACTTCGCGCTGGCGCGCCTCACCGGCGTCATCGACAAGCTGGTGGTCTATCCCGACAACATGCTGAAGAACATGAACAAGTTCCGCGGACTTGTTCACTCGCAGCGCGTGCTGCTGGCGCTGACCCAGGCCGGCGTGTCGCGCGAGGACGCCTACCGGCTGGTGCAGCGCAACGCCATGAAGGTGTGGGAGGAAGGCAAGGACTTCCTCGAGGAGCTGCTCGCCGACAAGGAAGTGACGGCAGCGCTGCCGGAAGCGGAGATCCGGGAAAAATTCGACCTCGGCTACCACACCAAGCATGTCGACACGATCTTCAAGCGCGTGTTCGGATAAACCGAAAGCGTCCTGGCCACTCGGTCCACAAGACTCGAAAAGCCCTCACGGCAGATCGCCGCGAGGGCTTTTTTCCATTCTCGGGGCTGAAACGCTGCCGCACTTCGTCAAGCCGCAAACGCATCCATCAGGATGAACGTCGGATCCTGCCGCTGGTGCTCGTTGATCAGCGGCACGAGGCGCCTGAAATGCTCGGACCGGCAATGCGCATCGAGGGCCGCGCGGTCGGGCCATTCCTCGACGAAGACGAAATGTCCCGGGTCCTTCTGGTCCACGAAGAGATCGTAGGAGATGCAGAGCGGTTCGAGCTTGGTCTTCTCGACGAGTTCGGCATAGAGCGGCAGTACAACCTCGATGAACTCGGGCTTGATGAAATCCTGGGCGATGACCTTCAACATGGACGGCCTCAATTCTGCATATGCCGGTGGAACAGAATCCGCCCGGATGGCGGGTTCCGTTCCACCGCGCATAGCACGTGACCCAGCCAGGCTATGTCAGGATGCTCAGCCCGGCTGGCCCGGGATGGTGCGGATGACCGTGCCCCAGGGGTCCTCGCGGCTGTCGGTCTTGTCGGCCGTGGCCGAGCGCATCTCGACCCAGGCGAGACCGGTACGCGACGGATCGCGGCGGCCGGCGCGCGGGCTCTGCCAGGAATTGGCGCCGATGTGGTGGTGGTAGCCGCCCGACGACAAGAACACGGCGGCGGCGCCATACCTGGCCACGGTGTCGAAGCCGAACTCCTTGTTCCACCATTCGGCCGCCACCGCGGGATCGCCGACGCGCAGATGCACGTGGCCGACGATGCTGTCTTCGGGCGCGCCCTGCCAGCCGGCGTCGCCAGCCGGGACCTCCGCGACGATCGAGCCGATGTCGAGCTGCTCGGTGGCCATCTCGACCTGCGAGCCGTTCCACTTCCAGCTCGTGTGCGGCCGGTCGGCGTAGATCTCGATGCCGTTGCCTTCGGGGTCGGTCAGATAGAGCGCTTCGCTGACCCTGTGGTCCGAGGCGCCGTCTACCGGAATGCGCCTGTCGATGGCATGCCTGATCCAGCGGCCGAGATCGGCACGGGTGGGCAGGAGGAAGGCGGTGTGGAACAGGCCGGCCGAGCGCGGATCGTCGGGAGTTGCGGCCTTGTCGGACTCGATGTCGAGCAGCGCGCGGCTGCCGGCGCCGAGCGTGATCGTCTCGCCGTCGCGCCTGAGCTCCTGCAAGCCGACCACGTCGCGATAGAAGGCCGCCAGCGCGCCGGCATCGCGGGACTTGAGCCCGACACGGGAAACGCTGATCGGCGTGGTTGCGGCGAAGGGAATGTTGCTCATCTCAGGCTCCGTATGGCCGGGCCGCGGACGCTCCCATTGCCAGGAACGCTGCGCCAGCGACCAGTTTGCGTCGTGTCAAATCCAAAATCCAGCCTCCAGCCAATCCGGCCGCAGAGTCCGGCGGCGCATATGTCAGCCGAGCCAGTCGTTCACACAAGGCAGCAAAGATCGAACACGTCGTTCAACATTTCGCGCAACTACAGCGGGACAGTTGCGGCGCAGCCGCGTCGTCGCTACATGCGCGGCATGAAAGTCAAAGACGCCGACATCATCATCGTTCCCGGATACACCAATTCCGGGCCCGCCCATTGGCAAAGCCGCTGGGAGGAAAAGCTTTCGACCGCGCGCCGCGTCGAGCAGGCCGAATGGTCGAAGCCGGTGCGCGAGGACTGGACCGCCCGCGTGGTCGAGGAGGTCAACAAGGCCGAACGCCCGGTCGTGCTCGTCGCCCATTCGCTCGGCATTCCGACCGCGATCCACGCCATCCCGCAGTTCACCAAGCGGGTGGCCGGAGCCTTCTTCGTGGCGCCGCCCGACGTCTCCAATCCGGCCATCAAGCCCAAGCACCTGATGACCTTCGGGCCCTACCCGCGCGACCCGCTGCCGTTTCCCTCGGTGGTGGTCGCGAGCCGCAACGATCCCTATTGCAGCCTCGACGTGGCCGAGGACATCGCGGCGGCCTGGGGCTCGCTGTTCATCGACGCCGGCGATTCCGGCCACCTCAACGCCGATTCCGGCCACGGGCCGTGGCCGGAGGGCTCGATGGTGTTCGCCCAGTTCCTGTCGCGACTGGAAGGCTGATCGCCCCGGGCCGTCAGCCGATCGACTTCCTGAGATCGGCGAGCAACCCTGAGGCGCCAGCCGCAATCAGCTGTTGCTCCGACCCGGTGGCGAGCAGCTGGAAGCCCATCTCGACGAAGCGGCCGGCGATCGCCGGATTGGTGATGTAGATGCCGGCATGCTTGCCGGCGGCACGCGTGCGCCTCGCGACGTCGGCCACCGTCCCCATCATGGCCTCCAGCGTACCGTTGATCGTTTCGCCCTTGCTCCAGGCAATCGAGAAATCGCCCGGGCCAACGAAGATGCCGTCGATGCCAGGGGTCGCCAGGATGCCGTCGAGCGCGGCAACGGCGGCGTGGGTCTCGACCATGGCGAAGGACACCGTGCGGGCATTGCTCTCGTGCAGCCAGGCAACGGAATCCTTGCTGCCGTGGCGCGGCGCAGCATAGGTCGGCCCCCACGAACGTTCGCCGAGCGGCGGATATTTCATAGCGGCGGCAAAGCGCTGGGCGTCGTCGACCGAATTGACCATCGGCGCGATGACCGCCTCGGCACCGAAATCGAGCGCCCGGCTCGCCATGTCGAAGCGGCCGACCGGCACGCGCACCAGGGCATGCCTGCCCGCGCCCAGCACGGGTGCCAGCGAGCGCAGCACGCTGTCTTCATTGTGGCCGCCATGCTGCATGTCGAGCGTGACCGCGTCGAAACCCTGCCGCGCCAAGATCTCGACGGTGAGCGCATCCGGCACGCATGACCATGCGGTGAGGACGGTCTGGCCGGCGTTCAGTTTCTCGACGAGCGACATGTTCGGATCTCCTTCAAGCAGGCGCCATTTCAGCCGGAACCACGGCTCGGCGCAAACAAAAACCGCCCGGAATCCGGGCGGTTCGTTGGTCCAGCGCCAGGCTGAAATCAGCTGTTCTTGATCTCGTCGATCGCCTGCGCCATCAGCTCGTCCATGGTGCGACGGATCTGATGGTCGGACTGGTCGATGCCGGCGGCGTCGAAGTCGGCCCGGATCTTGCGGAACACGTCGTGATCGCCGGCTTCCTGGATGTCGGCGACGACGACTTCCTTGGCATAGGCCTCGGCGTCGGCGCCGGACTTGCCGAGCTTTTCAGCGGCCCAGAGGCCGAGCGTCTTGTTGCGCCGCGCATTGGCCTTGAAGCGCAGCTCTTCGTCGAAGACGAACTTGCGCTCGAAGCCTTCTTCGCGGTCCTTCATGGTGCTCATGGCAATCCTCCGAGCTCAGATGTTCGATTCGACTTCGGCCTTATGTACTGTCGCGTTTCTCAAACCAAAAGCCCATCGCCCGGTCAATATGCCTCTTTGGCACTGTTTCGGTGTTGCAGTGCGTCATTTCCGTACCAAAAGGCGTTGATTGGCCGGAAATGGTCATTGAGCAAAGGGCGCGATTGCGGTAGAGACCGGCCTTGAGACCCACAGCCGCCGCGGCTTTGCGGCGTGAGAAAGGGACCGGTGCTTGCCGACTGCCCTTCCAACCAGAGAAACAATCAAATGAAGTCACGCCGACGCATTTACGAAGGCAAGGCCAAGATCCTTTACGAAGGGCCTGAGCCGGGCACGCTGATCCAGTTCTTCAAGGACGACGCCACCGCCTTCAACAAGAAGAAGCATGAGGTGGTCGACGGCAAGGGCGTGCTGAACAACCGCATCTCCGAGCACATCTTCAACCACCTGAACCGCATGGGCATCCCGACCCACTTCATCCGCCGGCTCAACATGCGCGAGCAGCTGATCAAGGAAGTCGAGATCATCCCGCTCGAGGTGGTGGTGCGCAACGTCGCCGCCGGCTCGCTGGCAAAGCGCCTCGGCATCGAGGAAGGCACGGTGCTGCCGCGCTCGATCATCGAGTTCTACTACAAGGCCGACGCGCTCGACGACCCGATGGTCTCGGAAGAGCACATCACCGCCTTCGGCTGGGCGAGCCCGCAGGAAATCGACGACATCATGGCGCTGGCCATCCGCGTCAACGACTTCCTCTCCGGCCTGTTCATGGGCGTCGGC
Source organism: Aminobacter sp. Piv2-1 (assembly GCF_037625995.1). Lineage (NCBI taxonomy): Bacteria > Pseudomonadati > Pseudomonadota > Alphaproteobacteria > Hyphomicrobiales > Phyllobacteriaceae > Aminobacter > Aminobacter sp. Piv2-1. The sequence continues at coordinate 232,436 of NZ_JARKMU010000005.1, forward strand.
ATCCAGCTCGTCGACTTCAAGATCGAGTGCGGCCGCCTGTTCGAGGGCGACATGATGCGCATCGTCGTCGCCGACGAGATCTCGCCCGACAGCTGCCGGCTGTGGGACGTGGCCACCCAGGACAAGCTGGACAAGGACCGCTTCCGCCGCGACATGGGCGGGCTGGTCGAGGCCTACCAGGAAGTGGCGCGCCGTCTCGGCATCATGAACGAGAACGAGGCGCCCCGCCCGACCGGGCCGGTTCTCGTCAAGCACTGACAGACATGAATCCCAGCGGGCGCGGCCAAGGTCGCGCCCGAATGTTTTCCAAGCCCACCCGGAGTGAAATTCCCGTGATCAAGGCCCGCGTCACCGTCACCCTCAAGAACGGCGTGCTCGACCCCCAAGGCAAGGCGATCGAACATGCGCTCGACGGCCTCGGCTTCGGCGGCATCGGTTCCGTGCGCCAGGGCAAGGTCTTCGACGTCGAGATCGACGGCAACGACCGCGCCAAGGCGGAAGCCGACCTCAACGCCATGTGCGAGAAGCTTCTGGCGAACACGGTGATCGAGAATTATAGTGTGACGCTTACCTGAGGTTGCACCGGAGGGTGAATTGCCTGAAGTCACCAACGAGCTGATGTACGAGCTTTTGAAGCGCGTTCACGGCGATCTCTCGGAGATGAAGTTCGACCTCCAGGAGATCAAGCGACGCATGACAGGTGCGGAAGAGGCGCTGGCCGGCGTGAACCGCAGACTGGATCGCCACGACGAACGGCTCGAACGCATCGAGCGCCGCCTAGAACTGCGTGAACTCGCCGAACCCCAGAGGCCTTACGAACCGAAATGAAATCAGCTGTCGTTCTCCTTCCCGGGCTCAACCGCGACCGCGACATGATTGCGGCGCTGACCAAGATTTCGGGCAAGGCTCCCGTCACCGTCTGGCAGACGGACACCGAGATCCCCGACGTCGACCTGATCGCCATTCCCGGCGGCTTCTCGTTCGGCGACTACCTGCGCTGCGGCGCGATCGCGGCCCACATGCCGGTGCTGCGCGCGGTGGCCGAGAAGGCAGCCAAGGGCGTGCAGGTGGTGGGCGTGTGCAACGGCTTCCAGATCCTGGTCGAAGCCGGCCTCCTGCCCGGCGCGCTGATGCGCAACACCTCGCTCAAGTTCGTCTGCCGCGAAGTGAAGCTCGAGATCGCCAACGCCAACACCGCCTTCACCCGCAACTATGCCGCCGGCCAGGTCATCCGCTGCCCGGTGGCGCACCACGACGGCAACTATTTCGCCGATCCCGAGACGCTCAAGCGCATCGAGGGCGACGGCCAGGTGGTGTTCCGCTATGCCGAAGGCACCAATCCGAACGGCTCGATCAACGATATTGCCGGCATCATCAACGACAAGGGCAACGTGCTCGGCCTGATGCCGCATCCGGAGAACCTGATCGAGGCGGCGCATGGCGGCAATGACGGCCGGGCGCTGTTCGAGGGCGCGCTCGGGCTGCCCAAGGCAGCCTGACGGCACATCGATTTTCCCAACCTCACCTGACGAAGGGCGGCATCGGCGCATGAAGTCTCTGCGGATTCTGGCGGCAACGGCCGCGGTCATCGGTCTCGCCGCCTGCAATTCGGGTCCGAAGACGCCGCCGCCGTCGGGTTCGGGCAAGAGCGCTTCGCTGCGCGCCATGGAACAGGTGGCGATCGCCGCCCACAAATGCTGGTTCGCCAGCAAGGACCAGGCCTTCAGGAAGTACCAGATGGCCAACGAGCTCAACAATTTCGGCGGCACGCCGCGCTTCCTGCTGGTGCCCGCCAAGCAGTACGGCGCCAAGCCGCTGCTGGTCGTGCAGGCGCGCGGCGCCTCCAGCCAGGTCGAGGTGTTCGGGCCGCTGATGAACGAGGCGCTCGGCGCGCGCATCGGCTCCGACATCGCCCGCTGGCGCGGCGGCGACACCTCCTGCGGCGGCACCGCCTGAGGCATGGCGCGCTGGCTGCAGATCGCGGGGCTTGCAATCGGCCTGGCCGCGCTGATCCTGCAGTTCGCGATCACCATGCCGGCCTCGATGGCGGCCGGCCGCAGCTTCTTCGGCTCCGTCGTCTTTTATTTCAGCTTCTTCACCATCCTGACCAATATCGGCGCGGTGCTGGTGCATCTCGCCTCGCTCCGCGGCGCAGGCACGGGCCTGCTTGGCCGCTTTTCGAGCGCACGGATGCGTGGCGGCGTGGCGGCGGCGATCGCCATGGTGATGATCGTCTATGTCACGGTGCTCGCGCCGCTGTGGCAGCCTGAGGGCCTGTTCCTGGTCTGCGACGTGCTGCTGCACTACGTGACGCCCGTCATCTACCTCCTCTGGTGGCTGACGGCGGGCGCCGACGGCTCGACCAGATGGGCCGACATCGGCTATTGGGTCGCCTATCCGGTGATCTATCTGGTCTACGCGCTGGCGCGCGCGCCGATCGCCGGCGAAGTGCCCTACCCCTTCCTCGACATCGCCGCCAACGGGGTGGCCGGCGTCGCCAGGTCGGCGCTTGCGATGACCATTCTGTTTCTCGTGCTGTGCGTCGCTGTGATTGTCGCAGACCGCAGCATTTCGAGCTTGCGGAGGGCCGCAAGGCCGAACTGACCTGCTTTGCCCAAAAGGGGTGGAGGCACAGGGGAGCGCCTCCACCCAGATCGGACCGCCAGTGGGTCGTGACGGTCCGCGACCATGGGAGTGGTCATTCGTAAAAGGGGCGAGACCCTTCGCGATAAGCATCGCAGCGCGAAATGCCGATGTCGGCGAGTTGCACGTCGGTAAGCTCCAGCAGGGCCATCCGGGTGCGCCGCCGCTCCATGCAAAACGCCAGCCATCGCACGAAGCGGCGAAGATGGTTGCGCTTCTCCTGCGGAGATGCACCTGCGGCCGCTCCGCCAATTGCATCAATTGTACTCATCTTTGAAATCCGCATTGTGTCTATTGGTGACAAACAATGCTATGAATTGACTCAATCTCGATAGCAATGTAGGAATTGTCACCATGACAATTTGGCTTCCCGATCTCTCGACCGGCTCCGGCCCGCTCTATCTGCGCCTCGCCGAGCGCATCGAGAGCGACATCGACAGCGGCGTGCTCGCCTCGGGCAGCAAGCTGCCGCCGCAGCGCGACCTCGCCTATGACATCGGCGTGACCATCGGCACCGTCGGCCGGGCCTATGCCCTGCTGCGCGAACGCGGACTGGTCAGCGGCGAAGTCGGCCGCGGCACCTATGTGCTGGAGCGGCACGGCAGCCGGCCCTCCCCGAGCGCGCCGCAGACGCTGGCCCATGAAGGATCGCGCGCGGTCGAAGCCCCGCCCGGCAAGCTGCGTTTCGACAGTACGGCCGCACCCAATGTCGGACAGAACAAGACGATCGAGACAATCCTGGCAGCGATCGGCCGGGACAATCCCGACGACGTGACGAGCTACACCAGGACCTTCCCGGACCATTGGTTCGAGGCGGGCAGCAACTGGCTGTCGCGCAACGGCTTTCGCCCCTCGCCCGAAACGATCGTGCCGACGCTCGGCGCGCATGCGGCCGTCGTCGCCACCATCGCGGCGGTGACGCAGCCGGGCGATCACATCCTGTTCGAACATGTGACCTATACGCAGATCGCACGCAGCGCCGGGCTGATCGGCCGGCGCATGGCGCTGGTCAATTCGGACGCGCATGGCGTCGATCCCGACGACTTCGAGGCGGTCTGCGCGCAGAAGCACCCCAAGCTGGCGTTCCTGATGCCGACGGCGCAGAACCCCACCGTCGCGACGATGCCGGCCGAGCGGCGCGCGGCGATCGCCGAGATCGCCCGCAAGTACAACGTGCTCCTGGTCGAGGACGACCTCTACGGCGCGCTGACCGACGATGCGACGCCGCTTCTGGCCGAGTTCGCGCCGGAGCGCGCCTTCGTCGTCGGCGGCCTGTCGAAATCGGTGGCGGCCGGCGTGCGCGGCGGCTGGGTTTCGTGCCCGACGCATTACCGCCACAGCATCCGTGTCGCCCACAAGATGGTGACCGGCGGCATGCCGTTCCTTTTGGCCGAACTCTGCGCGCAACTCGTGCTGTCGGGCGAAGCCTCCGCCATTCGCGGCCGCTCGATCGCCGAAATCAATGCCCGCCTGGATGCCGTGCGCAGGACACTCGACGGGTATGATTTCAACATCACTGCCAACATCCCCTTCGTCTGGCTGGCACTGCCGGAACCGTGGAATTCGGGCACCTTCAAGAATGCCGCCTATGGCCAGGGCGTGCTGATCGACGACGAGGACGAGTTCAAGGCGGGACGCTCGGACCAGGTGTTCCACCGGGTCAGGATCGGCATATCCGCGCCTGGTACGCGCAGCGAAGTGGGCAACGGGCTGGCCAAGATCCGCCAGTTGCTCGACGAGGGGGACGCCGGGTACGACAGTTTCGGCTGAGGCCGGCCGTATCCCGCGCCCAAAGGTCCGTTTCCCCGCCATAAAGGGTGACTTTCTGGCCATTGGCGGTATATCCCGGGCCAATCATGCGCTATGGAGCCACCAACGCCTCCCCCAACGGATTCTGCGATCTACGATGACCATTCAGAATGACGTGAAGATCACCGGCGAACTCATCGCCGCGCACGGGCTCAAGCCGGACGAATATCAGCGCATACTCGACCTCGTCGGACGCGAACCGACCTTCACCGAGCTCGGCATCTTCTCGGCGATGTGGAACGAGCACTGCTCCTACAAATCGTCGAAGAAGTGGCTGCGGACGCTGCCGACCAAGGGCGACGTCGTCATCCAGGGCCCCGGCGAAAACGCCGGCGTGGTCGACATCGGCGATGGCGACTGCGTGGTCTTCAAGATGGAGAGCCACAACCACCCCTCCTACATCGAGCCCTACCAGGGGGCCGCGACCGGCGTTGGCGGCATCCTGCGCGACGTCTTCACCATGGGCGCCCGCCCCGTCGCTTCGATGAACGCGCTGCGCTTCGGCGCGCCCGACCACCCCAAGACCCGCCACCTGGTTTCGGGCGTGGTCGCCGGCGTCGGCGGCTACGGCAACGCCTTCGGCGTGCCGACCGTCGGCGGCGAAGTGAACTTCGACGCCCGCTACAACGGCAACATCCTGGTCAACGCCTTTGCCGCCGGCCTTGCCAGGACCGACGGCATCTTCCTGTCGCAGGCCAAGGGTGTCGGCCTGCCGGTCGTCTATCTCGGCGCCAAGACCGGCCGCGACGGCGTCGGCGGCGCGACCATGGCCTCAGCCGAGTTCGACGACAAGATCGACGAGAAGCGCCCGACCGTGCAGGTGGGCGATCCGTTCACCGAGAAGTGCCTGCTCGAAGCCTGCCTCGAACTGATGGCCTCGGGCGCCGTCATCGCCATCCAGGACATGGGTGCCGCGGGCCTCACCTGCTCGGCCGTCGAGATGGGCGCCAAGGGCGACCTCGGCATCGAACTCGACCTCGACAAGGTGCCGGTGCGCGAAGAGCGCATGAGCGCCTACGAGATGATGCTGTCGGAGAGCCAGGAGCGCATGCTCATGGTGCTGCGGCCCGAAAAGGAAGAGGAAGCCGAGGCGATCTTCGTCAAGTGGGGCCTCGACTTCGCCATCGTCGGCAAGACCACCGACGATTTGCGCTTCCGCGTCATCCACCAGGGCACGGAAGTGGCCAACCTGCCGATCAAGGAACTCGGCGACGAGGCGCCGGAATACGACCGTCCGTGGGTCGAGCCGGCCAAGCGCGCGCCGCTCGCCGCCGACGATGTCCCTCAATCTGACGTGGCCGACGCGCTCTTGAAGATGCTCGGCGGGCCTGACCTGTCGTCGCGCCGCTGGGTCTACGAGCAGTACGACACGATGATCCAGGGCAACTCGCTGCAGCGGCCGGGCGGCGACGCCGGTGTGGTGCGCGTCGAGGGCCATGCCACCAAGGCGCTGGCGTTCTCGTCCGACGTCACCCCGCGCTATTGCGAGGCCGACCCCTACGAGGGCGGCAAGCAGGCGGTGGCCGAATGCTGGCGCAACCTGACCGCGACCGGTGCTGTGCCGCTGGCTGCCACCGACAACCTCAATTTCGGCAACCCCGAGCGCCCCGAGATCATGGGCCAGTTCGTCAAGGCGGTGACCGGCATCGGCGACGCCTGCCGGGCGCTCGGCTTCCCGATCGTCTCTGGCAACGTCTCCCTCTACAACGAGACCAACGGGCAAGGCATCCTGCCGACGCCGACCATCGGCGGCGTCGGCCTGATCGACGACTGGTCGAAGATGGCCAAGGCCTGCTTCGCCAAGGAAGGCGAAGTGATCCTCTTGGTCGGCGGCCCGGCCAAGTGGGGCACCCACCTCGCCCAGTCGATCTACATGCGCGACATCCATGGCCGCAGCGACGGCCCGCCGCCAGCCGTCGACCTCGAACACGAGAAGACGGTCGGCGACTTCGTGCGCAAGCTCATCCGCAGCGGCACGGCCACCGCCGTGCACGACCTGTCGGATGGCGGGCTTGCGGTTGCACTCGCCGAAATGGCGATGGCCTCGGGCATCGGTGCTGTCGTTCCCGGCCTCAGCGGCACCGATCCGATCCCGGTGTTCTTCGGCGAGGACCAGGGCCGCTACCTGGTCACCGTCAAGCTTGACCCGCAGTCGGCCGAGATGCAGGAATTGTGGAACGAAGCCAAGGCGCTCGGCATCCACGCTCCGTGGATCGGGACGACCGGCGGCAAGGAACTGAAGCTGGGCGAGGCGCGGGCCGTGACGATCGACGAGTTGACCTCGGCTCACGAATCCTGGTTCCCTCGCTTCATGGATATCTGAGCAGGACAACCGACATGGCAATGGATGCCCACGACATCGAGAAACTGATCAAGGAAGGCATTCCGGACGCCAAGGTGACCATCCGCGACCTCGCCGGCGACGGTGACCACTACGCAGCCGAGGTCGTTTCGGAGAGCTTCCGCGGCAAGAGCCGCGTGCAGCAGCACCAGATGGTCTACGACGCGCTGAAGGGCAACATGGGCGGCGTGCTGCACGCACTCGCCCTGCAGACCAGCGTCCCGGAGTGATCGCGTCATGTCGTTGCTGAGCGACCTGGTCGAGGGCGTCGTCGACGGCGCGCTCAAGGATATCCTGCGGAAGTCCTCGAGCACGTCGAAGCGCACGCGCCGGCGCAAGCGGACGGCGTCTTCGGGTTCGGCGACGCTGCGCCAGATCGAGAAGCTTCTGAGGCCAGCCAAGAAGCAGACGAGCCGCAAGCGCACCACGCGCGCCCGCTCGAAGGTCCGCCGGCGCGGCTACTGAGCGGCAGAAAAACGGCCGGCCGGGCGCATCTGACGGCAGGACCGGCATGATTGGCGCACGGCCGTGCACTTTTCCGGATTGGCGCAAGGCTTGGAAAGTTCGACTGTTGCAACCACATAGTGGCTGATGCTAGCAGTCTAACGGATATTGCCGGTGCGTCAGTCCGGCCAGATTGAGGTTTTGGGCCCATGAGCGGAATCAACGAATACATCGACAGCGAAGTGAAGAGCCAGGACGTCGTGGTCTTCATGAAGGGAACGCCCGGCTTCCCGCAGTGCGGCTTTTCCGGCCAGGTCGTGCAGATCCTCGACTATCTCGGCGTCGACTACAAAGGCGTCAACGTGCTGACCTCGAACGAGCTTCGCCAGGGCATCAAGGACTATTCCAACTGGCCGACCATCCCGCAGCTCTACGTCAAGGGCGAGTTCGTCGGCGGTTGCGACATCATCCGCGAGATGTTCCAGGCCGGCGAACTGCAGTCGTTCCTCCAAGAGAAGGGCGTGAGCGTCAAGGGCGCCGCCTGATCGGCTGACAAGACCATCGGCTCCGGTCCATTCGGGGCTCACCGCAGCTGAGATGCGCCGGCACTCCGGCGCATTTTCGTTTGGACCGGATTCGACGATGGAACAGAAGAATACCCAGGACGCGATCGACGCGCTGTTTCCCCTGCCCCGCTGGGAGTTCATCGCGATCTGCGCCGCGCTGATGGCGGTCAACGCGCTTGCAATCGATATCATGCTGCCGGCGCTGCAGCAGATGGGCGCGAGCCTCGGGGTCGAGAGCGAGAACCACCGGCAGTTCGTCATCACCGCCTACATCGCCGGCATGGGGCTGGCGCTGCTGTTCTACGGGCCTGCGTCGGACCGTTTCGGCCGCCGCAAGCCGCTGCTGTTCGGGCTTTCCATCTACGTCGTGGCGGCGTTTGCCGCGGCCTTCGCGCCGACCTTCGAGAGCCTGCTGGCGCTACGCTTCATCCAGGGCATCGGTGCCGCCTCGACGCGCGTCATCGCCATCTCGGTGGTGCGCGACCGCTACGGCGGGAGGCAGATGGCCGAGATCATGTCGCTGGTGTTCATGGTCTTCATGATCATTCCGGTGATCGCGCCGGGCCTCGGCCAGCTCGTCATGCTGTTCTCCGAGTGGCACATGATCTTCATCATCATGTCGCTGATCGCGCTCGCGATCACGCTGTGGGCAGCACTCCGCCTGCCCGAGACCATGCATCCCGAGGACCGCAGGCCGCTCAGCATCATGTCCATCGCCCAGGGCTTCCGCATCGTGCTGACGACCCGGGTGTCGCTGTTCTACACGCTCGCCTCGATGATCATCTTCGGGTCGCTGTTCGGCTTCATCAATTCCGCGCAGCAGGTCTATGTCGGCATCTACGGGCTCGGCGTGTGGTTCCCGGTGGTGTTCGCCGCCATCGCGGCGTTGATGTCGGTGTCGTCGTTCCTCAATTCCCGGCTGGTCGTGAAGATCGGCATGCGCCGGCTGTCGCACGGCGCGCTGCTCGGCTTCCTTGCGGTCAGCGCCGTCTGGTTCGCCTGGTCGCTGACCGGCTGGGTGCCCTTCCCCGTGTTCGTGGCCCTGTTTGCGGCGGCGATGTTCCAGTTCGGCTGGATCGGCTCGAACTTCAACGCGATCGCCATGGAGCCGCTGGGGCACCTCGCCGGAACGGCCTCATCGGTGCAGGGTTTCCTGCAGACGGTGGGCGGCGGGCTGATCGGCGCGCTGATCGGCCAGGCATTCGACGGCACCGTCAGGCCGCTGGCCGCCGGCTACTGCAGCGTGGCGCTTCTCGGCCTGGTCATGGTGCTGATCGCCGAACGCGGCAGGCTGTTCGGGGCGCCGAACGCGCCGAAAGCGCCGCACTGACGGCGCAGGCGCTTGCTGCACAACGACAAAACCCCATCCCGAGGACATCGGGATGGGGTTTTTCATTTGGTGCCATGATTGCAGCGGCGATCAGGCGCCGAGCGCCAGCCCGGCGAAATCGAAGAGCTTGCGGTCGAGCATGTGCGACGGCCGCACATTGGCGAGCGCGCGGATCATCGTGTCCTTGCGGCCTGGCATGCGGCGCTCGATGTCGTCGAGCATCGCCTTCATGGCGTTGCGCTGGAGCCCTTCCTGGCTGCCGCAGAGGTCGCAAGGGATGATCGGGAACTTCATGGCGTCGGCGAACCTGGCCATGTCGGCTTCGGCGCAGAGGGCCAGCGGGCGGAGCACCATGACGTCGCCCTCGTCGTTGAGGAGCTTGGGCGGCATGGCGGCGAGGCGGCCACCGTGGAACAGGTTCATGAAGAAGGTCTCGAGGATGTCCTCGCGGTGGTGGCCGAGCACCAGCGACGAGCAGCCCTCCTCGCGCGCAATGCGATAGAGGTGCCCTCGCCTCAGGCGCGAGCACAGCGAGCAGTAGGTACTGCCCTCGGCGAGCTTGTCGGTGACGATGGAATAGGTGTCGCGATATTCGATGCGGTGGGCGATGCCATTGGCATTGAGATAGTCGGGCAGCACGTTCTTGGGGAAGTTCGGCTGGCCCTGGTCGAGGTTGCAGGCGAGCAGCTCGACCGGCAGCAGGCCGCGCCATTTGAGATCGAGCAGGATGGCGAGCAGGCCGTAGGAATCCTTGCCGCCCGACAGCGCCACCAGCCAGCGCTCGCCCGGCTTGGCCATGGCGTAGTCCTCGATGGCCTGCCGCGTCAGGCGCAGCAGGCGCTTGCGCAGCTTGTTGAACTCCACAGACGAAGGCGCGTCGCGATAGAGCGGGAAGGCGATTTCCGGCTCGGCCAGCGCGTCCTGTTCGTGAATGCCCATCGGTCCGGTCCTCAAAACTCCGCGGGCGGCCAAACTCCGGTGGCCCGTCGCCTGCGGTATTCCGCAAATCGCGGTTCGGCGCAAGACGCACCCGGAGCCCGCCGCAAACGAAAAGAGCGGCCGTTGCCGGCCGCTCTCCGAAATTCGATGCTGATCCCGAAGGATTAGCGCGAATAGAATTCGACGACGAGGTTCGGCTCCATCTGGACGGCGAACGGCACGTCCGACAGGCCCGGAACGCGAGCGAAGGTCGCGACCATCTTGTTGTGGTCGACTTCGATGTAGTCCGGAACGTCACGCTCGGCGAGAGCAACGGACTCGAGCACGATCACCAGCTGCTTCGACTTCTCGCGGACCTCGATCACGTCGCCAGCCTTGCAGCGGTAGGACGAGATGTTGGTGCGCTTGCCGTTGACGTTGACGTGGCCGTGGTTGACGAACTGACGGGCGGCGAAAATGGTCGGCACGAACTTGGCGCGGTAAACGACCGCATCCAGGCGCGACTCGAGCAGGCCGATCAGGTTCTCGGAGGTGTCGCCCTTGCGGCGGTTGGCCTCTTCGTAGGTCTTGCGGAACTGCTTCTCGGAAACGTCACCGTAGTGACCCTTCAGCTTCTGCTTGGCGCGCAGCTGCAGACCGAAGTCCGAGAGCTTGCCCTTGCGGCGCTGGCCGTGCTGGCCGGGGCCGTATTCACGCTTGTTGACCGGGGACTTCGGGCGGCCCCAGATGTTCTCGCCAAGACGGCGATCGATTTTGTACTTAGCGGATTCGCGCTTGCTCATCGCATTTCCCTTCAAAACGTTGCACCCGGAACTTCACGTTCCAGGCGAGGAAAACGCGCCCTCCTCTGGCCCCCGTTTTCGGGACCTGACAGGACCTTCCACGCACGCTTTGCGGAAAAGGTCCACGGGACACGTCAAATGAAACACCGGGCGTTTCGGCCCGGCGTTGGCGGCTAACTAGGGGAAACGGCCGGGATTGTCAACGCTGCAGGCCGCAGCCGGCTCACTTCGCGTCGTGGAAGATGATGCCGAGGGTGAAACGCTCGCCCGAGCGGATGCGGCTGACGCCGTGGCGCATCCTTACCCGGTAGTCGCCGCGGCTTCCAGCCTTGGGCCGGTCGTTGACGGCAAACAGCGCGCCACAGCCCATGCGCAGCGGCACGACCTCGGCGCGCGACTGCATGCGCGGACGCTGCTCGGTCATGACGAATTCGCCGCCGTCGAACTCGTCGCCCGGCTCGCTCAGGAGAATCACCAGCTGCACCGGAAAGAGATGGGCGCCGTAGACATCCTGATGCAGGCAGTTGTAGTCGCCAGCGCCATATTTGAGCAGCAGCGGCGTCGGCCTCGCCTGGCCGTCGGCATGGCATTCGGCGAGGAAGGCGTCGAGCTCGGGCGGATAGCGGCGCGCGATGCCCATGCGCTCGTTCCACTGGTTGGCGAAAGGCGCAAGCCGCTCGTAGAAGGCGTGGCGTAGCGCCGAGATAGCGTCCGGCAGCGGATTGGCGAAGTATTTGTATTCGCCCGAACCGAAGCCGTGGCGCGGCATGACGATGCGGCTGCGGAAATGCTGGTCGTCGTCGTAAAGCGCCCGCAGTTCACGACACGTCTCGCGGTCGAGCAACGGGCCTGTAGGGGCAACGCCGAACTCGTCGAGTTCACCAAGGATGCGGTCCCAATCAAGGTTTTCGACTATGTCCGGTGCCTGCATGCGACGGGCGTCCATCCGCTTCACTCCTCTCAGCTTCGCCGTGAGGTTAGGAGCCGAACGCGAGCGCCGCATTCCGATTCATGCGCTGCGATCAGCCGGTCGCGTCGAAAGCCTCGCGAGCGCAGCGCATCTGGTCGCGGTTGGTGGCGGCCCAGCTGCCGAGCGCACCGATGGGCACGGCGATCGACTGGCCGAGCTCGGTCAGCCCGTATTCCACCTCCGGCGGCGTCGTCGGGCGCACGGTGCGGCGCACCAGCCCGTCACGTTCGAGCGAGCGCAGCGTCACCGTCAGCATGCGCTGGGAAATGCCCTCGATCGCCCGCTTCAGCGCGTTGAAGCGCACCGGCTGCTCCTGCAGGTTGATGATGACCATCAGGCTCCAGGTGTCGCCGACACGATCCAGCACATCGCGTATCGGACAGCTGCGGCCGTCGCTTTCGAAGCCGGGCGTGGCGTGCAGCAGCGGGGCTGCCGTCTCCCTGGGCCTGGCGGAGGCGTTCATGCGGTTCTCTCCGGGTAACCTGGGCACGAAATCATGCGTTCTTTTCGGGTCTTCGCGTCGAGTCTATATGGTTATCGTTGGTAACCTGATTACAGATCATACCTGCTTTGCCGTGCAAAGGCAAAGCGGCGCGAAGGAGAACAAGCATGAAGATCGCACTCATCGGCGCATCCGGATTCGTCGGCGGCGCAGTGCTCAAGGAAGCCGCCTCGCGCGGCCACAAGGTAACGGCAATCGTCCGCAAGCCCGAGAAGGTGGCCAAGCTGGATGGCGTGAATGCCATGAAAGCCGACATCACCGACGCCGACGCACTGAACGCGGCCATCGCCGGCAGCGACGTCGTCGTTTCGGCCTTCAACGGCGGATGGGGCGACCCGGAGATCTATGACAAGCATCTCGCCGGATCGAAGGCGGTCGCTGCGGCTGCCAAGGCCGCCGGCAAGCGCATCGTCATCATCGGGGGCGCCGGCAGCCTGGAGATCGGCGGCAAACAGCTGGTCGACAGCCCCGAATTTCCGGCCGAATACAAGGACGGCGCGCGCGCCGCACGCGACGCGCTCGCGGCTTTGCGCGGCCAGACCGGTCTCGAATGGTCGTTCGTCTCGCCCGCGATCCATCTTGCGCCGGGCAAGCGAACCGGAAAGTTCCGCCTCGGGGCCGATCAGCCGGTCTTCGATGCGGACGGCCAGAGCCACATTTCGGTCGAGGACCTGGCCGTCGCGATCGTCGACGAGGCGGAGGCGCCGCAACACACGGGCAAGCGCTTCACCGCGGGCTACTGAGGGCGCATCGAAACAGGGTCTGGCGGGCTCAGTGCTTGGCCTTGTGCTCCGGCAGACCCTTGTGTTTCGTCTCGGCGAACTCCTCGAGTTCCTTCTCGGTCATCGTTGCGTACATTTCCTTCGAGGCGCCGAAGAGTTCGCTCTTCTCGATCTCGCCGCGCTTGGCGGCTAGCGCCGCGCCGGCGGCCTTCTGCTGGGCCCTGGATGCGGCAGGCATGTCGCATCTCCTTTCGCTGAGCAACGGAAACGCCCGCCGGGAGCCGATGTCCGCTCAGACCGTCAGGCCAAAGCCCTGCATGAGGCGGCGCGTGGCGAAATCGGCCCTGCCCGAGGTGAAGACGGCAAGGTCGGGTTCGACCGGCCGCGTCGCCTGCGAACCATTGAGCAGCGACAGGGCCCGCCGCGCGATCGCCTCGGCCGGATCGATCCAGTCGACCGGCCAGGGCGCGGTCTTGCGCATGCGGTTGACCAGGAACGGATAGTGGGTGCAGGCGAGCACGACGATGTCGGTGCGCCGGCCGTCCTGCTCGACGAAGCACGGGGCGATCTCCTCGGCGACGGCCTGCTCGTCGACGAAGCCCTCGCGCATGTAGGTCTCAGCGAGGGCCGCCAGCTTCTGGCTGCCGACGAGCCGGACATGGCACTTGGACGCCCACTGGGTGATGAGGTCGCGGGTATATTGCCGCTTCACCGTGCCGGGCGTGGCCAGCACCGACACGAGGCCCGAGCGGGTGCGCTCGGCCGCCGGCTTGATCGCCGGCACGGTGCCGACGAAGGGATGGCCGGGGAAGCGCTCGCGGATCGCCTCGATGACCAGCGTGGACGCGGTGTTGCAGGGGATGACCGACAGCTCCGGCTTGAAGCGTTCGAGCAGTTCGGCAAACAGGCCGAGGATGCGCTGCTTCAGCGCCGGCTCTTCCCAATTGCCATAGGGAAAGGCGGCGTCGTCGGCGACATAGACGAAGCGACGGTCGGGCATGAGCACGCGCGCCTCGCGCAGCACGGTCAGTCCCCCGATGCCCGAATCGAACATCAGGATCGGGCGGTCAGTCATTGTCGAGCCCCTTGCCGCCGACTGGCGGCGTGTCGTCGTCGTCATTGTCCGAGCCAGCCACGTGCGCGGCATGGTCGACTTTCGCCTTGCGCTCGGGATAGCCGGCGCCACGCGGCTCCTTGGGCGAGAAATAGTCGAGCGAGGCTACGACGCCGCGCAGAACCTTGAGTTCGGGCTCGTGGAAACCGGCCCGGGTCAAAACGGCACGCAAATTGTCCACCATCTTCGGCTTCTTGGCCGCCGGACGGAAATAGCCGCGGGATTCGAGCGCGGCTTCGAGATGGTCGAACAGGCCCTGCAACTGCTGCTTGGTCGCGGGCATCATCTCCGGACCGGAGAAATTGGTCCTGGTCTCGTCCTCCAGCCCCGACTTCATCCACTCGTAGGACATGAGCAGCACCGCCTGGGCGATGTTGAGCGAGGAAAAGCCGGGATCGACCGGGAAGGTGACGATCTCGTCGGCGAGGCCGACCTCCTCGTTGTAGAGGCCGAAGCGCTCGCGCCCGAACAGGATGCCGGTGCGCTGGCCGGAAACGCAGCGCGCCCTGAGCGCCCTGCCCGCCTCGACCGGACCGCGCACTTCCTTGAAGCCGTCGCGCTCGCGCGCAGTGGTGGCGAAGACGAAATTCAGGTCGGCAATCGCCGAAGCGAGGTCGGGGAAGACCACGACGCCGTCGATGACATGGTCGGCGCGGCTGGCAGCCGCCCGCGCCTTCTCGTTCGGCCAGCCGTCGCGCGGATTGACGAGCCTGAGTTCGGTGACGCCGAAATTGGCCATGGCGCGCGCCACCATGCCGATGTTTTCGCCGAGCTGCGGCTCGACGAGGATGATGACGGGCGCGGCGGATGGCTGGGGTGCTTCTGTGGCGGACATGGATGCGATTGAACCAAAAATTGCGACTTTTGCGCGTCCCTGACATATTCGGCGCGGAAAATGAAGTTCCGGTAAGGAACCAGCATGCCCGACGACCTCGCGGAACGCATCAGGCAAGCCATCGGCGAAGACCCCAACATCGGCGAAATCCGCATGTTCGGCGGCATCTGCTTCACCCTCAACGGCAACATGATGGTCGGCACGATGAAGGACGGCACCCTGCTCGCCCGCGTCGGCGAGGGGCAGGAAGCCGAGGCGCTGTCGAAACCGGGCGCGACGCGCATGAATTTCACCGGCCGCGAGATGAAGGGCTTCATCATCGTGGCGGCCGATGAGCTCAGCGACGACGCGCTCAAGCGATGGATCGCCATGGCGTCGCGGTTCGTCGGCGCCATGCCCGCGAAGAAGCCCGGAGCCAAGAAGAAGAAATAGCGCGGCGAGCACCGCAAAATCAGCAGATCAGGCGCTTCTCATACATTGTCGGCGGAGTGCGCCAAATGTAGCAGTTGCAATCATTTGCGCGGCCCGGTCGGCTTTGATATAGGGGCCGCACTCCCTATCACGAACCGCTCCGGAGCCGACCGGCTTCAAGCAGAAAGAGGCACTTTCAATGGCGAAGATCAAGGTGGCCAACCCCGTCGTCGAACTCGACGGCGACGAGATGACCCGCATCATCTGGCAGTTCATCAAGGACAAGCTGATCCACCCTTATCTCGACCTGAACCTCGAATATTACGACCTCGGCATCGAGCACCGCGACGCCACCAACGACCAGGTGACGATCGACGCCGCCAACGCCATCAACAAGTGGGGCGTCGGCGTGAAGTGCGCGACCATCACCCCCGACGAGCAGCGCGTCGAGGAGTTCAAGCTCAAGAAGATGTGGAAGTCGCCCAACGGCACGATCCGCAACATCCTGGGCGGCACCATCTTCCGCGAGCCGATCATCATGAAGAACGTGCCGCGCCTGGTGCCGGGCTGGACCAAGCCGATCATCGTCGGCCGCCATGCCTTCGGCGACCAGTACAAGGCGACCGATTTCAAGTACCCGGGCAAGGGCAAGCTGTCGATCAAGTTCGTCGGCGAGGACGGCCAGGTGATCGAGCACGACGTGTTCGACGCGCCGGGCGCCGGCGTGGCGATGGCCATGTACAACCTCGACGAGTCGATCCGCGAATTCGCCCGCGCCTCGCTGAACTACGGCCTGCTGCGCAACTATCCGGTCTATCTCTCGACCAAAAACACCATCCTCAAGGCCTATGACGGCCGCTTCAAGGACATCTTCCAGGAAGTCTATGAGAAGGAATTCGAGGCCGAGTTCAAGGCGCGCAAGCTTTGGTACGAACACCGCCTCATCGACGACATGGTGGCATCGAGCCTGAAGTGGTCCGGCGGCTATGTCTGGGCCTGCAAGAACTATGACGGCGACGTGCAGTCGGACACGGTGGCGCAAGGGTTCGGCTCGCTCGGCCTGATGACCTCGGTGCTCATGACGCCGGACGGCAAGACCGTGGAAGCGGAAGCCGCGCACGGCACCGTGACCCGCCACTACCGCCAGCACCAGAAGGGCGAGGAAACCTCGACCAACTCGATCGCCTCGATCTTCGCCTGGACCCGCGGCCTGGCGCACCGCGCCAAGCTCGACGAAAACGCCGAACTGAAGCGCTTTGCCGAGACGCTCGAAAAGGTCTGCATCCAGACCGTCGAGTCGGGCTTCATGACCAAGGACCTGTCGCTGCTGATCGGTCCGGACCAGCCCTGGCTGTCGACCACCGGCTTCCTCGACAAGATCGACGAGAACCTGCAGAAGGCGATGGGCTGATCCAAGCCTTGGCCAGGTCTGAATGAGAAAGGCCCCGGAGCGATCCGGGGCTTTTTTCTTTTCGAGGCGCGCTGTCCCGGTGCGCCTTCGAGGCGCGCCTCCAAGGCCCGCTTGGCGGGCACCTCAGGATGAGGAAGGGCGGCGCCTCCCCGCAAACGCAAAAGGCGGAAGCCGGAGCCTCCGCCTTTCGGATTTGCAGAGTTTCGCGTGGGTCGGCGCGATCAGCCGGCCATCGCCCCGGCGACCGCCTCGACGGCCTCGTCGGCCTTGGTGGCATCGGGGCCGCCGGCCTGGGCCATGTCGGGCCGCCCGCCGCCGCCCTTGCCGCCGAGCGCGGCGGACGCGACGCGCACCAGGTCGACGGCGCTGAAGCGGCCGACGAGGTCAGCGGTGACGGCGACGACCGCACTTGCCTTGCCGTCCTCGGACACGCCGATCAGGGTGACGACGCCCGAGCCCAGACCGGCCTTGCCTTCGTCGGCGAGGCCCTTGAGATCCTTGGGATCGACGCCGGACACCACCTTGCCGAGATACTTGACCCCGGAAATCTCGCGCACGGCATCGGCCGAGCCGCCCGCTCCGCCGCCCATGGCGAGCTTCTTGCGGGCGTCGGTGAGTTCCCTCTCGAGCTTCTTGCGCTCGTCGAGCAGCGCCTCGACGCGGGCGAGTACGTCGCCCGGCGCCACCTTGAGGGATGCCGCGACCGACTTGAGGCGGCGGTCCTGCTCGTCGAGGTGGCGGCGGGCGGCATCGCCCGTCAGCGCCTCGATGCGGCGTACGCCGGCCGCGACCGCGCCATCGGAGACGATGCGCACCAGGCCGATGTCGCCCGTGGCCGACACATGCGTGCCGCCGCAGAGCTCGACCGAATAGGGCCGGTTGGCCTTGGCGCCGTGCAGGCCGGTGCCCATCGAAACGACGCGGACCTCGTCGCCATACTTCTCGCCGAACAGCGCCATGGCACCCTCGGCAATGGCGTCGTCGACGGTCATCAGGCGGGTCGTGACCGGGCTGTTCTGGATGACGATCTCGTTGGACATGCGCTCGACTTCCTCGAGTTCCTCGGCGGAAATCGGCTTGTTGTGCGAGATGTCGAAACGCAGGCGCTCGGGCGCCACCAGCGAGCCCTTCTGCGCGACATGGGTGCCCAGCACCTCGCGCAGCGCCTCGTGGATGAGGTGGGTGGCCGAATGGTTGGCGCGCAGCTTCGAGCGGCGGGCGTGGTCGACCTTCAGCTCGACGGCGACGCCGGTCTTGAGCGAACCCTTGGTCACCCTGCCGTAGTGGACGAACAGGCCGTCGGCCTTCTTCTGGGTGTCCGTCACCTCGATGGCGAAGCCTTCGCCCGAGATCGTGCCGGTGTCGCCCATCTGGCCGCCGGACTCGCCGTAGAATGGCGTCTGGTTGACGACGACGGCAACGTCCTCACCCTGCTTGGCCGCATCGACGACCGCGCCGTCCCTGATGAGCGTCAGGACCACACCCTCGGCCTGCTCCGTCTCGTAGCCGAGGAAGTCGGTGGCGCCCGCCTTCTCGCGCACGGCGAACCAGACGGTTTCGGTCGCCGCCTCGCCCGAGCCGGCCCAGTTGGCGCGGGCCTCGGCCTTCTGCCGCTCCATCGCGTCGTTGAAGGCGGCGAGGTCGACCGAGATGTGGCGCTGGCGCAGCGCGTCCTGCGTCAGGTCGAGCGGGAAGCCGTAGGTGTCGTAGAGCTTGAAGGCCGTCTCGCCGTCGAGCATGTCGCCCGAGCCCAGCGTCTCGGTGGCGTCGGCCAGGAGCCCGAGGCCGCGGGCGAGCGTCTTCCTGAAGCGGGTTTCCTCGAGCTTGAGCGTCTCGGTGATGAGCGCCTCGCCGCGGCCGAGCTCGGGATAGGCCTGGCCCATCTCGCGCACCAGCGCAGGCACCAGCTTCCACATCAGCGGCTCGCTGGCGCCGAGCAGCTGCGCGTGGCGCATGGCGCGGCGCATGATGCGGCGAAGCACGTAGCCGCGGCCTTCGTTGGACGGCAGGACACCATCGGCAACGAGGAAGCAGGACGAGCGCAGGTGGTCGGCGATCACGCGGTAGGAGCCGACGTTGTTCTCATCCGGGCCGCGCCCGATCGCCGACGACGTGGTGTCGATGAGATGGCGGAACAGGTCGGTCTCGAAGACGCTCTCCGCGCCCTGCAGGATCGAGGCCATGCGCTCGAGGCCCATGCCGGTGTCGATCGACGGACGCGGCAGGTCGATGCGCTCGTCCTTCGTCACCTGCTCGTACTGCATGAAGACGAGGTTCCAGAACTCGAGGAAGCGGTCGCCGTCCTCCTCTGGGCTGCCGGGAGGGCCGCCCCAGATGTGCTCGCCGCGGTCGATGAAGATCTCCGAGCACGGGCCACAGGGGCCGGTATCGCCCATCGCCCAGAAATTGTCGGAAGTGGCGATGCGGATGATGCGGTCGTCGGAGAAGCCGGCGATCTTCTTCCAGTGGTTCGCCGCCTCGTCGTCGGTGTGGTAGACGGTGACGAGCAGCTTGTCCTTCTTCAGCCCGAACTCCCTGGTGATCAGGTTCCAGGCGAGCTCGATGGCGCGTTCCTTGAAATAGTCGCCGAAGGAGAAGTTGCCGAGCATCTCGAAGAAGGTGAGATGGCGGGCGGTGTAGCCGACATTGTCGAGGTCGTTGTGCTTGCCGCCGGCGCGGACGCATTTCTGCGCGGTGGCCGCGCGCGAATAGGGCCGCGTCTCCAGCCCGGTGAAGACGTTCTTGAACTGCACCATGCCGGCGTTGGTGAACATCAGCGTGGGGTCGTTGCGCGGCACCAGCGGACTGGAGGATACGATCTCGTGTCCGTTCTTCTTGAAATAGTCGAGGAATGCCGACCGGATCTCGTTTACGCCACTCATATTGTCGCCTTGTCGCCGCCCTGATCGAGATGTCCGCCCTTTGCCGGCGGAATTTGGAACTGGCCTTTTAGCCGTCCACCCTTACCCTGTCCAGAAACCCCGGACGCCGGTAGTGGGTCAGTTTGAAATCGGAGGCGGAACAAAGTGACTTCCGGGTGAGTTGTAGCTGGTCATTGCAGGCCATGCTAAAATTCGCCCAAAATCACGCGGGCGGGGAGCCAGCGATGCCCAAGGCATACATCGTCGCGAGTATCAACGTCACCGATCCAGACGGTTTCGAAGAATACAAGAACGCGGCAGTGAAGGTTAGGAAGGAGGCCGGCGGCACTTTGCTGGTGAACGGCGGCCGGACTGAAGCCATCGAAGGCACGCTCCATAATCGCATCGTGGTCATTGAGTTCGAGAGCATCGAAGCGGCGCGCACGGCAGCAGCGGGTTACTTAGCCTTGCGGCATACGCGCGGCACTTCAGCCCCGGACTACGATTCAGTTATCGTCGAAGGCATATAGCCGCCAGGCAATCTCGTTGTACGGGTTGTGCGGACCGCGAACCGCAGGCTTTTCGGCTTCTTTGGCCTCGATCAGCGCAACGATGTCCGCGATCTCCCAAAGCTTGTCGGTGACGCCAGCGGCCATGGCCGGCGTGACGCGCAGTGAATGCGCACGAAGTTGTAATACATAAAGAAACTGACCCGCCACCCGGACGCCCTCGAAGGCGGAAATCCGACATTTGCAGGCGGTTCGGCCGGGGAATCCGCCTGGCCCAAACGAAAACCGCCGGCACGAAGGCCGGCGGTCATCCCTGGAAGCAATGATCCTTGCGGGAGGCGGCGGAAACCGTGCCGCCCCTACCACGCGCTCACATGGCGCCGGCATCGTCCTCGAAGTCTTCGCGCGAGCCGTTCTCCAGGAACTTCTCGGCGATCAGGCCGGCATTCTGGCGCAGCGCGGTCTCGATCTCGCGCGCCGTCTCGGGATTGTTGCGCAGGAACTGCTTGGCATTCTCACGCCCCTGGCCGAGACGCTGCGAATTGTAGGAGAACCAGGCGCCCGACTTCTCGACGACGCCGGCCTTGACGCCGAGGTCGATGAGTTCGCCGGTCTTCGACACACCCTCGCCATACATGATGTCGAATTCGACCTGCTTGAAGGGCGGAGCCAGCTTGTTCTTGACGACCTTGACGCGGGTCTGGTTGCCGACGACCTCGTCGCGATCCTTGACCGAGCCGATGCGGCGGATGTCGAGGCGGACGGAGGCGTAGAACTTGAGCGCGTTGCCGCCGGTGGTGGTTTCCGGCGAACCGTACATGACGCCGATCTTCATGCGGATCTGGTTGATGAAGATGACCATGGTGTTGGAGCGAGAGATCGACGCGGTGAGCTTGCGCAGTGCCTGGCTCATCAGGCGGGCCTGGAGGCCCGGCAGCGACTCGCCCATCTCGCCCTCGATTTCGGCGCGCGGGGTGAGTGCTGCGACCGAGTCGACGACCAGAACGTCGATGGCGCCGGAGCGTACCAGCGTGTCGCAGATCTCAAGCGCCTGCTCGCCCGTATCGGGCTGCGAGATCAAAAGGTTTTCGAGATCGACGCCGAGCTTGCGGGCATAGACCGGGTCGAGCGCGTGTTCGGCGTCGACGAAGGCGCAGATGCCGCCCTTCTTCTGGGCCTCGGCGACCGTGTGCAGGGCGAGCGTCGTCTTACCCGAGCTTTCCGGACCGTAGATCTCGATGATGCGGCCGCGCGGCAGGCCGCCGACGCCGAGCGCGATGTCGAGGCCGAGCGAACCGGTGGAGACCGTACCGATCTCGACAACCTGCTCGTTGGCGCCAAGCCGCATGATCGAGCCCTTGCCGAAGGCGCGTTCGATCTGCGACAGCGCCGCGTCCAGAGCCTTAGATTTGTCCACCGAATTGTCCTCTACAAGCCGCAACGAATTCTGCGCCATGATACATCACCCCCTGGTCATCAATGAAGGCCGCTCGATCCAATGTCGAGGTAAATTTGTATCTGTTTTGTTCTCATTTGGCAAGAGCTTTCAACTTATTGAAATATTGTGACTTTTCATCATGTGTTCTTTTTTCGTTTCGGCCGTATGCGTGATGCCATGTCGCATGCGGCAGCAATCGCTCCGGCGAACATTCCACATGCAAGGCGATTCGCCACGGTTGCTGCACCGGCACTGGCGAACTAAGTTCGCGGCTTCGAAATTCTGCCGGATGGCTCACCGATGACTGCACCGAAAATCCTCGCCATCGGCGGCGCCCATGTCGACCGCCGCGGCCGGATGACGGCCCCCTTCGTGCCGGGCGCGTCGATCCCCGGCTCGATGAGCGAGGATGTCGGCGGCGGCGCCTTCAACGCCCTGCGCGGCGCGGTCCAACGCGGCGCCACCGGCGTGATGATGTCGGTGCGCGGCGGCGACGCGGCGGGCGACGCGGTCGCAGCGGCGATCGCGGCAAGCGGCATCGAGGACCTGTCGGCCATCTTCCTCGACCGCGCCACGCCCAGCTACACCGCGCTGCTCGACCGCGACGGCGACGTGGTGGCAGCACTTGCCGACATGGGGCTCTACGAACTGGCCTTCGCCAAGCAGCTCAGGCGCGCCAAGGCGCGCGAGGCGGTGGAAGGCGCGGATGCCGTGCTGTGCGACGCCAACCTGCCGGAAGCCGCACTCTCGAAGCTCGCCGAGATTGCCGGCAAGCCGCTCTTCGCCATCGCGATCTCGCCCGCCAAGGCGGTGCGGCTGGTGCCGATCCTCGGCAGGCTGTCCTGCCTCTACATGAACCGGCGCGAGGCGGCGGTGCTGGCCGGCATCGCAGCCGATTCTGTGCCGGACGAATTCGTCCGCGGCCTGCGCGCCGCCGGGCTGAAGCGCGGCGTCGTCACGGCCGGCGGAAGCGGCGTGTTTGCCTATGACGCTTCGGGCCTGATCGGGATTGCCCCCCCCGCCCCGCGCCGGATCGTCGACGTCACCGGCGCGGGCGACGCGCTGGCGGGTGCTGCGACGGTCGCGCTGATGCGCGGCTTGCGGCTCGATGCCGCGCTGCGGGAAGGCATCGCCGCCGCCGTACTTGCGATAGAGAGCCCTTCGGCCGTGCCCGAGCTCGACACCGGGGCCTTCGACGAGGTCCTGGCCCTTGTGCCACACGCCGCCGAAATGGCATGAGGCCGCCCATGGAGATCAAGATGACGCCTGAAACCGCCCGCCCCTTCATCGACGTCCACGCGCCCGTGGCCGCGGCCCTGGCCGCCGGCAAGCCGGTCGTGGCGCTCGAAAGCACCATCATCACCCACGGCATGCCCTACCCCGACAACAGCGCCATGGCCGCCAATGTCGAGAAGATCATCTCCGACGAGGGCGCCGTGCCCGCGACCATCGCGGTGATCGGCGGCCGCGTCAAGATCGGGCTGTCCGACGGCGAGCGCGAATCGCTGGCCATGACCGGCGGCGCGATGAAGCTGTCGCGCGCCGACATCGCCTATGCAGTGGCCGAGGGCCGCACCGGCGGCACGACGGTGGCGGCGACGATGATCGCCGCCCACCTCGCCGGCATCAGGGTGTTCGCCACCGGCGGCATCGGCGGCGTGCACAAGGGCGCCGAGAAGAGTTTTGACATCTCGGCCGACCTCGACGAGCTGGCGCGCACGCCGGTGATCGTCGTCTCGGCCGGGGCCAAGGCGATCCTTGACATCGAAAAGACGCTCGAGGTGCTGGAGACGCGCGGCGTGCCGGTCGTGGCCTACGGCTCCGACATCGTGCCGGCCTTCTGGTCGCGCAAGTCACCCTATGCGGCGCCACTCAGGCTCGATGCGCCCGAAAAGATCGCCCGCCTGCATGCGACGCGGGCAGCGCTCGGCCTCGGCGGTGGCCTGCTGGTGGCCAACCCGGTGCCGGAGAGCGACGAGATCCCGGCCGACAGGATGGCCGGCTACATCGAGGCGGCGCAGAAGGCGGCCGAGGCCCAGAACATCTCGGGCAAGGCCGTGACGCCGTTCCTGCTCGCCAAGATCCTGGAACTGACCAACGGCGCCAGCCTCAAGACCAACATCGCGCTGGTGGAAAACAACGCCCGCCTGGCAGCCAGGATCGCCAAGGCGCTCTGAAGCCAGCCTTCACGGACCTTGACCGGCCCCTCATCCCCCTGCCGGGACCTTCTCCCCGCAGGCGGGGAGAAGGGAGAAGTGGTGGCGCTTGCGGCCAGCCTCCTTCTCCCCGTTCACGGGGAGAAGGTCCCGGCAGGGGGATGAGGGGCAGCTCGAGACGGGGCACGTGCGTCCTTCGAGGCTCGCCCTTCGGGCAAGCACTTCAGGATGAGGACCGGTGGAGGCCTGCCGCTCACCAAGGCCCGGAAAAGCCCCCTCACCGGTTCGCCCCTTCGACAAGCTCAGGGCGAACCACCTCTCCCCCACTTTCGTGGGGGCGAGGAACCCAAGCTGGAGGCGTGCCTCGCCAGACTACTTCCGGGCGCGCAGCGCGGCTTCAAAAGCCTTGCGCGTCCAGACGGCGAGTTCGTCCGGATCGTCGACGGCACTTTCGGGAATGCTCCAGTAGGGCATGTTGACTGGCCGGCCGCCGGCATCGGTCCAGCGCCTGGCGCCCGCCGCCTCGAAATCGGGGGCACTAACCGCATCGGCCTTGAGCAGGATCTCGCCGCGCACCTCGACGCCGACGATCAGACCATCGCGGTAGATGCCCTTGCCGCCGAACATCTTTCGGATCGTCACATCGCCAAGTCCGGAGAAAACCTCGCGGATGGCTTCGTCGCTCATCTGTTCCCCTCAACTCTGGCTGTGCATCAGGGCCGCCCAGCGCTCGACCTGGGCCGGTTCGATTCCGTCGCGCTGGGCGAAGAACAAGGGATGATCGGCCTGGTGGAGCGCGACGCGTGGCCGAAGTCGCGCGGGCTGAAACCAGACATCGGCATTGAAGAACATGGACCCGTGATATTCGGGCACGTCGTGCATCAGGTAGCCGAAGCAGCCGTCTTCGGCATAAGTGCCACAGGCGAAGCCCACGCTGTAGATGTCCCAGCTACGCTCCGAAACCGACATCCAGACGCCAAGGCGAAATTCGCTCGACATTCTCGGCACAGGCAGCGGCAGAAGGCAGCGAATAAAGCGGTCGACCTCGCCGGTCGAATAGCGCACTTCGCAGAAGTCGTCGTCCAAGGTCGAGGCGGCCCGGGTGGCATCGTCGAGCGCGTCCCAATCGACAGGCTCGTCGAACATCATGTCCATCGGCAGGCCGACGTGATCTTCACCGCAACATGAGCACCGCCAGCGATAGGCCTTGGCGCTCATCGGAAGGCGCCTAGGCTGCGCCTTGGGCGCGGGCCTCGGCCAGCGCCTTGAGGTCGGCGGGCTTGAGCTCGACGGATTCGCCGCAGCCGCAGGCCGAACTCTGGTTCGGGTTGTGGAAGGTGAAGCCGGTGCGTAGCGCCGTCACCTCGAAATCCATCTCGGTGCCAAACAGGAACAGCGCCGCCTCCGGCGCGACATAGACATGGGCGCCGTCGCGCTCGATGTGGTCGTCCTTGGGGTTCGGCTCTGTCACCAGGTCGACCGTGTATTCCATACCGGCGCAGCCACCCTTCTTGATGCCGAGGCGAATGCCTTGCGCATTCTCGCGGGTGGCCATGATCTCGCGCACGCGCTCGGCGGCCCGGTCGGTCATTGAGATGACGGCAAAGCGTCCCATTCCAGTCTCCATTCGTCGACGGGTTCAAGGCCCGCGGAATGACCCATTACAAAGCTAAGATGGTGAAGATTGCTTTTCCACGCAAGCCTCACCAGAAGCGGGGTGGTCAGTACCACCCCACCGCGACCTGGGCCTCTTCCGACATGCGGTCGGGGGTCCATGGCGGGTCGAAGGTCATGTTGACCTCGACGCCCGACACGCCCTCGACGGCGCCGACGGCGTTCTGCACCCAGCCCGGCATCTCGCCAGCCACCGGACAGCCGGGGGCGGTGAGCGTCATGTCGATCTTGACCGTGCGATCGTCCTCGATGTCGATCTTGTAGACGAGGCCGAGCTCGTAGATGTCGGCCGGGATCTCCGGGTCGTAGACCGTCTTCAGCGCCGAGACGATGTCGTCGGTCATCCGCGCCAGCTCGTCGGCGGGAATGGCGGAGGCGGAGAAGATGCCCTTGCCGGCCGTGTCCGGGGCGGTCTCTTCAGTGGTCGCGGCGATAGCGTCTTCCATGGTGCTCACCCGAAGAATTTGCGCGCCTTTTCAAGCGCTTCGGCCAGGACGTCGATCTCGGCCTTGGTGTTGTACATGCCGAAGGACGCCCTGCATGTGGAGGTTACGCCGAAGCGTTTCAACAGCGGCTGTGCACAATGCGTGCCGGCGCGGACGGCGACGCCCTGGCGGTCGATGACCATCGACACGTCGTGGGCGTGGATGCCCTGCAGCTCGAAGGAGACGATGGCGCCCTTGCCCGGCGCCTCGCCGAAGATGCGCAGCGAGTTGATGGCGCGCAGCCGCTCGTGCGCGTAGTCGCGCAAGGTGGCCTCGTGGGCGGCGATGCGCTCGCGGCCGATCCTGTCCATGTAGTCGAGCGCGGCACCCAGGCCGATCGCCTCGACGATCGGCGGCGTGCCGGCCTCGAAGCGGTGCGGCGGCTCGTTGTAGGTGACGATGTCCTCGGTCACCTCGACGATCATCTCGCCGCCGCCCTGGAAGGGACGCATGCGCTCCAGCATCTCGCGCTTGCCGTAGAGCACGCCGATGCCGGAGGGTCCGTAGACCTTGTGGCCGGTGAAGATGTAGAAATCGACGTCGAGGTCGCGCACGTCGACCGGCAGGTGCACCGCCGCCTGGCTGCCGTCGACCAGAACCGGGATGCCGCGGGCGTGCGCGATGCGGACGATCTCCTTGATCGGGGTGACGGTGCCGAGCGCGTTCGACATATGGGTGATGGCGACCAGCCTGGTGCGCTCCGTCAGCCGCTTTTCGAACTCCTCGATGTGGAACACCCCGAGATCGTCGACCGGCACCCAGACGAGCTTTGCGCCCTGGCGCTCGCGGATGAAATGCCAAGGCACGATGTTGGAATGGTGCTCCATGATCGAGAGCACGATCTCGTCGCCCTCGCCGATGTGAGGCATGCCGTAGCCGTAGGCGACCGTGTTGATCGCCTCGGTTGCCGACTTGGTGAAGACGATCTCCTCGGCGCTGCCGGCGTTGAGGAAGCGGCGCGCGCTTTCGCGCGCCTTCTCGTAAGCCTCGGTGGCGGCATTGGAGAGAAAATGCAGGCCGCGATGGACGTTGGCATATTCGTTCGAATAGGCGTGGTTGACCGTGTCGATCACCACCTGCGGCTTCTGGGCCGAGGCGCCGTTGTCGAGATAGACGAGCGGCTTGCCGTAGACCTGGCGCGACAGGATGGGAAAGTCGCGGCGGATCGCCTCGACGTCGTAGGTGCTGTCTTCGACCACTTTCTTGTCCATCACGTCTTCTCTACGTCACGTTTCGTCCAACACCCCTCATCCGTCTTGGCGCTTCGCGCCAATCCACCTTCTCCCACAAGGGGAGAAGGTCGGGCGCATCTCCTTCTCCCCTTGCGGGAGAAGGTGGCCGAGCCGAGCGAGGCCGAATGAGGGGTGAAGGATCAAACCGTCACCCTCATCCATTATCCGTGCGTCGCGAACCAGTTGCTCAAAAGCTCTTCCAGCGGATCGACGACGCTCTCGTCCTCGAGTTCCTCGATGACCTCGGCGAGGAAGGCGCGGATGAGCAGGCCGCGCGCGGTCTTCTCGTCGACGCCGCGCGCCATCAGGTAGAAGAGATGGTTGCGGTCGATCTCGGTGACGGTGGCGCCATGGCCGCAGGCGACGTCGTCGGCGAAGATCTCCAGCTCCGGCTTGGTCGAGAACTCGCCGTCGTCGGAAAGCAGCAGCGTGTTGCAGGCCATCTTGGCGTCGGTCTTCTGCGCCACCTGGTGGACATTGATGCGGCCCTGGAAGACGCCTTTGGCGCGGCCGGTGACGACGTTGCGCACCACCTCGGTCGAGGTCGTGTGCGGCACGGCGTGGTCGAGCACCATGGTGACGTCGACATGGGTGTCGCCGGCAAGCAGGTTGACGCCGCGCAGCTTGAAGTCGGCGCCTTCGCCAACCGTCTTGACGATGACCTCCTGGCGGACGAGCTTGCCGCCGGCATTCATGATGAACAGCGTCAGCCTGGCGTTCTTGCCGAGCTCGGCCTTGAACTGGGCGAGATGGGTCGCCGTCTCCGGCTGCTCCTGGACGATCAGCCACAGCACCTCGGCATCGTCGCCGAGCAGGAGCTGGCTGACGGAGCTGACCAGCCCCGCGCCCTCGCCGGTCTGGCGTTCGACGATGGTGGCCCTGGCGCCGGCGCCGACGCGCACCGGCAGGCGCACGTGGCTCTGGCCGCCGGCCTGGATGTTCTGCAGCTCGATCGGCTTTTCCAGCCGGGCGCCGGCCTCGATGTCGACGAAATAGCCGTCGGCGACGAAGGCGGTGTTGATGGCGCCGATGGCGTCGTCCTTGCCGTAGGTGACGAGCGCCGGCGCGTAGCTGCCGTCGGTCAGCTTGTCGCTGAGACGCTGGAAGGTCACGCCGTCGATGCCGGCAGCCGCTGTCGACACGCCATTGGCTATCGACGCCACGGTCGAGCCTTCGAGCAGCGGCGCGACCGAACTGGCCTTGGCGGTGGCGTCGAACGCGGGCACCGCGGCGAGCAGGCGACGCAGGTCGGTGTAGTGCCAGGCCTCGACGCGGCGCGTCGGCAGGCCGGCCTTGATCTGTTCGATGGCGTCGTCGCGCTTGACGGTGACGGTGCCGTCGCCCGGCAGCAGCGACAGCCGCTCGCCGAAGGCGTCGACCAATGCCGCTTCCGCCGGGGTGCGCTGTATTTCAGCACGCATGTTCATGGCCGCCACCTCAAGCCGCCTCTTCGATGATCCCGGCGTAGCCGTTCTCTTCGAGTTCGAGCGCCAGCGACTTGTCGCCGGACTTGATGACCTGGCCCTTGTAGAGCACGTGCACGCTGTCGGGCACGATGTGCTCCAGCAGGCGCTGGTAGTGGGTGATGACGACGATGGCGCGGTCGGGCGAACGCAGCGCGTTGACGCCGTCCGAGACGATCTTGAGCGCGTCGATGTCGAGGCCGGAGTCGGTCTCGTCGAGCACGCAGAGCTTCGGCTCGAGCAGCTTCATCTGCAGGATCTCGGCGCGCTTCTTCTCGCCGCCGGAGAAGCCGACATTGACCGGACGCTTGAGCATGTTGATATCCATGCTGAGCGAGGCGGCCGCCTCCTTCACGCGCTTGAGGAAGTCCGGCACCTTGAGCTGCTCCTCGTCGCGCGCCTTGCGCTGCGAGTTCATGGCGACCTTGAGGAACTCCATGGTGGCGACGCCCGGTATCTCCATCGGATACTGGAAGGCCAGGAAGATGCCCTTGGCGGCGCGCTCGGCCGGGTCCATCTCCAGGATCGACTCGCCGTTGTAGAGGATGTCGCCCTCGGTGACCTCGTAGTCCTCGCGGCCGGCGAGGATGTAGGACAGCGTCGACTTGCCGGAGCCGTTGGGGCCCATGATGGCGGCGACTTCGCCGGCCT
Organism: Aminobacter sp. Piv2-1; assembly: GCF_037625995.1. Classification (NCBI taxonomy): domain Bacteria; kingdom Pseudomonadati; phylum Pseudomonadota; class Alphaproteobacteria; order Hyphomicrobiales; family Phyllobacteriaceae; genus Aminobacter; species Aminobacter sp. Piv2-1. The sequence continues at coordinate 261,724 of NZ_JARKMU010000005.1, forward strand.
TCACGGTCAGGTTCAGGCCGCGGATGATCTCGGTGCCATCCTCGACGATACGGGCATGCAGGTTCTTGATCTCAAGCATCGTTCTTCCTGTCGTCCTTCAGTTCGTTACTGGCAGCTTTGCGAGCAGCGCCAGCGTAGCGAAGAGAATTCCGGCACCTGCGATGATGAAGTAGGACCATTCGACAAAGGCTGAGAGCCTGTCATTCCACTTCCGCGTCCAATCGCGCAGGTAAACGTACTTGCCGGTCTTCCCTTCCTTGTTTTCCACTCGGTTCAACTCCATGCCGAACCAGTTCAATTCACTCTTTGCCGCTATATCCCGTCGCGCAGGCTCTTCAGCAACAAGAAGGCCAGCGGCGGAATGACACCCAGTGCCATCATCGGTGTCGCCAGCGAGCTTTCGAAATACAAAAGCACCAGCGCCACAAACAGGTAGGCCACCCATCCGAGGGCCAAATAGCCCGCCAGATTGCGGCCCTGCCGCGACATCAGCCGACCGAGCCCTCGAGGCTGATGCCGATGAGCTTCTGCGCCTCGACGGCGAATTCCATCGGCAGTTCCTGGATGACTTCCTTGACGAAGCCGTTGACGATGAGCGCGATGGCTTCCTCCTCGGGGATGCCGCGCTGCATGACGTAGAACTTCTGGTCCTCGGAGATCTTCGACGTCGTCGCCTCGTGCTCGAACTTGGCGGTGGCGTTCTTGGCCTCGATGTAGGGCACCGTGTGCGCACCGCACTGGTCGCCGATCAAAAGCGAGTCGCAGTTGGTGAAGTTGCGGGCGCCGGTCGCCTTGCGGTGGGCCGAGACCTGGCCGCGGTAGGTGTTCTGCGAGAAGCCGGCGGCGATGCCCTTGGAAATGATCCGGCTCCTGGTGTTCTTGCCGAGGTGGATCATCTTGGTGCCGCTGTCGACCTGCTGGTAGCCGTTCGACACCGCGATCGAGTAGAAATTGCCCTGGCTGTCGTCGCCGCGCAGGATGCACGACGGGTACTTCCAGGTGATCGCCGAGCCGGTCTCGACCTGGGTCCAGGAGATCTTCGAGCGGTCGCCGCGGCAGTCGCCGCGCTTGGTGACGAAGTTGTAGATGCCGCCCTTGCCCTGGGCGTCGCCCGGGTACCAGTTCTGGACGGTCGAATACTTGATCTCGGCGTCGTCGAGCGCGACGAGCTCGACCACCGCGGCATGCAGCTGGTTCTCGTCGCGCTGGGGTGCCGTGCAGCCTTCGAGATAGGAGACGTAGGCGCCCTCCTCGGCGATGATGAGGGTGCGCTCGAACTGGCCGGTGTTCTTCTCGTTGATGCGGAAGTAGGTCGACAGCTCCATCGGGCAGCGCACGCCCTTGGGCACGAAGACGAACGAACCGTCGGTGAAAACGGCCGAATTCAGCGTCGCATAGTAGTTGTCGGAGGTCGGGACGACCGTGCCCAGATATTTCTTCACCAGTTCGGGATGCTCGCGGATGGCTTCCGAGATCGAACAGAAGATGACGCCGGCCTTGGCCAGTTCGTCCTTGAAGGTGGTGACGACCGAAACCGAATCGAACACGGCGTCGACGGCGACGCGGCCCGACTTGTAGACGTTGTCGTTGGCTTCCTCGAACTCGGGATCGGCCTCCTTCTGGACGCCGGCGAGGATTTCCTGCTCGCGCAGCGGGATGCCCAGCTTCTCATAAACCTTGAGAATCTCGGGATCGACCTCGTCAAGCGACTTCGGGCCCGACTGGTTCTTCGGCGCGGCGTAATAATAGATGTCCTGGAAGTCGATCTTGGGATAGTCGACGCGCGCCCAGGTCGGCTCTTCCAGCGTCAGCCAGCGGCGGAACGCCTCGAGACGCCATTCGAGCATCCATGCCGGTTCGTTCTTCTTGTTCGAGATGAAACGAATGATGTCTTCGTTCAGGCCCTTGGGGGCCTTGTCGGTCTCGATCTCGGTCTCGAATCCGTATTTGTACTGGTCCACATCGATCTTGCGGACCTGCTCGATCGTCTCCTGCACAGCAGGCATCAGCGTTCTCCATCCACGCCGGGGTCAAGGCCCGGCAGTTTTCAAACTATGGCACCGCAGGAGCGGCGTAAGTTCCATATAGTGCATCCCGGCCGGGAATTCACCCGCAAGCTTCGCCCGCGGCGACCGTCATGCACCCACTCAGCGGCCCGAGGGCCGATCCGTCTACGCCGCCTGCGTCGCTCCGGCCCGGCGCGCCAAGAGCTTGGCCAGCGCCTCCGCAAACAGCGCGATGTCCTCGTCCGTCGTCTGCCGGCCGATCGAGACGCGCAACGCGCCGAGATTGTCGACATAGCCCATGGCCTTCAGCACATGGCTGGGACCGACCTTCCCCGACGAACAGGCGGAGCCGGCCGAGAGCGCTATGCCCGCGAGATCGAAGGCGATCTGCGCCGTCTCGGCCTTGACGCCCGGAATAGCGAAGAATGTCGTGTTGGCAAGCCGTTCGACGCCGTTTCCGAAGATTTCGGCATCGGGAGCGAGCCGCAGGACCGCATCCTCGATGCGGTCGCGCAGGGCTGCCACCCTGCCCATGTCGGCCAGGCCGGCCAGGGCTTCGCGCGCGGCCGCGCCAAAACCCGCGATCGCAGGCAGGCTTTCGGTGCCGCCGCGATGGCCCTTTTCCTGGCCGCCGCCGGTGACCAGGGGTGCCGGCATCATCAGGTCGGCCATGGCAACGATCGCACCTGCGCCCTTGGGTCCGCCGATCTTGTGCGAGGAGAGAATCAGGTAATCGGCGTAACCCTCTGACATGTCGAGAGGAATTCGCCCTGCCGCCTGGACGGCGTCGAGCACCAGCACCCCGCCCGAAGCCTTCACCAAATCGGAGATGGCGCGGAAGGGCTGGATGATGCCGGTCTCGTTGTTGGCGGCGTGGATGGCCACCAGCGGCAGGCCTTCGGACTTGTCGTGGGCGGCAAGCGCCGCTTCGAGCGCCGCAAGATCGACGATGCCGTTCCTGTCGACGCCGATGCGCACGACACGCTCGGCCGGGAAGCGGCCGCCGTTGAGCACGCAAGGGTGATCGGCCTCGCAGACGTAGAGCCTGGACATGCGGACAGTGCCGCGGCCCATGCGCCAGTCGGGCGAAAGCAGCGTGGTCGCGGCTTCCGTGGCGCCCGAGGTGAAGACGACGTGCTCGGGCCTGGCGCCGACGAGGGCGGCAACGTCGCGCCGGGCATCCTCGATCAACTTGCGGGCGGCACGCCCCTCGCCGTGCACGGACGACGGATTGGCCGCCACATCGAGCGCCGCGACCACGGCCGAACGCGCTGCGGGCAGCAGCGGCGCACTGGCATTGTGGTCGAGATAGGCGCGCGGTCCGGCCATTTTCCTGGTTTTTGCCCTGTCAAATCACGTTCGGGAGCAGCGACGCGCAATTTCCTTGAAATCCCAAGGCGAGCCGTCCTATCTACCCGCTTTGCCAACCGTGCGGTTTTGCCGCCCAGTTTTGAACAGTTCTAAACTAGCTTCTATGTAGACGCATCCGCCGCGTCAAGGCTGGGCTCAGGATTGTATCGTCTGCGCCTGCATCAAGTGGAGTATAATATGCCAGAGGTCATTTTTGCCGGTCCGGCGGGTCGCCTGGAAGGCCGCTATCAGCCGTCCAGCGAAAAGAACGCGCCCATCGCCATCGTGCTGCACCCTCACCCGCAATTCGGCGGCACGATGAACAACAAGATCGTGTACGACCTCTTCTACATGTTCCAGAAGCGCAACTTCACGACGCTGCGCTTCAATTTCCGCGGCATCGGCCGCAGCCAGGGCGAGTTCGACCACGGCACGGGCGAGCTCTCCGACGCCGCCGCAGCGCTCGACTGGGTGCAGTCGCTGCATCCGGATTCGAAGAGCTGCTGGGTGGCCGGCTACTCCTTCGGCGCCTGGATCGGCATGCAGCTTTTGATGCGCCGCCCGGAGATCGAGGGCTTCATCTCGGTGGCGCCGCAGCCCAACACCTACGACTTCTCGTTCCTGGCGCCCTGCCCCTCGTCGGGCCTCATCATCCATGGCGATGCCGACAAGGTCGCGCCGCCCAAGGACGTGCAGGGCCTGGTCGACAAGCTGCACACGCAGAAGGGCATCACCATCACGCAGAAGACGCTGTCGGGCGCCAACCACTTCTTCGGCAACGACCCCGAACTTCTGATCGACGAATGCGCCGAATATCTCGACCGCCGCCTGGCGGGCGAGCTGGCCGACGCGCGTCCGAAGCGGCTCAAGTAGGCAAGGGCAGCCATGTACCAGCCGCCTCACTTCAAGGAAACGCGGCTGGACGTGCTGCATGCGCTGATCAGGGCCCACCCGCTGGGCCTGCTGATCTGCAACGGCGCCGACGGGCCGGTGGCCAACCCGCTGCCGTTCCTGCTCGATGCCGAACCTGCGCCGCACGGCCGGCTGCGCGCGCATCTTTCCCGTGCCAATCCGCAATGGCGCATGCTCGCCGACAATCCCGATGCGCTCGTCGTGTTCCAGGGTGCCGACAGCTACGTCACGCCGTCCTGGTACGAGACCAAGCGCGAGACCGGCAAGGTGGTGCCGACCTGGAACTATGCCATCGTGCAGGTGCGCGGAAGGGTCCGGGTCATGGACGACAAGGACTGGCTCGCCGGGCAGATCGCCGAGCTGACGGCCACCCACGAAGGCGGCCGCGCCGAGCCGTGGCAGGTGAGCGACGCTCCCGACGCCTATGTCGCGGCCCAGATCAAGGGCATCGTCGGCCTGGAAATCGACATCGCGAGCATCGAGGGCAAGTGGAAGGTCAGCCAGAACCGTCCGGTCGCCGACAGGGTGGGCGTGGCGGAAGGGCTGGAGGCCGGCAGGCCATCGCCCCAGGGCGCCGAGATGGCGCAGCTGGTGCGCAGGTTCGGCGGGCTCGACGGCTAGCCTTCAGCCGCCTTCGAACCAAAACCTGCCCCAATGCGTCGACAGCTGCGTTTCGTCCGCGCGGGCGAACGGCAGGACGACGGATTCTTTCATCTTCGCAAGGCACTTGCGGAAAATCGCTGAGAAAAAGAATCCGGACCGCAGAGCGGCCCGGACGCGTCCCGAAGCGGTATGGCCGGTCTTACTTGGCCTTGAGCAGGTCGCCCACTTCGAGCAGCACGAACTCGTTGTCGTCGGCCTTGTCGATGGCGCGGCCGGCCGAGAACGGCAGGTTGTTGTCGTCGCCCACGACGATGTGGGTGTCATCGACCAAGTCGACGTTCTCGATGGTGTTGAAGGGCATGTCGTAGAAGCCCTCGCCGCCGCCCTGGCGCTTCCTGTTGTCCGGGTCGGCGATCTTCATGAGGTCGATGTAGCCGATCTTGCGCACGGCATTGCTGGCGTTTTCGTCGGACATCTCGATCTTGTAGATGCGCTTGAACAGCGCCGGACTGGCGAAGCAGTCGGGCTTGGGGTTCTTGGCGTCGGCACAGGCCTTTGCGGCGACACCGGCGCCCTGGTCGCGCTCGATGACAAGGGCGGTGGTGTCGTCGATCATGTTGAAGTCGCCGATCGCGTCGCCGCCGGCGGACAGCGGATAGAGCCAGCTGCGGCCGGTCCATTCCTTCCTGGCGACGTCGAACTCGACGATGCGCAGGCCGCGATTGCCCTCCACCTGCTCCATGGTGCCGTCCTCCTTGAACAGCGCGCCTTCGAGCAGGCCGTAGAGCTTCGAGCCGTCCTTCGACTGGGCGAGGCCCTCGTAGCCGCCGGAACGCTTGAGGTTGAAGGCCGGCATCGGCAGCGTCGGATTGGCCTGCAGCGTCAGTGTCGCGTGGTCGGGCGACTTCACCGGCTTGCCGTCGACGGTGGTGCCGACGACGTCGGTCAGCTTGCCGTCGAGGTCGAATTTCAGCAGATAGGGACCGAACTCCTCGCCGACCCAGAAGCCGTCGGCGACCGGCTGGATCGACTCGACGTCGAAATCGCCGCCGGTCAGGAAGCGGGTGTCGGAGCCTTCGAGCACGATCGGGAACGGCGCCTTGCGGTCCGGATCGGTGAGGAAAAGGGTCTTGATGCGGTTCATCGTGCCCTTGTCCCAATCGAAAGAGACGTGGTGCAGCATCAGCGCGGCGTCGGTCGAATTCAGCTTGTTGCCGAAGCCGTTGTCGGAGAGCGACCAGAAGGTGCCGTCGCCCATCGACTTGATGCCGGAGAAGCCCTGCAACGGCTGGCCGTCGAAGGGCAGCGAAAGGCCGGTCGGGCGCACGCCGTCCTTGCCCGGAACGGTGCCGATGCCCTCGGCGCGCTTGCGGTCGGGCGTGGTGAACTTGCCGGCAGTGCGCAGGTGCTCGGGCGCATTTTCGGGTGCCGGGATGATGGTGTTGGCGGGCAGGATCGCATGGCCGGCGAGCGTCGCCGGATATTCCTTCTCCTCCGCCAGGGTGGAGGCGGTGGAAAGCGCGAGAATGGCCGCAGCCAGATGGAGGGAGCGTCGCATGGTGGACCCCGGTTGGTTGAACTGACGCGCCTCTGCTAGGAGCGCGCCATGTCGGCCGGGTGACGCCTGAATGAAACTTTGATGAAGTCCCCAGCGATCAGGGCTCGGCGCGGACGCCGCCCGTGACGGGCCGGCTGCAGCCGGTTGTCGTCGGGAAGGTGAGCGGCAGGCCGAGCGCCGAGCGCACGGCGAGAAAGGCCCAGGCCTCGGCCTCGGTGGCGTCGCCGTCGAGGCCGGCATCCTCGGCGACGATGACCTTTGCACGGGTTCGTTCCGCCCCTGCCCTGAGGTCGCCGACGACATGCGGGTTCTTGCGACCGCCACCGCAGACGATCCAGAGTCTTGGCGCTTCCGGCAGATGCTCGACGGATTTCAAGATGGCCTCGGCGGAGACATTGGCGAGCGTGCGGGCGCCGTCGGCGAGTTCCAGCCCCTCGGCCAGTGCAAGCGTGAAATCGTTGCGGTCGAGCGACTTGGGTCCGGATTCGTCGAAGAACGGGTTGTCGAGGTAGCGCGCGACCACCTCGGCGACCACGCCGCCCTCGCTGGCGATGGCGCCGCCGGCGTCGAAGGGAACACCGCCCTCGCGGCTGACCCATTGGTCGATCAGCGTGTTGCCCGGCCCGCTATCGAAGGCGATGGGATCGCCCTCCTCCGGCACATAGGTGATGTTGGAGATGCCGCCGACATTGACGAAGACGGCAGGCTTCATCGCGCGATAGGGCTCGGGCAGCGAACGGGCGAGCGCTGCGTGATAGGCCGGCACCAGCGGCGCCCCCTGCCCGCCCTGCGCCATGTCGGCGGCACGCATGTCGTAGACGACCGGGATGCCGGTCTCGCGGGCGAGCAGGCCGCCGTCGCCGAGTTGGACGGTGAGGCCGAGTTGCGGGCGGTGCAGGACGGTCTGGCCGTGGAACCCGATCAGGTCGGGCTTGCGCCATTCCGCCGGCAGGCCGGCCACGAAATCGCGTACGACAGCTGCGTGGCGCAGCGTGATCTTGCGCTCCAGGTCGGCCAGATCGCCGGGCCTGTCCTCCCGGCGCACGATCGCCTTTGCCGTTTCCAGCGAAGCCTCGATGCGGCGGCGGAAAGCAGCTTCGTAAGCGATCGCCGACGAAGGCCCGAATTCGATGGTGTTGACACCATCGGTACGCAGGATGGCGATGTCGATGCCGTCCATCGAGGTGCCGCTCATCAATCCGATCGCCGTCAGGAGCGCCATGAAGCCTGCTGTCCTTGTGATTCCATGGGTTCAGATGCTAAAGCGCCAGCGGCGCCGATCCAATGCCGGGCCGGCCGAGACAATCCGTCCGACAAGAGAACAAGAACATGCCCTCGCTGAAATCCGATTTCCTGAGCATCCTCTGGGAACGCGGCTTCATCCACCAGATCTCGGATGAGTCCGGCCTCGACGACCTCTTCGCCAAGGAAATCGTGTCGGCCTATATCGGCTTCGACCCGACGGCATCGAGCCTGCATGCCGGCGGCCTCATCCAGATCATGATGCTCTACTGGATGCAGAAGACCGGCCATCGGCCCGTGGCCCTGATGGGCGGCGGCACCGGCATGGTGGGCGACCCGTCCTTCAAGGACGAGGCGCGCAAGCTGATGACGCCGGAGACGATCCAGTCGAACATCGACGGCATCAAGCAGGTGTTCTCGAAGTACCTGACCTTCGGCGACGGCCCGCGCGACGCGCTGATGCCGAACAACGCCGAGTGGCTGATGCCGCTCAATTACCTCGAGTTCCTGCGCGACGTCGGCCAGCACTTCTCGGTCAACCGGATGCTGAGCTTCGATTCCGTCAAGCAGCGCCTCGACCGCGAGCAGTCGCTGTCGTTCCTCGAATTCAACTACATGATCCTGCAGGCCTACGACTTCGTCGAGCTCAACAAGCGGTACGGCCTGCGCCTGCAGATGGGCGGCTCGGACCAGTGGGGCAACATCGTCAACGGCATCGACCTCGGCCATCGCCTCGGCACGCCCCAGCTCTACGCGCTGACCTCGCCGCTGCTGACCACCTCTTCCGGTGCCAAGATGGGCAAGTCGATGAACGGCGCGGTGTGGCTGAACGCCGACATGCTGTCGGCCTACGACTTCTGGCAGTACTGGCGCAACACCGAGGACGCCGACGTCGAGCGCTTCCTCAAGCTCTACACGGTGCTGCCGCTAGACGAGATCGCAAGGCTCGCGGCCCTCGGCGGCTCGGAGATCAACGACGCCAAGAAGGTGCTGGCAACCGAGGTGACGGCTATGCTGCACGGCCGTGCCGCGGCAGAGCAATCGGCCGAGACCGCGCGGAAAACCTTCGAGGAAGGCGCGCTCGCCGACACGCTGCCGACCGTCGAGGTTGCCGGCGACGAATTGAAGGCCGGCATCGGACTCCTTTCGCTCGTCGTGCGCGCCGGGCTTGCCGCCTCGAACGGCGAGGCCCGCCGCCATGTGCAGGGCGGCGCCGTCAGGCTCAACGACCAGCCGGTCAACGACGAACGACGCGCGGTGACCACCGCCGACCTGACGCCGGAAGGCGTGGTCAAGCTGTCGCTCGGCAAGAAAAAGCACATATTGGTGCGCCCGGCGTAAAGGCCGCGCCTCGCAAAAATCAGAAATGGCCGGCACTGCCGGCCATTTTCGTATCTGGAGGTTGCCCGTTGGCGGCCGGGCTCAATATTCGAAGATGGCCCGGAAAATGCCGGGCGCGATCACCGACAGAGGATTGACCTGCAGCCTAGGCGCGTTGGCGTCGCCCGAGAGCTTGTAGGTCACTCCGATCAGGCCGCGGTCGCGGCCATTGCCGAGGATCACGCCGACCAAAGGCAGCTCGCCGAAGAGGCGGTTCAGGCCGTAGGCCGGCATGAAGGTGCCGGTCATGTTCATCTGGCCCTGCTGGTCGTAGAGGACGCCCTGGAAGGTCGTGCCGATCAGCGGCCCGCGCAACACGCCGTCGGCCAGCGCCAGATATTTCTCCCGTTTGTCGATCTGAGCAAAGCCGCGCTCGAACTTGACCCGAGACACGTCGATGTCCTTGCGCACGGCCTGGTTGAGGCTGCGCGTGTCGCCAGCCGGCTTGCTCGACACGATGGAGGCCAGCCGCGGCTCGTCGACCACCCAGAATTCGCGCACGTCGACCTGTCCCCTGAGCGGGCCATTGCCGGCCGATTCCAGCGCGAGCGCCAGGCTGCCGCCCTGCATGCGGCCGTAGACGTCGAGGAAACGCAGGATGGCGCCGGCATCGGCGGAGCGGACGTCCATGCGGCGGCCGTCACCCTTGGGCGCGTTGCTGACGGTGATCAGGCCGCCGGACGCCGCGGTGGCCGCGACGGTGAGGCCGTTGATCCGGCCGCCGGAGCCGGAATAGTCGATCGAGACGTTCTGGAGCGCTTCCCCGCCGAACCCGACCATTTTCGCGACATTTGCGCTAACCGACACCGAGTTGGAGCCCGCCGACTTGGTCGCGGTGTCGGTGTCGGCCATGAACTGCTTGATCAGCGAACGGGCGTCGAGGGTGTCGCCTTTCACCCGCACGGCAAAACCCTTGCCCGAACGCCTGATGTTTACCGAAACCTCGTCGCCGCGGTTGAGCTGCACCCGGCTGAACGTCGCCGTCGACAGGCTGCCGCCGGCGAGCGTGACCTCGCCCTTGATGCCGAAGGTGGCGCCTTCGAGCTCGAAACCGGAAAGCGTCGCGTTCTGGCCGTCGCCATTCATGACGAACGACACCTTGCCGGGTATGCCCGGCCCCTTGCTCCAGCCGACCCATGGAAAATCCAGCCGGGCGGCGGTGAGATCGGCGACGATGTTGCGCTTGCCCGGTTCCGGCTGCTCGACATCGACCTTGATCGTGCCGGACAGCATCTCCGAAAGACCCGGAATCAGCGCGTTGCGAAGTTTGTCGTCAAGCACCAGCTCCACGTTGCGCTCGCGCTCGAGCCCTTCCTGCTCGCGCAGCGGTTCGACGAGATCGAGCTGAGCCGGGACGCCGTTGAGTTTGCCTTTGGCCGAGACGACGGCCTTGCTGGGGGTCACGGTGATCGAACCGGTCGCCTCCGACAGCTGCTGGCCGTCGAAGGGCTTCGCCAGCGCAAGCTTCTCGTAGTCGAGCGACACGGCCCAGTCGAGCTTGTCGGTGTCGATACCCTTGGTGAGCGGGATATCGGCCTTGACGTTGCCGGTCACGTCGCCGCTCAGTTCCTCCGGCAGGATACCGACGTGGCGCATGGCATTGATCGGCTCGTAGGAGGCAAGTTCCGCCACTGCGTCGGCGCTGCCCGCCACGTCGATGTCGAGCGCGCCGATGACGGGCGAGACGTTCGCCTTGACCACCTTGAGCTTGCCGTTGCTCGCCGCGACCGTGCGGCCGCTGGGCATGAAGACCGTTCCGGACGACAAGGCGACGTCGACGTCGTTGCCGAAGAACTCGACCACGCCGACGGCGTCGCGGATCGGCGGAATGTGACCGGCGGTGTCGAACCGCGTGCCTTCGATGCTGAAGCGGCCGGAAACTTCCTGGGCGGTCAGCGGAACGCCGTTGCCCAGGCGGTCGGGCCTGACGTCGAACCGGACGCTGCCTTCCACGACGCGCCCGCCGAACAGGTTCTGCAGGACCCACAGCCGGGCGTTGCGGGCCGAGAACCACGGCCAGAGCTGCTTCACATGGGCGACCGGCATGTCGTGCACGTTGAACGCCAGGAAGATGCCCGGCGCCTTGCCCTCGACGAAGCGGACCGAAGCCTTGCCCAGCACCTCGCCGGTGGGGCCGGACTTGACGCCGATCTGGTCGGCCGACAGCGTCTTGGTCGCCACATCGTAGGTGCCGGCGACGCGAGCGAGGAAGTTCATCCCCGGCTCGGGCGATTCTCCCGGAGCCAGCCGCGATTCGCGGCTGATGAGCTCGAACCGGTAGGCCGCACTGTCTCCCGGGGCATTGGTGGCGGGCCTCGGGCCGAGGCCGCCGATGAAATCGAAGGTGGAGCGGTCGGTGGTGACCAGCAGCTTGCGGATGTCCAGCTTGTTCAGGCCGTCCGCCAGACGCGCGTCCACGGTGATGTCGCCGACCAGTTGGCCGCGCGGGCCGAGGTCGAGCGTGGACTTTCCGATCGAACCCCTGGCGACGAGCTCCGCACCGCTGCCGGTCTCGCTGCCGGTGATCACCAGATCCGCCGAGCCGATACGGCTCGCCTTGGCCGCCGGCACCTGCGCCTGACCGGCGAAGGGGTCCGTCATCGTGACCGACGCTTCGAGCGTAGCGATCCTGTCGGCTTCGGCTTCGCGGCTCGCCTTGGCCGTCAGCTCGACGTCGCGGCCGTCGATGTCGAAGGTGGCGGAAACGCGAAGATCGCCGAGGCGGGTCTTGGCAAGCGCGGCGTTCAGAACGCGGACGATCTTCACTTCGCCGCCGGACGGAAGGACGAAATCGACGTTGTCGAGCGCGATCTCGCGCAGCCCGTCCCAGCGCACCGCCTGGAAGCCGCGGCGCACCTCGCGGAACGTCCCGTCGAGCACCTTCTGCGGCTCCACGAGGCCCTGCCCGTTGCGCAACGCAGCCGCCCAGTCCGAACCGCCCCCCCCCGGCACGGCCTCGACGACGATTCGGGCGTCGGAGATCCTGGCATTGCCCAGCCGAATGTCGCCGGACAGCAAGGGCAGCAGCCTGATGCCGAAGCGCATCGACCCCACGCTGGCGATTTCAGCGCCACCGGCACTGCGCAGTCGCACGTCCGGCACCTCGACGGCGACAAGCTTCAAGCCGTCGAGCGCCAGCCTCACCTGCCCCATCGACACGTCGACATCGACGCCAGCCAGTTCCTCGATGGCCCGCTCGGCCTCCGAGCGCATCCTGTCCTGGCCGATGCCGGAATAGCTCAACGCCTCGACGGCGATGATCGCCAGAAGCAACAGCGAGCCCGCCACGGCGACCGCCGCGAGCGCGCAATGGCCGGCGCGGCGCCACTTCGACGGCGGCGGGCTCAGTTCCAGGCCGGCAGCCGACGGCATCGCGCCAAGATCGGTGATCTCGTCGCGCCTGAAACGGATTTTCTCGTGCCGAAGCACTTCCTGACCCACGCGGTGTCCCGTAGTCGTTTCGGTCGTGGACGAATCCAAGTCCGGCATTAATATCCTGACATCCCTGCGAGCCTAACTTCAAACAAGGGTATCGACGTGTCTGAACTCGAGACTGGCCAACCCGCCCCGCAATTCGCCCTGCCGCGTGACGGCGGGGGTATTCTGACGCTTTCCGATTTCGCCGGCAAACCGATTGTCCTCTATTTCTATCCCAAGGACGATACGACCGGCTGCACGGCGGAGGCGATCGACTTCAGCCGGCTCAAACCCCAGTTCGAGGCCGCAGATGCGGTCGTCATCGGCATGTCTCCCGACAGCACCAAGAAACACGACAAATTCAAGGCCAAGCACGACATTGGCATCGATCTGGTGGCAGACGAGGAGCGCACGGCCCTGGAGGCCTACGGCGTCTGGGCCGAGAAGTCCATGTATGGCCGCAAATACATGGGCGTCGAGCGCACCACCTTCCTGATCGGCCCCGACGGCAAGATCGCCCGGATCTGGCGCAAGGTCCGCGTGCCCGGCCATGCCGAGGAAGTGCTGGAAGCGGTGCATGCACTGCGCTGAGCGTTCGCGGCCGAAAATCTTTGTTAACCCTAATAATGTGTAATCGGACCGTCGACATCTCGGCGTGAGAGTTCGGTCCGGTGAAAACATCAGCTCAGGCTGCCGCCTTCGGCAGACGCAAGGAACCGCATACGGTCATCATCGCGCGCGGCAATGAGATCCGGCACTTCACCGTGCGCCCCTGGATCGCCGCCGCCGCCGGCTCGGCATTCGCCGTGGCCGCGATCGGCTATCTGACGGCCACGACCTACCTGGTCTTCCGCGACGACCTGATCGGCGCGACCATGGCCCGCCAGGCGCGCGTGCAGCAGGCCTACGAGGACCGCATCTCGGCGCTGCGCGCCCAGGTCGACCGCATCACCAGCCGTCAGTTCCTCGACCAGCAACTGATGGAAACCAAGGTCAGCGAGCTGCTGTCGCGGCAGTCGCAGCTGTCGTTGCGGAACGGCCGACTAGGGCCCGCCGCCGATCAGGAACCCACCTCGCCCGCCGATGCCGCGCCGCCCGCCAAGTCGCCGGACGAGCAGGCCAGCCTCGTCGGCGCTCCTCAGGCGGAGACGCTCGCCGTGGCGACTGCAGACGCCAGCCGCCCCTTCTCCTTCTGGTCGACCAGGGTGACCAGCCACGAGGCCGAAAGCCAGGCCGACCGCGCCGACCGGCTTTTCGTGACCCTCAACAAGTCGCTGCGCGCGGTCGAAGACGACCAGATCGAGCGCGTGACGACGCTTGCGAGCGATGCCTATCAGGCGGCGGACACGATCGCCGAAACGTTGCGGGACGCGGGCCTGCCGGCCGACCAGGATTTTGGCAAAGTGGATGTCGGCGGGCCGCTGATCGCGCTCGACGGCCCGATGGCCTTCGACACCAAGGTCAAGGAACTCGACGACGCCCTCGACGTCCTCGAACGACTCAAGACCGGCGCCCGCAAGCTGCCGCTCGCCAATCCCGCCCCCGGCAGGTCCGTCTCCAGCCCGTTCGGGCCGCGCAAGGACCCGCTGATCGGCAGCGCCGCCCTTCATTCGGGAACCGACCTTCGCGCGCCCTACGGAACCGCGGCCTTGGCCACGGCTGCCGGCACCGTTACCAAGGCCGGCTGGAACGGCGGCTACGGCCGCATGGTCGAGATCGACCACGGCGGCGGCTTCGTCACCCGCTATGCCCATTTGAACAAGGTGCTGGCGGTGCCGAACCAACAGGTCGTTCCGGGACAGCAGATCGGCGAGATCGGCAGCAGCGGCCGTTCGACCGGCCCGCACCTGCACTATGAGGTGCGCCGCAACGGCGAGCCTGTCGACCCGCTGCGCTTCATCCGAATCGGCAACAAGCTCGGGCAATATCTCTGAGGACTGCACGGCGACGTGATTCGCTGCCCGGCAGCGATGAAGTGGTCGAGCCGCGCCCCCCCCCCGCTTTTCCCGAAGCCGAATCGCAAGGCCCAGGGTTCCTCACCCGCAAGCCGGACGAGCACCGCCGCCTTCATGGCATGCTGGAGCGCGCAGACAGAAGATCGAAAATCGACAATGTGGAGGAATTGAAACGCTCGGAGCTTCCGGACCTAAGCCCTTGAAACGACTGGCGCGAGTGACGGGGCTCGAACCCGCGACCTCCGGCGTGACAGGCCGGCACTCTAACCGACTGAGCTACACCCGCGCTTTGGACGTTGGCGCTGGGCGCCGCGTCGTTGGGCGGTGAATTACGGGGTTCGTGGGGAGGTGTCAAGCGACATCGAGAAGATATTCGACAAACTTCGTCGTCTATTTTTCGCAGTCCGCAAAAGCCGCTGGGCGAAGGCTTCACATGCCGTTGCGGCATGCATTTGAACTTGCGGATCAAGGTCGAACCGCTTAAAGCTCCGCTCCGCCGGGGGCGATTAGCTCAGTTGGTAGAGCGCTTCGTTTACACCGAAGATGTCGGCGGTTCGAGCCCGTCATCGCCCACCATCCTCCCTGCCCTGCACACAGCACTGAACGTCACGCTCCCGCGTGCACCGCGATGTCGCAAACGCCCGTACTGGTCGGTAGAAGGCGTCCTTCCGGCGATGACCGGTTCGCAGCGCGCTTGCCGTACCATCCGCCAGGCGGCGTCACAGCCTCGCCCTGGTGCTGCGGGGCGTGGCGAGCAGCAAGCTGGTCTCGCTTCCGGTGATCCCCTGTATGAGCCGGATCCGCCTCAGCACGGCGTCGAAATCGGTCAGTGTCGAGGTCGCGAGCTCGACCACGAGGTCCCAGCGCCCGTTGGTTGTGTGGATCGTCGAGACCTCGGAGAACCCGCCGAGGGCGCGCATGACGCGGTCGGCGGCGTGGCCCTCGATCTCGATCAGCATGATGCCGCGCACCGGCTGGTCGACCGCGTCGGCGCGCAGGATGACCGTGTAGCCCAGGACGTCGCCCGACTTTTCCAGCCGCTCCATGCGCGCACGCACGGTGGCGCGCGAGACCCCGAGATCGACGGCGAGGTCCGAGATGCTGCGCCGACCCTGGTGCCTGAGCAGCGTCACCAGCCGCTTGTCCAATTCGTCCATCTCTTTTCCATTTCGATCAAAGTCGCTGCCACTTTGCGCAGTCTGCATATCGCTATTGCCAATTCAATGGCTTCATTTTGCCAGCTCCGTTCCCTTCAATACGGCCTCAATCGACACGGGCGACAACGATGCACTGCAATCTCATAGGAATTCCGCTTCAGGACGGGGCCGGCCGCATGGGCTGCGAGATGGGGCCGAGCGCGCTGCGCACGGCGGGCCTCGCCGCAGCACTGGCCGAACTCGGCCATACGGTCACCGATCTCGGCACGGTCGTGCCGAAGCCGGTCGAGGTAGGCTTGCACAGGAATGCCGCGCTGAAGTCGCTGCCCGAAATCGCCGCCTGGACGGCAGCGATCGCCGAGGCCGCCTATGCGGCGAGCGCCGATGCGATGCCGATCTTCCTCGGCGGCGACCATGCGCTTTCTGCCGGGACCCTTTCTGGCGTCGCCCGCAGGGCCGCCGAGACGGGGCGCCCGCTGTTCGTGCTGTGGCTCGACGCCCACCCCGACTTCCACACGCTCGACACCACGGCAAGCGGCAACCTGCACGGCGTTCCGCTCGCCTATGCCAGCGGCCTGCCTGGCTTCGAAGGCTACTTCCCTCGCCTGCCCGCGCCGGTCGACCCCAAGCGCGTCTGCACGCTCGGCCTGCGCAGCGTCGACCCGGCCGAGCGCCGGGCGCTCACCGAGGCGGGCGTGACCGTCCACGACATGCGCTCGATCGACGAGCATGGGCTTGCGCCGCTCCTGCGCGCTTTCCTCGAGCGGGTCGCCGCCGAGAACGGGCTGTTGCATGTCAGCCTCGACGTCGACTTCCTCGACCCGGCGATCGCGCCGGCGGTCGGCACCACCGTGCCGGGCGGCGCCACCTTCCGCGAGGCCCATCTGGCCATGGAGATGCTGCACGACAGCGGGCTGGTCACCAGCCTCGACCTCGTGGAACTCAACCCCTTCCTCGACGAACGCGGCCGCACCGCCATATTGATGGTGGACCTCACGGCAAGCCTGATGGGCCGCCGCATCATGGACCGCCCGACCAGGAGCTTCTGATGACCATCGCCAACCTCAACATCGTCCCCTTCGTCAGCGTCGACAACATGATGAAGCTGGTCCTGGAGATCGGCGTAGACCGTTTTCTCGGCGAGCTTTCCGCCTATATCGAGGAGGATTTCCGCCGCTGGGAACTGTTCGACAAGACGCCGCGGGTGGCCTCGCACAGCCATGACGGCGTGATCGAGCTGATGCCGACCAGCGACGGGCAGCTCTACGGGTTCAAATACGTCAACGGCCACCCGAAGAACATGCGCGAGGGCCTGCAGACGGTGACCGCCTTCGGCGTGCTCGCCGACGTCGGCTCGGGCTACCCGATGCTGCTCACCGAGATGACCATCCTGACGGCGCTGCGCACCGCCGCGACCTCGGCGGTCGCGGCCAAGTACCTGGCGCCCAAGGGCTCCGACACGATGGCCATCATCGGCAACGGCGCCCAGTCGGAGTTCCAGGCGCTGGCGTTCAAGAAGCTGCTCGGCATCGACAAGCTGCGTCTCTACGACATCGACATCGAGGCAAGCCGCAAATGCGCGCGCAACCTCGACGGCCTCGGCTTCGACATCAGGATCTGCACCTCGGGCCAGGAAGCGGTCGAAGGCGCGCAGATCATCACCACCGTCACGGCCGACAAGCAGAACGCCACGATCCTGACCGACAACATGGTGGGCACGGGCGTGCACATCAACGCCGTCGGCGGCGACTGCCCCGGCAAGACGGAGCTGCATCGCGACATCCTGCTGCGCTCGGAGATCGTGGTCGAGTATCCGCCGCAAACGCGCATCGAGGGCGAGATCCAGCAGCTCGAACCGGAGCATCCGGTAACCGAGTTGTGGCGGATCATCGCCGGCAAGGCCGAGGGCCGCGCCAGCGAACGGCAGGTGACGCTGTTCGATTCGGTCGGCTTCGCCATCGAGGACTTTTCGGCGCTTCGCTACGTCCGCGACCAGTTGCGCCACACCAAGCGCTACGAAGAACTCGACCTGCTTGCCGATCCCGACGAGCCGCGCGACCTGTTCGGCATGCTGCTGCGGCAGGCAGCCAAGGAAAAAGCGCAGGCTGCGATCGCCTAGCTCTTACGCATGGTCATTCGCGTTGCGGCTTTCCGCGATGGATTTTCTGCCGTCGCCAAGCCAAGACTGGCGAAGACCTTGCGCGGTGCATCGAAAAGGCGACGGCGGCAGTTGACGCCTCGCTTTTTTCTCTGTCCCATCGCGCCGCAATACCAATGGCCGACGACAGAGGATCAGCGTGGCGAAGCACAGTGAGCGGCAGCAGGAGCGTCACGCGATCGGTGCGGACCTGATCGCCGTGCTGGTGGCTGCGCCCAACGGCAATCCGGTGGTGCTCACCATCAAGGATGCCACCGCCCTGCCCTCGGGGCCTTTCGAGCTCGGGCACCGCTCGCTGCAATCGGGGCTGCGCGACTGGGTCGAGCAGCAGACCGGCCATCCGCTGGGTTACATCGAGCAGCTCTACACCTTCGCCGATCGCGACCGCAGCGGCGAGGATTCGTCGCGCCGGGTGATCTCGATCAGCTATCTAGGGCTCACCCGCGAGGAGCCTTCGCGCGCCACGCCGCCGGGGAGCTGGCGCAACTGGTACGAGTTCTTCCCCTGGGAGGACCACCGCTACGGCGCACCGCCGGTGATCGTCGACGTCATCGAGCCGGCCTTGCGCCGCTGGGCCGACGCCGCCGGTCATGAGGAGAAGCGCAGCAAGCGCTGGCAGCGCGCCGCCGTCTGCTTCGGCTTCGACGAGCGCGGCTGGAACGAGGAGCTGACCTTGCAGCGCTACGAGCTGCTCTACGAGGCGGGGCTTGTCGAAGAGGCGGCGCGGACGAAGGAACCGGCAGTACAACTCGTCCCGGGTAGGGCGATGGACGGCGACCACCGGCGCATCCTTGCCACCGGCATTGCCCGCCTCAGGACCAAGATCAAGTACCGCCCGGTGGTGTTCGAGCTGATGCCGCCTGCGTTCACGCTGCTGCAGCTGCAGCGCGCCGTCGAGGCGCTGGCCGGGGTGACCGTGCACAAGCAGAATTTCCGCCGGCTGATCGAGCAGCAGGACCTGGTCGAGGAGACCGGCCAGATGTCCTCCGAGACCGGCGGCCGGCCGGCGAAGCTGTTCCGCTTCCGCCATGCCGTGCTGGACGAGCTGCCGGTGGCCGGCACCAAATAGCAAACTTCCCCTTGACAGGCCTTATGCTCATGCTAAGCATATGTCTTGATTATACTCAACTAGAGCATAATAGGGATGACGATGTCTGGCATTTCCCCCTCCGCCGCCGCGCTCTACAGCCGTGTCGAAAAGGTCATTCCCGCCATCGAATGGCCGGCCTTCACCGACGACATCGAGGCGATCCTGAGGCTCAAACGAGAGCGCAACGCCGTCATCCTGGCCCACAACTACCAGACGCCCGAGATCTTCCACTGCGTGGCCGACATCGTCGGCGACAGCCTGGCGCTGGCCCGCAAGGCGATGGATGTCGAGGCCGACGTGATCGTGCTGGCCGGCGTGCACTTCATGGCCGAGACGGCAAAGCTGCTCAATCCGGGAAAGACGGTGCTGATCCCCGACATGGGCGCCGGCTGCTCGCTGGCCGACTCGATCACGCCCGAGGACGTGCGCCTGATGCGGCAGCGCTATCCTGGCGTGCCGATCGTCACCTACGTCAACACCTCGGCCGCGGTGAAAGCCGAATCCGACATCTGCTGCACCTCGGGCAACGCCAAGGCGGTGGTGGAATCGCTCGGCGTGCCGCGCGTCATCATGCTGCCGGACGAATATCTGGCGCAGAACATCGCCGCCCAGACCGACGTCGAGATCATCGCCTGGAAGGGCCATTGCGAGGTGCACGAGCGCTTCACGCCCGAGGACATCCGCGAGCTGCGCGCCGCCCATCCGGGCGTCACCGTGCTCGCCCATCCCGAATGCCCGCCGGAAGTGGTGGCGGTGGCCGACTTCGCCGGCTCGACGGCGGCGATGTCGGACTATGTCGGCAGGGAGAAGCCGGCCCGCGTGGTGCTGATGACGGAATGCTCGATGAGCGACAACGTCGCCGTCGACCACCCCGATGTCGAGTTCATCCGCCCCTGCAACCTCTGCCCGCACATGAAGCGGATCACCCTCGCCAACATCCGCTCAGCACTCGAGGAGATGCGCCACCCCGTCGCCATCGAGTACGACCTCTCGGACCGTGCGCGGCTGGCCGTCGAGCGGATGCTGGCGGTATGAACACCGACCGGCGCGACCTCGCGGGCCGCCCCGTCATTGTCGGCGCCGGCATCGCCGGGCTGATGACGGCGCTGGAGCTGGCGCCCGAGCCGGTGGTGCTGCTCTCGGCATCAGCGCTCGGCGGCGAGGCTTCCAGCCCGCTGGCCCAGGGCGGGCTGGCAGCCGCTGTAGGCAGCGACGATACGCCCGAGCTGCATCTCGCCGACACGCTGGCTGCCGGCGACGGCCTCTGCGACGAGGCGATTGTCCGTCGCATGGTCGAAGCGGCACCGGCTGCGATGGAGAAACTGGAGCGTCTCGGCGTCGGCTTCGACCGCGCGCCCGACGGCAGCATCGCGCTCGGGCTGGAAGCCGCGCACAGCCGCCGGCGCATCGTCCATGCCGGCGGCGACGCCACCGGTCGCGAGCTGGTGCGCGCGCTTGTGGCGGCAGTGCGCCGCACGCCGTCGATCACGGTGCTGGAAGGGTTTGCCGCGCGGCGGCTGATCGTCGAGGACGGCGACATCGCCGGCGTCTTGGCAGTGGGTCCCGAAGGGGCGGTCACGCTCGCCACCGGTCGTGTCGTGCTCGCCACCGGCGGCGTCGGCGGCCTGTTCCGCGACACGACCAATCCGCTCGGCTGCTTCGGCCAGGGGCTGGCGCTTGCCGCCCGCGCCGGTGCCGAGCTTGCCGACCTCGAATTCGTGCAGTTCCACCCGACCGCGCTGGACACGCCGGTGCGTCCGATGCGGCTGGTGAGCGAGGCCGTGCGCGGCGAAGGTGCCGTGCTGGTCGACGAGACCGGCCGCCGCTTCCTCGCCGACCTGCCGGGCGCCGAGCTGGCCACCCGCGACGCCGTGGCGCGCGGGGTGTTCCGCCACCTCGCCCGCGGCCACAAGGTGTTTCTCGACACGCGCGCCTGCCTGGGCTCGCGCTTTGCCGCGCGCTTTCCCGCCATCGATGCGTTCTGCCGCGAGGCCGGCATCGACCCGGCGCTTGACCCGATCCCCGTTCGCCCCGCCGCGCACTACCACATGGGCGGCGTGGCGGTGGACGCCGAGGGCCGCAGTTCGGTGCCCGGCCTGTGGGCCTGCGGCGAGGTGGCCTCGACCGGGCTGCACGGCGCCAACCGCCTGGCCAGCAACTCGCTGACCGAAGCCGTGGTCGGCGCCGGCTGGGCGGCCGACAGCATCCGCAACACACCGTCCCGGCACTCCACACAGGCCGAAACAGCACAGGCTTCGATCCGCCCCGATGCGTCGCCGGTTCGCGGCATCGTCTCGCAAGCGCTCGGCGTGCTGCGCGACGGCGACGGCCTGCGCGAGGCGGCGTCCGCTCTGCTGCCGCTTGCCACCGGCGCCGGCGCGGACGCCGACCCGGCGGCGGTGGGACTGATGATGGCTGTCGCAGCACTCGGCCGCGAGGAAAGCCGCGGCGCGCACAGCCGCACCGACTATCCGACCAGGAGCGCCGTCGCGCGCCGCTCCAAGCTCACGCTCGGCGCGGCGCTGAAGATCGCCGCCAAACTCGACCTCACCCCGCTGGCCCGGAGCGCCTGACCATGCACCTCACTCCCCTGCCCCGGATCATGATCGAACCGCTGGTTCGTGCTGCTCTCCTGGAAGATCTCGGCCGCGCCGGCGACATCACCACCGACGCCATCGTACCCGCCGACCTTCAGGCCAATTTGGTGCTGGCGGCACGCCAGCCGGGCGTGGTGGCCGGGCTAGACCTGGCGGTTCTCGCCTTCGGCCTCATCGACCCCGCAATTGTCATTGCGATTTCGACACCCGACGGCAGCCGCGTCGTGCCCGGCGACGTCATCGCCACGCTGAGCGGCCCGGCCCGAGGCCTGCTGACCGGCGAGCGCGTCGCGCTCAATTTCCTCTCCCATCTCAGCGGCATCGCCACTGCGACCGCAGGCATCGTCGATGCCGTCGCCGGCCACAAGGCGCGCATCGTCTGCACGCGCAAGACCACGCCCGGCCTGCGTGCGCTGGAGAAATACGCCGTGCGCTGCGGCGGCGGCTCCAACCACCGCTTCGGCCTCGACGACGCGGTGCTGATCAAGGACAACCACATCGCCATTGCCGGCGGCGTGCGCCCGGCCATCGAACGGGCCAGGGCCAATGTCGGCCACCTGGTGAAGATCGAGGTCGAGGTGGACACGCTCGGCCAGCTGGACGAAGTGCTCGGGCTCGGGGTGGATGCGGTCCTGCTCGACAACATGGCGCCCGAAACGCTGATCCAGGCGGTCCAAATGGTCGGCGGGCGGGCCATCACAGAGGCCTCGGGCCGGGTCAATCCCACCACCGCGCCGGCAATCGCCGCCAGCGGCGTCGACCTCATTTCCGTCGGCTGGCTGACGCACAGCGCGCCGATCCTCGATATTGGACTGGACACGGCCGCCTGACCGAGGCAATGGTCCCGCCCCGGTGGGGACGATCTAGGCTATGGAGCGCGCATGAACGCCGATTTGCACCTGAATGCAGCCGCGGAGCCGCTGAACGGGGCACGTCCCCAATGGAGCCGCGAGGATGCGCAGGCGATCTACGACCTGCCCTTCAACGACCTGATCTTCCGGGCGCAGACCGTCCACCGCGCGAATTTCGATCCCAACCGGGTGCAATTGTCGCGCCTGCTGTCGATCAAGACCGGCGGCTGCCCCGAGGATTGCGGCTATTGCAGCCAGTCGGCGCATCACGAATCCGGCCTCAAGGCCTCGAAGCTGATGGAAGTGCAGCGCGTGCTGGCCGAAGCCAAGAAGGCGAAGGACGCCGGCGCCACCCGCTACTGCATGGGCGCCGCCTGGCGCAGCCCCAAGGAGCGCGACATGGATGCCGTCGTCGCCATGATCGAGGGCGTCAAGGACCTCGGCATGGAGACCTGCATGACGCTCGGCATGCTCGATCTCGGCCAAGCGCAGCGCCTGAAGCAGGCCGGCCTCGACTACTACAACCACAACATCGACACCTCCGAGCGCTACTACAACGAGATCATCACCACCCGCAGCTTCGCCGACCGGCTCGACACGCTGGCCAATGTCCGCGACAGCGGCATCAAGGTCTGCTGCGGCGGCATCGTCGGCATGGGCGAGGAGAAGGCCGACCGCGTCGACATGCTGGTGACGCTGGCGAACCTGCCCGAGCATCCCGACTCGGTGCCGATCAACATGCTGATCCCGATCGAGGGCACGCCGCTGGGCGAGGCCGAGCCGATCGAGCCGATCGAGTTCGTCCGCACCATAGCCCTTGCTCGCATCATGATGCCGAAGTCGCATGTGCGGCTCTCGGCCGGGCGCACGGCGATGAGCGACGAGATGCAGGCGCTGTGCTTCTTCGCCGGCGCCAACTCGATCTTCGTCGGCGACACGCTGCTGACGGCCGAAAACCCCGAGGAAGACAAGGACAGCGCGCTGTTCCGCCGTCTCGGCATCCAGCCGATGGAGCGCGACGCGGGGTGACCGGCCGGGCCCTGCTCGACCGCTACGAAGCCAGCCTGCGCGGGCTGGCGCGCAAGAGCCGGCTGCGTTCGCTGAGCGGCCGGGCCGGGCTGGATTTCGCTTCCAACGACTATCTCGGGCTGGCAGGTTCGAAGCGTCTTGCCGATGCGGTGGCGACGGCCTTGGCTAACGGCACGCCCGTCGGCGCCACCGGCTCGCGCCTGCTGCGCGGCAACGACCCCGAGCACGAGGCGCTGGAGGAGAAGGCGGCAAAATTC
The DNA here is from genome assembly GCF_037625995.1 of Aminobacter sp. Piv2-1. Lineage (NCBI taxonomy): Bacteria > Pseudomonadati > Pseudomonadota > Alphaproteobacteria > Hyphomicrobiales > Phyllobacteriaceae > Aminobacter > Aminobacter sp. Piv2-1. Next base: position 285,286 of record NZ_JARKMU010000005.1, read on the forward strand.
TTCGGCGCCGAGCGGGCGCTGCTCTTCGGCGGCGGCTATGTCGCCAATTTCGCCGTTCTGACCACCCTGCCGCAGAAGGGCGACCTGGTCGTGCTCGACGAGCTGATCCACGCCAGCGCCCATGAAGGCGCGCGTGCCGGCCGCGCCGAGGTGGTGGAGGCAAGGCACAACGACGCCGGCGCCGTGGACGACGCCATCAGGAGCTGGCGCGGCAAGGGCGGCACCGGTCGGCCATGGATCGTCGCCGAGAGCCTCTATTCCATGGATGGCGACCGCGCGCCGCTCGACGAGCTTGCGGCGGTGGCCGACCGGCACGAGGCCTTCCTGTTCCTCGACGAGGCGCACGCGACCGGGGTCTACGGCCCCGAGGGCCGCGGGCTGGCGCATCATCTCGAAGGCCTCGACAACGTCGTTGTCCTGCACACCTGCGGCAAGGCGCTGGGCGCGTCCGGCGCACTGGTCACCGCGCCTGCCGTGCTGTGCGACTATCTCGTCAACCGCTGCCGGCCCTTCATCTACGCTACCGCCCCTTCGCCGCTGATGGCGGTTGCGGCAGCAGCCGCGCTCGACATCGTCGCCGGCGAGCCCGTACGCCGCGAGCGGCTGGCGCGGCTCGTTGAACTCGCGGGCGAAAAGGCCGGGGCGCTTGGTTTCAGCCCGAGCGGCTCGCAGATTCTGCCGATCGTCATCGGCGACAATGCGCAGGCTATGGCACTTGCCGAGGCGCTGCAGGCGCGCGGCTTCGACGTGCGCGGCATCCGCCCGCCGACCGTGCCCGAGGGTACCGCCCGGCTCCGGATCTCGCTGACGCTGAATGTCGGCGAGGATGACGTCTCGGCGCTCTTCGCAGCGCTTGCGGAGGAATGCTCGCGATGACGGCCAGCATCGTCGTGACCGGCACCGACACCGGCATCGGCAAGACGGTGTTCGCCGCAGGCCTGACCGCTTTGCTCGACGGCATCTACTGGAAGCCGGTGCAGTCGGGCATCGAGGAAGAGACCGACAGCGAGATCGTCGCCCGCCTCGCCGGCCTGCCCGGGGATCGGGTGCTACCGGAGGCCTGGCGGCTGAAGGCGCCGCTGTCGCCGCACCGCGCCGCCGAGCTCGACGGCGTCGAGATCGATGCCGATGCGCTCGCCCTGCCCGCAACCGCGCGGCCGCTGGTCGTCGAAGGCGCAGGCGGGCTGATGGTGCCGGTCAACCGGCGCAGGCTCTACATCGACGTCTTCGCGCGCTGGGCGGCACCCGTGGTGCTCTGCGCCCGCACCGGGCTCGGCACGATCAACCACACGCTCTTGTCCATCGAGGCGCTGCGCGCCCGCGCGGTGCCGCTGCTCGGCATCGCGTTCATCGGCGACGAGATGGCCGATACCCAACGCACCATCGCCGAAATGGGCAAGGTGCGCGTGCTCGGCCGCCTGCCCCGGCTCGACCCGCTGACGCCGGAAACGCTGGCCACGGCCATGCGGACGAACTTCAACGCCGCCGATTTCCTGGAGGCCAGGACATGAGCCGTTCCGCCGTCTGGCACCCCTTCACGCAGCACGCCACCGAGCCGGTGCCGCCGATGATCGCGCGCACAGAAGGCGCCTATGTCGAGACGGCCGACGGCAAGCGCATCCTCGATGCGATCTCGTCCTGGTGGGTCGTCACCCACGGCCACCGCCATCCGAAGATCGTCGAGGCGATCCGCACCGCCACCGAGACGCTCGACCAGGTGATCTTCGCCGGGCTGACACATGAACCGGCGGAAAAGCTGGCATCCGCGCTGGTCGGCATGGCGCCTTCGGGGCTCGACTGGGTGTTCTACTCCGACAGCGGCTCGACCAGCGTCGAGGTGGCGCTGAAGATGGCGCTCGGCTTCCACCGCAACAACGGCAATGCCCGCTCGCGCATCGTCGTCATGGAGCACAGCTACCATGGCGACACCATCGGCACGATGAGCGTCGGCGAACGTGGCGTCTTCAATGCCGCCTACGACCCGCTGCTGTTCGAGGTCGACACCATCCCCTTCCCGTCGGCGGCACGCGAGCAGGAAACGCTCGACCGCTTTGAGGCATTGACCCGCGACGGCAAGGCCGCCGCACTCATCGTCGAACCGCTGGTGCTGGGCGCCGGCGGCATGCTGATGTATCCGGCCTGGGTGCTGAGCGAACTGAAGCGCATCGCCGAGCGCTCCGGCACGCTTGTCATCGCCGACGAGGTGATGACCGGCTGGGGTCGCACCGGCACCATGTTCGCCTGCGAGCAGGCCGGCGTTTCGCCCGACATCCTCTGCACGTCCAAGGGGCTGACCGGCGGCTCGGTGCCGCTGGCGGCGACACTGGCGACCGACGCGGTCTTCCAGGCGCATTTTTCGCAAGATCGCGCCAAAACCTTCTTCCATTCGAGTTCCTACACGGCGAACCCGATCGCCTGCGCGGCGGCGCTCGCCAATGTCGCTTTGTGGCGCGACGAGCCGGTGGCCGAGCGCGTGGCGGCATTGTCGTGGATGCAGGCGGAGAAGGTCGCGCGCTTCCGCGACGATCCGCGCTTCGAGAACGTGCGCACGGCCGGCACCATCGCTGCACTCGACCTGCGCGTCGGCAAGGCCGGCTATCTGGCGGAGGTCGGGCCGAAGCTGCGGGCGTTCTTCCTCGAGCGCGGCCTGCTGGTTCGGCCGCTCGGCAATGTCGTCTATGTGCTGCCGCCCTATTGCGTGACCTCGGGCGAACTCGACCGACTCTACAATGCCGTCGACGAGGCGGCAGAGCTGGCCGGTGCCGCCGGATGAGCCGCACGGCGCGCATCGCGGGCTTCGGCCATCACGTGCCGGGCCGCACGGTCGAGAACGCCGAGATCGAGGCGAGCCTCGGCCTCGACGCCGGCTGGATCGAGGGCCGCACCGGCATCCGGCAGCGCTACTGGGCCGAGCCCCAGGACACGCTGTCCGGACTGGCCGCCACGGCCGGCGAGATGGCGCTGGAAGCGGCAGGTATTGCGCGCCGCGACATCGGGCTTTTGCTGCTCGCCACCTCGACGCCCGACCATCTTCTGCCGCCGAGCGCGCCGCTGGTGGCCCACAGGCTCGGCCTCGACAATGCCGGCGGCGTCGACCTCGCCGGCGCCTGCGCCGGCTTCATATATGCGCTGACCTTCGCCGACGGCTTCGTGCGGCTGCACAACAAGCCTGCGCTGGTCATCGCCGCCAACATCCTCAGCCGCCGCATCAATCCGGCCGAGCGGGCAAGTGCGGTGCTGTTCGCCGACGCGGCAGGTGCCGTGGTGATCGCGCCCTCCAATGATCCCGGCCACGGCATCCTGGGCGCCTCGGTCGCCGCAGATGGCGGCGGCTACAGCCTGATCCAGATTCCGGCGGGCGGCAGCAACCGGCCCTTCGCCGACGAACTCGACATCGCCGAGACGCGCATGACCATCGCCGACGGACGCGCGGTGTTCGCCAAGGCGGTCGAGATGATGAGCCGCTGTTCGCAGGAAGCGCTGGCGGCAGCGAGTCTGACCGCCGCCGATGTCAGCCGCTTCGTGCCGCACCAGGCCAACGCCCGCATCTTTAACGCCGTCGGCAAATCGCTCGGCATCGCCGACGACAGGATCGTCAAGACCATCGCCGACTACGGCAACTCGTCGGCAGCCACCATCCCGCTGTCGCTGTCGATCGCGCAGCGGGCCGAGCCGTTCCGGCGCGGCGACAAACTGCTGCTGGCGGCGGCCGGCGCCGGGCTGACCGGCGGGGCGCTGGTGCTGGGGATCTAGAGCATTTCCGCTTTTCTTTGAATCGCGGAAACGCTCTATCTCTTTGTTTTTGCGCAATTCCGGACGGAAAACCGCTGCGCACTTTTCCTGGAATTGCTCTAGGGACGCCGCCGATGCGGCAAATCGGGAGGACTGGAATGCGGAAGATCGTCGCCGGCAAGCTGCACGGCATCCACATCACCGAGGCCAACCTTAACTATCACGGCTCGATCACACTCGATCCCGACCATTGCGAGGCCGCCGGCATCCTGCCGATGGAATTCGTGGAGATCTGGAACAAGAATTCGGGCGCGCGGATCTCGACCTATGTGATCCTCGGCGAGCGCGGCTCGCGCTGCTGCATCCTCAACGGTGCCGCCGCCCGCACCTGCCAGTCCGGCGACCAGGTGATCATCTGCAATTCGGTTTATGTAAACGAAAGCGAGCTGACGGTGCTCAAGCCGCGCGTGCTGACCTTCGACAAGGACAACCACATCGCCGAGCGGCTGACCTATTCGGTCGAGCGCGACCAGGCCGGCCGCTACGCCTTCTCGATCCTCGACGAAGACAGCGCAGTGCTGCCCATTCCCGCCTTGGTCGGCGGCCGGTAGATGCCGGCCGGCCCGAGGGCCAGCCGGCACAGCAGCAATTATCGGCGCTCGAGATGCTCGACCGCGAGGAACGCCGCCTTGGCCGCAAGCGAAAGCTGCCTGGCGGCGTCGACCCGCATCGGCGTGTAGTAGTGCTCCTCGTGCAGCATGTTGACGGTGCCGAGCATGGTGTCGCCGACGAAGACCGGCCAGTTGAGCACCGAGCCGCAGCCGAGCGACCAGATCGTCTCGTGATCGGGGAAGACCTCGGCGATGTCCTTGATCGTGTTGGCGACGAAGGGCTGGCGCTGGACGTGGATGGTGTCGAACCAGTGGGTGCGGTTGATCGGCTTGGTGCCGGAGACCGGATAGGCATCCGGGTGGCTGGTGTAGGTGCGGCCGGAGAGTTCATTGGCCCAGTCGAGCTTCATGACGGTGAACAGCTTGGCGCCGACGACCACGTCGGCCAGTGCCTGGAGCGCCTTCCACACACCCTCGACCTCGGTCGTGGTCGCAATGGCGGCATCGAAGGCGGCCAGCGCCTCGGCGAATGCAGTTTCTGTCATGACTTACCTCAGTTTCAGGTCTTGGGAGTTCAGGTCTTGGGATGGGCTGCGCTGAACTCGATCAGTTCGCGCGAATAGGGATTCTCGAGCGCACCGCGCTTGAGCTGGTCGACGTCGGCGACCTCGACGATGCGGCCATGGCGCATGACGGCGAGCCGGTCGCAGAGGAAGGAGACGACGGCGAGGTTGTGGGTGACCATCAGATAGGTCAGCCCCTGCTCGCGGCGCAGGCGCTTGAGCAGGTTGAGGATCTCGGCCTGCACCGAGACGTCGAGCGCCGAAGTCGGCTCGTCGAGCAGCAAGAGCTTGGGCTTCAGGATGAGCGCACGCGCGATCGCCACGCGCTGGCGCTGGCCGCCCGAGAGCTGGTGCGGGAAGCGGAAGCGGAAGCGGCGGTCGAGGCCGACCGAACGCATGACCTCGTCGACGCGCTCGCCATTGTCGGAGATGCCGTGGATGGCCAGGGGCTCGCTCAGCGTCGCGTCCACCGTCTTGCGCGGGTGGAGCGAGCCATAGGGATCCTGGAACACCATCTGGCACTGGCGGGCAAAGCCGCGGTCGATGCCGGGGGTGCGCGCCTGGCCGAAGGCTGTGATGGAGCCGGTCCAGCTCTTCGCCATGCCGGCGATGGCCTTGAGCACGGTGGTCTTGCCCGAGCCGCTTTCGCCGACGAGCGCAAAGCTCTCGCCCTCGGCGACCGACAGGCTGATGTCGTGGGTGACCTTCGAATCGCCATAGGAGACGTCGAGGTTTTCGATCGTAAGCGCGCTCATGTCGAAGCCTCGTCGCGTAGCAAAACAGGCAGCTCCTCGCGATCCTCGTCGAGACGCGGGATCGAGGCGAGCAGGCCGCGCGTATAGGGATGCCTGGCGTTGCGGAGTTCGCCCGCGACGCATTCCTCGACCACCTCGCCGCCGCGCATCACCAGGATGCGGTCGCAATAGGCGGAGACCAGGTCGAGGTCGTGGCTGATCAGGATCAGGCCCATGCCCTTGCGCTTGACGAGGTCGTCGATGATCTCGAGCACCTGCGCCTGGACGGAGACGTCGAGCGCCGAGGTCGGCTCGTCGGCGATCAGAAGGTCGGGCTCGGGGATCAGCATCATGGCGATCATGATGCGCTGGCCCATGCCGCCCGAGACCTCATGCGGGTAGAGACCGAGCACGCGCTCGGGATCGTTGATGCGCACGGCCTCGAGCATGGCGAGCGTGCGGCCCTTGATGTCGGCACGGCCGAGCTTCTGGTGGGTCAGGATCGCCTCGGCGATCTGGGCGCCGATGGTCATGACCGGGTTCAGCGAGAACTTGGGGTCCTGCATGACCATGGAGATGCGGGCGCCGCGGATGGCGCGCATCTGCTTCTCCGACTGTGCGAGCAGGTCGACGCCGTCGAAACGCAGCCTGTCGGCGGTGACCTTGCCGGGCGCGCGGATCAACCGCAGGATCGAGCGGCCGGTCATCGACTTGCCCGAGCCGCTTTCGCCGACGATGCCGAGACGCTCGCGGCCGAGCGTCAGCGACAGGCCCTTGACCACGTCGACGGGGCCGCGCGCCGTGGGAAACGTGACGCGCAGGTTCTCGATTTCAAGCAAGGCGCTCATTGGCGGTCTCCATGCTTGGGATCGAGCACATCGCGCAGGCCGTCTCCGAGGAAGCAGAAGCCGAGGCTGACGATGACGATGGCGAAGCCGGGCATGGTGGCGACCCACCACTGGTCGAGGATGAAGGAGCGGCCGCGCGAGATCATCGCGCCCCATTCGGGCAGCGGCGGCTGGGCGCCGAGACCGATGAAGCCGAGGCCGGCGGCGGTCAGGATGATGCCGGCCATGTCGAGCGTGACGCGGATGATCATCGACGACGTGCACAGCGGCAGGATGTGGTTGACGATGACGCGGAACGACGAGGCGCCCTGCAGCTCGACCGCCGAGACGAACTCGGAGTTGCGGATGGTCAGCGTCTCGGCACGCGCGATGCGGGCATAGCCGGGCCAGGTGGCGATGGCGATGGCGATGATGGCGTTCTGGATGCCAGGCCCAAGGGCCGCGACGAAGGCCAGCGCCAGGATCAGCTTCGGCATCGACAGGAAGATGTCGGTGATGCCCATCAGGATGCGGTCGGTCCAGCCGCCGAAATAACCGGCGACGGCGCCGATGACGAGGCCGACGGGAGCGGCAAGGACCGCCACCAGTGCCACGATCATCAGCGTGATGCGCGCGCCGTAGACGACGCGGCTCCAGATGTCGCGGCCGAGCTCATCGGTGCCCATCCAGTTGGCCGCGCTCGGCGGCTTGAGCCGCATGCCGAGGTCCTGGGTGACGGGCGAATGCGTGGCGATCCACGGCGCGAACAGCGCAACCAGGATCAGCGTCAGCACGATGAGGGCCCCGACCATGGCCAGGGGGTTGCGCATCAGGGCGCGCGAGAGACGATAGCTGCGGCCGAGGCGCGCCTGCAGGCGCGAGGACGGGGAATCGTCGAGAAGCCAGTCGCGGGTGGTCGCCATCAGCGTGCCCTCGGGTCGAGGACGCGGTAGAGCACGTCCGAAATCTTGTTGATGCCGATGAAGACCGCGCCGATGACCAGCGTCGAGCCGAGCACGGCGTTCATGTCGGCATTGAGCAGCGCCGTCGTCAGATAGTTGCCGATACCGGGCCAGGAGAAGACGGTCTCGATCATGACCGAGCCTTCGAGCAGGCCGGCATAAGACAGGCCGATGACGGTGATGAGCGGCACGAGGATGGGCCGGAAGGCATGGCGCCACAGCACCAGCCGCTCCGGCACGCCCTTGACGCGAGCGGTCGTCACATATTCCTGCGCCAGCTGGTCGAGCATGAAGGAGCGCGTCATGCGGGCGATGTAGGCGAGGCTGAAGAAGCCGAGCACGGCCGCAGGCAGGGCGATGTGCGACAGGGCGTTGAAGAAGATGTCGGTTTCGCCGGCGAACAGGCTGTCGATCAGGATCAGGCCCGTCACCGGGTCGACCATGCCGTCATAGAAGATGTCGAGGCGGCCGGGGCCGCCGACCCATTGCAGCTTGGCATAGAACAGCGCGAGACCGACGAGGCCGAGCCAGAAGGCCGGAACCGAATAGCCGAGCAGGCCGACGACGCGGATGACCTGGTCGAGCAGGCTGCCCTGGCGGCTCGCGGCATAGACGCCCATCGGCACGCCGAGCAGCACGCCGATGATGATGCCGAGCGTCGCCATCTCCAGCGTGGCCGGGAAGACACGGGCCAGATCCTCGGCGACGGCCTTGCCGGTCGACACCGACATGCCGAGATCGCCGGAAAGCACATTGCCGACATAGTCGAAGAACTGGACGATGAGCGGCTTGTCGAGGCCCATCTCGATGCGGGCGGCCTCGTAGACGGCGCGCGGCGCACGGTCGCCGACCACGGCGAGCACCGGATCGATCGGCACGACACGGCCGATGAAGAAGGTGATGGCAAGGAGGCCGAGGAAGGTGAAGGCGACAGCGGCCAGGACGCCCAGCACGCCCTTCACCGCTTTCCAGGCGTGCCGCGCATTGCGCGACGAGCCGCCAGGCCCTGTTGGAAGCGCCTGTGCGGCGGAGTCGGTTTCTGATGCCACGCGGTGTCTGTTCCTACCCCAATGGCCGCGCCGCGGATGCGGCACGGATGTTTTCTGTCGAGCAAAATTCCGCTTGGACTATACAAACAATTTTGCTTAGATCAAAAAAATTTTGATGGGAGCAAAATTCAAAGTGTCGCCGGAGGCCATGAAGAGCACCGCATCCAGCCAGCCGAAAGTGGGCGCGCTGATCCGCGCGCGCCGCCGACGGCTCGGGATGACACTGCAGGAATTGTGTGACGCCGCGGGCATTTCCGTGGGTTACCTCAGCCAGGTCGAGCGCGACCACGCCACCCCGTCGCTGGGCACCCTCGCCCAGATCGCGCGCAGCCTCGACGTGGGTGTGGATTATTTCATCGCGACCCCCTCGGCGGAGGACGGGCTGACCCGCGAAGGCGAGCGGAACCGATTCTCGGTCAACGGCTCGTCGATCGTCTACGAGCGCATCGCCGCCGACTTCACCGGCAACGTGCTGTCATCCTTCATCCTCAACGTTCCGCCCGGCTACCGCTCCGAGACGGTCAGCCACGAGGGCGAGGAAATCCTGTTCATCCTCGAAGGCTCGATCACCCAGCGCCTCGAGAACGAAGAGATGGTGCTTTCGGCCGGCGACAGCCTGCACTTCCGCGGCAATCGCCCGCATTCCTGGTCGAACGACACCGACAAGTTCGCGCGCATGCTCTGGACCGGCACCCTGCCGATGTTCAGGTCGCGCACGGAGCATCCGGCCCTACGCGGTTCAAGGGCCGAGACAAAGACAACGGGAACCAAAAAGGAGAGAAAATGACCAAAATGTTCAGGGCAGCGCTGCTCGCCGCAGCATTGGCGATGCCAATGACGCCGATGGCCAGCCTGGCGGCGACGCCGGCCGACATTCTCGTGGTGGCGCAGAACATCGACGATATCGTCAGCATCGACCCGGCCGAGGCCTACGAGTTCTCGTCGGGCGAATATGTCGCCCAGACCTATGACCGCCTGGTGCAGTACGACGCCGTCGACACCAAGACGCTGGCCGCCGGCCTCGCCAAGGAATGGGCCGTCGACGACGCCAACAAGACCATCACCTTCACGCTGCGCGATGGCGTCAAGTTCACCTCCGGCAACCCGCTGCGCGCCGAGGACGTTGTCTATTCGTGGAAGCGCGTGGTCACGCTCAACAAGGCGCCTGCCTTCATCCTGACGCAGCTCGGCTGGACGCCCGAGAACTACGACAAGATGGTCACTGCCGACGGCAACAAGGTGGTGGTGAAGTATGAAGGCGACTTCTCGTCGGCCTTCGTGCTGAACGTGCTCGCCGCCCGCCCGGCCTCGGTCGTCGACGCAGTCACGCTGCAGGCCAACGAAGCCAATGGCGACATGGGCAATGCGTGGCTGAAGTCGAACTCGGCCGGCACCGGTCCGTTCGTGCTCAAGGCCTTCCGCCCCGGCGAACTGATCAACCTGACGGCCAACCCCGAATACTTCAACGGCGCTCCGGCCATCAAGGGCGTGATCATCCGTCACGTCGCCGAAGCCGCGACCCAGCAGCTCTTGCTGCAGTCGGGCGACGTCGACATGGCCAAGAACCTGACCTCGGACCAGATCGCCAGCCTCGCGGGCAAGGACAACCTGACCACCGAGACCTACCCGCAGGCGGCTGTGCACTTCCTCTCGTTCAACCAGAAGACCGAGACGCTGACGCCGCCCGCCGTGTGGGACGCCGCCCGCTATCTCGTCAACTACAAGGGCATGACCGACACGTTCCTCAAGGGCCAGATGCAGACGCACCAGGCGTTCTGGCCATCGGGCTTCCCGGGTTCGCTCGACGAGACGCCCTACAGCTACGATCCGGCCAAGGCCAAGCAGATCCTGGCGGACGCCGGCATCAAGACGCCGATCAAGGTGACGCTCGACGTCATCAACTCGACGCCGTTCACCGACATGGCGCAGTCGCTGCAGGCGAGCTTCGCCGAGGCGGGCATCAACTTCGACATCATCCCGGGCACCGGCTCGCAGGTGATCACCAAGTACCGTGCCCGCACCCACGAGGCGATGCTGCTCTACTGGGGCCCGGACTTCATGGACCCGCATTCCAACGCCAAGGCCTTCGCCTACAACGAAGACAATTCGGACGGAAACTACCAGTCGACCACGACGTGGCGTAACGGCTGGGCCGTGCCGGAGGAGCTGAACAAGGAGACCAAGGCGGCGCTCTCCGAGGCCGACCCGGCCAAGCGCAGCGCGATGTACATCGACCTGCAGAAGAAGGTGCAGGAGAAGTCGCCGATCGTGATCATGTTCCAGGCAGCGACCCAGGTGGCACGCGCCAAGAACGTCGAAGGCTACGTCAACGGCGCAACCTCCGACTTCGTCTACTACCGCCTCGTCAAGAAGAACTGACCTGGCTTACCTCAGGGCCGCCCGCGAGGGCGGCCCTTTCTCTTGATCCCTCGAAAATCGAAGACCCTCGGAAGGCAAGGATTATGTACGAAGAGCGGATGGCGCTGCTGCGCAAGCGCATGGCGGAAACCGGGACCGACCTCGTGATCGTCGGCCCCTCGTCGCATCTGGTGTGGCTTACCGGAATGTCGCCGCATGGCGACGAACGGCCGGTGCTGCTGATCGTGGCGCAGAAGCACGCGGGCTTCCTGATGCCGGCACTCAACGCCGACAGCCAGCGCCCGTTCACCAAGCTGCCGTTCTATCCGTGGACCGACGCCGCCGGCCCCAACGAGGCCCTGGCGCAGCTTCTGGGCGACTGCGGCGCCAAGGATGGCAGCGTCTCGGTGGCACTCGACGAGACCATGCGCGCCGATTTCGCCCTGCTGGCGCTCGATGCACTGCCCGGCGCCAAGCGCAGCTTCCTCAACGACACGGTGAGCTTCCTGCGCGGCAAGAAAGACGAGGCAGAATATGCCCTGCTCAAGATGAACGCCGTGCTCAACGACGGCGCCATGAAGGCCGGCTTTGCCGCCCTCAAGGAAGGCGTGACCGAGCTCGAGGTCGGCCAGGCGATCCGCGACTTCTATGCGGCGAACGGCGCCGAGGCCCAATTCGTCAGCGTCTGCTTCGGCGAGAACGGAGCCTTCCCGCACCATCACACCGGCAGCCGCAAGCTCAAGGCCAACGAGGCCGTGCTGATCGACATCGGCGGCCGCAAGGACGGATATCCGTCCGACATGACCCGCGTCGGCGTGTTCGGTGACAAGCCGGAGGGCTTCGACGAGGTCCATGGCGTGCTGGAGCGTGCCGTGCAGGCCGCGATCGCCGTGGCCAAGCCCGGCATCGCCGCCAAGGAGGTCGACAAGGCCGCCCGCGACGTCATCACCGCCGCCGGCTATGGCGAGTACTTCCTGCATCGCACCGGCCACGGGCTCGGCATCGACATCCACGAGCCGCCCTACATCACCGGCACGTCGGAAACCATCCTGCAGGAAGGCAACGTCTTCTCGATCGAACCGGGCATCTATCTGCAGGGCCGCTTCGGCCTGCGCCTCGAGGAGATCGTGATCCTGCGCGGCAACCGTGCCGAAGTGCTGTCCGAACTGCCGCGCGAGGCATTCGTGGTCGAGGCCTGAGCCCGACCTGCTCCGAGACACGAAAGGGCCGCAGTCGCGGCCCTTTTTTGTTGGCGTAACGGCTCCCCTACCCAGAAGGCGGACTCGGCGATTGCCGCAGGCCAGCCTGTTCGACATCCCGGCACCGATGTTATCGTAGCGCCCAGGTTCTGGGCAGGAGGGGAACGTGAGAACTATTCTCTTGGCGGCAGCCGCCCTGGTTGCGATCGAGGCGAGTGCCGCCGAACAGACCTTCCCGGCCGATGGCGGCGTGATCTATTTCAACATGCCTTCTGGCAATGTCGGATGCCAGTACACGCCCGCGGGCGGCTCGGACGTCTACATGCCCGAGGACGGCGGTCCGGAACTCGGCTGCGACCGCATCGAGCCGATCTACCAGAGGTTCATCCTGGGCAAGGCCGGAAAGGCCAAGCGCTACCAGAATGTCGGCGACACCGGCTGCTGTGACGGTTCGCACACGCTGAAATATGGCAACACCTGGAAAAATGGACCGTTCAGCTGCACATCCACCAAGGCGGGGCTGAGTTGCAGCCGCAATGACGGCCACGGCTTCTTCATCAGCCGGTCAAAGACCGAAATCCACTGATACGAGCGGCACCCGGTTCAAATACTGGCTTCGGGCAAAAGAAAAGCCGGGCAAGCCCGGCTTTTCGACAAGTCACGGCTGGGAAGCGATCAGTTGACCGCGTCCTTGAGGCCCTTGCCGGCCGAGAACTTCGGAACCGTACGGGCCGGGATCTTCACTTCCGCACCGGTCTGCGGGTTGCGGCCAGTGGACTCTGCACGCTTCGACACGGTGAAATTTCCGAAACCGACAAGCCGGACGTCGCCGCCACCCTTCAGTTCGCTGGTGATGACGGAGAACACGGCATCGACAGCGGACTGCGCGTCGCCCTTAGAGAGCTTGGCAGCCTCGGCGACAGCGGACACTAGTTCGTTCTTGTTCATTGAATTCCCTTCCATGAGAAAACCGGGAGTTAGACTCAGCCGGTAGGAGACGGACTTTAGAAAAAGGTTCGGGCACAACCAAGTCAAAAAGGTCTCAAAAAAATGGAAAAAGCCCGGAATTCCGGGGTTTTTCACATGAAAAAGCCGGGCACGAGCCCGGCCTTTCCGTTTTCGCATCGCAACCTTAGGTGCGACTAATGCGCGAAGCCCTTGCCGGCGTCCTCACCAGCGTCGGACTTGGCCGCCGGCACTTCGACCGGCTCGGTCCATTCGATCGGCTCCGGCTGGCGCACCAAGGCGTGCTTGATGACCTCGCCCATGCGGCTGACCGGGATGATCTCCATGCCGCTCTTCACGTTCTCCGGTATCTCCGCCAGGTCCTTGGCGTTCTCTTCCGGGATCAGCACCTTCTTGATGCCGCCGCGAAGCGCTGCAAGCAGCTTCTCCTTCAGGCCGCCGATCGGCAGCACGCGGCCGCGCAGCGTGATCTCGCCGGTCATCGCCACGTCGGCCCTGACCGGGATACCGGTGAGGATCGAGACGATTGCCGTCGCCATCGCCGTGCCGGCAGACGGACCATCCTTGGGCGTCGCACCTTCCGGCACGTGCACGTGGATGTCGCGCTTGTCGAACAGCGGCGGCTCGACACCGAAGTCGATGGCGCGGCTGCGGACGTAGGATGCAGCCGCCGAGATCGACTCCTTCATGACGTCGCGCAGGTTGCCGGTGACGGTCATGCGGCCCTTGCCGGGCATCATGACGCCTTCGATCGTCAGCAACTCGCCGCCGACCTCGGTCCAGGCAAGCCCGGTGACAACGCCGACCTGATCCTCGCCTTCGACCTGGCCGAAGCGATAGCGCGGCACGCCGAGATATTCGTCCAGATTGGCCGGCGTGATCTTCACCGACTTCTTCTTGGTCTTCAGGATCTCGGTCACGGCCTTGCGCCCGAGCTTCATCAACTCGCGCTCGAGGCTGCGCACGCCCGCCTCGCGGGTGTAGGTCTGGATGACGGCGCGGATCGCCTCCTCCGAGACCGAGAACTCCTTGGGCTGGAGCGCGTGGTCGCGGACCACCTTCGGCATCAGGTGCCGCTTGGCGATCTCGACCTTCTCATCCTCGGTGTAGCCGGCGATACGGATGATCTCCATGCGGTCCATCAGGGGCGCAGGGATGTTCAGCGTATTGGCCGTCGTCACGAACATCACGCTCGAAAGGTCGTACTCGACCTCCAGATAGTGGTCCATGAACGTTGCGTTCTGTTCCGGATCGAGCACCTCGAGCAGCGCCGACGACGGATCACCGCGGAAGTCCTGGCCCATCTTGTCGATCTCGTCGAGCAGGAAGAGCGGGTTGGACTTCTTCGCCTTCTTCATCGACTGGACGACCTTGCCGGGCATCGAGCCGATGTAGGTGCGGCGGTGACCGCGGATCTCGGCCTCGTCACGCACGCCGCCGAGCGCCATGCGCACGAACTCGCGGCCGGTGGCCTTGGCGATCGACTTACCGAGCGAGGTCTTGCCGACGCCGGGCGGTCCGACGAGGCACAGGATCGGGCCCTTGAGCTTCTTCTGGCGGCTCTGCACGGCCAGGTACTCGACGATGCGGTCCTTGACCTTGTCGAGGCCGTAGTGGTCGGTGTCGAGCACGTTCTGGGCGAAGTTCAGGTCCTGCTTGACCTTGGAGTTCTTGCCCCACGGGATCGACAGCAGCCAGTCGAGGTAATTGCGCACGACGGTGGATTCAGCCGACATCGGCGACATCGAGCGCAGCTTCTTCAGTTCGGCGTCCGCCTTCTCGCGGGCCTCCTTGGTGAGCTTGGTCTTCTTGATGCGCGCCTCGATCTCGGCGGCCTCGTCGCGACCGTCCTCGCCCTCGCCGAGCTCCTTCTGGATCGCCTTCATCTGCTCGTTGAGGTAGTACTCGCGCTGGGTCTTCTCCATCTGCCGCTTGACGCGGCTGCGGATGCGCTTCTCCACCTGCAGGACGGAGATCTCGGCTTCCATGAAGCCCATCGCCTTTTCCAGGCGCTCCTTGACGGAGAGCGTGCCGAGCATCTCCTGCTTCTCGGTGATCTTGATCGCGAGATGCGAGGCGACCGTATCGGCGAGCTTGGAATAGTCGTCGATCTGGCTGGCGGCACCAACCACTTCGGGCGAGATCTTCTTGTTGAGCTTCACATAATTTTCGAAGTCGGCGATCACCGAGCGGGCGAGCGCCTCGACCTCGACTTCCTCGTCCTCCGGCTCGCTCAGGATGAGCGCGTGGGCCTCGTGGAAATCGGGCTTGTCGGTGAAGGAGGCTATCCTGGCGCGCGTGGTGCCCTCGACCAGCACCTTGACGGTGCCGTCCGGCAACTTCAGCAGCTGCAGCACATTGGCGAGCGTGCCAACGTCGTAGATCGCATCCGGCTCCGGGTCGTCGTCGGCCGCATTCATCTGGGTCGCGAGCAGGATCTGCTTCTCCTGACCCATCACCTCTTCCAGGGCCTTGATCGACTTTTCGCGCCCCACGAAGAGCGGGACGATCATGTGCGGGAACACGACTATGTCGCGCAACGGCAGGACTGCGAAGGTACCTTCGCCGGAAGAGCGGGATATTTTGGCCATTGTCCAACCTTTCATATCGCGACCGCGCGAGCGCCAACCGCGAATCTCATATTAACGACCATGGACGGTTCCGCCTACCGCCGATTACCGCGCGGCATTACAGCACGTAACCCAACCCATCGCCTCTTGTCAGTTAGTTGGAGCTTCGTCGGGTAAACATCAAGGCCAAACACGACAGCGTTTGGAAGACGCGTTGCCGGCGGGGCTCCATACGTGCAAACGGCGCCGCTGGGGCGCCGTTCGCGAGAGCGTAAAAGGTCAATCCGTCAGGCCTCAGGCGCTGACGCTGCCCTTCTTTTCCTTCTGTTCGGCGTAGATGTAGAGCGGCCGGGCATTGCCGGACACCACCTCTTCCGAGATCACCACTTCCTGGACGCCTTCCAGCGCCGGGAGCTCGAACATGGTGTCGAGCAGGATCGCCTCCATGATCGAACGCAGACCGCGGGCGCCGGTCTTGCGCTCGATGGCGCGCTTGGCGATGGCCGACAGCGCGTTCTCGTGGAAGGTGAGATCGACGTTCTCCATCTCGAACAGGCGCTGGTACTGCTTGACCAGCGCGTTCTTCGGCTCGGTCAGGATCTGGATCAGCGCCGGCTCGTCGAGGTCCTCGAGGGTCGCCAGCACCGGCAGACGGCCGACGAATTCGGGGATCAGGCCGAACTTCAGCAGATCCTCCGGCTCGACCTGACGGAACAGCTCGCCGGTGCGGCGGTCCTCAGGCGAGGCAACCGTGGCAGCGAAGCCGATCGAGGTCTTGCGGCCACGGTCGGAGATGATCCGGTCGAGACCGGCGAAGGCGCCGCCGCAGATGAACAGGATGTTGGCGGTGTCGACCTGCAGGAACTCCTGCTGCGGGTGCTTGCGGCCGCCCTGCGGGGGCACGGAAGCAACCGTGCCTTCCATGATCTTGAGCAGCGCCTGCTGGACGCCCTCGCCCGACACGTCGCGGGTGATCGAGGGGTTGTCCGACTTGCGGCTGATCTTGTCGATCTCGTCGATGTAGACGATGCCGCGCTGGGCGCGCTCGACGTTGTAGTCGGCGGCCTGGAGCAGCTTCAGGATGATGTTCTCGACGTCCTCGCCGACGTAACCGGCTTCGGTCAGCGTCGTGGCGTCGGCCATGGTGAACGGCACGTCGATGATGCGGGCGAGCGTCTGGGCAAGCAGCGTCTTGCCGCAGCCGGTCGGGCCGATCAGCAGGATGTTCGACTTCGCCAGCTCGACGTCGTTGCTCTTCCCGGCGTGAGCCAGGCGCTTGTAGTGGTTGTGGACGGCCACCGACAGCACGCGCTTGGCGTAGGGCTGCCCGATGACGTAGTCGTCCAGTACCTTGAGGATCTCCTGCGGGGTAGGTACGCCTTCGCGCGACTTCACCATCGAGGTCTTGTTCTCCTCGCGGATGATGTCCATGCACAGTTCGACGCACTCGTCGCAGATGAATACGGTCGGACCGGCGATGAGTTTGCGCACCTCATGCTGGCTCTTGCCGCAGAACGAGCAATAGAGCGTGTTCTTGGAGTCGCCGCCGCCGTTGCTGACCTTGCTCATATTGTCCAAGTCCTTTCACTGCCGCCCAGCCGAACGTCTGGCTTGCGGGCGCAAATGCAATCTAACGCCGAACGCCGTCACCGCCATCCCTGGCCGCCGCAACGAGTTCCCTACCAGCACACATTTTAGAAGTCGCTGCAACGATTCGCGGCACCCAGGCACGACGCTAAGCCGTCGAAGCTCAACGCTGCCTTAACGTAGGCCGCCGCGCCGGTCGAGGGAACAGCAAATTGTGTCTGAAATGCCGCAGAGCATCCCAAAAATGCGAATTGTGTGCGAACAGCCGGGCTGGAGGGCCAAATCACTGGGCAGACGCACCCTCGACCGCTTCACGGCTCTCGATCACCTTGTCGATCAAACCGAAGTCGCGGGCTTCGTCGGCAGTCATGAAATGGTCGCGGTCGAGCGTCTTTTCAATGGTGTCGTAGTCCTTGCCGGTGTGCTTGACATAGACCTCGTTGAGGCGGCGCTTCAGCTTGATGATGTCCTGGGCGTGGCGCTCGATGTCGGACGCCTGGCCCTGGAAACCGCCGGAGGGCTGGTGCACCATGATGCGGGCGTTGGGCGTGGCGAAGCGCATGTCCTTGTGGCCGGCGCAGAGCAGCAGCGAGCCCATCGAAGCAGCCTGGCCGATGCAGAGCGTCGAAACCGCCGGCTTGATGAACTGCATGGTGTCGTAGATCGCCATGCCGGAGGTGACCACGCCGCCGGGCGAGTTGATGTAGAGGTTGATCTCTTTCTTCGGGTTCTCGGCCTCGAGGAAGAGAAGCTGGGCGCAGACCAGCGTCGCCATGCCGTCCTCGACCGGGCCGGTGATGAAGATGATGCGCTCCTTGAGCAGGCGCGAGAAGATGTCATAGGCCCGCTCTCCGCGATTGGTCTGCTCGACCACCATCGGAACGAGGTTCATGTATGTTTCGACGGGGTTCTTCATCGACTATCCCTTTATCGAGATGGGATTCCAGCGCCGGACGGGCAGAATCGGTTCAGAGGCTTTGCCTTGTAAATAGGATGCCGCCTCATCATTGCGCAAGATGCGCAAGCAAGGCTGCATGAACGAGAAAGGCGAGATCGTGGGTGACGCCAAAGACGATGCAACCATTGGCTTCTACGGCCTGGAGGCAGACGCCTACACATCGCGGAGCGCGCCGGCGGCCGACCGGCTACGGCGTTTCGTTGCGCGACTACCCGGAGGCGGCACGATCCTCGAACTCGGCTGCGGCGCCGGCCGGGACAGCGAGGCGATGACAAAACTCGGCTTCGACGTCACGCCCACCGACGGCACGCCGGCGATGGCGGCCGCGGCTGCCAGACGGCTCGGGCGGCCGGTCAAGGTGCTGCTGTTCGGCGACATCGAAGGGCACCAGCTCTATGACGGCGTCTGGGCCAATGCCTGCCTGCTGCATGTGCCGCGCACCGACCTGCCGGGCATCATCGCCAGGATCCAGACCGCGCTGCGCCCGGGCGGCGTGTTCTATGCGAGCTACAAGGCCGGCACGGCGGAAGGCCGCGACCGCTTCGGCCGCTACTACAACTATCCGTCGGCCGAGTGGCTGGCCGCCGCCTACGGCACGAGCGGCTGGAAGACTGTCGAGATCGAAGAGGCGGCCGGCGGCGGCTATGACGGCCTGCCGACGGATTGGCTGCACGTCACGGCGACGAAAGCTGCGTAGCGCCGAGGCGCCGAAAGGCGGCTACAGCCGGATCACATATTCCTTGCGAGTCGTTTCAATCACTTCCCAGCTTCCCTTGAAGCCGGGCCTGAGCACGAAGCTGTCGCCGGCGCGGACGGTGCGGGCGTCGCCGCCGTCCTCGGCAATGACGGAGACGCCCGCGAGGATGTGGCAGAACTCCCACTCGTCGTATTCGATGCGCCATTTGCCTGGCGTCGATTCCCAGATGCCGGCATAGAGGCCGCCCGCGGCCTCCTCGGCGTTCCAGGTGAGGAACTTCGGGCTGCCCGAAATCAGCCTTCCTTCGGCCGGCGCGCCGGCCTCCGGCTCGATGCCATCGGTCTCGATCGTCAGAAATCTCGGCAAGTCCACCCCCGAACGCAAGTGGCCCCGGCGTGGAGCCGGGGCCACTGTTGCACGGCAGATCAGACCTTGGCCAGTGCCTGCTCGAGGTCGGCCACGATGTCGCCGACGTCCTCGATGCCGACCGACAGGCGGACGACGTCGGGGCCGGCGCCCGCTGCCACCTTCTGCTCGTCGGAGAGCTGGCGGTGGGTGGTCGAGGCCGGGTGAATGACCAGCGACTTGGTGTCGCCGACATTGGCGAGGTGCGAGAAGAGCTCCAGCGACTCCACGAACTTGACGCCGGCGGCATAGCCGCCCTTGAGGCCGAAGGTGAAGACCGCACCGGCACCCTGGGGCGAGTACTTCTTCATCAGCGCGTGGTTCTTGTCGCCCTTGAGGCCGGGATAGGAGACCCAGGCGACCTTGGGGTGCTCGGAGAGCCAGCCGGCGACGGTGAGCGCGTTGTCGCAGTGGCGCTGCATGCGCAGCGGCAGCGTCTCGAGGCCGGTCAGGATCAGGAAGGCGTTGAACGGCGAAATCGCCGGGCCGAAGTCGCGCAGGCCGAGCACGCGCGCGGCAATCGCAAAGGCGAAGTTGCCGAAGGTCTCGTGCAGGACGATGCCGCCATATTCGGGGCGCGGCTCCGAAAGCATCGGATACTTGCCAGACTTCGACCAGTCGAAGGTGCCGCCGTCGACGATGGCGCCGCCGATCGAATTGCCGTGGCCGCCGATGAACTTGGTCAGCGAGTGCACGACGATGTCGGCACCGTGCTCGATCGGGCGGATAAGGTAGGGGCTGGCCAGCGTGTTGTCGACGATGAGCGGCAGGCCGTGCTTGCGGGCAATGTCGCCTACCTTCTCGATGTCGACGAAGGTGCCGCCGGGATTGGCCAGGCTCTCGATGAAGATCGCCTTGGTGTTGCCGTCGATGTGCGTCTCGAAGCTCGAAATGTCGTTGGTGTCGGCCCAGCGGACCTCCCAGCCGAAATTCTTGAAGGCATGGCCGAACTGGTTGATCGAGCCGCCATAAAGCTTGTTCGCAGCGACGAAATTGTCGCCGGGGCGCATGAGATTGTGGAACACGAGCAGTTGCGCGGCATGGCCCGAGGCGGTGGCGAGCGCCGCCGTGCCGCCTTCGAGGGCCGCGACGCGCTCCTCGAGCACGGCCTGCGTCGGGTTCATGATGCGGGTGTAGATGTTGCCGAAGGCCTTCAGCCCGAACAGCGAGGCGGCGTGGTCCGCGTCGTCGAAGACATAGGACGTGGTCTGGTAGATGGGCGTGGCGCGGGCGCCGGTGGCTGGGTCAGGCTTGGCCCCGGCATGGACGGCGAGCGTGTTGAAGCCCGGTGTGCGTTGGGACATCTTTCTCTCCAAGGATCAGGTCCATCGAAATCGGGGGCTATCTTTGGCGAAGGGTGGAGCCGAATGCAAAGACGAAAATTTCGGCCCTCCCATACTTCGGCGGACGAAAATTCCATGACGGATGCAGGCGGCCCTCCGGATACGGTTATTTTGCCCGAATGCCGAAACTCTGGAAGCCCTGGCGCATCACCGGCCGCTTGGACGAGAGCACGCCCGAATTGACGCCCGTCCAGCCGATCTCGCCGGCAAGGCGGGCATATTCGATCTTGGGGCAGCGGTTCATGACCACCTTGATGCCGGCCGCCTCGGCGCGGGCGGCGGCCTCGTCGTGGCGCACCGTCAGTTGCATCCAGATAACCGTCGGCATGGGCTCCAGCTTCAGCACGTCCTCGACGATCGCAGGGATGGCGGCGGAGGCGCGGAAGACGTCGACCATGTCGATGGCCACCGGGATGTCGGCGAGGCTGGCATAGGTCATGCGGCCGAGGATCTCCTTGCCGGCATGGCCCGGGTTGACCGGAAAGACCTCGTAGCCCTTGCCGATCAGGTACTTCATGACGAAGTAGCTCGGCCTGACGTCGTTGGCCGAGGCACCGACGACCGCAATCGTTTTGACCGCATCCAGGATGCCGGCGATGTAGCCGTCGTCATAAGCGTCGTGGTTCATGGCTCGTCCCCGTTCGAACATCCGGGATAGCGCCTTCCGAAAGACGGTGCAAACCGAGGGGCGCCGCTGCTGTTCGGGCTGCCTGGAGACGTGGGCAAGGGCTCAGGGCAGCGAGATGCTGCCGTCTTCGGCAATGGGAAAGTCGGGATTGTGCGCAACCTCCCAGAGATGCCCCTCCGTGTCGGCGAAATAGCCGTACCAGCCGCCCCAGAAAGCACGCTGCGCCGGCTTGACGATGCGCCCGCCGGCCCGCTCGGCATTGGCCAGCACCTCGTCCACTTCCGCCTCGGTGCGCGTGTTGTAGGCGAGCGAGACGCCGGAGAAGCCGACCTTGCCGGCGGCGACACCGGCATCTGCTGCGAGCTGGTCGCGCCCCCAGAGGCCCAGGACCAGGCAGCCCATCTGGAAGAACGCCACCCCTTCGGTGATGGTTTGGTTCCGCTTCAGCCCCATCGCCTCGTAGAAGCGCACGGCGCGATCCAAATCATCGACGCCGAGGGTGACGAGCGAAATCCGCGCTTCCAAGCTATTCTCCCTTCCACTCCGGCTCGCGCTTCTCGATGAAGGCGCCGATGCCCTCCTCCGCATCCCTGGCCAGCATGTTCTCCACCATTATCCGCGCGGCGTGGTCGTAGGCTTCGGCCAGCCCCATCTCGGCCTGGGCATAGAATGCCTCCTTGCCGATCTTGAGCGTCAAAGGCGATTTCGAAACAATGGTCTGGGCGTATTTTCCGACAATCTGATTCAGGTATTCCCGGGGCACGACGCGGTTGACCAATCCGAAGTCGCGCGCGGTGATCGCATCGATCGTCTCGCCGGTGAGCAGCATTTCCATCGCCTGCTTGCGCGAGACGTTGCGCGACAACGCCACCATCGGCGTCGAGCAGAACAGGCCGATGTTGACGCCCGGCGTCGAAAAGCTGGACTGGTCGGAGGCGATGGCGAGGTCGCAGCTGGCGACCAGCTGCAGGCCGGCGGCCATGGCGACCCCGTCGACCTCGGCAATCACCGGCTTCGGATGCCGGACGATCGTCTGCATCAGTGTCGAACAGCGCGACATCGTGAGCTCGAAGAAGGCGCGCCCCCGGTCGGTGTCGGCGCGGTGCGCCGTCATTTCCTTGAGGTCGTGGCCGGCGCAGAACAGCTTGCCCGACGCGGCCAGGACGATGACGCGCACGGCTGCGTCGTCGCGAGCGGCGTCGAGCCGTTCCTGGAGGGCCGCCATCGTTTCCAAGGAAAGCGCGTTGGCAGGAGGATTGGCCAGCACCAGGCGCAGGACGCCCTTGTCGAAAGCGGACAGGACGGGTCCCTCCGAGAGGCCGCGCTTCATGGTGACGATTTCTGCCATTCCTGTCTCCAACGGGTGCGCCAGCCGAGAATCGCCGGCTTCGACCAAAGCCATATACGCCTGGGCTTGATCCGCGGTTCCCAATCGTGCCTTGCTGGCGCCCGATCGAGGCGCATGCCGTGGAACCATGATGATGCCGGAACCGCAGTTTCCGGAAATTGGGATGGAATTGCAATGCCGGAACAGAACGGACTGAAGCCGATGCTGGACGCGAGGCAGGTCGACGAGCTGCTCAGACGCGTCTACCCGCAGCTCAACGAGCACTACGACTTCTACCAGACGGTCGAGGTCTTTCCGGGCGGCTGCACGGTGCGGCTGAACGCTGACGAACGGCACCTGAGGCCCGGCGGAACGGTTTCCGGCCCGTCCCTGTTCACGCTGGCCGACATCGGCGGCTATGTCTGCGTGCTCAGCCATGCCGGACCGGACGCATTGTCGGTGACCACCAACCTCAACATCAACTTCATGCGCAAGGCCGAGGCCGGGCCGATCGACGGCCATTGCCGCATCCTCAAGCTCGGCAAGAGCCTGATGGTGTTCGACATCGACATCGTCGCCGGGCCCGACCGGCATACGGTGGCGCATGCAACCGGCACCTATTCGATCCCACCGAGGCGCTCAAATGATACGGTAAAATAATACCACATTCACAACATATTGTTTTTTCTTAATTTTTTGTCGTAACTGCGTCGTCGGCAGGCTTGACGACCGGTTCAGCCTCGCCTATAAGCCCGAACCGAAGCAGCGGCCCGCAATGGCCGCCGTTTTGTTATTGGCGCGCGGCTCGGGCTTCTCGCCAATGAAAGCAACAAGAAACGCCTTCTCCGGAAGGTCCCAAACGAAAGCATGTAACCATGGCAACCTTTTCGCAGAAGCCTGCGGACGTGGTGAAGAAGTGGGTGCTGATCGACGCCGAGGGTCTCGTCGTCGGCCGTCTCGCCTCGCTCGTCGCCAACATCCTCCGCGGCAAGAACAAGCCCACCTTCACGCCCCACGTCGACGACGGTGACAATGTCATCATCATCAACGCCGACAAGGTCGTGTTCACCGGCAAGAAGTACACCGACAAGGTCTACTACTGGCACACCGGCCACCCCGGTGGCATCAAGGAGCGCACCGCTCGCCAGCTGATCGAAGGCCGTTTCCCCGAGCGCGTGCTCGAGAAGGCCGTCGAGCGCATGATCCCGCGCGGCCCGCTCGGCCGTCGCCAGATGAAGAATCTCCGCGTCTATGCAGGCGCCGAACATCCGCATGTCGCCCAGCAGCCTGTGACGCTCGACGTCGGCGCGCTGAACGCGAAGAACAAGAGGGCTTGATAATGGCTGATCTTTCCTCGCTCGCAGAGCTCGGCACCGTCGCCGCCGTCCAGCCGGCTGCTCCGGTCCACGTCCAGAAGCTCGACAAGAGCGGCCGCGCCTATGCCACCGGCAAGCGCAAGGACGCCATCGCCCGCGTCTGGGTCAAGCCCGGCTCCGGCAAGATCGTCGTCAACGGCAAGGAATTCGGCGCGTATTTCGCCCGTCCGGTGCTGCAGATGATCCTGAACCAGCCGATCGTCGCGGCTAACCGCGTCGGCCAGTACGACATCATCGCCACCGTCGTCGGCGGCGGTCTGTCGGGCCAGGCCGGTGCCGTCCGTCACGGCATCTCGAAGGCGCTCACCTACTACGAGCCGGCGCTGCGCGGCGTGCTCAAGAAGGGCGGCTTCCTGACCCGCGACAGCCGTACCGTCGAGCGTAAGAAGTACGGTAAGGCCAAGGCCCGCCGTTCGTTCCAGTTCTCGAAGCGCTAAGCGTTTCGCCGACCTCGGATATGGAAAAGGCCGCCTCCGGGCGGCCTTTTTCTTTGGGATGCACCGCAACGCTTGCGCAAATGATCGCGGGGACACCCGAACAAGCCCTACACGCAGGACACGCCACTGGCGCAACTACCCCACTTTGGCCTTATCGAGCACTTCGCTCATCCGGGATTGCCACCCCTTGCCAGTGGCCTTGAATTTGGCAACGGTCTCCGGGTTGAGCCGGATCGTCACGGGTAGTTTCGTCTTGGCCAGAGGTGGCCGACCGCGCCTGGCTATCTCCTGCTCCATGGCCTTGGCCAGATCAGGGAACACCTCGGCAAAGGGCTTCGCTTGCGCAAGCTGTTCGTCTGTGAGTTCGGGCGCCTCCAGATCTCCTGCGATCTGACGCTGGATTTCGGCCTCTTCCTCGTCGGTGATTGGCTTGTGCTTGACCGTCATGACAGGCTCCTTTCCTTGCGGCTGGCCGGGCGCATCGAGATTATCGAGAGCGCTTCCGAGCCCACAGGCTTGAATACGACGGCGGTCACCATCTGCCCGTTCAGTTCGCTCACGGCTACGAAGCGCCCTTCCTTGGCTGCGGCGACGCGCGCCGACAGGAAGAACTCGAACGACAGATCAGCAAAATCCAAGCCGTGCTTGGTCAGGTTTGTCCGGCGCTTCGGTTCGTCCCAGACGATTTTCATATAATGTATGTACGTTAATTCATCAACACAAGCAACGAGTAGTTGTACGTACTATAATCCTGCGAGTAGAGGTGACCGCCTAACCGCTTGTCAGTTGGTCGGCGATTGAGGTGAAGCCGCCTGCCCCGCGGCGGACGCCACGGCCTCGTTCGTGTCGGCATAGGGCACCCGGTAGCCGTTGGCCGCCAGCCAGTCGACGGCCGCTCTCGGCTCGTCGGTCTGGATCATGGTGGCGCCGCGGTCCGCCCAGAAGCCGAACACCTCGTTAGGCAAGCCGGCTGCGACCGCCAACTCGTCGCCGCGCCCGCCGGCAAGATAGCCGCCCGGCTTGTTGACGATGGCGTGGGTGTCGACCCAGAGGTGCCAGTTGCCGCGCACCGCGGCCGCCCTCACCCGCGCCGAAAACAGCGGGCCGCCGGTCTCCGTCATGCTCGCGGCATCGCCGCGCCAGGCGATCATCTCCACCGCACTCGCGGCGAAGGCCTTGCCGGCCGCTTCGACGAAGGCGGGATCGCGCACGGCGTCGTCGGCCATGATCGGCATGAACTGGAAGCCGCCGCCAAGTCGCGCCATGGTCGCCTTGACCGTGGCGAGGCGCTCGGCGTTCCACAGGTTCGCCTTGACGACGACCTGCGCCTCCATGCCCATGGCGCGCGCCAGCGCCACCATGTCGACGAGGTCGGCGGTCTCCAGCTTGTTGTCGAGATTGACCAGGATCCTGTCCTTGGCGACTGCGAGGAACTCCTTCAGCGTCGGCACCGGCTCGGCGGTGACGGCCCCGGTCCCCTCGACAACGAGACGGCATTTCCTCAGTTCGTCCATGCTGAGAGCGACGACCTCGCCCTTGCAGTTCGTGGTTCGGTCGAGCCAGCTGTCATGCATGACGATCAGTTCGCCGTCCTTCGACCTGCGAATGTCGATCTCGACCATTTCGGCGCCGACGGCGATGGCATCGCGCAGGGCTGCAAGCGAATTTTCGGCAAAGCGCTTCTTGCCGTCCTGCAGTCCACCTGCCCTGTGGGCCACGACCATCACATGGTCGCGCCATTGGTTGGCGTCGCCGAAGCGCTCCAGTATCTGCTCGGCGCGCGAGCCCGCCTGTGCCTCGAGGCCAAGGCCCAACAACAAAGAAATCGCGCCTGCCAGAACCGCTCGCATGGGAATCGCTCCGTGCCCGTGGATGCCGGCTAGCTCCTAGGCAACGGCGATGACACGGGCGTGAAGCGCGCATGACAGGGCGATGAAGGCGGCTGCCAGACGGGTTTCGCCATGGGGCTGGCATGTTCGGCCCGGCTTCTGTAGTTCTTGCGCCCTCGAATTGCGAAAGACCGGATAGGAGACTGCCCATGCCCGCTTCGTCGATCGATCACGCCTTCACCGCGCGGAACTCCAAGGGCCGTTCGGGTGATCCGACCTATGCGGGCGCGTTGTCCTTCATGCGGCGCAAATATTCGAAGAACGTCGCCGGTGCCGACGCCGTCGTCTGGGGCATCCCCTTCGACGCGGCCGTCACCAACCGGCCCGGCGCGCGCTTCGGTCCGCAGGCGATCCGCCGCGCCTCGGCCATCTTCGACTGCGACCCGCAATATCCGTTCCAGCGCGACCTGTTCGACGACCTGGCAGTAGTCGACTATGGCGACTGCCTGCTCGACAGCGGCAACCATCAGAAGACGCCGGCCGCGATCGAACGGGAAGCAGCGAAGATCCTGAAATCGGGAGCCTTCCTGCTCACCCTCGGCGGCGACCACTTCGTCACCTGGCCGGTCCTCAAGGCGCATGCGGCGGTCCACGGGCCGATGGCGCTGGTGCAGTTCGACGCCCACCAAGACACCTGGCCGGACGACGGCAAGCGCATCGACCACGGCTCGTTCGTGGCGCGCGCGGTCAAGGACGGCATCATTGATCCCGACCGCTCGATCCAGATCGGCATCCGCACGCATGCGCCCGACGACTGCGGCATCAAGATCCTCTATGGCCACGAGGTCGAGGAGATGCGCGCCGCCGACATCGCCTATGCGATCGTCGAGCGCACCGGCGGCCGCAAGACCTACGTGACCTTCGACATCGACTGCCTCGACCCGGCCTATGCGCCCGGAACCGGGACGCCGGTGGCCGGCGGCCCGTCGTCGGCCAAGATCCTCTCGGTGCTGCGCCAGATGAACCAGATCGACATCGTCGGCGCCGATATCGTCGAGGTTGCGCCGGCCTACGACCATGCCGATATTACGGCCATCGCCGGCTCGACGGTCGCGATGCACTATCTCGGCCTGCTGGCCGAGAGGAAGGCGCGCGGGAATGGCTGAGACGATGATTCAAGGACTTTCGGCCCAGAGTCCGAATTTGGCCACAAGCCTCTGACACTGCTTATTTTTCGACGGAACGACAGGCACATGAAACCGAAAATCTTCATCGACGGCGAGCACGGCACCACCGGTCTGCAGATCAGGTCGCTGCTCGCGGGGCGAAACGACATCGAGGTGATTTCGGTGCCTGTCGAGCGTCGCAAGGACCTGGCGGCGCGCAAGGAGTTCCTCAACGCCGCCGACGTGGCGATCCTCTGCCTGCCCGACGACGCTGCGAAGGAAAGCGTCACGCTCATCGAGAACGACACGACGCGGGTGATCGACGCTTCGACGGCGCATCGCGTCGCCGAAGGCTGGACCTACGGCTTCCCGGAGATGGACGAGGCACAGACCAAGGCGATTGCCGCGTCCAAGCGCGTGGCCAACCCCGGCTGCTGGCCCCAGGGCCCGATCGCCGGCCTGCGTCCGCTCATCACCGCCGGCCTGTTGCCGGCCGACTTCCCCGTCACCATCAACGGCATCTCCGGCTATTCCGGCGGCGGCCGGCAGATGATCGAGGATTACGAAGCCCAGGGCGAGAATTCGCCGGAATTCCTGCCCTACGGGCTGATGCTCAAGCACAAGCACGTTGCGGAGCTGCGCGCCTATGCCAAGCTGGCGCACGACCCGATCATGCAGCCGGCGGTCGGCAACTTCGCCCAGGGCATGATCACGATCGTGCCGCTGCAGCTGGGCCACCTCGCCAAGGTGCCGACCGGCAGGGAACTGCACGCCGTGCTCGCCGGCCACTATACCGGCCTGAAGGGCGGCGTGGTCGACGTCGCACCGCTGGTCGATTTCGAGCGCAGCGGCGATATCCAGCCGGAGATCTACAACGGCACCAACAAGATGAAGCTCTATGTCAGCGCCAACGACAGCCGGGCGCAGGCACTGCTGATCGCCGTCTACGACAATCTCGGCAAGGGCGCGTCGGGTGCTGCCGTGCAGAACCTCGACCTGATGCTCGGGCTGCATCACTGAATGGACCAGGCGGTCTTTCCGTCTCACTGGAACGTCGCCGACCCTCAGCTCATCGCAGAAACGTTCTCCAGCCGTATCTGGAAGGTGCGGCTGGCCGACGGCGCCCCGGCGATCGTCAAGGCACTGAAGCCATTCGACGACGTCGCCGATGAGCTGCGCGGCGCGCATTATCTCGGCTGGCGCGGCGGCGTGGGCGCCGTGAGG
Source organism: Aminobacter sp. Piv2-1 (assembly GCF_037625995.1). Lineage (NCBI taxonomy): Bacteria > Pseudomonadati > Pseudomonadota > Alphaproteobacteria > Hyphomicrobiales > Phyllobacteriaceae > Aminobacter > Aminobacter sp. Piv2-1. Next base: position 313,834 of record NZ_JARKMU010000005.1, read on the forward strand.
CTGCTCGGTCTCGAAGGCCGGCAGATGCTGCTCGAATATGCCGGCGACCGGTTGCTGGCAGATGAGCTGAACGACCGTGGCGACCGCCATGCCACCGACATCGCCAACGAGGTGCTGGCGCGGCTGTTTTCGCCGTCGGACGCCCCTGCTCCCGCCGACCTGCAGCCGCTCCGGCAGCGTTACGAAAGCCTGTTCGAGAAGGCACGAGCCGATCGCGACGCCGGCGTGGAAAGCCCCTATGTCGAGGCAGCCGTGATTGCGGAGCGCCTGCTGTCAGATCCGCATGATGTGCGGGTGCTGCACGGCGACCTGCACCACGACAACATCCTGCTCGGCGAGCGCGGCTGGCTGGTGATCGACCCCAAGGGCATACTGGGCGATCCGGGCTTCGACGCGGCGAACCTGTTCTACAACCCGCTCTACCGCCACGACCTCAGCCTCGATCCCGAACGCATCGCCTACATGGCCGAGAGCTTCGCCAGGACGCTCGGGCAGCGCCCAGACGCCATCCTCGACCACGCCATCGCCTGGGGCTGCCTGTCGTCGTCCTGGTATGCCCAAGACAAGAACGAGGAAGACGAGGCGAGCGAACTCGCCGTCGTGGCGGCGATCCGCGGCGTACGGGCTAGATTCTGACCTCGATCTCGTTGTCCAGTGGATAGGCGCCCTTGGTGGCGCGCCAATGGGCGGTGGCGAAGATCAGCACGAACAATGCAAAGGCCTGGTGCAGCAGCGCCCAGTGCATCTGCGCCTGCGCGAGCAAGGTGCCGACCCCGATGGCCGCCTGCGCGAGGATCAGCAGCGCCAGGACCCAGGCACGGCGGGCATGCGTCGTCCTCGGCGCGATGCGCACAGTCGAAAACACGTGCCAGAGAGAGACCGCAAGCAGCGTATAGGCGAACATGCGGTGGACGAATTGCACCGTCTTCGGGCTTTCGAAGAAATTGCGCCAGAGCGGCTCGATGACCAGGAGGTCGCCGGGGACGATCGCACCGTCCATCAGCGGCCAGGTGTTGTAGCTGAGGCCGGCATGCAGGCCGGCCACCAGTGCGCCGAGATAGATCTGGAACAGGATCAGAAGCACCATAATGCCGGCGAAGCGCTGGACGCTCCGGCCGGCCGGCCTTTCGGAATAGACCGCAAGGCCGCGGGCGATGTAGGCGACGGCGATGACGATGATGCAGGCGAAGGTCAGGTGGATCGCCAGCCTGTACTGGCTGACGGAGACGCGCTCGGACAGGCCCGAAGCCACCATCCACCAGCCGACGAAGCCCTGCAGGCCGCCGAGCGCGAGAAGGCCGACCAGCTTGGGCTTGAGACGGCTTTCGAGACGGCCGGACAGCCAGAACAGGGCCAAGGGGATGGCGACGAGGAAGCCGACGCCGCGGGCGAGCAGGCGATGCGCCCATTCCCACCAGAAGATGCCCTTGAACTCGTCGAGGGTCATGCCCTTGTTGATCTGCTCGTATTGAGGGATCTGCTGGTATTTTTCGAACTCTTCCTGCCATTCGGCCTGGTTGAGCGGCGGGATGACGCCGTGGATGGGCTTCCATTCGGTGATCGACAGGCCCGAGCCGGTCATGCGGGTGGCGCCGCCGACCATGACGAGGGCGAACAGCACGAGCAGCACGACATAGAGCCAGCCGCGCACCCAGGAGCGGTTACGCAGTTCCCGGTTGCGGGCGGCCAATGGAGCGGCGGCATCGGTCAAGGCGGTCATGGCTATCGTTCCGGCACTTTCAAAACCGCGGGGACTGGTGGACCATCGCGACCCGGCTGGCAAGCTCGGGTTACGCGACACGCCGTCGCGCCGCAGCAGTGCCCGCCGTCCCAGGTTGCGCGGACGACGCCAAAAGACTATGCGGAGCCTCGAAAGGGAAGAAGAAATGCCCGTACGCGTCAAGAAGCTGATCGGTACCGTCCTTCTGGTGCTGCTGGTGGTCGTCTATGCGCTGGTCGCGACAATGGTGGCCGTGGCGCAGCTCGCGCAGTCCGGCGCCCTCGTCCATCTCGTCTTCTTCTTCCTGAGCGGACTGCTGTGGGTGCTGCCGGCGATGTGGATCATCAAGTGGATGGTCAAGCCGGCCAGCCGCTAACCGATCACACGGTCACCAGCCGCCTGCCGCGGTTTGCCATCACCGTGGTGGCCCCCGAAAGCATCGCCCGCATCGCAGCCAGATCCTGATGCCGCCCGTTGACCGACAGTCGCGGCAGGGCGTGCAGGTGCCCTGCATGCTCCGGCCTGAGCACGCCGTGCCGGGTGGTGACGGCCGACACATAGCCCGCCTCCTCCGCAAGCAGCGTCTCACGCCGCCCGACAGCTTCCGAATGACCGTAGGGATAGGCAAAGTGGCTCGGCGCCTTGCCGAGCTCGGCCTCGATCAGGCTGCGCGACCGGTGCATCTCGCGCAGCACCGCCTCCGGGCCGAGCCGCTTGAGATTGTAGTGGTTGACCGTATGTGCCCCGATGGTCACCAGCGGATGCCGGGCGATCTGCCTGACCTCGTCCCAATTCATCAGGAGTTTCGCGCTGGCCGCGTGCACATCCACGCCCGCCGCCCTGGTCCAGCCGTCGAGGACCTGGCGCTGGTCCGCCTCGGCGACCTCGTCGGTGAGGTAGGCCGACAGGCGGCTGAAGGCGGCCGAACGCCCCGCGGGGGTCGAGCAATCGAAGCTCGTTTCCGCTCCGGCCATCGAAACCGTCAGGCGCGCGGCCGATCTCACCAGTTCGTCGAGCCCTTCCCACCAGAGGTCGACGACACCGGAGGTCAGGCCGGGCGCGACATAGATGGCGATCGGTACCTCGTGGCGCTCGAGCACCGGCAGCGCCTCCAGCAGATTGTCGCGATAGGCGTCGTCGGCAGTCACCGCGGCAAACGGCTCGCCATCTCCGGGTGTGCGGAGGCGCAGGACAGCTTCTTCCATCGAGACGAACCGATAGCCCAGCCGCTTCATCTCGCAGATCAGGGCATCGAGAAATTGCGGCGTGATCGACAGGTGACGGTTGGCGCCGTCGGCGCGGCCGAGGCTGGCGGTCACCCGATGCAGCATGAGGATCACGCCGACATTTCCGACAAACGGCCTGGCGAGAGCGCTCAGGCCGGTATGACCGATCAGCAGAAAAGCGAGCTTCTGGGCGATCTCGGCTGCGTCGAGCATTCCTTCACCTTTGGCGCCTAGCCTGTCGGGACGTTTCGAACACGCCGCGACAAACCCCACAAACGATCCATAGGGGGGAAGGATTGAAGTATGGTTGACGCTATCGCCGCACGCAGTGCCGATGGCGCCCCGCGCCCGGCGCCGTCCAAGGCTGTTGCGGCTGCGCAGGCAGTGCCAACCACCGGTGCTTCGGTGGCCGCGTATCGTGATTTCGCCCGCACCGCGGTCCATGCGCCGCCACAGAGCCCGGACTGGGTGTCCGCCTGGACGGAAACCAACCGTACCGACGCGATCCTGGCCACGCTGCACAATGGAGATCGCCCCGTCCTGGCGCTGGCGCTGGCGGTCTGCCGCGAGGGACCGTTCAAGGTCGCCCGCTTCATGGGCGGCAGGCATGCCAACGGCAACTTTGCCATGGCCGACAAGGCCTGGCTTGCAACGGCGGCGGCAGCGGAAATCGACAGGCTGATGCGCGCGATCGCGCAGTCGCGCCCCGACATCGACCTCGTCGCACTCGAACGCCTGCTCGCCGATTTCGACGGCCTGGCCAATCCGCTGCTGAAGCTCCCTTCCTCGCCGAGCCCCAACGTGGCGCTGGCGGTCGATCTCGACGGCGGCTTCGAGGCCGTGCTCGACCGCACCCCCGGCAAGAAGAAGGCGAAGCGGCATCGCAGCCAGGAGCGCAAGTACGAGGCGGTCGGCGGCGCGCAGCGTCTGCTCGCCACGACGGAAGCCGAGACCGGCGCCATGCTGGACGCGTTCTTTGCCATGAAGGAACAGCGTTTCCGCGCCATGGGCATCACAGACGTATTCGAGCCGGCCGAAATTCGCTCATTCTTCCGCAAACTGTTCGCCGACGCCCTGAGACACGAGCGGCCTCCATTCGTCCTGCATGGACTGAAGGTCGGCGACACATATCGGGCCGTCACCGGCTCCAGCCGGGCCGGCGGCCGCTTCATCTGCGAGTTCGGTGCAATAGCCGACGACGAGCTGGCCCATGTCAGCCCGGGCGAATACCTGTTCTTCGACAATATCGGCGAGGCGTGCGGGCAAGGCTTCGCGATCTACGACTTCAGCGTCGGCGACGAGCCTTACAAGCGCACCTGGTGCGACCTCGAGCTACGGCACGCCGACGTCTATGTGCCGCTGACGATCAAGGGCCGTGCCTATGCGACGGGCATGCGGTCGGCCGCCGCGCTCAAGCGCTCGATAAAGGGCAACCAGGCGCTTTGGGCATTGATCAAGCGCCTGCGGTCGATGACGCGCGGCAAGGACCAGCCGGACGCGGACTGACGGCTCAGGCCGCCGAACGCGTCGGCACGGGCGCGTCGGGCAGGTCGTGGCCCACCGGCGTCACCAGGATCACGTCGTCATAGCCGCCGGCGCGCAGTCCGTCGGCAGCGTCGGCGATGTCGTCGTCGTGATCGAGGAAACTGACCAGCACCTCGGTGCCTTCGCCCACCAGGCGCCTGATCTCGCCGGCATCAGCCGGCCCGCACTCGACGACGACGATGTCGTAGGCCGTGGTCAGCGACTCCATGATGATCGGCAGGCGGTCGACTGCCCGCATCGCCCGCGCGGGGTCGGCCGTGCCCACCGGCATGACATCGCAATCCGAATAGTAGTCGGTGCGGATGACGTCGGTGAACTGCGCCTCCGCGGCAAGCAGGTTGGTGATGCCCGGATAGCGCCGGCCATCGAGCATCGGCCGCGAGGCGGCGCCCGAGGCGGTGAGGTCGAGCAGCAGTACGCGCAGTCCCGCATCGGCCATCTCGCGCGCCACCAGGACGGCGGTCGCGGCAGCCTCGTCGCCCTCGGGCGAGACGAAAATCGCGCGGGTCGCACCGCTCGCGATCAGCCGCTCGGCTGCGCCTTCGATGCCGATTGCCGCGGGCACGCATATGTCCACGTCCGTCACCGCGCCCGAAATGACTTGCGGCTGCACCGTTTCGTCGGGGCGCTCATCTTCGAGCATAAGGCGAGCCTCGCCATCCTCCCAGGGCAGCTCACCGGCGTCGTCGGCGAGGTTGGCCACCCGACGTGCGGGCATACCGACCTCGGTCACCGGCGCCACGCGTGCGCCGGGTGCCGAGCGCATGGCACGGCCCGAAAACAGCTCCTGCAGCAGGGTCACGATCGCCATGAGCAGGAGCGAGCCCGCGAACGCGGCGCCAACAATGGGCAGCACCTTGGGGAAATAGGCTTCCGAAGGCACGATCGCGCGCGAAAACACCCGTGCGTCGACCGGCAAATAGTTGCGGTCCTGGCGCGATGACGCCTCGCGATAGCGGGTGAGATAGGATTCGAGCAAGGCGCGCTGGGCTGCGGCCTCGCGTTCGAGCGCCCTGAGTTCCACCTCCTGCTCGGAGGCGCGGGCCGACTCGGCCTTCAGCGTGTTGAGATCGGCGATCAGTTGCTTCTCGCGAAGATCGGCCGTCCTCGCTTCGTTGACCATTCCCTTCAGCACCTTCTCGGCCTCGGCCCGGATCTGCGCGTCGAGGTCGGCCAGCTGCGAGTTCAGCGCCCTGATGCGCGGATGGTTGGGCAGCAAGGTCGTGGAAAGGTCGGCGATATCGGCCTTGAGCTGCACCTGGCGCTCGCGCAGCCGCTGGATCAGGCCGGACGACAGCACCTCGGGGATGGCATCGATGGAGCCGCCGCCCTTGAGCGCCTGGCGCACGCTCTGCGCCGTGGCCTCGGCCGCGGCCCGGCCGGCGCGCACCCTGGAGAGCTCACTCGAAAGCTCCGACAATTGCTGCGTTGCGAGAACCGAGTTGTTCTGGCCGACCAGCAGATCCGACTGCGCCCTATAGGCGGCAACGCGACCCTCGGCGTCTTTCACCCGCTGGGTCAGGTCGGCGATCTCGGGCTTGAGCCAATCGGTCGCCTCGGTGCTCGAGGCCAGCTTGGCATCGCGCTGGAACGCCATGTAGGCATCGGCGATCGCATTCGGCACGTCGGCGGCAAGCTTCGGGTCTTCGGAGGAAAACTGGATGACGATGACGCGCGACTTCTCGATACGATAGACGCTCAACTTCTCGCGGAACGCCTTGAGCACCCGCTCCTCCGGCGGCAACTCGCCGGGATCGCTCTTGAGACCGGCGATCACCAGAAGCCGCGCGAGGCTGGACATGTCGGCCGCTGCATCGAACTCCGGCCGGCTGGCCAGGTCGAGCTGCTTGGCGACCTGCTTCAGGATGTCGCTCGAGGCGATGACCTCCACCTGGCTGGCTACCCCCTCCTCGTCGAGGATCGGCCGTTCGGCCTCGCTGCTGCCGTCGGGCCGGGTGAAGACGGATTCACGCGTCTCGATCAGTATCCGCGTTTCGGCGCGATAATGAGGCGTGGCCAGCGACGCAAGTACAAACGCAAGCCCGGTCACGATTAGGGCAACAACAGCAAGGCGCCGCCAGTTCCTGACAAGACTGGCAAAGAGCTGACCGAGGTCGACGTCAACGTCACCTGCGCTGGACTGGACGGCAGACATGCATTCCTACTCCGAGGCTGAGCAGGATGAAGGTAAACAAACATGGTAACCCATCGGTTAATATCGGGCTCGCCCGCCAATATAGACCATGAGCCGCGGCGACTTTACCGACCATTAACCCTAACAAGTCGATAACTGGCACGAACCGCTCAACCGAGCGTGGCTCAAGCAGTCGAAGGTACGTCTTTTCAAATGAGCAGGTCCGTTCCCGTCCGTAACGCGCTTGTCGCCGCCATGCTCGTGGTTGCTGGGTGCGCGAGCTACAAGCCTGCTCCGGCCGCCTTCCACGAAGTGCTCGACCAGCCCTACAGGCTCGGCGCGGGCGACAGGATCCGCGTCACCGTGTTCGAGCAGGAAGGGCTGACCAACACCTACAGCGTCGACCAGTCCGGCTACATCTCCTTCCCGCTCGTCGGCGCCGTGCCGGCGCGCGGCTACACCGCCCAGCAGATCGAGAAGGCGCTGGCGGCGAAGCTGCGCGAGGGATACCTGCGCGACCCGGACGTGTCGGTCGAGATCGACAGGTACCGGCCGGTCTTCGTCATGGGCGAAGTCGGCGCGGCCGGACAATATTCATACGTGCCCGGCCTGACCGTGCAGAAGGCCATCGCCATGGCCGGCGGCTTCAGCGCGCGCGCCAACCAGGCCGACGTCGACATCACCCGCGACATCAACGGCAAGGTGATGACCGGCCGCGTGGTGACCTCCGACCCGCTCTTGCCGGGCGACACGGTTTATGTACGCGAGCGCCTGTTTTGAGCCGCAGCGGGGCGGAACGTGAGCGACAGACTTCGGATCGTCCACTGCTTCAGATCTCCGGTCGGCGGAATCTTCCGGCACGTGCGCGATCTGACGGAGGCCCAGGTCGAGGCAGGCCACTCTGTCGGCATCATCTGCGATGCATCGACGGGCGGCGCGCATGAGGACCGGCTCTTCGAAGCGATCGAGCCGATGCTGGCGCTCGGCATCAGGCGGACACCCATGCAGCGCCATATCGGCCCAGGCGATATCGCCGCGGGCTGGCGCACCTACAGGATCATCAAGGAATTGCAGCCGGACGTTCTGCACGGGCACGGGGCCAAGGGTGGTACCTATGCTCGAGCCTTCGGCTCACTGTTGCGGGTTTCAAGGTCTCGCGTGGCCCGCCTCTATTCGCCGCATGGCGGCAGCCTGCACTACGATGAACGGACGACGATGGGGAAGCTGTTCTTCGGGCTGGAACGCCTCATGGAGCGCTTCACCGACCACCTCCTCTTCGTGTCCGACTACGAGCGCCGCACATTTCACCGCAAGGTCGGCCATCCGCGCATAGCCAACAGCCTCGTCTACAACGGCCTCGGCGAAGCGGAGTTCGAGCCGGTGGCGGCCGGGCAAGACGCGGCGGACTTCCTCTATATCGGCATGATGCGCGACCTGAAGGGGCCGGACCTGTTCATCGACGCGCTCGCCCGCACGGGCCAGCACCTGGGCAGGCCGGTAAGTGCCGTCATGGTGGGCGACGGCGAGCACCTGCCCCGCTACAAGGCCCAGGTGGACAGGCTCGGCCTCACCGGCGAGGTGCGCTTCATGGACCCGATGCCGGCGCGCCAGGCCTTCGCACTCGCGCGCTGCGTCGTCGTCCCCTCTCGGGCGGAGGCGATGCCCTACGTGGTCCTGGAGACGCTGGCCGCCGGCAAGCCCATCATCGCCACCGCGGTCGGCGGCATCCCGGAGATATTGGGCAAGGCGTCCCCTGCCCTGACTTATCCGGATGCCGGCGACATTTCAGAAAAGATGGTGGCGGCGCTAGAATCGCCGTCCGGCTACGCGGCACTCATGCCCGGCATCGCCGAACTGCGCAGCCGTTTCAGCGTGACGGTGATGGCCTCGCAAGTAGAAGAGGCCTATCTTTCCGCCCTCGAACGCCGTCCCTGCCGAAACACTTTTGCCGGGCAGGTCGGTTGCTCAAGGGTTTCTTAGCCGATCTTTGCTAGGTCAGCCGGGTAATCCGATGGCTGACCTGCAGATCGACCATGAACAACCTCGACCCGAGCAAGCGCTTCACCCCGGATGCCGTCAAGGCGGCAGCCGCTGACGGCAAGGCTGATCGTTCGCCGCGCCTGAACAGCATTGCCCAGGAAGTGGCCACCCAGTACCGACGGGACACGATGTCCCCGGTCATGGTGAGCGGCGTCCTGCGCATCGTCGAATTCTCGCTGCTGCTCGGCTCGGGCATGCTCTTCTATCTCTACAATGTCGGCTTCCTTGCACATCTCGGCTGGCAGTACCCGCTGATCATCCTCTTGGCCTCCATCTCGGCGGTGCTGATCTTCGAGATCATGGACGGCTACCAGCTTCAGTCGCTGCTGCGGCCCGGCGCGACCATTGCCCGGATCGTGGTGTCCTGGTTCGCGACCTTCGCGCTCATGGCGGTCGTCGCCTTCTTCATGAAGGTGTCGGCGGATTTCTCCCGCCTGCTCTTCGCCGAGTGGTTCGCGGTCGGCCTCGTGCTGGTCGTAACCCTGCGCCTCGTCGTGGCCCGCTTCATCCGGCGCTGGGCGCGCAACGGCAGGATGGAGCGGCGAGCCGTCATCGTCGGCGGCGGCAAGGCAGCCGAGACCCTCATCCGCTCAATCGAGCAGCAGCCGTTCAACGATATCCGCATCTGCGGCATCTTCGACGACCGCGACGACCGGCGCTCGCCTCCGATCGTCGCGGGCTACCCGAAGCTCGGCACGGTGTCCGAACTGCTCGAGTTCGCCCGCATCGCGCGCATCGACATGCTGATCGTGTCGTTGCCGCTGACGGCGGAGACGCGCGTGCTGCAGCTGTTGAAAAAGTTGTGGGTGCTGCCGGTCGACATCCGGCTTTCGGCCCATTCCAACCAGTTGCAGTTCAGGCCGCGCTCCTACTCCTACATCGGCTCGGTGCCGATGCTGGACATCTTCGACAAGCCGATCAACGACTGGGATTCGGTCGCCAAGCGGACCTTCGACATCGTTTTCAGCCTGATCGGCATCGTCGCGTTCTCGCCGGTGATGATCGCCACGGCGATCGCCATCAAGCTCGACAGCAAGGGTCCGGTGCTGTTCAAGCAGAAGCGCCACGGCTTCAACAACGAAGTGATCGAGGTCTACAAGTTCCGCTCGATGTATGCCGAGCAGGCCGATCCGACCGCGCGCAAGGCCGTGACCAAGAACGATCCGCGCGTCACCCGCGTCGGCCGCTTCATCCGCAAGACTTCCATCGACGAGCTGCCGCAGTTCTTCAATGCGCTGTTCGGCAGCCTGTCGCTGGTCGGCCCGCGGCCCCACGCGGTCGCCGCGCAGTCGCACAACCTGCTCTACAACGAAGTGGTAGACGGCTATTTCGCCCGCCATAAGGTCAAGCCCGGCGTCACCGGCTGGGCCCAGATCAACGGCTGGCGCGGCGAGATGGACACGGACGAGAAGATCCGCAAGCGCACCGAATTCGACCTCTACTACATCGAGAACTGGTCGCTTTGGATCGACGTCAAGATCCTGTTCCTGACGCCGATCCGCTTGCTCGACACGGAAAACGCCTATTGAGCGCGATCACCCATGATCTGCCGCGCGCGGCAGTCAACGCCAAGCTGATCGGCCTGGTTTCGACCGGCGCGATCGCATTCGGGGTGCTGCTGTCGGGGTTCGTCATCCGCGAGCCTGCGCCATATGAAATCTACATGGCCGGGCTGATCGCCGTCTGGTCGGTGTTCGGGCTCACGCTGTCGCGCACCATCGCGCCACTGGCGGTGCTGCTGATCATCTTCAACATCGGCGGACTGATCTCGATGACGCAGATGGGGGATATCGGCAGCACCCCGCTCTATCTTGCCGTCTCCCTGTTCCTTGCGTTCACGGCCATCTTCTTCGCCGCCGTTACAGAATCCGACCCCAAGCTCTACCGGGTCATCTATTTGTCCTGGGTCGTTTCGGCCGTGGTGACCTCGTTGCTCGGGATCGTCGGCTACTTCGGCATCCTGCCGGGCACCGAGATGTTCACCAAATTCGACCGCGCGGCGGGCGCCTTCCAGGACCCCAACGTATTCGGACCGTATCTCGCCCTTCCCGGCATCTACCTGCTCCAGCGCATCCTCACCGGGAGCCCAGCCAGGATGGCTCTCTACACCGTGCCCCTGCTGATCATAACGGGAGGCATCTTCCTGTCCTTCTCGCGCGGCGCCTGGGGCCTGTTCGCGGTTTCGGCGATCCTGCTCACCGGCCTGCTCTTCCTCAAGAGCAGCAGCGGCAAATTCCGGCTCAGGATCGTCGTCATGAGCATCGCCGCACTCGCATTGCTCGCAGCAGGCCTGCTCATCGCCCTCCAGATCCCCAGCGTCGCCGAATTGTTCACCACGCGCGCCCAGCTGGTGCAGGAGTACGACGGAGCGCGCGTGGGCCGGTTTGCCCGCTACGGCATCGGCTTCCTGATGGCGCTCGAGAAGCCGTTCGGCATCGGCCCGCTCGTCTTCGGCCAGATCTATGGCGAAGACACGCACGACATCTGGCTCAAGGCGCTGATGGACTACGGCTGGCTGGGCTTCGCCAGCTACCTCGTGTTGATCGTCTGGACGCTCGCCGCCGGCTTTCGCATCCTGCTGCGCGACCGGCCGTGGCAACCCTACCTGCTCCCGGCCTATGTCGTCTTCATCGGCCACGTCGCTCTCGGCACGGTGATCGACACCGATCACTGGCGGCACTTCTACTTGCTGCTCGGCCTGATCTGGGGCGCGATCGCGCTCGAGGCGCGCCACCAGCGCGCCGTCACCTCTGCCGCCGGCTGACGCGAGCCGGCAGCACCAACCTCACGCATCACCCTCGATATTGTGAACAGTCCGGCACCAAAAGCCGGCTCACTTCCGTGTGACCGTTTTGTGAATCAGAGTGACCGTTCCAGCTATGGTAATCTGAAATGAAGCCGCCTATTTGAGCATGGTAAGCGAAACGACCAAAACAAAACGATCGGTTCCGCTGATAAAGCTGAAAGGAACTTCGAAATGAAAAAGATCATCATCGCTGCTTCGGCAGTCGCTCTCATGTCCGGCGCCGCTTTTGCTTCGTCCGCTGATGGCGTTGTTGGAAATTACAACGCAGATGTTCGCGTCATCACTCTTGAAGGCGGCAAGAGCTTCACCGTTCCGCGTGACGTTGCTGTGCCGTCGATCCAGTCCGGAGAGAAAGTCTCGATCCAGCTGAACGACGAAGGCGACCGCGTCACCGCTGTGCTGAAGTCGCTCTAAGGACTGCGGGCTGCCCTGCAAGGGCAACCCGAAAAACTGCCTCCCAAGCCGAAAATCGAAAGAGCCACGGGCCCTCCCAACCGTGGCCTCTTTCCAGCCGCCAAGCCGCCTCAACCAGCGAATGGACGGGCAGCCCGGCTCAATCCACGAGCGGAACGGCCGGATCACAAGATCCGCTTCCGCCGACAAGTTGAAAGGAATACGACCATGAAGAAGATCATCCTCGCTGCCTCCGCCCTCGCCCTGATGTCCGGCGCTGCTCTGGCATCGTCCGCTGACGGCGTCGTCGGCAACTACAACGCCGACGTCCGCGTCATCACGCTCGAAGGCGGCAAGAGCTTCACCATCCCGCGCGATGTTGCCGTGCCGTCGATCCAGGCCGGCGAGAAGGTCTCGATCGACCTCAACGACGAAGGCGACCGCGTCACCGCGGTGCTGAAGTCGCTCTAAGGACCTCGGACGGCCCTCCAAGGACCACCTGAAAGACAGCCTCCCAAGCTGAAAATCGAAAGAGCCACGGGCCCTCCCAACCGTGGCCTCTTTCCAGCCGCCAAGCCGCCAGCAAGTGGACAGGCAGCCCGGCTCAAACAGCAGGCGGAACGACCGGATCAGAAAGACCCGCTTCCGCCGACAAGTTGAAAGGAACATTACAATGAAGAAGATCATCCTCACCGCTTCCGCCTTCGCCCTGATGTCCGGCGCTGCTTTCGCGTCGTCCGCTGTCGGCGTCGTCAGCAGCTACAACCCCGACGTCCGCGTCATCACGCTCGAAGGCGGCAAGAGCTTCACCATCCCGCGCGACGTTGCCGTGCCGTCGATCCAGGCCGGCGAGCGGGTCTCGATCGACCTGAACGACGAAGGCGACCGCGTCACCGCCGTACTGAGGTAAGGCGACGGACTCCCCCCTTGGCAGCCTCCCAGGCTGCCAAGCGAAAAGCCACGGGCCCGCGCCCGTGGCTTTTTTTTGCATGGCCGTGGACGACGGGCGCGCAACGAGCGACGAGCGGCCAAGTTTCGCGCCGGACGGAACAATCATCCGTGAGCGCATTGTGTTTCGAGTTTACCGGAATGAGCGCAACCCCGGCCGACGGCGGCCGTAGCTTCGGGCATCCAGGCATCGACCCCGATGCCCCAAACGATCACCGAAGGAGAAATGCCATGCACAAGCTCGTTCTTGCTACCACCTCGCTCGTCCTGATCTCGGGCGCCGCCTTTGCATCTGAAGTCAACGGCGTGATCGCCAAGTTCAATCCCGCGGCTCGCGTCGTCACACTCGAAGGCGGCAAGAGCTTCACCATCCCGCGCGACGTCGCCCTGCCCTTGCTCCGGCGCGGCGGGCATGTCTCGATCCAGCTGGACGATGAGGGGGACAAGGTAGACAGCGTGCTGATCCCGCCCTCGATGATGTGACGGAACAAGGCCGGCGCCACGAGAGACCAACGTATCCGTGGCGCCGTCCGCCTATGAATTCGATGGAATCGCAATGCGCCTGTGCGAGGCGCTTGCCTAAGCAAAGCATTGCAGGGGAAGGGAAAATGGTCGGAGTGGCCGGATTCGAACCGACGACCCCTTGACCCCCAGTCAAGTGCGCTACCGGGCTGCGCTACACTCCGGACCGGTCGCGATGTATCTTGATAATACCGTCCCGGTCAACCCAAATCGGCGGCTTTTCCGTCAATCTTGTTCATAGTTTCGATCGGCGGACCGGATACAGCCGTAGCCCGCCGATGCGGTCCTCAGCGAACCTGATCGAGCAGCCTCTTGCACTCCAGGAGGTCGAACAGCGCCTCCTGCAGCAGTGCGCGGTTGTCACGCGTCAGCTTGCCGCCGTCAGCGGCAACGGGTCCTTCGTCGTCGGCCTTGCCCAGGCCGAAGAAGCGCCGGCTGGGCTTGGCCCTAGCTTCGCCGACGAGCATCTCGTCGTCGACGCGCGGCTGGGCTGCCGGGGTCATCGGGGCTTCGGCCTGCTTGCGCTGGGCGATGGCCTCGACGGCCGCCACATCGCCGCTGCCAACCGCGACCAGGAACTGGTTGCCGTTGTCGCGCAGGAGTTTCTGCACGCCCTTGATGGTATAGCCCTGCTCATAGAGCATGTGGCGGATACCTTTGATGAGTTCCACATCCTGCGGCCGGTAGTACCGGCGGCCGCCGCCGCGCTTCATCGGCTTGATCTGGGTGAACCGCGTCTCCCAGAAACGCAGCACGTGCTGCGGCAGGTCCAGATCTTCGGCAACTTCGCTGATGGTGCGGAAGGCGTCGGGGCTCTTGTCCATGGTCGCCACTTTCGCAAACGATTCGCGATTCATTTCAGCGGTTTGTGCGACGACATTCAAGCCCCGTACGAATCACGAACGGGCAATCAACCGATAAAAGCCGCGATTGCGCTACTTGGCGGCCTTCGACTTGCCGTTCTGGTGCGCGCGCAGGATGCGGCTCTTGAGCACGTTGGATGCCTTGAAGGTCATCACCCGGCGCGGCAGGATCGGAACCTCCTCGCCGGTCTTCGGATTGCGCCCGACGCGCTCGTTCTTGTCGCGCACGTGAAAGGTTGCGAAGGACGAGAGCTTGACCGTCTCCCCGCGGACGATCGCCTCGCAGATTTCGTCGATAACCGTCTCGACCAGCTGTGCCGATTCGGTGCGCGAGAGGCCGACCTTACGGTAGACGGCTTCGGCGAGGTCGGCACGCGTCAGTGTCTTTCCCCCCATGCGGCGGTCCAATCCTAAAAAACAACAATTTCGCAAACGCGCCGGAGGTTAAGTAATTGATCCGTCAAGGTCAAGAAGCGATCCGCAGCCATCGCACACGAGGCGCGGGATGGTGCCCGCGCCGTCGGGAATCACCAGCGCAGCAGCACCGCGCCCCAGGTGAAGCCTCCCCCCATGGCTTCGAGCATCACGAGGTCGCCCTTCTTGATGCGACCGTCGGCGACGGCCGCCGAAAGCGCCAGCGGAACCGATGCGGCGGAGGTGTTGCCGTGCAAGTGGACGGTGACGACCGCCTTCTCCTCGGCGATCCCGAGCTTCTTGGCGGAAGCGTCGATGATGCGCTTGTTGGCCTGGTGCGGCACGAACCAGTCGAGGTCGTCGGCGGAGATGCTGGCCTGGGCGAAGACGTCCTCGATCACGTCCGTGATCATGCCCACGGCGTGCT
Organism: Aminobacter sp. Piv2-1; assembly: GCF_037625995.1. NCBI lineage: Bacteria > Pseudomonadati > Pseudomonadota > Alphaproteobacteria > Hyphomicrobiales > Phyllobacteriaceae > Aminobacter > Aminobacter sp. Piv2-1. The sequence continues at coordinate 328,872 of NZ_JARKMU010000005.1, forward strand.
TGAAGACCTCGCGACCCTCCATCTTGAGATGGCCGACGGTGCCGGTGGTCGACGGGCCGCCGTCGACGAACAGCTTGTCCTTGTGGGTGCCGTCCGAGCGCAGGCTGGCGGCAAGCACGCCGTGATCGGCAATCGTCCCCTCGCCATGCTGGGCTTCGAGCACGAGCGCGCCGGCGCCGTCGCCGAAAAGGACGCAGGTCGAGCGGTCGTTCCAGTCGAGGATGCGCGAGAAGGTCTCCGAACCGATCACCAGCACGCGCTTGGCCAGACCGCCCTTGATGTAGAGATCGGCAGTGGTGACCGCATAGACGAAGCCGCTGCAGACGGCCTGCATGTCAAAGGCGAATCCGTGCCGCATGCCGAGCCGGTTCTGGATCTCGACGGCGGTCGCCGGGAATGTGTTGTTCGGCGTCGACGTCGCCAGCACGATCAGGTCGATGTCATCGGGCGTCAGCCCGGCATTGGCGAGCGCGGCGCGCGCGGCAGCCTCGCCGAGCGACGCCGTCGTCTCGTCGTCGGCGGCGATGTGACGCTGGCGAATGCCTGTGCGCTGGACGATCCACTCGTCCGAGGTTTCGACCACGCCTTCGAAATCGGTGTTCTTCATGATGCGGCGGGGCAACGCCGAGCCGATGCCGCGCACAACTGATCTGATCACTTCGAAAAGTCCTATTCCTGTTCTTCGACCGCGGCGCTGGATCGTCCCATCGCTGCATGCGGGTTGCGTGCATGAAACAGGTCGAGATCGGCCTCGATGCGGTCGAGCAGCCGGTTGCGAACCATATCGTACGCCATCTCGATCGCCGCCGCGAAACCATCCGCGTCGGCACCGCCATGGCTCTTCACCACCACGCCGTTCAGGCCGAGGAAGACGCCACCGTTGGCACGGCGCACGTCCATCTTCTCGCGCAGCCGGTCGAATGCGCCCTTGGCGAAAATGTAGCCGATCTTGGCCATCAGCGTGCGGCTCATCGCCTCGCGAAGGTAACCGGCGATCTGGCGCGCGGTTCCCTCGGCGGTCTTCAGCGCGATGTTGCCGGAGAAGCCCTCCGTCACCACGACGTCAGTCGCGCCCTTGCCGATGTCGTCGCCCTCGACGAAACCCTGATAGTTCATCGAAGCCAAGTTGGCCTCGCGCAGCATGCGCCCGGCTTCCTTGACCTCTTCCTGTCCCTTGATCTCCTCGACGCCGACATTGAGCAGCCCGACCGAAGGCCGCTCGATCCCGAACAGCGCCCGGGCCATGCCGGTTCCCAGAATAGCAAAGTCGATCAGCTGGTGGGCGTCCGCGCCGATCGTGGCGCCGACATCGAGCACGACGCTCTCGCCCCGCGTGGTCGGCCACAGCGCGGCGATGGCCGGGCGATCGATCGTCGCCATGGTCCGCAGGCAGAACTTCGACATGGCCATCAGCGCACCGGTGTTGCCGGCGGAAACGCAAGCGTCGGAGGTGCCCGACTTCACCGCCTCGATGGCCTTCCACATCGACGACTTCCAGCGGCCGTGGCGCAGCGCCTGGCTCGGCTTGTCGTCCATGCGGACGGCAACCTCGCTGTGGTGGAACTCGCTGACCGCGGCCAGCCGCGGATGCTTGGCGAGTTCGGGGCGAACCGCCTCCTCGCGACCGTATATGATGAAACGAACATCGCTGCGCCGGACGGCGACCTTGGCCAGAGCGGGGATGACCACGGAGGGTCCGTGATCGCCTCCCATGGCATCAACTGAAATCCTGATCACGCGTCGGTCATCTCACTGTTGGCGTAGCGGGGCACGCAAAAACCCGGGCGGAAAATAGCGGTTTTGGATCGCCGCACAACCGGATTACGCGAATCGAAAATCGTTTTCAAAGTTTCTTGGCAATCAAACGCAGCTTTTTCTGGAACTCGCTCTCGACCAGCCCGCCGTCTTCGTCGGTCGCGGCGGTCATCGCGGCGCCCTTCTTGCGCGGGTAAGGATCGATGCCAAGACCGAAGAACTCCTCGGCGAGCGCGCCGACGTCGATGCTGTCGCCCTCGAACGTCTCGGGGCTGTCCGGCCCCTCGGCATCGAGCAGGATCTCGCCGCCGACATGGAAACCCTCGCGGCCGAGCTTGGAATCCTCCGGCAGGAAGACGCCCTCGACGTCCTCTTCGACCTTGGCGTCCAGCGGCTCCATGGTGACGATGCAGGCCTGGGTGATCGCCGCCTCGACGCGGCCGCGGACCTTGATCCCGTTGCGCTTCCAGCTGCTGACGAGAAGCTCGGCGCGGTAGCGCTCGACCGAAAGCAGCCCATGCGCCTCGGCCAGGGCTTCGCGCTGCGCCGCATCGGCCTCGACGACCACCGACATGCCCTTCTGCGGCAGCCGCGCGACATTGACGATGAACGAGACCGAGCTCTGGGTCTGGACATGTTTCATGGATGGCCTCCCTTCAGGCCGCCTTGGGCGCCGGGAATTCGAGCTTGCCGGCGCAGATTTCGCTGGTCTGCTGCGCCTTGAGGAAAACATCTGCCCCCAGCACATAGTCCGCCAGCGCGGAGGCCTCGGGCCAGCTTGCGTCTTCCGGGCGGACATTGCGCGCGAGCGCCGCGGCCAGCCCTGCCCTGTCGCTGCCCTCGACCGCCTCCCTGTAGGCCTCGGTACGGCCATAGAACATCTTAGCCAGCTTCTTCATCCGCTTTGGCACGCCGACGTCGCTGATTCCAAGTTCGCGCAGCGAGTGGTCGACGTCGAGAAAAAACTCGTCGATCAGCAATTGCGCGATCTCGGCTGGAGGCCCCTGTTCGCCGCGCAGGCGATGCTGAAACAGAAACATGTGCAGCGACAGCATCTCGAAGCGCCCGAGCGGCGTGTCCGGTACGTTCCACGCAGAATAAAGTGGTTCCTGCCGCGCCGCCGCCACGATTCGTGTATAGAGCGCGTCCGTGATGGCGCGGTTGGCTTGGCGTTGACGGCCAAACAGACGCTGGAACATGAGAGGGCGGTCTCCCGGGGACCCGTTTCGCTAGGTGGCCTTGTTGCATCGGCGCGCAAGCTGGTTTACCGGTTTTGCGGCTTCGCGCAAGCCAGGGCCCTGGCACGACAGGATGGAGTTGTTGTTGCAGTCGCTGAAATTCAAGATGTCATTTTCGCTGCGGCCGGCCGGTGCCGTGTCGCTTGTCGCGGCTGCCGTCGTGCTTTCGGCGTGCAACACCTCGAAGACCTTCGGTGACCTGAACCCGGGCGAGACATTGACCCAGGGTTACGTCATCGACCAGCAGTCGATCGATTCCGTGCCCGTCGGCTCGAGCCGCGAACAGGTGCTGCTGGCGCTGGGCACGCCTTCGACCACCGCCACCTTCGACAACGAGGTGTTCTATTACATCTCCCAGACGCGCAAGCGCGCCGTCGCCTTCGCCAAGCCGAAGCTCGTCGACCAGCGCGTGCTGGCCGTCTATTTCGGCACCGACGGCCGCGTCTCCCAGATCGCCAATTACGGCCTGCAGGACGGCAAGGTGTTCGACTTCATCACGCGCACGACGCCGACCGGCGGCAAGGACCAGAACTTCCTCGGCCAGCTGCTCTCGGGCGCCGGCAAGATGGGTTCGAGCGCGGCCAGCAGCATCTTCGGCGGAAGCTGATCGGCCGGCAGGCTCCAGAAATCTCAGGCAACAAGACCCGCGGGAGCAAATCCCGCGGGTTTTTTTTCTCATTGGCCGCATGAAAAGCCCCGCCCGCTCAACGCGGACGGGGTTTTTCCTTGCTACTTGCCCCGAACTGTCGCGGCTCAGCTATGCGCCAGGACCGCCAACAGCAGCAACGCGACGATGTTGGTGATCTTGATCGCCGGGTTCACGGCCGGTCCGGCCGTATCCTTGTAGGGATCGCCGACGGTGTCGCCGGTGACCGACGCCTTGTGGGCTTCGGAACCCTTCATGTGCTTGACGCCGTCCTTGTCGGTGAAGCCGTCCTCGAACGACTTCTTGGCGTTGTCCCAGGCGCCGCCGCCGGAGGTCATCGAGATCGCCACGAACAGGCCGTTGACGATGACGCCGAGCAGCGATGCGCCGAGGGCGGCGAAGGCGGACGCCTTGGAGCCCGAGATCAAGAGCACGCCGAAATAGACGACTAGCGGCGCCAGCACCGGCAGCAGCGACGGGATGATCATCTCCTTGATCGCAGCCTTGGTGAGCAGGTCGACGGCGCGCGCGTAGTCCGGCTTGGCGGTGCCCTGCATGATGCCGGGGTTCTCGCGGAACTGCTTGCGCACCTCCTCGACGATCGCCCCTGCCGCACGGCCGACAGCGGTCATGGCGATGCCGCCGAACAGGTACGGGATCAGGCCGCCGAAGATCAGGCCGGCGACGACATAGGGGTTCGACAGGTCGAACGAGACCGTGCCGATGTCGGCGAAGTACGGGAACTGCGCGCTGTTGGCGGCGAAATACTGCAGGTCGTAGCTGTAGGCCGCGAACAGCACCAGCGCGCCGAGGCCGGCGGAGCCGATGGCGTAGCCCTTGGTCACCGCCTTGGTGGTGTTGCCGACGGCGTCGAGCGCGTCGGTCGACTGACGCACTTCCTTCGGCAGGCCGGACATTTCGGCAATGCCGCCGGCATTGTCGGTGACCGGGCCAAAGGCGTCGAGCGCCACGATCATGCCAGCCAGGCCGAGCATGGTGGTGACGGCGATGGCCGTTCCGAACAGGCCGGCGATCTGGAAGGTGGCGATGATGCCGCCGACGATGACGATCGCCGGCAGCGCGGTCGATTCGAGCGACACCGCAAGGCCCTGGATGACGTTGGTGCCGTGACCGGTGACCGACGCCTGTGCGATCGAATTGACCGGACGCTTGTTGGTGCCGGTGTAGTATTCGGTGATGACCACGATCAGGCCGGTCACCAGGAGGCCGATGAGCCCGCAGATGAACAGGTTCCGGCCCGTGACCAGGACGCCATTCGCCAGGCCGACCTCGCCCCAGCCGATGGTCAGCGACGTGGCGGCGCCGAGGCCCAGGATCGACAGCAGGCCGGTGACGATCAGGCCCTTGTAGAGGGCTCCCATGATCGAGCCGTTGGAGCCGAGCTTGACGAAGAACGTACCCGCGATCGAGGTGATGATGCAGGCGCCGCAGATGGCGAGCGGATAGAGCATCACGCTCGAAAGCACCGCCGAACCGGCGAAGAAGATGGCGCCGAGCACCATGGTGGCGACGACCGTCACCGCATAGGTCTCGAACAGGTCGGCCGCCATGCCGGCGCAGTCGCCGACATTGTCGCCGACGTTGTCGGCGATCGTCGCCGGATTGCGCGGATCGTCCTCCGGAATGCCCGCTTCGACCTTGCCGACGAGATCGCCGCCGACGTCCGCACCCTTGGTGAAGATGCCGCCGCCGAGACGCGCGAAGATCGAGATCAGCGAAGCGCCGAAGCCGAGCGCCACCAGCGAGTCGACGACCATGCGGTCGTTGGGCGCGAGCCCCATCGGCCCGGTGAGGATCCAATAGTAGACAGACACGCCGAGCAGGGCGAGACCTGCGACGAGGAGGCCGGTGATGGCGCCCGACTTGAAGGCGATGTCGAGGCCGGCGGCCAGACTGTTGGAGGCTGCCTGGGCGGTGCGCACATTGGCGCGAACCGAGACGTGCATGCCGATGAAACCCGCAGTCCCGGACAGGACTGCACCAATCAAAAAGCCGATCGCCGCGGTGCCGGAAAGCAGCCACCAGGCGAGCAGGAACACGACGACGCCGACGATGGCGATGGTCGTGTACTGGCGCGCCAGATATGCTTGCGCACCTTCACGGATGGCAGCAGAGATTTCCTGCATGCGCGCACTGCCCTGGTCGGATGCAAGCACCGACTGCGTCGCCCAGATGGCGTAAAGGACAGATAGCAAGCCGCAGGCGATGACGACGTAAAGCATTGTCATTGCCAATTCTCTTCCCTGATTGCGCCCGGATATCCCCTCCCCGGGCTAAGTGAACGAGACCGGCAGCCTATGTGCTGGTGCCGGTCCCCGGTGCGACAATCCGAAACAGGGCCAAGGACGTCAAGATATCGCCAAGCTTTTGTCCCGGCTTTCGCCAAGCCGCTTCCAGCGGCCCGACGAAAATCAAAAACGCCTCAGGCCAGGTCGCGGTCCGGCTGGTTGACGTAGATCAGCACCGCCAGCATCGTCATGTAGAACTTGAAGGCCGCGTCCTGGCCGTTCCAGGTGCTGGATTGCCACATGGCGAACCATTCGCCGCCGACGACCATGAAGCCGAAGAACCAGACGAGAAAGCCCATGGTAGCGCCTAGTGCGACGAAGCCCTTGGCGTCGTTGAATTCCTGTCCGGACCCATTGCGCGCCTGCCAGAGCTTCAGCGCGGCGACGAGGAAGAGCACGAAGGTCAGCGCTTCGCCGAAGATGATCATCCAGTAGCCGACGCTCCAGAGGCTCGGGTTGGTGATCGAGCGATACATCAGCGCATTGCCGGGAAAGGTCGTGTCCATGCTCAGTACGTGCTGGACGAAGGCGAAATTGGAGCCGTAGTCGGTGATATTGCCGAACGCCACGAGAAAGGCGAAAGCTGCGAGGCAGAGACACATCACGATCTTAGAGAGACGCCAAATCATGGCCAGAATTCCTTCGAATGACGGATCGGGGCATCGACCAGATCAATCACCGAGTCTCGCGGGCGGCGCAACAGGCCAGCCTGTCCAGTTGGTACTGACCGGTTCGGCCAGGATGTACGCCGGAAAGCTCGGCCTGGACGCGGCCATCGGCGCGCTGAAGCTCACGCCGGAATGCCAGACGGGCGACGTGGTCTCGATCGCGTCGGGCGCAGGCAGCCATGATTTCGCCGTGCTGCGCCGCCGCTGGGTCGTCGAAGGCGCCGCAATCCGGCTCGAGATCACGCTCGACCATCCGGTGCGCGGCCGCTAGCCAGGGATCAAGATTGCGTCGCCAGCCCCATGCGCCTGGCGGCGATGCGCTCCAGCGCCGACAGCACGTCATAGATCAGCACCGCAAGGGCGGCCACGATCAGCCCGCCCTGGAGGACGAAGGCGAGGTTGTTGGACTGCAGGCCAGCGATGATGACCTCGCCCACGGTCTTTGCGGCGACCGTCGAGCCGATGGTCGCCGTGGCGAGGCTGATGACCACCGACAGCCGGATGCCGGCCAGGATCACCGGAACGCTCAGCGGCAGCTCGATTTGGACGAGACGCTGCCAGCCGGTCATGCCGGCGCCGCGCGCTGCCTCGACGACGTTGGCCGGCGTGGTGGTGAGCCCCGTCAGCGTGTTCTCGAAGATCGGCAAAAGCCCATAGAGGAAAAGCGCGATCAGCGTCGGCTTCTCGCCGAAGCCTACGGCCGGCACGGCGAGCGCCAGCACCGCGACCGGGGGAAAGGTCTGCCCGATGTTCACCAGGCTGCGCGACAGCGGCAGGAACTCGGCCCCGGCCGGGCGCGTCACCAGGATGGCGAGCGACACTGCGACGACGATCGCAGCAACCGTGGCAATCGCAACTGTCCGCAGGTGCAGCAGCGCGAGCGACAGCAGGCTGCCCTGGTTGTAGATCGCCGGCGCGCCGTTCTGCGTCAGCGGCTTGAACAGCGGCTCGAACCAGGCCGGATTGGCCAGGAACGCCACCAGCACGACCAGCAGCGCCAGTCGCAGGACCGTGGGGATCCATGCCCTCATTCGGGCCTCGCGGCGCGTTTGACCAGCCCGTCCACCGTCACCCGGCCGATAGCCTTGCCGTCGCCATTGGTCACCGGCATTTCGGAACGGCCGGACCACAGCAGCTTGGCCAGGGCGTCGCGCTGCGTCGCGTCGGCACCGATGGCTTCGCCCTCTGCCTGCCCCGGCTCGATGGCCTCGTCGACGGATCCCAGCGAAAGCAACTTGAAGGGCCGGTCGCTGGTGCCGATCAGCGTCTCGACGAAATCGTTGGCGGGCCGGGCAAGGATTTCCGCCGGCCTGGCGTACTGGACCAGGCGGCCGCCATCCATGACGGCGATGCGGTCGCCGAGATGGACGGCCTCCTCCATGTCGTGCGTGACGAGCACGATGGTGGTGCCGAAGCGCTTCTGGATGGCGAGCAGATCCTCCTGCGCCTTGGTGCGGATGATGGGGTCGAGCGCGCCGAACGGCTCGTCCATCAACAGCACGTTGGGCTCGGCGGCGAGCGCGCGGGCAACGCCGACGCGCTGCTGCTGGCCGCCCGACAGCTCGTGCGGATAGCGCGGCCCGAAGGCCGCGGGATCGAGCTGGAAGAGCGCCAGCAGTTCATCGACCCGCGCCTTGGTCCGAACTGGGTCCCAGCCGAGCAGCACGGGCACAGTGGCGATGTTCTGCGCCACCGTCCGGTGCGGAAACAGTCCGTGCCCCTGGATGGCATAGCCGATGCTGCGGCGCAGTTGCGGGCCGGGCACCGAACGGTTGTCGACCCCGTCCAGCCTGATCGCCCCCGACGTCTGTTCGACCAGTCGGTTGATCATGCGCAGGAGCGTGGTCTTGCCCGAGCCGGATGTGCCTACGATCACCGTGATCGTGCGCGGCTCGATGAGCATCGACACGTCGTCGACGACCGTCAAGTCGCCGTATCGCTTGGTGACATGTTCGATTTCGATCATGCGGCCTCCGCCACGGGTCTGCCTGTCGCGGCCGTTTCGATGACCGCGTCGAGAATGATTGCTGCGGCGAAGGCCAGCGCGACCGTCGGCACCGCGCCGAGCAGCACGAGATCCATCGCCGTCTGGCCGACGCCCTGGAACACGAAGACGCCGAAGCCGCCGCCGCCGATGAGCGCGGCGATGGTGGCGAGCCCGATGTTCTGGACGAGAACGATGCGGATGCCGGTCAGGATCACCGGAAAGGCGAGCGGGAACTCGACGCCTTTGAGGCGCTGCCAGTCGGTCATGCCGGTGCCCCGGGCGGCATCGTTGGCGGCGCGCGGGACGCCCGCCAGCCCGACGACCGTGTTGGCGACCACCGGCAGCAGCGAATAGAGGAACAGCGCGACGAAGGCCGGCGCTACGCCGATGCCGCGAATGCCGATGGCTGCCGCCCCCGGGACGTTGGCCGCAACCCAGCCCAACGGGGCGATCAGGATGCCGAACAGCGCGATGGACGGGATGGTCTGGATGATGTTGAGGGTGTTGAGCATGCCTGCCCGCAGCCACTCGACACGATGGCTGAGGACGCCGAGCGGCAACCCCACGATCACCGCACCGGCGAGCGAACCGAGAGTCAGGGTGACATGACGCCTGGCCTCGATCCAGAAGCTGTCGGCGCGGTTGGCATATTCCTTGAGAAGCGACAGATCGTTCCAGGCCCCGGACGCGAGCAGCAACCAGACCGCCACCGCGGCCGCCGCAAGGACCGCGACGCGCCCCGCCGGCGACAACTGCAGCCTCGTGAGGCCGTCGGCCAGCAGCAGCGTGAACGCAAAGACCAAAATCCAGAATCCGGACGCCGGCGAGATGCGGGCAAACGTGTTGCCCTCCGGTGTGAGGAACGCTCCGGCGACACCGATCAGAGCCGCGAGCATCACAAGAGCGTCGACACTTGCCGCCAGCCTGATCACGAGCGGCGTTCGCAACAGCGCAATCAGCCCTGACACAACCAAAATGGCGAGAAGCAGCAAGCCAAAGGGCTGCGGCAGCGCCTCGAGTATCGACCGGGGTTCGCCGGCGACGATACGGTTGGCACGGAACGTGGCGAATGGCGCAACCAAGGCGCCATAGGCGGCGATCGCGGCGATCACCACGCCAAGCTTGTCAAATCTGATGCTCACGGCCGAAATGCGTCCCCGCTGCCTGTGGCGCGCCCCGACAGCCGAGGCGCGCCGCAGGAGCTTACTTCAGAAAGCCGTTCTTCTTCAGGAAATCCTCGGCGACCGCCTTGGCAGGCTCGCCGCCGACCTGGACGCGGCCGTTCAGTTCCTGGAGCGTGACGAGGTCGAGCTTCTCGAACACCGGCTTCAGCAGCGTCTCGATCTCCGGATGCTGCTTGAGCACCGCCTCGCGAACGATCGGCGCCGGCTGGTAGACCGGCTGGACGCCCTTGTCGTCAGCGAGCACCACGAGGCCGGACGGGGCGATGCCGCCGTCGGTGCCGTAGACCATGGCGGCGTTGGCGCCGTTGGTCTGGTTGGCGGCTGCGGCGATCGTAGCGGCGGTGTCGCCGCCGGAAAGGGTGATCAGTTGCTCCGGCTTGAGGGTGAAGCCGTAGGTCGTCTGGAAGGCAGGCAGGGCGGCCGCCGAATTGACGAACTCGGAGGAAGCCGCCAGCACGACATTGCCGCCGCCGGAGACGTATTTGCCGAAGTCGCTGAGGGTGGCGAGCTTGTTCGGCTCGGTCACGTCCTTGCGCAGCGCGATCGCCCAGGTGTTGTTGGCCGGCGCCGGCTTCAGCCAGACGATCTTGTTGGCGTCGTAGTCGAGCTTCTTGGCGGTCTCGTAGCCCTTGGCGGCATCCTTCCAGACCGGATCATCCGCCTTCTCGAAGAAGAAGCCGGCATTGCCGGTGTACTCCGGATAGATGTCGATCTCGCCCGCGGCGATTGCCTTGCGGACGACCGGCGTCGCGCCAAGCTGGATGCGGTCGGTCGTGGCGATGTCGTTGGCGTTGAGAACCGACTGGATGATGTTGCCGAGCACGCCGCCTTCGGTGTCGATCTTGGACGAGACGACCACCTGCGCACTTGCAGAACCCGTTGCGATGCCGAATGAAACTCCGGCAATCGCCAGAATAGTCTTGAAGCTCACGATACCCCCCTTTGATGTGACTGGTGACGGACGTTGCTTACATATGAGCATGCCGTCTGCCTTACGTCGGGGCATACGCTTTCACTACATTTGAGCTGCGCGCAATATTTTTTTGAAGTTCGAACAAACGGCGGCGGCGACTGCCGACAACTTCCTGTCAGGCCGCCTGCCGGCGGTTCGCCTTGGCCAGCGTTGCCAGAGCGCCTAAACAGACCACGCAAACCGGGAAAACCAGCCAGTTCAGCATGTCCCAGCCATAGACGTTGTAGACGGCACCCGACAGCAGCGAGGCCAGCGCCACGGCACCGAACAACACGAAATCGTGAAAGCCCTGCACCCTCGCCTTCTCCGAAGGGCGGTAGGCCGTGGCGACGATCGCGGTCGCGCCGATGAAGCCGAAGTTCCAGCCGAGCCCGAGCAGAATCAGGGCCGACCAGAACTGCCAGAGCGCGATGCCCGACAGCGCCACGATGGCGCAGCCGACGAGCAGGAGGATGCCCAGCCCCACCATGCGCTCGGGGCCGAAGCGCCGGATCAGGCTGCCGGTGAAGAAGCTCGGGCCGAACATGGCCATGACGTGCCATGAGATGCCGAGCGTCGCCTCGTCGGGCGAGAAGCCGCAGCCGACCATGGCGAGCGGGGCGCCGGTCATGACGAAGGTCATCAGCGTGTAGGTGCCGACGGCGCAGACCAGGGCGGCGGCGAAGCGCGGCTGGGTCACGATCTCCCTGAGCGACCTGGCGTCCGCGGCGGCGGAATCCTGGTGCGCGTGCGCGCCCTCCGTCACCCTGAGGAAGGACAGGATGACGGCGCCGACCGCGGCAAGCCCGATGATGGCCGCGAACGAACCCGCAAACATCACCGGTGCGAACAGCTCGCGGGTGAAGATCACGATCTGCGGTCCGAGGATGGCGGTGATGATGCCGCCGGCAAGCACGAAGGAAATGGCGTTGGCCTTGAATTCCGGCGGGGCGTTGTCGGCCGCGGCGAAGCGGAACTGCTGGACGAAGGCGCTGCCGGCGCCGAGCATCATCAGGCCGAACACGAAGAGCCAGAACTCGGCCCTGAAAAGCGCCAGCGTCGCGATGGCGCCGCCGACGGCCGTCACTGCCGTGCCGAACATGAAGCCGCCGCGCTGGCCGAGGCTGCGGATGATGGCGGCGGCAGGAAGGGCGCCAAGCGCCATGCCCAGGCTGAAACCGGTGATGGGAAGCGTCGCCAGCGACTTGTCTTCACCGAGGAGATAGAACCCGGCCAGGCCGCCGATGGAAAAGGAGATCGGCGCGGCCGAGCCTATGATGGCTTGCGATGCGGCGAGGATGTAGGCAGTTCGCCGCGCTTCGCGTTCGCCAACGGTCATGTCGCGTCCTTGCCCTTGCCTTCGCCGCGCAGCTTGCGGGAAACACGATCGAGAACCGCATTGACGAGCTTGGGCTCGTCGTCCTCGTAGAAGGCCTTGGCGATGTCGACGTATTCCGACACGATGACCGCCACCGGAACGTCCTGGCGCTTCATCAGCTCGTAGACCCCGGCGCGCAGGATAGCGCGCAGCGTGGAATCGAGCCGCGACAGCGGCCAGTCCTCGGTGAGCGCCTGGCGGATCACCGGATCGACGAACTTCTGGTTCTCGACCACGCCGGACAGGATGGCGCGGAACCACTGCGCGTCGGCCTCGCGGTAGAGCGCGCCGTCGACTTCCTTGCCGAGCCGGAAGGCCTCGTATTCGGCAGTGATCTCGAGCAGGCCGCTGCCTGCCACGTCCATCTGGTAGAGCGCCTGGACGGCGGCGAGACGGGCCGCACCGCGCTTGTTGGCGTGGCGGACGGCCGGCTGGCCCTTGTCTTCGGAAGAGCTCACGACCGGGCGGCTCCCAGTTTCTCGCGCACCGCGATCATGGTCAGCGCGGCACGGGCCGCGAAGCCGCCCTTGTCGCCTTCGCTGCGGCGCGCGCGCACCCAGGCCTGCTCGTCGTTTTCGGTGGTCAGCACCCCGTTGCCGATGGCGATCGACTCGGCGACCGAGAGATCCATCAGGGCGCGGGCGGATTCGTTGGCGACGATCTCGAAATGATAGGTCTCGCCGCGGATGACGGTGCCGAGCGCGACATAACCGTCATAGTGGGTGCCCTCGTCGTCGGCCGCATCGAGGGCAAAGGAGATCACGGCCGGAATTTCGAGCGCACCGGGCACGGTGACCACGTCATAGGAAGCACCGGCTTCGTCGAGCGCGGCCTTGGCACCGTCGAGCAGTGCGTCGGCGAGGTCGTCGTAAAAGCGCGCCTCGACGATGAGGAGCTTCAGTTTCTTGTCATTGGCCATGTTCGATCTCCGGCAGAGCGGGTCACTTAGGCCGAACCGGGGGAGTTCGCAAGCGAAGTGTTAAGGGCCACATCATGAAACCGCCGGTCGCCTCGCGCAAGCCGCCTGCCGCCGTCTCAGAGCCCTTCCCGGGCAGCGTCGGCAAGCCGCGCCGCGTAGCGCGCCATGGTGTCGACCTCGATGTTGATGCGGTCGCCGACCTTGCGCTCGCCCCAGGTCGTCACCTGCAGCGAATGGTGGATCAACAGCACGTCGAAACGCGTGCCCTCGACCTTGTTGACCGTCAGCGACGTCCCGTCGAGGGCAACCGAACCCTTTGGCGCGATGAACTTCGCCAGTTCGCGCGGCGCTTCCAGCCGGAACCTTACCGCCTCGCCCTCGTCCTCGCGCGAAACGATCTCGGCCATGCCGTCGACGTGACCCGAAACGATGTGCCCGCCAAGCTCGTCGCCGATCTTGAGGGCGCGTTCGAGGTTGATGCGGCGCCCGGCGGTCCAGTCGCTCGCGGTGGTGAGGCGCAGAGCCTCCTCCCAGGCTTCGACCTCGAACCAGCGGGCGTTGGACGCGGCCTCGGGCAGCCCGACGACGGTCAGGCAGACCCCGGAGCAGGCGATCGAGGCGCCGATGTCGATGGTCCTGGGATCGTAGGCCGTGTCGATGCGCAGGCGCACGCCCTGGTCGAGCGGGACGGTGGACGCAACGGTCCCCACGTCGGTGACGATCCCGGTGAACATCAGATATCCCTTATCCATTCGGCGAAGCCGTCCTCGGCATAGCGCGCCTCGCGCACCAGCCGGAACCCTGCCGGTATATGGTCGCGGCCGATCGGCGCCGCAATGCCGTCCGAGCCGATCGCCTCGGGCCCGTAGAACAGCGCGATCCTGTCGACCAGCCCGTCCTCGAGGAACGCGCGCGCCGTGTCCGCCCCGCCCTCGACGATGACGCGCGACATGCCCTGATTGGCCAGGTCCTCGAGCAGTTCGGGCAGCGCGACCCGCCCGTCATAGCTCTCGCTCGCCAGGAACTTCACGCCGGCACGCTCGAGCTCGGCCCTGTTCGCCGGGTCGCCCTCCTCGCAGGTGGCCACCAGCACGGGCACGTCGAGCGCCGAGCGAGCCAGCTTCGAGGCCGCGGGCAGACGGGTCAGCCTGTCGAGCACGATCCGTGCCGGCGACCGCATCCTGAGGCCCGGCAGGCGCACGGTGAGCTCGGGATCGTCGGCGATTGCCGTGCCGATGCCGATAAGGATCGCGTCGCATTCGGCGCGCATGACATGGACCTGGCGCCGAGCCACCTCGCCGGTGATCTCGATCTGCCCCTCGCCTCGCCGACCGATCATGCCGTCGGCGGAAAGCGCAAGCTTCAGAATCACTTCCGGCCGCTTGTTGACGGATCGATTCAGGTAGCCGGCCAGCTGGTCCGCCGCCTCGGCAGCCAGCACCCGCTCCCTGACCTCGATGCCGGCGGTGCGCAGGATGGCGTAGCCGTTGCCCGACACGCGGTGGTCGGGATCGCTGGCGGCACCGACGACGCGCGTTATGCCGGCACTGACGAGCGCATTGGCGCATGGCGGCGTGCGGCCATGATGGGCGCAGGGCTCGAGCGTCACATAGGCGGTGGCGCCGCGCGCCAGCTCGCCGGCTTCGGCGAGCGCCTGCGGCTCGGCATGGGGCCGCCCGCCGATGGCGGTGACGCCCCTGCCCACGATGACCGGACCGTTGCCGTCGTCGCGGACGATCAGCGTGCCGACGGAAGGATTGGTCGAAGTGAGGCCAAGATGCCGGCGCGCGTAGCGGATCGCGGCGGCCATGAAGCGGCGATCGATGCGGTCCTGCTCAGGGGTGGTCGCTCCGGACATGGCTCAGCCGGCGTCCTCGTCGCCCTTCAGCTCGCCGAGCACCTCGTGGAAGTCCTTGGCCTCGCGGAAATTGCGGTAGACGGAGGCGAAACGCACATAGGCGACGTCGTCGAGCGACTTCAGCGCCTCCATGACCAGCCGCCCGATCTCGCCGGAGGGGATTTCGCTTTCGCCCGAGCTTTCGAGCTGGCGGACGATGCCGGTGACGGCGCGCTCGATGCGCTCGGGATCGACGTTGCGCTTGCGCACGGCGATCTCGACCGAGCGGGCGAGCTTGTCGCGGTCGAAGGGAACCTTGCGGCCCGATTTCTTGACCACCACCAGGTCGCGCAGCTGCACGCGCTCGAAGGTGGTGAAGCGGCCGCCGCATACCGGGCAGATGCGCCGTCGGCGGATGGCCGCGCCGTCCTCGGCGGGACGCGAGTCCTTCACCTGCGTGTCTTCAGACTGGCAATAAGGGCAGCGCATCGTTCGGCCTTGTCTTCGAATCCCGTCCGCGAAAGGCTTAAAGCATGATCCGCAAAAGCAGAAGCCCCATCCCGGGCTGGCCGGGACGGGGCTTCGTCATGGGGTCGCGCCGAAGCGCCCAGGCTCAACCCAGATACGAATAGAGCGGGAAGCGCTCGGTCAGGTTGACGACCTTCTGCTTGACGGCGGCTTCAACCGCTGCGTTGCCCTCGTCGGAGTTCGCAACCTTGAGCCCGTCCAGGACTTCCGCGATCAGCTGGCCGATCTCGCGGAACTCGGCTTCGCCGAAGCCGCGGGTCGTGCCCGCCGGCGTGCCGAGACGAACGCCGGAGGTGACGAAGGGCTTCTCCGGATCGAAGGGGATGCCGTTCTTGTTGCAGGTGATGTTGGCGCGGCCGAGAGCCGCCTCGGCGCGCTTGCCGGTGGCGTTCTTGGGGCGGAGGTCGACCAGCATCAGGTGGTTGTCGGTGCCGCCCGAAACGATGTCGAGGCCGGTTTCCTTGAGGCTTTCGGCGAGCGCCTTGGCGTTGGCCGCAACGTTCTGGGCGTAGGTCTTGAATTCGGGCTTCAGCGCCTCGCCGAAGGCCACGGCCTTGGCAGCGATGACGTGCATCAGCGGGCCGCCCTGCAGGCCGGGGAACACCGCCGAATTCATCTTCTTGGCGATTTCCTCGTCATTGGTGAGGATCATGCCGCCGCGCGGGCCGCGCAGCGACTTGTGCGTGGTGGTGGTGACGACATGCGCATGCGGCAGCGGCGACGGGTGCACGCCACCGGCGACGAGGCCGGCGATGTGGGCCATGTCGACCATCAGATAGGCGCCGATGGAATCGGCGATCTCGCGGAAGCGCTGCCAGTCCCAGACGCGCGAATAGGCGGTGCCGCCGGCGAGGATGAGCTTGGGGTTGTGGGCGTGGGCCAAACGCTCGATCTCGTCCATGTCGAGCAGGTGGTCGTCCTTGCGCACGCCGTAGGAGACGACCTTGAACCACTTGCCGGACA
Organism: Aminobacter sp. Piv2-1; assembly: GCF_037625995.1. Lineage (NCBI taxonomy): Bacteria > Pseudomonadati > Pseudomonadota > Alphaproteobacteria > Hyphomicrobiales > Phyllobacteriaceae > Aminobacter > Aminobacter sp. Piv2-1. The sequence goes on from NZ_JARKMU010000005.1 coordinate 345,236, forward strand.
TGTTGACCGGCGAGCCGTGGGTCAGGTGGCCGCCCGAGTTCAGGTCGAGGCCCATGAAGGTGTCGCCCGGCTGCAGCAGGCCGAGGAACACGGCCTGGTTCATCTGGCTGCCGGAGTTGGGCTGGACGTTGGCGAACTTGCAGTCGAACAGCTTCTTGGCGCGCTCGATGGCGAGTTCCTCGGCCACGTCGACGTACTGGCAGCCGCCGTAATAGCGCTTGCCGGGGTAACCCTCGGCATATTTGTTGGTCATGATCGAACCCTGCGCCTCGAGCACGGCGCGGGAAACAATGTTTTCCGAAGCGATCAGCTCTATCTCATGGCGCTGGCGACCGAGCTCGTTGCGGATCGAGCCGAAAATCTCCGGATCGACCTCCGAGAGCGGGGTTCCAAAGAAGGATTCGAGGTGTTTCGAAGCTGCCATCGGTTCTGATCCTTGCTGGTCCGGGGCTGGTCCGGAGGGGCATCGGGGAAGTGTGGCGGGCCATTAACATACTTGCCCCAGCGTCGCCACGTGGGGTGCGAAATTTCATGGTCGCTTTTCGACCAGCAACGAAAAAGACGGCCCAAAGCATGCAAGCGGCGCCCATCAGCTTGACCCAGAGGGGCGCCGCAGCAGAATGCCCACCATGAAAAAGATCTCGCTTGTATCAATGCTGCTTGGCGAACGGCAGACGCCGCTCTGGCCAGACAATGACCTTGAGAGTGTTGGCCGCTTCCTCGGGCCACCTGATCGCTGGGACTTCGGGATAGAAAACCACTTCTCGTGCCAGCTGGGTTATGGCGACGTCGAAATAGATCTGCAGGCGCGCGACAACCGGGTTGTGGTAACCAGATTTTGGTTGAACCTCTGGGACACGCGTGGCGGCGAGCCAGCACCGAAGACAGCGCCCATTCGCCTTTCCCGGAGAATTAAGGTCGACCTCGGCGGCTTCCATCCCGGACTCGCATTTCCAGATGCAAAAGCGCTGCTGGACTCGCTCGATGTCGAATATCAGGAGTTCGACCGGGACGACGCATCCGAAATCGTCAAGACGTTGCGGACGACGCCAAACGTGGAGCTACGCTTCTTCCGCAGCCTTAGCTGTCCCATCCTGATGGAGATTCACGCCTTCTCTGCGAACGAATGATGGCGTGCCCAGCAATGAAAAAGGCCGCCCGAGGGCGGCCTTTTTGATGTCTTCCGAAGACCGGCTCAGAGCGCCGAGGTCATCTGCAGTTCGTCGACGCCGTCGCGGCCATAGATGTCGTCGCGGAACTGGACGACGCCATCGCCGGTGGACCAGGCGGAGATGTAGGTGAAGTAGACCGGCACCGGATTGGTGACGGGAACCGGCGTGTTCTCGCCCGACTTGATGGTCTGCTCGAAATGCTGACGGCTCCAGCCGGGCGTATCGCGGAGAATCCAGGTCACCAGGTCGCGCACGTTCTGGACGCGCACGCAGCCCGAGGAATCGAAGCGCATCAGCTTGTCGAACAGGCTCTGCTGCGGCGTGTCGTGCATGTAGACGCCGTCGGGGCTCGGGAAGTTGATCTTCACCGAAGCCATGGCGTTGATGGCGCCCGGATCCTGACGGAACAGGTACTTGGCGGCCTCTTCCGTCGACCAGTCGACGGTCATCGGATCGACCTCGCTGCCGTCCGGGGCGATGAGGCGGATCTTGCTCTTGGTCAGATACTCGGGATCCTTGCGCATCAGCGGAATGATGTCCTTGCGGACGATCGAGACCGGCGCATTCCAGTACGGGTTGACGACGATCTCGTTGATCTTCGAGGCGACGATCGGCGTCTGACGGTCGACCTTGCCGACGATCGCCGTATGGCGCAGCACGACGCGGTCGCCCTCGACGGCCTCGATCTGGGCCGCCGGGATGTTGACGTTCACGTAGCGCTCGCCGAGTTGGCCCGCCTGTGCCTGAAGACGCTGGAGGTTGGTCTCGAGCTGGCCGAGGCGCACCTGGGCGCTGACATTCATGGCAGCATAGGTGTACTGGCCCATGACGCCGTCGGACGGCAGGCCATGACGGGCCTGGAAGCGCTTGAGCGCCGCATCGACATAGGTGTCGAACGAGTTGGAGATGCCGGCGCGCGGCGACAGGTCGCCGGACACCATCAGGCGCTGGCGCAGGGTCGCGACGTCGGGATCGTCCACGCCGAGCTGAAGCTTCTTGGTCGCCGGCACCACGGGCCAGCCGCCCTGGGCGACGATGTTCTGGTACTGGGCGATGGCCTGTTGGACGAAGCCGACCGTCTGGAGCGAAAAGATCGGCAGCGTGGTGGCGACTTTGCCGCCCTGGGTCACGCGCGCATCGAACTCGTCGTCCCAGTTGCCGCGGCGCGACGAGCCGAGCACTTCACCGATCACGTCCTGGGCGCTTGCAGCGCCCGACAAGGCTGCCATGGCGATAGCGCCGGCACCGGAGAGAAAGAAACGGCGACTTGTTTTCATGGGCGTCCCAGACATTTTCGCGCAACTTCAAGGGCAGGAGAATATCCCGCAACGGTATGACGGCCATGCTTAACAAGTAGCCAACCATAACCCGGAACAGCCCGCGCCCGAAACGCGGCATCGACGACTGGGTTGCTGACGGCCACGTAGAGGCAGTTGCTGGCACATCACAGATCGCTTTCGGTTTTCACCCGAATATGGCGGCAACATGGCTGTGCCGCCCCGACGGCCGGCAACATTACAGAAAAAGGAAGGGCCGGTGCATTTCTGCAACCGGCCCAGCGACTGGAGGGTCGTTCCTTCGGATGGCTCGGCCAAGCTCGCCTGTGGCAGCGAGAGAGGGGCAATAGGGCAACAGGTCGGGATACCCTGGATGTCCGCCGCCCTATTCCCCTATTGCCCCGCTCCCCGCCACAAGCGTCGGCCGTTGCATCACATCCGGTAAGCGATGGTATCGTTCCAGAAGCGGTCGAGGCGCTGCAGGGCGCGGTTCATCTGCTTGAACTCGTCGGTGTTGATGCCGCCGACCTGCTCGATCGAGCCGACATGGCGCTCGTAGAGACCGGCCACGACTTCGGCCACTTCCTGGCCCTTCGGCGTCAGGCTGACGCGGACCGAGCGACGGTCGATGCGCGAGCGCTGGTGGTTGATGAAGTCGAGCTCGACGAGCTTCTTGAGGTTGTACGAGACGTTCGAGCCGAGATAGTAGCCGCGGGAGCGCAGTTCGCCGGCGGTCAGCTCGGCATTGCCGATGTTGAACAGCAGCAACGCCTGGATCGCGTTGATGTCGCTGCGGCCGTTGCGGTCGAACTCATCCTTGACAACGTCAAGTAGACGGCGATGCAATCTTTCGACCAGCTGGAGCGATTCCAAGTAAAGCGAACGGATCGCCTCGTTACGATCCTCGGAATGCATGACGGTCTTGGCCGCCTGACGCGAAGTGATCATTGTTTTTGCCTCTCGTTTGTCGCCTGGTGAGTTTTTGTTTTGATCTCACCTTGAGCGCGAACTTATCGAATACCCATAAAATTCGACTTAAACGTCAGGCTTAACAAGGGCTTACCAGCCACTGGTTTCGAAAGAGGGTTAATGAAAGCCCCTTCGAGTAAGAAAAATTAACCTTGAATTTTACGGAATGGCCCGCAACACCTTGAACGCGTTGCTACTGGGCCGCCGCCCGGCGCTGCTGAAGATGCAGCAGGACGCGGAAGGTCGCGTAAACGAGCGCAACCACGGCATGGGCGACGACGATCAGCGGGCGCCCGCCGAACAGATCGGGGAAGCCCGCATACATGACCGTCTCGGTCGCCGCGCAGATGAACCAGATCACCGGCCCCCAAGATGAAAGCATCCAGAGACCGATCGCCGCGAAGGGAAAGAACACCGCCAGGGTGGCGGTCGCGACCTGCCAATGCAAGGGCATCAAGTCGAAACGCCACAAGGTGGCGTCGTAGAGACCGATCAGCCGAACCCAATAGAGGACGCCGAACAGCAGGCAATAGCCGGCGACGACGCGCAGGAACCAGGCAAAGGCATTCTCAAGCGTCGAAGGATGCAATTCCTGGAGGCGATTGACGCTGTCGATCACAGGACGAGTTCCCTGTCGCCGAGCGGTTCGAAATAGCGGTCGATGTCAGCCGGGTCGACATCCGCGATGCGGGACGGCTGCCAGACAGGCGTCGACCCCTTGTCGACCAGGACGGCCCGGATGCCTTCGTAGAAGTCGTGCCCCGACAGCATGCGGTTGAGGATGCGGAACTCCATCCGCATGCAGTCTTCCATCGACATGGTGAGGCCGCCGCGCACCTGCCGGAAGGCGACGAACAGGCTGGTGGGCGACCGCGACAGGATGGTGGCGAGCGTCTTTGCTGCAAATTCGCTCGATCCAGCCTCCGCCTGCAGGCTTTCCATGACATCCTCGAGCGTCGGCTTGGCGAAATGCCGCGCGATGGCCTCCAGCGTGTCGCGGTCGGTTTCACGCCTGGCGGCCTGGAAATAGCTGCGCAGCACGGCTTCCGCTTCGCCGGTCTCGCACAGGCGCTGGAGGAGGCCGGTGATGCCTTCGGCCGCGATCGTGTGCGTCGCCAACCCCGACCAGAGCGCATCGCCGTAGCGGATGCGGTTGCCGGTCAGCGCCAGGTACATGCCGAAATGGCTGCCGAGGTCCGGCAACAGATGGCTGCCGCCGACGTCCGGGAAGAAGCCGATGCCCACTTCCGGCATGGCGAACTGGGCGTTTTCAGTGAGGACCCGGTGCGAACCGTGGAAGGAGATGCCGACGCCGCCGCCCATGACGATGCCGTCGATCAGCGACAGATAGGGCTTGGCATAGCGCTGGACATGCGCATTGAGACGATATTCGTCGGCGAAGAACTGGACGGGCGGGGAGCCGGTATTGCGGCTTTCGTAGACATTCATGATGTCACCGCCGGCGGAAAACGCCCTGCCCTCGGCCTTGACGACGACGAGCGCCACCTCGCGGTCGTGCTCCCAGGCCTTGAGCGCGCGCGACAGCGCGAGCACCATGTTGTGGGTCAGCGCATTCAGCGCCTTCGGCCGCGTCAGCGTAACGATGCCGGCCCTGCCGGTCCGCTCGAAGCGGATTTCATCGCCGCCGCCAAAATCAATATCCAAGAGATTCCCTCACATCGAAGCCGGGTTCGAAGAGCTAATGTGCTGTGTGTGGGTGCGTCAATGCCGCAGGTGCCATCGCGCCGCTTGGTCTTGGGCAAACCGGCATGCTAAAAACCGCACAATCCGGAGACCATCGATGAACAAGTTCACCCCCGCCAAGCCAGCCGGCGCGCGCAGCGTCGACGAGATCACCGGCAGCCGCCGCCTGCGCCGCATGCGCAAGGCGGACTGGTCGCGGCGCCTCGTGCAGGAAAACAGGCTGACGGTGGATGACCTGATCTGGCCGATCTTCATCATCGATGGCAAAAATCGGCGGGAAGCCATTCCGGCGATGCCCGGCGTATTCCGCATGTCCGTCGACCTCGCGGTCAAGGAAGCGGAGCGCGCCGCCAAGCTCGGCATCCCCGCACTCGCCACCTTCCCCAATGTCGACATGGGCCTGCGCGACCAGACCGGCGCGCATATCCTCGAGCCGGACAACATCATCAATCGCGCCACCCGCGCGATCAAGGCGGCGGTTCCGGAGATCGGCATCATCACGGATGTGGCGCTCGACCCGTTCACCAGCCACGGCCATGACGGCATCCTGCGCGACGGCATCATCGTCAACGACGAGACGGTCGCCCAGGTGGCCGCAGCCGCCGTACTGCAGGCGGCGGCGGGCTCCGACATCATCGCTCCCTCCGACATGATGGACGGGCGTATCGGCGCGATCCGCGACGCGCTCGACGACAACGGCTTCCAGGACGTGGCGATCATGTCCTATGCGACCAAGTTCGCCTCGGCCTTCTACGGCCCCTACCGCGAGGCGATCGGCACCCAGGGTCTGCTCAAGGGCGACAAGAAGACCTACTACCTCGACCATGCCAATTCCGACGAGGCGATGCGCGAGGCCGAGCAGGATCTCGCCGAGGGCGCCGACATGCTGATGGTCAAGCCCGGCCTGCCCTATCTCGACATCATCCTGCGGCTGAAGGACGAGTTCCGGATGCCGACCTTCGCCTACCAGGTGTCGGGCGAGTATTCGATGATCAAGGCTGCCGGCGCCAACGGCTGGATCGACGGCGAGAAGGCCATGATCGAGAGCCTGCTTGCCTTCAAGCGCGCCGGCTGCGACGGCATCCTCACCTATTTCGCGCCGGAAGTGGCGGCGATGCTGAAGGGCTGAGCCGGCGGCGCCTACAACACAGTCCGCAAGTGCTATAGTATGCGGATATGACCAGATCGGAAGCGATAAGAAGACTACGCGAGAACGCCGAAGCCGTACGAGGCATGGGCGCGACGTCGCTGTACCTGTTCGGATCAACAGCTCGTGACGAGTCTTCGTTGGGCAGCGATCTCGATCTTTTCATCGACTACGATCCGCACAGCCGCTTCTCGTTGATAGATCTAGTCGGCATCAAGCAGCTTCTCGAAGAGGCGATGGCGACGGAAATCGATGTCACGACACGCAACAGCCTGCATCCGCAATTGAAGGCTGACATCGAGCGCACAGCCATTCGCGTGTTCTGATGGCACGACGTAAAGCCGGGCCTATCCTTGCCGAAATACTTGCAGCACTCGACGGGATCGAGAAGGCAACATCAGGCAAGACGCTCCACGACTACGAACAGGATTGGCTGCTGAAGCACGGCGTCCAACGTGGCATCGAGATCATTTCGGAAGCCGCGCGGCACCTGCCAGCCGAATTGCTCGTGACCGAACCCGAGATTCCGTGGAAGCAAATACGCGGAATCGGCAACGTCCTGAGACACGAGTACCACCGGATCGCAGATCCCATTGTCTGGGCGGTCGTGACCGACAGCCTACCGACACTGCGTAAAGCCATCGAACGCATCGCCACTGAAGTTGCGAAGCGGGAATCTTGAATTCCGATGCGACCCCACCCATCTGCTCCCACGCAGGCACTTGCGCCTGCATGTAGAGGATTGAATGACCGCACGCGTCCTGGACGGAGAAATCATCGCCAACAGGCTCGACGACGTCCGGGCATATGATGGCGTGCGCACGCGCCGCGTGCTGGCTTTCCTGATCGACTACCTGATCGTCGGACTGCTGACGATCCCGTTCGCGATCGTCGTCTTCTTCCTGGGCATCCTGACGCTCGGGCTCGGCTGGGCGCTGTTCGGCATCCTGTTGCCGCTCGTGGCGCTCGTCTACTTGTGGACGACGCTTGGCGGTCCCAACCAGGCGACCACCGGCATGCGCATCATGGGCATCCGCCTCGACCGCCTCGACGGCCGCCCGATCGACGGGCTGCTGGCGGTGGTGCACTCGGTCCTGTTCTGGGCCGGCAACGTAATGCTCACCCCGCTTGTCCTGCTGGTCACGCTGTTTTCCGACCGCAAGCGCACGCTGCACGACCTGCTGCTCGGCACCGTGGTCAGCCGCAGCGACCGCTGATTAAGCCTTTTGGCGTGGCAAATCATGCTTTCGCGCTAAAATGTGAAGGCGAGTTGCGGTCCGCCTTCACATTCATGTTGAATTTTTCGCAGTCAGCGCCAAGCTAGGGGACATTCGTGGGGAGTCTTCTAGACGCTCGATGACGCAGCATTCGACCCATTCGCCGCAATTCTTCCTGACGGCACCTTCTCCCTGCCCCTATCTCGAAGGGCAATTCGAGCGAAAGGTCTTCACGCATCTCGTCGGGGACAAGGCGCCGGAGATGAACGACCTGCTGACCCAGGGCGGCTTCAGGCGCTCGCAGAACATCGCTTACCGTCCGGCCTGCGAGACCTGCCGCGCCTGCGTCTCGGTCCGCATCCTTGCGCAGGAATTCGTGCCGACACGCAACATGCGCCGGGTGATCGAACACAATACGGACCTGATCGGGGCCATGCATGACGCGGAACCCTCGACGGAGCAATACTCACTGTTCCGCGCCTATCTCGACGCCCGCCACCGCAAGGGCGGCATGTCGGACATGACCGTGCTCGACTACGCCATGATGGTGGAAGACACCCATGTCGACACAAAGGTGATCGAATACCGCCGCCGCGGTCCGGATTCCTTCATCACCGGCAAGGGCCAGGGCGAGCTGATCGCGGTGGCCCTGACCGACAAGATGTCGGACGGCCTGTCGATGGTCTACTCCTACTTCAACCCGGAGATGGACCATCGCTCCCTCGGCACCTTCATGATCCTCGACCACATCGCCCGCGCCCGCGCCATGGGCCTGCCCCACGTCTATCTCGGCTACTGGGTCAACGGTTCACGCAAGATGAACTATAAGATACGCTTCAAGCCGCAGGAGCATCTCGCGCCCAAGGGCTGGGAGCGCTTCGAAGGCGAGAGCTGATAACGTCCGGCCCGTTTCCACGCTGCCGTCGACCATCTGGCAGAGGAAACCGTGGCTGACATCCATTCGAACCACACCAAGGGGCTGTTGCTCACCGGCATCGGTGGCCTCGCGCTGACCGTCGACATTCCGCTCATCAAGCTGGCGGCCGGCAACAACTGGTCGATCCTGATGATGCGAAGCGGCACCACCTTCCTTGCCGCGATCGTCATCTGGCTGGTCTGGCGCTCGTTCGACCGCAATGCCCCGCAACTCATCCCCGGCAAGGCGGGCCTGGTGGTCGCCAGCCTCTACGGCATAGGCTCGATTTCGTTCATCACCGCCGTCTACAACACGTCGACGGCGAACCTCGTCTTCATCCTGGCCTTCAACACCGTTTTCGCGGCCTTGCTGTCGTGGATATTCCTGCGCGAAAGACCGCGCCCGGCAACCATGCTGGCAATGCTGTTCATGATTGGCGGCGTGCTCGTCATCGTCGGCGGCTCGATCGGAACCGGCCACGTTTTCGGCGACCTGATGGCGGTCGTATCGGCCTTCTGCATCGCCTCGGCCATCACGATCTCGCGCTCAAGCGGCAGGGACATGGGCTTCACCGCCCTGGTCGGGGTGCTGTTTCCCTGCCTGGTCGCGGCCTTCATGGTCTCCAAGACTGGCTTTCAGGTCGAGGCGCCGTGGTGGATCATCTTCAACGGCGCGGTGATCATGCCGATCTCGTTCTTCTGCCTCGCCAACGGCCCGAAGTATCTCTCCGGGCCCGAGGTGGCGATGTTTTACCTGCTCGAGACGGTGCTCGCGCCGATCTGGGTGTGGATGATCTTTGCCGAGGTGCCGACGACCAACAGCCTGATCGGCGGCGTGATCCTGATCGCAACACTCGTCGCCCACTCGGCCTGGCAGCTTGCCCAGAGCCGCAAGCGTCGCGCCGGCGCGGTCCTCGAGCAGGCAGCCTAGCACCCGCGGGCTGCTAGAGTATTTCCGCTTTTCTTCGAATCGCGGAAACGCTCTATCTCTTTGTTTTTGCGCAATTCCGGACGGAAAACCGCTGCGCACTTTTCCTGGAATTGCTCTAGCCGGCCTGCGTCCGCTTGGCCGGCGCATCGTCGCCCGCCGCTTCGGCAGAGCGCGGCACCTCGCCCTCGGTCGGTGCATTGGCGGCGACGATCGCCGCCTCGTCGGTCAGTTCGATCTCGCGGATCCATTCGCGCCAGATGGCGACGAGCAGCGCCATCAGCACCGGCCCGATGAACAGGCCGAGCAGGCCCATCGTCTTGACGCCGCCGATGAGGCCGAAAAACGTTGGCAGGAACGGCAGCTTGATCGGGCCGCCCACCAGCCTGGGCCGAAGCGTCTTGTCGACGATGAACAGCTCGATCGAGCCCCAGGCGAACAGGGCCACGCCGGCGATCGGCGAGCCGCTGGCGAGGAGATAGACCGAGACGAGCGTGAAACACAGCGGCGCGCCGCCGGGGATCAGTGCCATGAAGCCGGTGATGACGCCGAGCGTCACCGGCGAGGGCACGCCGGCGATCCAGTAGGCGACGCCGAGCACGACCCCCTCGCCTATCGCGATCACCGTCATGCCCATCACGGTGGCGCTGATGGTCTTGGGCACCACGCGCGAGATGCGCTCCCAGCGCATCGGCAGGATGCGCTCGCCGAGCCGGTCGAGCTGGCCCACGAACGCCTCGCCGTCGCGATAGGTGAAGAACAGTGCGATAAGCATGAACAGTATCGTGAGCAGGATGCTGAAGGCGCTGCCGCCGGCGGCGAGCACGCCGCGGTAGATGCTGCCGATATTTGCGCCGCCGAAGAGTTGGAACAGCTCGCCGATCGAGCCCGGATGGCCGATGTTGCGGGTCCATTGCTCGTTGAGCCACTCGCCGACGACCGGCAGGTTGGCGATCCACGCAGGCGTCGACGCACCCTGACGGTTGGTGTTCACCGCCCAGGCGAACCATTCGCGGATCTCGTTCACCGCATAGGTCGAGGCAAAGGAGATGGGGACCACGAGGAAGGCGATGATGAACAGCAGCGCCAGCGTGGCGGCGATGGTGCGATTGCCTTCGACTGCCGAGAGCAGCCGACGATAGATGGGCCAGCTGGCGAAGGCGATGACAAGCGCTGCCAGCACCGGCACGAGGAACCCATGGAAGAAATAGATGCCTGCCGCCACGATCAGGACCAGCAGCCAGCGGGCCGCCGACAAGGGCGGGACGAGCGGTGAGCGCATCGGCATGGACGGGCCGAAAAGTCGCGGCTCGCGCTCCGGTTTGCGGGGATTGGACAGTCTCAAGGGCCTGATCTCCTTGGCCCTGGTATGGACCCTAGCTGGACGCCCGGCGACACCGCATGACACCGGCTAGAGGATCATAGAGCCTAACGCGGCGGCGCGCACGCAAACTTTGGACGCGGCGCGCCTGCCTCAACGTCAACCGAAGCGCCCGGTGCGCGGGAACCCCTTGGGAACCATCCGGCCTGCGGTGGCGCGGGCGCCGATCCACTCCGCCAGTTCCTCGCGGGTGCGGGTGAAGGTGCGCTCGGCCGAATCCTGCCAGGTAAGCCCCGTCTCCATCGCGAAGGCCTTCACGTCGAGGACGCCGCCGTCCTTGTATTTCTGCAGGCGGACGCCCTTGCCGCGGGTCATCTCGGGGATTTCCTGCAACGCAAACACCAGCATCTTGCGGTTCTCGCCGACGATGGCGAGATGGTCGCCGAGCAGCGGCACGCAGAGCTTGGCCTCGTCGGGCGTCTTGACGTTCATCACCTGCTTGCCCTTGCGGGTGTTGGCGATGACCTCGTCCTCGGGCACCACGAAGCCGTTGCCCTCGTGGCTGACCAGCAGCAGCTTGCGCTTGGGCTCGTGGACGAAGGCGGTGACGATGTCCTGGTCGTTCTCCATGTCCACGATGATACGGATCGGCTCGCCGTGGCCGCGGCCGCCCGGCAGGCGGTCGGCGCCGATGGTGTAGAACTTGCCGCCAGTCGTGAAGACCAGAATCTTGTCCGTCGTCTGGGCATGGAAGGCGAGCTTGAGGCTGTCGCCCTCCTTGAAGGAAAGCTGCGAATAATCGGCCAGATGGCCCTTCATCGCCCGCAGCCAGCCCTTTTCGGAGACCACGACCGTCACCGGCTCCTTCTCGATCATGGCGTGATGGATGTCGGTAAGGTCGTGCTCAGGTGCTGCGGTGAACTCCGTGCGGCGGCGGCCAAGCTCGGTATCGAGGCCATAGTGCTTGCGCATGTTGGCCACTTCCCACTTGATCGTCTGCCACTGCTTGCCCTCGGACGACAGCAGTGCCTCGATCTGCTTCTTCTCGGCGCTGAGGGCGTCGTGTTCCTTGCGGATCTCGAATTCCTCGAGCTTGCGCAGCGCCCGCAGGCGCATGTTGAGGATGGCTTCGGCCTGCGTGTCGGTGAGATCCCAGCGGGCCATCATGACCTGCTTGGGTTCGTCCTCCTCGCGGATGATGCGGATCACCTCGTCGATGTTGAGGTAGGCGATCAGGTAGCCGCCGAGGATTTCCAGCCGCCGCTCGATTTCGCCGAGGCGGAACTGCGAGCGCCGGACGAGCACGTCGCGACGATGCTCGAGCCATTCCTGCAGCACGCTCTTGAGCGACAGCACGTTCGGCACCTTGCCGCGCGACAGAACGTTCATGTTGAGCGAGAAGCGGCTTTCGAGCTCGGTGAGCTTGAATAGCGACTCCATCAGAAGGCCGGGATCGACGGTGCGGCTCTTGGGCACCAGCACGACGCGGATGTCTTCGGCGCTCTCGTCGCGGATGTCCTCGAGCAGCGGCAGCTTGCGCGCGATCAAGAGCTCGGCAATCTTCTCGATCAGCCGCGACTTGAGCACGCCGTAGGGGATCTCTGTGACGACGATGTTCCAGGTGCCCCTGCCCTGGTCTTCCTGGTGCCACTTGGCGCGCACGCGGAAGCCGCCGCGGCCGGTCTCGTAGGCCTGGACGATCGAAGCCCAGTCGTCGACGACGCTGCCGCCGGTCGGGAAGTCCGGGCCGCGCACCTTGCAGGCCAGGGCAAGCTCGGGGTCGCCTTTGATGTGCTCCCACTCCGAAGGAGAGGTCATGAGGTCGGAGACGGAAGCCTGCGGATTGTCGATGAGATGGAGGGCTGCGCTGCACAGCTCGGCGGCGTTGTGCGGCGGGATCGACGTCGCCATGCCGACCGCGATGCCCGACGAGCCGTTGGCCAGCAAGTTGGGGAATGCACCCGGCAGGACGATGGGCTCCTCGTCCTCCTCGTTGTAGGTCGGACGGAAGTCGACGGCATCCTCGGTGATGCCCTCGAGCAGCGACACCGCCACCTCGGTCATGCGCGCTTCGGTGTAGCGCATGGCGGCGGCGTTATCGCCGTCGATGTTGCCGAAATTGCCCTGCCCGTCGACCAGCGGATAACGAACGGAGAAGTCCTGCGCGAGGCGCACCAGCGCGTCGTAGATGGACTGGTCGCCATGCGGGTGGAATTTGCCCATCACCTCGCCGACGATGCGGGCGCATTTGGCGAATCCCTGGTCCGGATTGAGCCTGAGCAGCCGCATTGCGTGCATGATGCGACGGTGAACGGGCTTCAGCCCGTCGCGCACGTCCGGCAGCGCCCGGTGCATGATAGTCGACAGCGCATAGGCGAGATAGCGCTCCTCGAGCGCCTTCTTGAGGTCGACCGGTTCGATATTGTCACCGCCGCCGGACGGCGGCAAAAGCCCTTTTCCCATGGGTTTGGACTAACGGAACGGGCGATTCGCGACAAGCCTTATCGGCAAAAGCAAGGGTGGATGGTGCCCGGATGCGACAAATCTTTCCGCTCGCTAAAGTAGCAATCTCGCGATCAGCCGGTCATTCACCATTTTTGCGCGTGTTGCATTGCAGCGATTGCCTTTTGCCTCGAATTGCGGCCATTGTCATTATGGCGCCTTCTTCCAGTCCAGTTCGTGACGGACGAAAGGCCGAACGATTCCTCACAGTCTCAGGGAACCACCATGACGCAACATCGCTCTGCATTCGGCAAGCTCGTGCTTTCGACATTCCTCTTCACGCTGCCGCTGAACGCTGCGTTCGCCCAGGAGGCCGGCGCAGTGGCCGAAAGGCTCAAGACAGTGCTGGCCACGCAGAACATGACGCTCGGCTGGAGCAGCGCAACCGGCGACGCGTCGGAGATCGTCCTCGAAGGCGCCACCATCACCGTGGCCGGAGAGGACAAGGCGTTCCCGATCGGCAAGCTGACGCTTAGCGGCGTCGAAGACGACAACGGCGGCTACAAGATCACGACGATCAGCACCGAGCCCTACAGCGTCACCCAGGACGGCGCGACCGTCGACATCAGCCCGTTAACCTTCGGCAACGTGAAATTGCCGGCCGAAGGCTTCACCGATCCGCTCGCCTCGCTGCTGATGTACGAGACTGCGGCGCTCGACAATCTCAGCGTCAAGGTGGGCGACAAGCAGGCCTTCCAGATGACCAACTTCACCGCCGAGGTGACGCCGCCGGTCGACGGCAAGGCCATGTCGTTCACCGGCGGGGCCGAGAAGTTCTCGGCCGATCTCAGCCTCGTCGAGGACCCGCAGTCGAAGGCGGCGATCGACGCGCTCGGCTACCAGAACATCAGCGGCAACCTCCAGCTCGCCGGCACCTGGCAGCCGACCGACGGACGCATGACGCTGTCGCAGTACAACATCGCGGTCGACAATGCCGGCGCGCTCGGCATGACCTTCGATCTCGGCGGCTACACGCTCGACTTCATCAAGTCGATGCAGGACCTGCAGAAGACCATGGCCGCGCAGCCGCAGGGCGCCGACAGTTCGGCCCAGGGCCTGGCCATGCTCGGCCTCATGCAGCAGCTCACCTTCCACGGCGCCACGATCCGCTTCGACGACGCGTCGATCACCAACAAGGTGCTGGAATATCTCGGCAAGCAGCAAGGCATGACGGCCAAGGATATTGCCAACCAGGCCAAGGCGATCGTTCCGTTCATGATGATGGAACTCAACAACCCCGAACTGACCCAGCAGGTCACGACCGCCGTCACGGCCTTCCTGGACAATCCGAAGTCACTCGAAATCGCCGCAAAGCCCGGCTCGCCGGTGCCGTTCGCGCTGCTCGCCGCCAACGGCATGGCGAACCCGAAGGACCTGCCGAAGACGCTTGGCCTCACGGTCACGGCTAACCAGTAAGCCTCAGGGCTCGGACAAGCAAACAAAAAGCCCGGCAGCGATGCCGGGCTTTTTTCTTAGCGATTTATCGAGTCGAAAGAGCCGCTTGCGCGCGTTGGTTAAGCTTCTTTCTTGGCCACCGCGACGCGCAACGACAGCTCGCGCAGCTGCTGCGGCGTGGCCTCGGCCGGCGCGTTCATCAGCAGGTCCTGCGCCTGCTGGTTCATCGGGAACAGCGTCACTTCGCGCAGGTTCTTGGCGCCGACGAGCAGCATGATCACGCGGTCGACACCGGCAGCCATGCCGCCATGCGGCGGCGCGCCGTACTGGAAGGCGCGGTACAGGCCGCCGAAATGCTCCTCGACCTCCTCACGCGACTTGCCGGTCAGCTCGAAGGCCTTGACCATCAGTTCGGGCAACTGGTTGCGGATCGAGCCGGAGGCGATTTCGAAGCCGTTGCAGACCATGTCGTACTGATAGGCCTTGATGGTCAGCGGGTCCTGGCTGTTCAGCGCGTCCAGGCCGCCCTGCGGCATCGAGAACGGGTTGTGGGCGAAATCGATCTTCTTTTCGTCTTCCAGCCATTCGTAGAACGGGAAGTCGATGATCCAGCACAGCTCGAAACGCTCGCGGTCGACGAGGTTCAGCTCCTCGCCGGCGCGGGTGCGGGCAGCGCCCGCGAACGAGACGAACTTCTTGGGATCGCCGGCGACGAAGAAGGCGGCATCGCCGTCCGACAGGCCGAGCTGCTCACGGATCGCCTCGGTGCGCTCCTCGCCGATGTTCTTGGCGATGGGGCCTGCGCCCTCGAGCTTGTCGCCTTCCTTGCGCCAGAAGATATAGCCGAGGCCCGGCTGGCCCTCGCCCTGCGCCCAGGAATTCATGCGATCGCAGAATGCGCGCGAACCGCCGGTCTTGGCCGGGATCGCCCAGACCTCGACCTTCGGGTTGGAGGCGATCATGCCCGCGAACACCTTAAAGCCCGAGCCGTCGAAGTGCCTGGTGACTTCCTGGATCTCGATCGGGTTGCGCAGGTCCGGCTTGTCGGTGCCGTAGGTGCGCAGCGCGGTATCATAGGGAATGCGGCGGAACTGCTGGGTAACCGGCTTGCCGTCGGCAAACTTCTCGAACACGCCGCGCATCACCGGCTCCATCGTGTTCCAGACGTCTTCCTGGGTCACGAAGCTCATTTCGAGGTCGAGCTGGTAGAACTCGCCCGGCAGGCGGTCGGCGCGCGGGTCCTCGTCGCGGAAGCACGGCGCGATCTGGAAGTAGCGGTCGAAGCCCGCGACCATCAACAGTTGCTTGTACTGCTGCGGCGCCTGCGGCAGCGCAAAGAACTTGCCCGGATGGATGCGCGACGGCACCAGGAAGTCGCGCGCGCCTTCCGGCGACGAGGCCGTCAGGATCGGCGTAGAATATTCGGTGAAGCCGACGTCGTTCATGCGCTTGCGCATCTCGGCGATGATCTTGGTGCGCGCCACGATGTTCTTGTGCAGCGTTTCGCGACGCAGGTCGAGGAAGCGGTACTTGAGGCGGATGTCCTCGGGATATTCCGGCTCTCCGAAGACCGGCAGCGGCAGTTCCTTGGCAGCCGAAAGCACCTCGATCTCGCGGGCGAATATCTCGATCTCGCCGGTCGGCAGGTTGGCGTTGACCGCCTCGTCCAGGCGCGCCTTGACGTAGCCGTCGACGCGGATCACCCACTCGCCGCGCACCGTCTCGGCGGTCTTGAAGGCCGGCGAATCGGGATCGGCGACGATCTGGGTCATGCCGTAGTGATCGCGCAGGTCGATGAACAGCAGGCCGCCATGGTCGCGGACGCGATGCACCCAGCCGGACAGGCGAACGGCGGAGCCGACGTCGGATTTCCTCAATTGGGCGCAGGTGTGGCTGCGGTAACGGTGCATGGCAAAGTTCCGGTTCGGGCTGTTGTTATGCGGCGCCCAGGCGTCATCCGCGCCCTGGGCCAAAATTTCGCGCGAAAAGCGCATGGGTACCCGGTTTTGTCAAGGCAAAGCGGGCCCCGTCGCGTTGTGCGGACGGCTAGAAGCGCTTCTTGAGCCACACGCGCGAATGTCCCGCAGGGTAATCGTCAATGCGGCCGAACTCCTCGTATCCCTGCCGCTTGTAGAACTCGGGCGCCTGGAACGTAAACGAATCGAGATGCACGCCGATGCAGCCGCGCTGCCTGGCCGCTTCCTCGGCCGCTGCCAGCAACTGCGTGCCCAGACCTCCGCCGCGACGGTCGGGACTGATCCAGAGCCACTCGACGAACAGCCAGGTGTACTCGGACGAACCCTTGAGACCGCCCGCGACCCTGCCCTGGGCGTCGCGGGCGACGATCCAGAGATCCTCGTCGTTGTGCGGCCCCGCGGTATCGTAGTTGTAGGCGTTCAACCCGTCGCCGATCAGGCTCGCGGTCTCCCGGTCGATGCTCGTGCTGACGCTCAAGGTCGTCACTATCGGCTCCTGCACCCGAAGGCGGAAACGGGAAGCTATCGGCAAGTTTCGCGGCAAGGTTGGCGCAGCCGACGGAATATGTCGCACCAGCGGCGGTGCGGCATTGACCCGAGGGCCTAACTAGAGCCAAGTCGGGTTTTGTCACGCTCATCGAATGTCTTCCATACGCCCCCTCATACCGCTCCTGATCACCGCCGGCATCCTGCTTGGCGGCAACGGCCTGCAAAGCACGCTCTTGGCGCTGCGCGGGGCACAGGAAGGATTTTCGGCTTCGACCATCGGGCTCATCGGCACCGCCTATTTCGGCGGCTTCCTGCTTGGCTGCATCTTCATCACCCGGATCATGAAGGCCGTGGGCCATGTCCGCGCCTTTGCCGCATTGGCCGCGATCGCAGCTTCGGCCACGCTCACGCTGGTGCTGGTCATCGACCCGCTGACCTGGTCGGCGATCCGCTTCACCACCGGCTTCTGCTTCGCCGGCCTGTTCACGGTGATGGAGAGCTGGCTGAACTCCGGCGCATCCAACAACGACCGCGCCCGGCTGCTCGCGATCTACCGCATCATCGACATCGGCTCGGTGACCGGGGCGCAATTCATGATCCCGATCTTCGGCGCCGGCGGCTTCACCATCTTCGCCATCATGTCGATCATGATCACGCTGTCGCTGGTGCCCGTCTCCATCGCCGACCGCTCCAACCCGACGCCGCCCGAGGACGTCAGGCTGGATCTCAGGCGCGCCTGGCGCATTTCGCCGCTGGGCAGCATCGGCTGCATCTTCGTCGGCATCACCAACAGTGCATTCCGCACGATGAGCCCGATCTATGCCGAGCAGATCGGCATGTCGGTCACGGACGTCGTCACCTTCGTCAGCGTCGGCATCATCGGCGGCGCGATGATCCAATACCCGCTCGGCTACCTTTCGGACCTGTGGGACCGCCGCAGGGTGCTGCTCGTCGCCACGACAGGCGCCCTCGCCTCCGCGCTGATGCTGGTGTTCATGGCCGGCACCTCGCCGATCGCCAACTTCGTGCTCGTCTTCATCTTCGGCTCGTTCGCCATGCCGCTCTATTCGCTGTCGGCGGCGCATGCCAACGACCGTGCCGAGCAGGGTGAGTTCGTCCTCGTCAATGCCGCGCTGATGCTGTTCTATTCGGTAGGCGCGATCGCCGGGCCGTTCATCGCCTCGCTGTTCATGGAAAGCTACGGGCCACACTCGCTGTTCGCCTTCAGCGCAGCGGTCTACGTCGTCTTCATCGCTGTGATCGTCTACCGCATGGGCGTCCGTTCAGCCGTGCCGGCAGGGCATCGCAGCCGCTTCTTCGGACTATTGCGGACCTCGCCGATATTCGCCAGATTTGCCGGCCGCAGCGGCAACGGCGAGGATTCCGGCGACGCATAGGCGGCTATCGAGCGCCGCGGGCGCTTGACGAAACGGCGCGTGGCTGAAATGGAATGGCAACGCGTTCTGACCAAAGCAATATTATGCATGTAATTACGACCCAGGAAGAACTCGAAACGACCATTGCGGCGCTGGAAGGCTCCAGCTTCGTGACGGTCGACACCGAATTCATTCGCGAAACCACCTTCTGGCCGGAACTCTGCCTGATCCAGATGGCGGCACCCGGCGTTTCGGCGCTGGTCGATCCGCTGGCGTCGGGAATCGACCTCAAGCCGTTCTTCCGCCTCATGGCCAACGAGGCGGTGACCAAGGTCTTCCACGCAGCCCGCCAGGACATCGAGATCATCTTCCATCTCGGCGGACTGATCCCGCATCCGGTGTTCGACACTCAAGTGGCGGCCATGGTCTGCGGCTTCGGCGATAGCGTCTCCTACGAGCAGATCGTGCAGAAGGTGACGGGCGGGCGCATCGACAAGTCGTCGCGCTTCACAGACTGGCGCCACAGGCCGCTGTCCGAAAAGCAGCTCGAATACGCGCTGGCCGACGTCACTCACCTGATCGACGTCTACAAGCACCTCCAGTCCGAGCTCGAGCGAGAGGACCGCGCCCACTGGCTCAATGAGGAAATGGAGGTCCTGACCTCGCGCGAGACCTACGACCCGCACCCCGAAGACGCCTGGAAGCGGCTCAAGATGCGCCTGCGCAAGCCGCAGGAGCTCGCCATCGTGCAGGCGGTCGCCGCCTGGCGCGAACGCGAGGCGCGCGAACGCAACGTGCCGCGCGGGCGCGTGCTCAAGGACGACGCGATCTACGAGATCGCCCAGCAGGCGCCGCGCGACGCCACAGCCCTGTCGCGGCTGCGCACCACGCCCAAGGGCTGGGAGCGCTCGTCTCCGGCGACGGCCTTGCTCGCAGTGGTCAACGCCGCGCTGGAGATCCCTCGGGATCAGATGCCCAAGCTGCCCAAGACGTTCCAGCCGCCAGAGGGGTCGAGCGCCGCGGCCGAACTGCTGAAGGTGCTGCTGCGGCTGGTGTCGGAGAAGGAAGGCGTCGCACCGAAGGTGCTCGCTTCAGGCGACGATATCGATCGCATCGCCGCCGAGGGTGAGGCCGCCGACGTGCCTGCCCTCCAGGGTTGGCGCCGCGCCGTATTCGGCGAAGCTGCGCTCAAACTGGTGCGTGGCGAGATCGCCATCAGATTCGACAAGCGCCGGATCGCGATCTTCGACGTCAAGGGCTAGCGCTGCAGCGCGCGTGATCGCCTTGCCGCCGCAATGGCGAAGGCACCAATGACGACAACCGGCGCCGCCAGAAACGCAAATTTGGCAACGATCAGGCCCGAAGCGAGCGCCATCGCCTCGGCGCCCGCTGATGGCGGGTCGGAGAGGATTCGCGCGACGACGAGGTTTTCGGCGTAGTCGGCGATCGCATAGGGCAGCACCAATGCCAGCGCCAGGATCGCGCGCAGGCGGTCCGAATGGGCAGCGAAGCGCGGCAGCCGGTCCCCAGCCTTGAGGATAAGGCTGACAAGCGTGGCCGAAAGCAGCGCCGGGAAGATCAGGTCGAAGGTGAGATAGTGCCAGACCAGGATGGTCTCGGCGCCAAGGCGGCCTAGGCCGGCCACCCAGGCGAAGCCCTCGCTCTCGGAAAAGCCCCAGAAGCGGAGATCGAGCGACGAGAGGCCGCCGCTCAACCTGCGGAAATAGAAGAACTCCAGCACCGTCATGGCGGCGAAGACCGCCGCCGAGGCGAAGCTGAGTGCGGTTGCGTGACGCCGCAGCCTGAGGATCGCTGCGATCACGCGCCGCCCGGGTAGTTCGGGCTTTCGCGGGTGATGGTCACGTCATGGGCGTGGCTTTCGCGCAAGCCGGCGTTGGAGATGCGCACGAAGGTGGCGCGCTGGCGGAAATCCTCGAGATCGCGCCCGCCGACATAACCCATGGCAGCCTTCAGGCCGCCGGCCAGTTGGTGCAGCACGCCTGCGACCGGACCCTTGTAGGGAACCTGGCCCTCGATGCCCTCGGGCACGAGCTTCAGCGTGTCGCGCACCTCGGCCTGGAAGTAGCGGTCGGCCGAACCGCGGGCCATGGCGCCCACCGAGCCCATGCCGCGGTAGGCCTTGAAGGAGCGGCCCTGGTGCAGATAGACCTCGCCCGGGCTCTCGTCGGTACCGGCGAGCAGCGATCCGATCATGGCCGCTCCCGCGCCGGCGGCCAGCGCCTTGGCGAGATCGCCTGAGAACTTGATGCCGCCGTCGGCAACCACGGTGACGCCGGACTTCTGCGCGGCCTCGACGGCCGACATGATGGCCGACAGCTGCGGCACGCCGACGCCCGCTACGATACGGGTGGTGCAGATCGAGCCCGGGCCGATGCCGACCTTGACCGCGTCGGCGCCCGCGTCGATCAGCGCCTGGGCGCCGTCGGCGGTGGCGACGTTGCCGGCCATGATGCGGACCGAGTTCGATATCTTCTTGGCGCGGGTGACGGCGTCGAGCACGCGCTGCGAATGGCCATGGGCGGTGTCGATGACCAAAAGGTCGACGCCGGCGTCGATGAGGCGCTCGGCACGCTCGAAGCCGTCATTGCCGACGCTGGTGGCGGCGGCGGCACGGAGGCGGCCCTGCGCATCCTTGGTGGCGTTGGGGTTGAGCTGCGACTTCTCAATGTCCTTGACGGTGATCAGGCCGACGCAGTTGCCCTGCTTGTCGACGACGAGCAGCTTTTCGATGCGATGCTTGTGCAGGAGCCGCTTGGCTTCTTCCTGATCGACGTTCTCCTTGACCGTGATCAGGTTCTCGCGCGTCATCAATTCGTAGACCTTCTGGGAAGGGTCGGAAGCGAAACGCACGTCGCGGTTGGTGAGAATGCCAACCAGACGGCCGGTCTTCTGGCCGCCGGTGCCGCCGTTCTCGACGACCGGAATGCCCGAAATCGTGTAGTGGCGCATCAGCGCCAGCGCATCGGCGAGCGTGGCGTCGGGGCCGATGGTGACCGGGTTGATGACCATGCCCGATTCGAACTTCTTGACCTGGCGGACCTGCTCGGCCTGCTCGGCCGGCGAGAAGTTGCGATGGATAACGCCGATGCCGCCGGCCTGCGCCATGGCTATGGCGAGGCGGGCTTCGGTCACCGTATCCATTGCCGCCGAGATGATCGGCACGTTGAGGTCGATGTCACCGGCAATGCGCGTGCGGATGTCGGTCTCGCCGGGCATCACTTCCGAATGGCCGGGCTGCAGCAGCACGTCGTCGAAAGTAAGCGCCAGCGCGCCGGTGGAAGATTCGATGATTTTCGCCATGGCCACTCCTCAGGGGACGTCAGAAGGAAGAATGCGAAAACGGGCGCTGGAACCAATGGTATGCAGCGCCGACTCCTCATCTTCCCTTTCAGGATTGGCGCTGGCTGGTAACACGTCTTGAGGCCGATGAAAAGCATGCGATGCAGGCCAATCGACGCAGCAGACGCCGGCGCCGCTTGCGCCAGCCCGCTTTTTTGGCAAGGTGCGGCAAGGGGCAGATTCAGCTTTGAATTGCGGGGGACGATAGCAGCATGAACGAAATGTCGAGCCTGCAGCCGCCGGCAGCACCAAGTCTGGCGATGCAGCGGGAACCGTTCACATTCACGGGTACCGCACGCGAATATTTCGGCATCTGGATCGTCAACGTGCTGCTGACGATCCTCACGCTCGGCGTCTATTCGGCCTGGGCCAAGGTACGGCGCCAGCGTTACTTCTACGGCAATACGCATCTTGCCGGCGCGACCTTCGACTACCACGCCTTGCCTTGGCGCATCCTTGTCGGGCGCATCATCGTCCTGGTGATGCTGGTGCTCTACAACGTCACGCTGCAGTTCCTGCCGCTGTTCGGCCTGCTCGTCTTCGCAATCTTCATGTTCGCCATCCCCTGGTTCATCATGCGCGGCCTGCGCTTCAACGCGCGGGTGACGAGCTATCGCAACGTCCGCTTCGATTTCACCGGCACCTATTGGGGCGCCTTCCTGGCCTATATCGTCGGCGGCCTGCTGATCTACGGCTCGGTCGGCCTGCTCGCGCCCGTCGCCTCGCGCTGGATGTGGAACTACATGCTGGGCCACCTTCGCTATGGCGGGCGTCCGATCACCTGCGATCCGCGGCTCGACAAGCTCTACGGCCAGATATGGCTGCCGGCGTTCGTGCTGATCGGCGGGGGCCTGGTCGGCCTCGCCATTGCGGCAGTCGTCCTGGTATCGGCGGGGCTTCCGGCACTGGATCCCGCCACGGCCAGCGGCTGGTCGATCGGCGTGATGGTGATCACCATGTATGCCGCGATGATACCGCTGTTCCTGGTCTTCTTGCTGGCCGGCCTGATCTACCGCGCCGGCGTCCGCAACGTCGTCTTCAACGAAACCGTCATCGACGGGCGGCACATACTGGCCTCGTCGATCGGGCGCGGCCGCTTTGCCTCGATTTCGATCACCAATCTCGGGGCAACGATCCTCACCCTCGGCCTCGCCCGCCCATGGGCAGCGATCAGGATGGCCAAGTACATGGCCACGGTGACCGCGCTCGACAGCACCGGCTCGCTCGACGCCTATACGAGCGCGCTGCAGAACGAGGGCACCGCGACCGGCTCCGAGTTCCTCGATGTGGAAGGGTTCGACCTTGGATTCTGAGCAGGCGCCCGTCGCCGGTCAGTGGCGCAAGGCCGGAGAGGCTCGTGCGGCCGATGCCCGGCTGGCGATCGGGGCCGACGGAATGGCCACCGTGGCCGATCCCGATGGCGCCGCCCTTGCATCGGGAGCCATCCGGGCGCTCAAGGTCTCGGACCGCGTGGGCTCGATCCCGCGCCAGGTCACCTATCCCGACGGCGGCGTCTTCGAGACCGGCGACAATGATGGCATCGACCGGCTTGTCGCGCCCCACTCACCCGGCAGTGCCGGCTTCATCCACAAGCTTGAACGCTTCCGTCCTCGCCTGGTGCTGTTCGTCCTGGCAACGATCGTCCTGGGCTCGGCAGTCTATCGCTATGCCATGCCGCTGCTGGTCGAAGCGGCGATATCCGTCACACCGCCGGTGGTGACGACGCTGATGAGCAAGAGTGCGCTCGCATCGCTCGACCGGGCCATCTTCGAACCGAGCCAGCTCAGCGCCGAGCGCCGGAAATCCTTGAGCGACGGCTTCGCCGAACTGGTTGCACAAACGGACGAAACCCCACCCGAGCGCGCCGCATACGCCCTCACCTTCCGCACCGGCGGCCCCATCGGCCCCAACGCCTTTGCCCTGCCCGATGGCACGGTGGTTCTCACCGACGAACTGGTGGAACTGGCCGGCAACGACGATGAAATGATCTTGGGCGTGCTCGGGCACGAGATCGGCCATGTCGACCACAAGCACAGCCTGCGCCAGCTATACCGAGCCGCGGGCGTGACGGCGCTGATCATGCTGATCGGCGGCGACATCGGCTCGAGCACCGAAGACATCATGGTCCAGGGCGCGGCCCTGCTCAGCCTGTCCTATTCGCGCGACGCCGAGACCGACGCCGACAGGTTCAGCGTGGCGCTCATGCGCAAGGCCGGAAAGGACCCCGCCGCCATCGCCCGCTTCTTCGAACTGCTGCGCGACAAGCTTGGCGATCGTGCCGACGCCGGCTTCCTGTCGACGCACCCCGCAACCCCGGAACGCATCGCCGAAACCCGGCGCTATGCAAGCGAGGCCGGCGGCGCCGACTGACTGGCCTTGAAGAGCACAAGGTCCTGGCAGCGGACAGGCTGGCCAGAGCGTGCTACGCGTCCCCGATCGGCGCATTGCCGCCGCAACCGATCCGTACCGTTCCGACATGTCCGCGAATCGAACCACCCCGCTGATCCTGGCGGTCGCCCTTTTCATGGAAAACATGGATTCCACGGTGATCGCCACCTCGCTGCCGGCGATCGCCACGGATATCGGCACAAGCCCGATCGCCCTCAAGCTGGCGCTCACCGCCTATCTCGTGTCGCTCGCAATCTTCATCCCCATCAGCGCCTGGATGGCCGACCGGTTCGGTGCCAAGCGGGTGTTCAGGGTTGCGATCGGCGTGTTCATGCTGGGCTCGATCGCCTGCGCCCTGTCCAGTTCGCTCGGCGCCTTCGTCCTGGCGCGCTTCCTGCAGGGCATGGGCGGCTCGATGATGACGCCGGTGGCGCGGCTGGTGCTGGTGCGCACGACCGAGAAGAGCGGGCTGGTCTCGGCCATGGCGACGCTGACGATTCCCGCTCTGATCGGCCCGCTGATCGGGCCGCCGGTGGGCGGCTTCATCACCACCTTCTTCGCCTGGCAGTGGATCTTCCTGATCAACATCCCCATCGGCATCGTCGGCATCTGGCTGTCCGGACGATTCCTGCCCGAAATCCCGCCGGAACCGACCCAGCGCATGGATGTCGTCGGTTTCTTCCTGTCGGCTGTCGCGGCCTCGGGCATCGTCTTCGGGCTTTCGGTCGTCAGCCTGCCGGCACTGCCGCCCGTGGTCGGAGCGACCACCGTCAGCCTCGGCATGATCTGCGCCCTGCTCTACATCCGGCACGCCCGGCGGACGCCCCATCCACTGCTCGAGCTCAGGCTGTTTTCCAATCCCGTGTTCAGGACCGCGATCGTCGGCGGCTCGCTGTTCCGTATCGGCGTCGGCGCAACACCATTCCTGCTGCCGCTGCTGTTCCAACTGGGCTTCGGGCTTACTCCGTTCCAGTCGGGCATGATCACCTTCGCCTCGGCCGCAGGCGCGCTGTCGATGAAGTTCGTCGCGCCTAAGATTCTGCGTTCGGTCGGTTTCCGCACGGTTCTGCTCGTCGCATCCGGGGCGTCGGCCTGCCTCATTGCCATCAACGGCTTCTTCACAGCCGAGACGCCCTATCTGGTGGTTCTTGCCGTTCTGTTCCTGGCAGGGTTCCTGCGCTCGCTGTTCTTCACCTCGTCCAACGCCCTGGTGTTCGCCGATATCGAGCCGGCCAAGAGCGGACAGGCGACGGCGATTTCGGCAGCGGCCCAGCAGATCACGGTGGCGCTCGGCGTGGCCGTCGGCGGCGGGGCGCTGGAGCTCTGGGGCCTGTTCACCGAACAGGCGATCGGCGGCGCGGGCTTCACTTTCGCTTTCCTCGTCATCGCCGTCATTGCGGCCACGCCGATGCTGATGTTCGCGCGACTGGAACCCGATGCCGGAGGCGCCATCTCCGGCCATCGCAAGGCCCAGACGCCGGCGGCGGAAGAGCCGCAGCAGCTATGACTGCTCAGTCTCGGCGCGGCCCTTGAAGTCCTTGGCCAGCAGATAGAGCTCCACCGATTCGTCGCGCGAAGCCGGCGGCTTGACATGATGGACCGAGCGGAAGTTGCGCTTGAGCTGGTCGAGCAGACCGGCCTCGGTGCCGCCCTGGAAGGTCTTGGTCAGGAAATGGCCGCCCGGCTTCAGCACCGAGATGGCGAACTCCGCCGCCACCTCGCACAGATGCATGGTGCGCAGATGATCGGTGCGGCGGTGCCCCGTCGTCGGCGCAGCCATGTCGGAGACGACGATGTCGGGCTCGCCGCCCAGGGTTTCGGCAAGCTTTCCCGGCGCCTCGGGGTCGAGGAAGTCCATCTGCAGGATGGCAGCACCCGGCACGGCATCCATCTCGAGATAGTCGATGCCCACGACATGCGGGTTCTCTTCGGTCGAACGGGTGCGTGCCGCCGCGACCTGGCACCAGCCTCCCGGTGCCGCGCCAAGGTCGATCACCTTCATGCCCGGCTTGAGCAGGTGGTGCTTGTCGTCGATCTCGATCAGCTTGTAGGCGGCCCGCGATCGGTAGCCGTCGGCCTTGGAACGCTGGACGTAGGGGTCGTTCATGTGCCGCTCGAGCCAGCGGCGCGACGATTCCTTGAGGCCGCTCTTCTTCTTGATCTTGGTCCGCAGCACGCGGGTAGCACCAGCCGAAGTGCCAGGTTTGGTCGGTTTCTTGGTCATGCCCGCTGTCCATTCCGCCAGTTGCGCCGCCACACGCCATCGTCGGCCATCAGTTCGCTCAATATGCCCTCACGCAGGCCACGATCGGCAACCCTGAGGCGTTCCGACGGCCATACCGCGCGGATCGCCTCGAGTATGGCGCAGCCCGCCAGCACCAGATCGGCGCGGTCCGCACCGATGCAGGGGTTGGCCACGCGCTGGTGGAAATCCCAGCCGAGCAGCTTCTCGACCATGCGGTCGACGCTCGCGCCGTCCATCCACAGGCCATCGACCCTGCGGCGGTCGTAGCGGTCGAGCTCCAGGTGCACGCCAGCCAGCGTGGTCACGGTCCCGGAGGTGCCGAGCAGGTGGAACTTCGGGCTCGACACGATGTGGCCAAGCCGGTCGCGACCATCGAAAGCCTGCAGCCGCTCGGCGACGTCGGCGACCATCGCGGCGAAAATCTCGCGGGTCACCGTTCGGCCGCCGAATCGCTCGGCCAGCGAGACCACGCCCACCGGCAGCGACGTCCAGGAAACGATGTGGTTGGCCAGCCGCGGCGAGCGGTGGCGCGAGACGTCGATCAGGGCGATCTCGGACGACCCGCCGCCGATGTCGAACAGCACCACGCCGTCCGTGTCGCGCTCGACCAGCGAGCCGCAGCCGGAAACGGCGAGCCGCGCCTCGGTGCGGCGATCGATGATCTCGAGCTTGAGGCCGGCCTCGCGCTCGACGCGGTCCAGGAACTCCTCGCCGTTGGCGGCGGCGCGGCAGGCTTCCGTGGCGATCAGGCGGGCGCGCCTGATCTTGCGGCTGCGCAGCTTGTCGGCGCAGACCTTCAGCGCCTCGACCGCCCTGTCCATGGCCGGGCGCCCCAGCCGGCCGGAAGCGGTCAGCCCCTCGCCCAGGCGCACGATGCGCGAGAAGGCGTCGACGACCCTGAACTGCCCTGGGCGTCCGGGCACGGCGACGAGCAGGCGGCAATTGTTGGTGCCGAGGTCGAGGGCGGCAAAGACGGGAAGGTCGGAAGCCGCAGGGCGGCGCGGCACGCCATTCGGCACGGCCTTGGCGTCGGACTTCGCGATCCGCGCGGGATCCGCCTGCTGCGGCAAAGCCTTCGGCTCGGCCATCGCCGGCTCGGCGGCAACGGGTGCGACAGATCCGCCGTCGCGGGCGTAAACCTTGCGGCCGCGACGGCGCTTGCGCCTTTTCCTGGTCTTGCCCTTGGGTTGCGTGGCGTCCGCATTGGCACCGCCGACGCCAGGCCGTTCGACGGCCTGTCGCCCCGGCCGGGAAGTCTCCCCACCATTCGGCGATGGACCTTCCCCCGAGACACCCGCATCCGGCGCTTCGGCGCCGGCTTCGCGGTTCTTCACGTTGCAATTTCCTTCTCGCGCCGCGCGAACCTAACGGACGCTGCACGCGCATTTCATCTTGTGTTGACTGCAGACTATCAGCGCATGGGCCGATCACCAAGGCCCGGCCGGGTCGTTTTTTGCCAGCGCCCGCAATGAGCGTCGGGGAAAGCTCCGGCCCGGGTTGAATAGCCGGCTTCGATGGGGCAAAGCTGAAATCAAGCCGGAAATGCGAGCGGACGCATCGGCCCGACGAGGCACGAAAACGCCAATCGAAAGGAGCGGGCAAGCCCCCGCCGCATGAGAATCAAGGACTATATCTGGCCGGTCATCGGACTCGCCGCCGTCGCCGTTTCCGCCTGGCTGCTCTACAACGAGTGGCGCGAGATTTCCCTGGTCGACGTCTGGAGCGGCATTGCGGCCATCCCCTTGCGGGGCTGGCTGCTGTCGGCGCTGAGCGCCGTCGTCGCCTATGCGGCGCTGGCCGGATACGACCACATCGCGCTTCTCCATATCGGCAAGCGCGTGTCGTGGTTCTTCGTCACCGTCTGTTCCTTCACCACCTACGCGCTGTCGCACAATATCGGCGGATCGGTCTTTTCCGGGGCGGTGATCCGCTACCGCGCCTATGCCTCCAAGGGGCTGACCGGGCACGACGTCGGGGTGCTGGTGGCGATCTGCTGGTTCACCTTCGTGCTGTCCAGCGTGTTCGTGGGCGGGTTGGTGCTGCTCATCGAGCCTTCGTTGCTCGACCGCTACACCGAAGGCCGGTACGAAGGATGGTGGATCGCGCTCGGCATAGCCATGCTGCTGTTTGTCGCCGCCTACATCTTCGGCAGCTGGCTGCATTTGAAGCCGCTCGCCATCGGCAAGTTCCGCCTGCACTATCCGGCGCTGCCGATCGTGGCGCGCCAGCTGGTCATCGGCCCGCTCGAAATCCTCGCCGCCGCCGCGATCATCTTCTTCGCCCTGCCTGTGGAGAACAATCCGGGCTTCCTGGTCGTCCTCGGCATCTTCCTGTTCTCCTTCGCCATGGCGCAGGCCTCGCACGCGCCAGGCGGCCTCGGCGTGCTGGAAGTCGTCTTCCTCACCGGCCTTCCGGAAATGGACCCAGCGGCCGTGCTTGCCGCCCTCCTGGTCTTCCGGCTGTTCTACCTGATCATCCCCCTGCTCCTCGCCATCGTCGCGGTGCTCGCCTTCGAGCATTCGCAACTCGGACGCCGCAGCCGCCAGGACGAGGTGTGAAAAGCAAAAAATCAAGTGCCGGACGGGGTTGACTATTTTCCGCCGGTGGCTACAAGGCAGCGCTCAGGTGGCTGCGTCAAGCGCGATCCGCCGGCGCCGGACACGCTTCGGCCCTGCTGGGGAATAGGTTAACGGTAGACCCACGGACTCTGACTCCGTTAGTCCTGGTTCGAATCCAGGTTCCCCAGCCACTCCTCTAAAACTCAATTGAAGCAATAGCTTAGGCCAGGCCGGCAAGCACGTGTGTTGCAACCACATGTATGCAAGAAGCAGGAAAAAAGAAGGCATTTCTCAAAGCGACGCTCAGAATCAGAACCGCGATGGCGGCGTAGTTGGAATACGGAGCCAGAGCCGGCATTCTGAAAAGGCCGTGAAAGCTGCGGGCGCATTAGGAATTATGATTATCAGCAATGCGCAAAGTGCAAGCGTTGAGGTGGCGAAAAATATGTAATTTTATGAAAAATCTTCATTGGATAGCTTTTGGACTGCGCTTCATCCAGCTCTGCTTCTCAAGATAATCATTTGTATCTACAAATTCGCGCTTTGACGACGTCAAGAAAAAAGGCGCCAAACGAACAACCAAGAAGCATTCATTCATTCTCTACAACTTCCTCAATGACAAAGCATCGTTCTGCATCACGGCCTTATCCCATCTGGGCTGGGCACGAAGATCGTGATGCAATGGAAGCTTGTTGGAGAGAGAACACTTCCACCGGCCGAAATTGACATTTGGTTCGTCGAAGGTGATCAGATACTACGACGACATCTGGTGTTCGAGCGATTAGCCGACTTGAGAGCGTGTGTCCTCAAGCAGCGTCAGGCGGGAGGGCTTTCCTGCGACGTATACGGCGACGATGGCCGCAGTTTTGCCGATGAGCTACGCGATGCGATCTTCGAGCTCCATTATGACACGGCTCCGGTGTCGGCCGGAGCTCGAAAAAGCAAGCTCACTGATATGCGCTTCTTGCGCCTGCTGCCATCGTGCCATCCATCGTCTCGTGAAGTTTCGGGATCGCTGGGTCACTGTCGAGCAGGCGCGCGAACACATCCGTTGAAGCTCACTGCTAGGCCGGCGAGCTTCATGGTGAAGGTTCAACAAGCGACTATTCGCCTTTCAAATCGTCCATCCGCGCACGATGTCCCGGGCGACAACGTCATTCGTTAAGTTCATCTCGCTGGTCGGACGCTCGCCATACTGAACGACGATCATGCGCCCCTCGCAATGCCAAGTGGCTTTTGACGGTGCCAAAGTCGGTCTTGATCTCGACGGTGCGCATTACGCCGCCTCTCCCGCTTCACCACCTTGCCGTCCGCCTCCATACCGACTGAACGGTCGAATCGGCTTTTCGTCGGTCGCGGCGACCACTCCTCCTCCACAAGGGGGGCGGCAGGATCGACCCCGCAATCGCGTTCTATCCATTGACGCGTAGAAAGGCCTCGATCTCAGCGCGGGTGGGCATCGAGGGCGCGGTTCCGGGCTTCTGCACCGAAAGGGCGGCGACGGCTGCCCCGAAGCGAACAGCATCGACCGGGGTGCGGCCTTCGGCAATCGCAACGGCAAATCCACCGTTGAAAGCGTCTCCCGCCCCAGTCGTGTCGACGACATGGGAAACTCGGAAAGCCGGCACGAAATGCGTGCCTGCCTGGCCATGCAGGAGCGCCCCCTTGGCGCCCAGGGTGATGAGCGCATTGCGGGCGCCGCGCTCGACCAGGCTGGCTGCGGCCTTCAGGGCGCCCTCATCCGTGCCGGTATCGATCCCGGTCAGGGCCGCTGCCTCCGTCTCGTTGGGCGTTACATAGTCGCAAAAGGCGTAGATCGCATCGTCCACGGCGAGCGCCGGAGCCGGATTGAGCACGGTCGTCACGCCATGACTTCGGGCCAGGCGAAGCCCTTCGACGGCAGCCTCGATGGGCTGCTCGAACTGCGTGACGAACACCCTTGCAGCGGCGATCTTGCCTTCGGCAGCCCGCACGTCGGCAGGGCTGAGGTTGGCGGCGGCACCGCTCTCTATGATGATCGCGTTGTCGCCCGTCCTGGTGGAGACGAAGATGAACGCGGCACCGGTGGGCGCGGCCTCGTCGACCAGCACCTGGGAGGTATCGACGCCGTCCCGCGACCAGGTCTGGCGCGCCATGTCACCGAACGAATCCTGGCCGACACGCGTGACCATAGCCGCCCTGGCGCCGGCGCGCGCGGCGGCTATGACCTGGTTGGAGCCCTTGCCTCCCGGTCCTATGGCAAAGCCGCGGCCAAGCAGCGTCTCTCCGACGACGGGCAGGCGTTCGGCCTTGAAGGCCAGATCCGCCACGAAAGTTCCCAGCACGACGATGTCGGCACGATCCATCAAACTACCTCCCACTCCGGAGAAATCAGCGCAGAAACCTTGTCGTCGCGATGCGCAGGCACTCCTCGAAGGCCCGGTGGTCCTCGAACAACCGCCCCGCCTCGACTTCACGCGTGACGACCACGCCGCCCCGCGCCTCGATGCCGCCGTCCAGCATGAGGTTGTCGACCATGTCGAAATCCTCCACCGCCAGCCCGTCCGGCCCGCGCGGCCTGTCTTGGGAATCGCCCAGGATGCGTCCTGCGTAGAGCCGTGACACCCGCTCGAAATGATTGCTGGCGGTGTTCGAGAAGGCATAGGCCGGGCAGCCCCGCGCGCACATGAAACCGAGCTCGAATGCCGTGCCGACATCGGCAGCCACGCCACGGAACGGGGTAAGATTGGCGATGATCATGTCGGCGGACGTCATCAGCCGCTCGTTGATCGAACTGATGGCAAACCCCTTTGCCCGCTTGGTATCGGTCGCCGGCACTTCGAGATCGCCAGGCGCGACGGGTGTGAACCCATAGCGTCGGGTCAGATCGATCTTGCGATCGAGCACCTCCCGGGCATTGGGCAGGAAGACCTCGGGGCCGGCCAGGTAGACTTTCATGGATTATCGCTCTCGTGCTGAAGATGGAGTGAGTCAGCAGGGGAGCATGTTGGCTCTTCCGACTGCCCTTACTCCCCTATTCCCTCAATCCCCGTACGGCACCCAGACGTTCTTGACCTCGGTGGCACGGCGTAGGAAGGCGTCGCCCTGGGCGGTCTGCCAGTCGAGGCTGCGGCCGTGGCCGGTCCAGACGCGCTTGAGGTTGCCGACAGACTCGGCTTCCGCGTGCGCGCAGATGTCGGCCTCGGCGACGACCCACAGGCCGTCGACGTCGTCGTGCCTGGCGAGCACGGCGGCAAGTTCCGCCGTGTGGCCGGTGACGATGTTGACCGCGCCCGCCGGAACGTCGGAATATTCGAGCACCTGGTAGAGGTCGGTGGCG
>NZ_JARKMU010000006.1:0-376003 GCF_037625995.1 Aminobacter sp. Piv2-1
CGTTGGCATGGGTGCAGGTCAGGCCCGAGAGATACCACAGCACCGGCACCGGACCGTCCTTGGCCTGCGGCGGCACATACACGGCAAAGGTCATGTCGCAGGCACACGTCTCCGATGCATGCGCATAGACACCCTGGACGCCGCCATGCGACTTCGACGTGGAAACGGTCTTCATCGGTTCTGCCTTCTCGACTTGCAAACGCGGTTCGGCATAGCGGTGCAGCCGCGCGCCCGCAACCTTGCGGCTCGGGAAAATGCCGCCGCGCCAGCTTGCAACCGGCGTGGCGTCGGGCATCATCGCGCCGAATCGTCGGATGGCCGCCTTCGCGGCGCGCCGGCACTGTCGTTCCACCCGAAGTGAGCCCGAAATGATCGCAGCCGAAAATCCCTTTGCCGGAGACGCCGACCGCGCCCAGATCTGGGAGATGCTGGTGCGCCGCGACATCGCGGCCTTCGTCGCCCAGGACTGGTCGATGGTCGCGGGCGATTTCGACGAGAGCCGCTTCCTCGGCATCCATGCCCACAACTCGGCCAACCCCGACGACTGGAATGCCGCCTTCCCGGCTCTTTCGGTCTATCGCGACGAATGGCTGCGCCAAGCCGCCGAGACGGCCGCGACCGAATTCGCCGAGCCGCTGGCCGACGGCATCCACCGCGCGACGCGCCTGACCGAGATCGACATCACTGGCGACGTCGCCATCGCCCGCAAGAAGTTCGACGGCACCATCCGCCGCGCCGACGGCAGCGACGACGTGCTCAACTGGCAGACGCTCTACTTCTGCCGCAAGGTGGGCGACCGCTGGAAGATCACCGGCTTCGTCGGCTACATGAAATACAGATAGCCGATCGACCTCACGCATCGGTCTTTCGAAGGCGCCCTTCCGGGGCGCCTTTTCCGTTTTTCACGATCCTTTCTGTGCAAGGCAGAAAGTTTGATCTTGCAACCTTTGCGCTTGACTGCAAGATATCTTGCATCTTAAGAGTCACATGCAAAGTGGATGCAAGATCATGACACTGCTGGATCGCATCAAGAGCAAATCGAGCCGCCTCACCGAGGCCGACCAGCGGCTGGTCTCGGCCCTGCTCGAAAACGCCGCCGAGGCCGCTTTCCTGTCGAGCGCCCGGCTCGCCGAGCGCGCCAGCGTGCACGAGGCGGCCACCACCCGCCTTGCCCAGAAGCTCGGCTACAAGGGTTATCCCGAGCTGCGCGGGCAGCTGCAGCGCGAGCTGGTGGCGAGCCAGGACGCGGCCGAGCGCATGCGCCGCTCCGTCGCCAAGGTCGAGCACGGCGACTTCCTGCTCGACCTGATCGGCAGCGAGATCGCCGCGCTCGAGAACCTCAGGCTCGCGGTCAACCAGGAGGCCATCGACCGCGCCGCCGACATGATCGTCGACGCCAGGCGCATCTTCCTGTTCGGCCAGGGTCACGCCCAGTCGATCACCCAGTTCCTGCGCCGCCGCCTCGATCGCTTCGGCATGACCACCATCGTGCTGGAAGGCCGCGGCCGCGACATCGCCGAGCGCATCGTCGGCATGCAGAAGGACGACCTCGTGCTGGCGCTGGCCTTCCGCAAGCAGCCGACGAGCTATGCCCCGCTGGTCGAGCACTGCCATGCCCAGGGCGCCAGGGCGATGCTGGTCACCGACCTTGCCGGGTCGATGATGCAGCCAGACGCCGACCTCGTGCTGGCCGCCCCGCGCGGCCGCTCGGGAAGCGAGTTCCAGACGCCGACGGTGCCCTTCGCCATCGTCAACGCGATCCTGCTCACCATTGCCGGCAGGCACCAGAGCCGCGTCATGGGCGCGCTCGAGCGCCTGTCCGGCCTGTTCGAAGAATTCGATTGAGAAAACCTGGGAGGGAAAGATGCTCAAGTCGATGAAATGGGCGCTCGTCGCCGCCGTGGCAGCGCTGCCGCTTGCCGCACACGCCGCAGAACTCGACAAGATGACGGCGGCCGAGCTGCTGCCGCTGGCGCAGAAGGAGGGCAAGGTCACCGTCTTCTCGCTGTCGAGCCGCATCGCCAAGGTCGAGAAGGCCTTCGAGGAAGCCTATCCCGGCATCGACTTCGTCGGCATCGACATGAGCTCGGTCAAGCAGATCGCCCGCGTCGTCGCCGAGCAGGACGCCGGCGTCAACGCCGTCGACGTGCTCTACATCGCCGACACGCCGGTCGTGTACGAGGACCTGGTCAAGACCAACCGCGTCAAGGCCTACATCCCGCCGCGCGTCGCCGGCGAACTGGCCGACGAGCACAAGGCGCCGCTCTTGACCCAGCGCCTGTCGACCAAGGTGCTGATGTACAACGAGGCCGCCAATCCGAACGGCTCCCCGATCAAGAACCTCTGGCAGCTGACCACGCCCGAATGGAAGGGCCGCGTGCTGATGGTCGACCCGATGCAGCGCGGCGAGCTGCTCGACCTCCTGGTCGAGTTCTCGCTCCGCCCCGACGAGATGGCCAAGGCCTACGAGGCCCAGTTCGGCAAGCCCATCGCGGTCGACAGCGACCTGCAAGGCGCCGGCGAACAGTACATCCGCGACCTGTTCGACAACGACCTGGTGCTGGTTCCCAATTCCGACGCCATCAACAAGGCGATCGGCGACAAGGCCGGCAAGAACCCGCCGGTCGGCTTCGCCACCTACTCCGACCGCCGCGACAACAAGAAGGAAGGCTGGGCCCTGCAGGTCGCCAACGATGTGGAACCGACCAACGGCATTCTCTTCCCGGCCGTCCTGGCTCTGGTCGAGAAGGCACCGAGCCCGGCTGCGGCGCGGCTGCTGATCGACTTCATGATGGGCGACGATTCCGCCACCGGCGGCCCGGCCTTCGAGCCGTTCAACGTCGCCGGCGACTATGCCGTGCGCCCCTCGATCAAGGACAATGCCGACTCCGTTCCGCTCAAGGACCTGAAGGCCTGGCGCATCGACCCGGTAAAGACCGCCGCCGCCCGCAAGCGTATCGCCGACCTGGTGCTGACGCTGCAGTGACCGCGGCCGGACCGGCGCCTCGGGGAAGGCGCCGGTCCGCTCTGCCGGTCCCTTTCCGCGCCGCATCGCCCCGCCAGATCCGCCAAGAAAGTTCGTCATGTCCGCCGTCGCAACATCCATGTTGTCCCGGAGAGGCCTTCTGCGCTCCGAAACACTCGTCCCGATCATCCTCATCCTGATCGTTTCCGTCCTGGTCGTGGCTCCGCTGGCCAAGATCATCCTGTCGACGCTCACCGCCGACGGCCGCGAGGCCTGGCAGGCGGTGCTTGCCTCCAAGATGTCCGGGAACCTGTGGTGGCGCCCGCTCTGGAACACCGTCCTGCTCGGCATCGGCGTCGCCGGCGGCTGCATCCTGATGGGCGGCTTCCTCGCCTGGCTGGTGGTGCTGACCGACGTGCCGGCGCCCAAGGCGCTCGGCCTGCTCGCCACCCTGCCCTTCATGATCCCAAGCTTCGCCGCCGCCCTCGCCTGGGGCGCGCTGTTCCGCAACAGCCGCCTTGGCGGCTCGGTCGGCTTCTTCGAGGCCAATGGCTGGCTGGTGCCCGACTGGCTGGCCTGGGGCCTGGTGCCGACGCTGATCGTGCTCATCGCCCACTATTATTCGCTCGCCTTCACCGTGATTTCCGCCGCCCTCAGCTCGGTCGGCGCCGATCTCGTCGAGGCTGCCCAGGTCGCCGGCGCAAAGCGCTCGCGCATCTTCTTCGGCATCATCCTGCCGGTCGTCACTCCGGCGCTCATTGCCGCCGCCTCGCTCACCTTCGCCGGCGCCGTCTCCAACTTCGCCGCCCCGGCCTTGCTCGGCCTGCCGGTGCGCATGCAGACGCTGTCGACCCGCCTGTTCGGCATGATCGAGACCGGCCAGACCGAACGCGGCTTCGTCATCGCGCTGCTCTTGATCGTCGTCTCCGCCTCCTTCCTCTGGCTCGGCGAGCGGCTGGTCGCCGGCCGTAAGAACTACGTCACCGTCACCGGCAAGGGCGGCCGCACCAAGCGCTTCCCGCTCGGCAAGTGGCGCTGGCCGCTATTTGCGGTTGCCGTCGCGCTCTGTGCGATGACCACCTTCGTGCCGGCAATCGTGCTGACAGCCTCGAGCTTTGCGCTCCAGAACGGCTCGCTCTTCTCCAACTGGACACTGCATTTCTGGATCGGCGAAGGCGGCACCGACATGGCCCAGGGCCAGGCCGGCATCTTCCGCAACCCGGTGCTGATCGAGGCGCTGTGGATGACGCTGAAGCTCGCCGTCACCGTGGCGATCACCACCATGGCGCTGGGGCTGGCGCTTGCCCACACCATCGCCCGCAACAAGGGCTCGGTTCTGGCAACGGTGCTCGGCCAGGTGTCGTTCACGCCGATCCTGATCCCCAGCATCGCCTTTGCCGCGGCCTACATCGCGCTGTTCGGCGCCCCCATCGGTCCGCTGCCGTCGCTCTACGGCACCTTCCTGCTGTTGGTGCTCGCGGCTTCGGCCCACCTGTTGCCCTATGCGGTGCAGGCGGGCCGGTCGGTGCTCGGCCAGATCTCGGCCGACATCGAGGAGAGCGCCCGGCTTACCGGTGCCGGCTTCTTCCGCCGCATGGGCGCCATCGTCATGCCGCTCGCCATCCGCGGCCTGCTCGCCGGCGGGCTGCTGGTCTTCGTCAAGATCATCCGCGACCTGTCGCTGGTGGTGCTGCTCTTCACCTCGACCTCGCCGGTGCTGAGCATGCTCGCCTACCGCTACGCGGCCGAAGGCTTCATGCAGTTCGCCAACGCCATCACCATGGTCATCCTCGTCCTCTGCGTCGTCGCCACGCTCCTGGCGCACCGCCTGCAGAACCGCGTCCAGAAGTGGAAATCCGCATGAGTCCCGCCAACGGCAATCCCGCGGCAATCGCGATCCGCAAGGTCAGCAAGCGTTTCGGCAGCTTCACCGCCGTCGATCACGTCGACATCTCGGTGCCGCAGGGCGCCTTCCTCGTGCTGGTCGGTCCCTCCGGCTGCGGCAAGTCCACGCTGCTCAGAATGCTTGCGGGGCTCGAAACGCCGAGCGAAGGCGAACTCGCCTTCATGGGCCGCACCGTTTCCGACGGCACGCGCGGCCTCGTCGCCGATGCCGGCGCCCGCGATGCCGGCCTCGTCTTCCAGAGCTATGCACTGTGGCCGCACATGACGGTCGCCGGCAACATCGAATGGCCGCTCAAGGTGGCCAAGTGGAGCAAGGCCGACCGCGCCGCGCGCGTCGACGAGGTGCTCGGCCTGCTCGGCATCTCCGCCCTCAAGGAGCGCTACCCGGCCGAGATCTCCGGCGGCCAGCAGCAGCGCGTGGCGATCGCCCGCACCATCGGCCCCAAGCCCAGCATCCTCCTGTTCGACGAGCCCCTGTCCAACCTCGACGCCAAACTGCGCATCGAGATGCGTAGCGAGCTGATGCGCATCCACCGCGCGACGGGCGCGACATCGGTCTACGTCACCCACGACCAGGTCGAGGCGATGACCATGGCAAGCCATGTCGCGGTGCTCAACAACGGCCGCGTCGAACAGTTCGGCGCCCCGCTGGACCTTTTGCAGGATCCGCGCACGACCTTCGTTGCGACGTTCCTCGGCACCCCGCCGGCCAACCTCATCGAGGTCAGGAGCGAGGGCGACGGGCTGGTCTATGAGGGGCTGAAGCTTGCAGGCGCCGCACGCGCCCAGGCCCGCAGGGACGTGCAGCTGCTCTACCGCGCCCACGACATCGGCGTCGGCGACGTGCCCGGCCGGCCGGCCATCACCGCGCGCTTCGAAGAGGCGGCGCCCATCGCCGGGCGCACCATGGTGACCGCCTTTGCCGGCGGCCGCCGCCTGACGGCGATGGCCGAAGGCTATTTCAGCGCCGAAAGCGGCGACCCCATCCGCCTCAGCTTCCTCGGCGAGCCGAGCGCGGTCTTTGCGATGACTGGTGAAAGGATCGACTGATGAGACTGATCATGGTGCGCCACGGCGAGACCACATGGAACGCCGAGCACCGGCTTCAGGGCCACGACAACGCGCCCCTTTCCGAGCGCGGCATCAGGCAGGTCCAGCGCTTTGCCGCCTTCGCCAGGACGATGGCGCCCGACAATGTCGTGGTGTCCGATCTCGGCCGCACCCGCCAGACGGCGCACCTGCTCGGCTATGGCGACGCGCCGCTCGACCCGCGCCTGCGCGAGATCGACATGGGCGCCTGGACCGGCCGCGTCAAGCACGAACTCGAGGCGGAAAGGCCGCAGGAATACCTCGCCTGGCGCGCCGGCACATTCACCCCCGACAGGGGCGAGCCGTGGTCTGATTTCTGCACCCGCATCGTCGAGGGCCTGCGTGACTGCCTGAGGAAATGCAGCGGCGACACGCTCGCCATCGTCCATGGCGGCGTCATCCGCGCCGCCTGCCACTCGTTCCTGGGCCTGCCGCCGTCGCGGGTCGTGCCGGTGACACCGGGCACCGCGACGATCCTGAGCTTCGACGCGGCCGACGCGCCGGCTGCCAAGCTGGAAGCCTACAACATCGCGGCCGTCACGCCAGACTTCGACGCGCCGGATTGAACGGGCAACAGCAAAGGAAATAATGCGGCTTCCAAGGGTCCCCCATGTCGGCCGCAGTTTCCCCTCAATGAGGCAAAAATAGTTAGCTGAATTAAAACTGTCGTCGGTATTTGAAACTGCGATCAGTATTCTCGGTGTTGCCTCTGGCAATATTTCCATCCGGCTTCGCAAAGCTGAACCGGGATGCGAGGCAACACCACAATACCAACCACACCATTTTCAATCGCCGCGCATCCCCCGTTTGAGGTAGAAGCAGCTATAACCGCGACAAAAAAGAATACTCTTGCCGCCGCACCTGGCGGCAGCAGCAAGAACGCCTGGCCGACGAAGTCTCTCTTCGTCGCTACTTCGACGATTCCTCGATATAGGCGATCACATTCTGGATATCGGCGTCTTCCTTCAGGCCAGGGAAGGCCATCTTGTTGCCCGGAACCTTTTCCTTGGGTGCCTTGAGATAGGCCGTGATGTTGGCTTCATCCCAGACCAGGCCACCCGCGCCCGCCTGCTTCATGGCGTCCGAATACTTGGCCTCGAAGCTTGGCAGGCTGCCCGCCTTGCGCCCGATGACGCCGTTCAGCGAAGGCCCCACCCTGTTCTTGTCGACGGCCAGGTCATGACAGGCCTGGCACTTGGCGAAGACTTTCTTGCCCGCCGCCGCGTCGCCGGCGGCATGGACAGGACTTGTGGCTAGAACCGAAGCTGCAACGAGGGCCGATGCGCCCCATGCGGTCAGTCTCATGGCTGTCTCCCAGATCAGGTCGACGCCTCGCGCCGACGCGCCGGATACTACCCCCGCTCCGCGAAACGCACCATGCGCCAACACGTTGCACCCTGGCGGCCACCGCTGCGCGGGGGCGACAACGGCAAAGAGCATTGCTATGATCCGCCGTGGTGCAGGTCGCGGTTTCGCGTGACCAGTCACGCTGGACGGCAGCACCGCGAGCCGCGACCTAACCGGACCCGATCTCGGAGGAATGGTGATGGCAAATTTCCATGTCTATGCAGCAGGAACCGGCAGCGACGTCGCGCATCCCGTCATACGCCGGATACGGATAGCGGATGTGTTCGACGCGCTTCGCCTTGGATTCGAGGATTTCTGGGAGAAGCCCTCGCACTACGTCTTTCTGAGCTTGATCTATCCGATCGTTGGCGTGTTCCTGATCACGTGGACCTCTGGCGGCAACGCGTTGCAGCTCGTCTATCCGCTGCTGACCGGTTTCGCCCTGCTCGGGCCGTTCGCGGCACTTGGCCTCTACGAGATCAGCCGCAGGCGCGAGCTCAAGCTCGACACGTCCTGGAAGCACGCCTTGGAGGTGCGGAATTCGCCCGCCATGCCGGCAATCGCCGTCCTCGGCGTGATGCTGGTGGCGCTGTTCGTCGCCTGGCTGCTCACCGCGCACGCGCTCTATGGCTGGCTCTATGGCGACGACGTGCCGGCATCCTTCTCCGGCTTCGTCAACGACGTGCTCACCACCCAGCGCGGCTGGACCCTGATCGTGCTCGGCAACCTCATCGGCTTCGTATTCGCCCTGGTGACCTTGAGCACGACCGTCATCGCCTTCCCCCTGCTGCTCGATCGCGATGTCGGCGC
The DNA here is from genome assembly GCF_037625995.1 of Aminobacter sp. Piv2-1. NCBI lineage: Bacteria > Pseudomonadati > Pseudomonadota > Alphaproteobacteria > Hyphomicrobiales > Phyllobacteriaceae > Aminobacter > Aminobacter sp. Piv2-1. The sequence goes on from NZ_JARKMU010000006.1 coordinate 8,117, forward strand.
CTACGCGGCCGTCGAGACCTCGGCACGCGCGATCATCGCCAATCCGGTGCCGATGCTGCTCTGGGGACTGGTCGTGGCCCTGACCCTGCTGGCCGGTTCGCTGCCGCTGCTGGTCGGCTTGGCGCTCGTCCTGCCCGTGCTCGGCCACTCGACCTGGCATCTCTATCGCAAGGTCGTGGAACCGGCTCCCGTCCCGGCCGCGCCCAAGGCACGCAGGCAGCGCAGCATGTAGCCAGCGCTCCGGCGGCGCCGGGCCGGCGCCGCCTCCCTTTTCGAATCACCTCACGTTCGCCCGTCTCGGGACGTGCAGGTTTGGCCGGTTCATGCTGGATGGCTGAACCGAGCGACGCGCGCGCCCTGCATCAGGTCGCGGAAGTCGCCGCCGGTGACATGCACCAGCGTCTTGTGGTCGCCGCCTTCGAAATAGACATCCCCCTCCCCGCCGAGGCTTTCGTCGAGGATGACGGGCACGTCATAGGCAGCGCCGATCGGCGGCACGGCGCCGATGTCGCAATCGTTGAACAGCTGGCCGACCTCGTCTTCCGAGGCGAGGCCGAGCCGCTTGTCGATCACGTCCTGCAGCGTGTTCAGCTCGACCCGGTGGCTGCTCGGCACGACCGCCAGCGCATAACCCATCTCGTGGTGAAGGAGCACCGATTTGGCGAGCCTTCGACCCGGGATATGCGCCGCCTGCGCCGACTGGCTGCTGGTCGAGGTGCGGTGATGGGCAACGGTATCGTAGTGGATGCCCTTGCCGTCGATGTAGTCTTGAAGTTTCCTTGCGATCGTCATCGTAGGCGTCCTTCTGTTGGAGGGTGCTGACGCGTAGGAGAACGAGAGAAACCATTCTCCTCCCATCGTTTTCCCTGTCAACGAGGAAGCAGCCGCGATGCCTGGAGCATTTTTGCAGCCAGACGGAATCGTCTGGCGGCACGAATGCGGCCAGGAAAACAGCCAGGGCGGCGGAACTACATTGATCGGGATGCCCGCCGTTCTAGCGACCCACGCCGAAGGACAAGACCCGGGTGACCTCGGTGTAGTCGGACTCGATCACCATGATCGCCACGAACACCAGGATCACCAGCGGCGGCACGATGATGGCGTAGACGAGCGCCAGCCTCTCCCAGGCCATGTGCATGAAGACGGCCACGATCAGCCCCGCCTTGAGCATCATGAAGGTGAGGATCAGCCCCCACCGCAAGAGGCCCTGCACGCCGAAATAGTCGACCGCGTAGGAGCAGGCGCTGAGGATGAACAGCCAGCCCCACACCACCAGATAGAGCTTGATCGGATGCTGCTGGCCCACCTCGTGGGCGACGGCGCGGGCGTGGCCGCCATGGCCGTGCAGGCCCTGATCCCCGACTTCTGTCTGTGCCATGGCTTGACCTCACCAGAGATAGAAGAATGCGAAGATGAACACCCAGACCAGGTCGACGAAGTGCCAGTAGAGCCCCATGATCTCGACGCTCTCGTACTGGCCGCGGCGGCTGGTGAAGAAGCCGGGGGCGCCGGTGTCGTAGTCGCCCCGCCACACCTTGCGGGCGACGATCAGCAGGAAGATCACGCCGATCGTCACGTGCGTGCCGTGGAAGCCTGTGATCATGAAGAACGAGGAGCCGAACTGCGCAGCACCCCAGGGGTTCTCCCACGGGCGGACGCCTTCGGTGATGAGCTTGGTCCATTCGAAGGCCTGCATGCCGACGAAGGTCGCGCCGAGGGCCGCGGTCAGGAGCATCAGCGCCGCGGTCTTCTTGCGGTCGCGCCGGTAGCCCCAGTTGACGGCCATCGCCATGGTGCCGCTCGACGAGATCAGCACGAAGGTCATGATCGCGATCAGGATGAGCGGAACCTCGGAGCCGCCGATGTTCAGCGCGAACACCTCGCTCGGGTTCGGCCACGGTATCGTGGTCGACATGCGCGCGGTCATGTAGGCGAGCAGGAAGCAGCCGAACACGAAGGTGTCGCTGAGCAGGAAGATCCACATCATGGCCTTCCCCCAGGATACGTTCTTGAATGCCCGCTGGTCCGAGGCCCAGTCGGCGGCGACGCCGCTGAGGCCGGCAGGACGTTGCGCTTCGTGGTCGGCGTGTCCCAGCGTGGTGTCGGCCATCCCGCTTCCTCCCTAGCTCAGCAGCCTGCGGCAGATGTCGATGAATTCGGCAGCCCAGCCCATCAGCACCGAAAACAGCACGAACCAGACGACGAGCAGCACGTGCCAGTACATGGCGCAGAGTTCGGTCGATAGCGTGAGCCCCTCGGTGCGGACCGTCCGCCACGCCCGCAGGTTGGTACGCCCGAGCGCCACCAGCCCGCCAACGATGTGCAGGCCGTGCATAGCGGTCAAAAGGTAGAAGAAGCTCACCGCCGGATTGTCCGTGGCGTAGTAGCCCTGCGCGGCAAGATCCCGCCAGGCCAGGAGCTGCCCGCCCAGGAAAGCGAGCGATGCGAGCCCGCCGGCGAGCAGGGCGAGGCGAAGGTTGGTCAGCTGCCCTTTATGGGCGGCATGAACCCCGCATTGCAGCGCGGCACTCGCCAGAACCAGCATGCCGGTATTGAGCCAAAGCAGCCGTGGCACCGGCGCCGGCTGCCAGTCGGCATAGGCCATGCGCATGAAATAGGCGCTGATGAACAGCGCGAACAGCGCGCCGACGACCACCAGGAACACGCCGAGTCCGATCTTGGCCGGATGCGTGAGCGGTGCCTCCGTCTCGGGATGCGCCGTGACCGGTCCGACCTCGAGCCACGGCCTGGACATGAGCCGCTGCCGCGCCAGCCACCAGCCGGCAACCGCCATGACCGCAAGCACGAAGACGAGGACGACGGTCATGCCCTGTCGCCTTGCGTGACCGGGCCCGGGTCGTTCTGGGGGATGAAGTCCTCCGGCGCGCCCGGCACGCTGTAGTCATAGGCCCAGCGATAAACGACCGGAAGCTCCTTGGCGAAATTGCCGTGCGGCGGCGGCGTGCCCGCCGTCTGCCATTCGAGCGTCGTCGCCCGCCACGGATTGTCGCCCGCCTGCCTGCCGTTGCGCAGGCTCCAGAACAGGTTGAACAGGAACACCAGCTGTGCGAAGCCGACCGTCAGCGCCGCGATCGTGATGAACTCGTTCAGCGTCTGCACCGAGGCCGGCACGAAGGCGGTGTCGCCGAGTTCGGGATAGCGCCGCGGCACGCCCACCAGCCCGATATAGTGCATCGGGAAGAAGATCAGGTAGGCGCCGACGAAGGTGACCCAGAAATGGAAGCGACCCATCGCCTCGTTGAGCATGCGGCCGGTGATCTTGGGGTACCAGTGGTAGATCGCCCCGAACACCACCAGGATCGGCGCGACGCCCATGACCATGTGGAAATGCGCGACCACGAACATGGTGTCGGACAAGGGCACGTCGACGACCACGTTGCCGAGAAACAGTCCGGTCAGCCCGCCATTGACGAAGGTGACGATGAAGGCCAGCGCGAACAGCATCGGGATGGTCAGGTGGATGTCGCCGCGCCACAGCGTCAGGATCCAGTTGTAGACCTTGAGCGCGGTCGGCACCGCGATGATCAGCGTCGTGGTGGCGAAGAAGAAGCCGAAATACGGGTGCATGCCCGAAACGTACATGTGGTGCGCCCAGACGACGAAGGAAAGCGCGCCGATGCCGACGATCGCCCACACCATCATGCGGTAGCCGAAGATGTTCTTGCGCGCATGCGTGCTGATGAGGTCGGAGACGATGCCGAAGGCCGGCAGCGCCACGATGTAGACCTCCGGGTGTCCGAAGAACCAGAACAGGTGCTGGAACAGGATCGGGCTGCCGCCGCTTGTGGTGGACAATTGCCCCATCTCGACGATCGCCGGCATGAAGAAGCTCGTGCCGACGATGCGGTCGAAGAGCATCATGACGCAGGCGACGAAGAGCGCGGGGAAGGCAAGCAGCGCCATCACGGTTGCCGTGAAGATGCCCCAGACCGTCAGCGGCAGGCGCATCAGCGTCATGCCGCGGGTGCGCCCCTGCAGCACGGTCACCACATAGTTGAGGCCACCCATCGTGAAGCCGATGATGAACAGGATGAGCGACACGAGCATCAGTATGATGCCCCAGTCCTGGCCGCCCGGGGTGCCCGAGGTGATCGCCTGCGGCGGATAGAGCGTCCAGCCGGCGCCCGTCGGCCCGCCCGGCGCGAAGAAGCTGGCCACCAGCACCAGCACGGCGAACAGGTAAATCCAGTAGCTCAGCATGTTGACATAGGGGAACACCATGTCGCGCGCGCCGACCATCAGCGGGATCAGGTAGTTGCCGAAGCCGCCGAGGAACACCGCGGTGAGCAGGTAGATGACCATGATCATGCCGTGGATGGTCATGAACTGGTAGTAGGCTTCCGGCGTGATGAAGGCGAAGGCCTCCGGGAAGGCGAGCTTGAGCCGCATCAGCCAGGAAAGCACCAGGGCGACGAAGCCGATGGCCAGCGCCGTGCCGGCATACTGGATGGCGATGACCTTGGCGTCCTGCGAGAAGACGTATTTCGTCCACCAGCTGTGGGGATGATAGAGCTCGACCTCCGCCACTTCCGCAGGCGGGATCAGGTCTGCTCCATGAGGCGTGACATCGACCATCCAAACACCTCTTGCTGCCTGTCGTGCTCTTCGCGGCGGCACCGGCCCCGTGCCGGCGGCGCCGAATGCGTCTCCTATTCAGCCTTCGCCGCGGTCCCGGCCGGTTCGGCGAGCGCGCCCACCTTGGCGGGCGCGGACAATTGGGCGAAGGTCGACTGCTGCTGCAGCCACGTCGTGTAGTCCTGCTCCGTGTCGACGAGGACCGCGCCGCGCATGAAGGCATGGCCCACGCCGCAAAGCTCCGCGCACAGCACCTCAAAGGTCCCGGTCCGCGTCGGCGTGAACCAGAAATATGTGACCGTGCCCGGCACCATGTCCATCTTGGCGCGGAACTCCGGCACGTAGAAATCGTGCAGCACGTCGAGCGAGCGCAGCAGCACCTTGACCGGCTTGTCCACCGGCAGGTGCAGGTCGGCCGCCTCCACGACCACGTCGTCCTGGCCGTTCGGATCTTCGGGGTTCACGCCCAGCGGGTTATCCGGGCTGACCAGGCGCGCATTCGACGTGCCCAGCTTGCCGTCGGCTCCCGGCAGGCGGTAGCTCCACTGCCATTGCTGGGCGACGACCTCGACCTCGGTCGCGTCCTTGGGAACGCTGATGAACTGGCTCCAGACGAAAAGCCCCGGCGCCAGCATGGCGGCGACGCCGACTGCGGTGATCGCGGTGAGCCAGGATTCGAGCTTGCGGCTTTCGGGCTCGTAATGCGCCCTCGCCCCTTCCTTGTGGCGGAAGCGATAGACGCAATAGGCCATGAACAGCACCACGGCGGTGAAGACCGCGCCGGTGATCCAGAATGTGATGACGAGGGTGCTGTCGATGTAGCCCCAGTTGGAGGCTATCGGCGTCCACCACCAGGGGCTCAGCACGTGGAACAGCACCGAGCCGACGACTATGAGAACGAGCACGAGCGCAATGGCCATCCTCAGTTCCTCCGGGCATCTCCCAGGGACTCTTTCCCTTCAGGAAGGCCGCGCGCCATCATAGCTTGATTTGCAAACGAAATACTAGGGGAACGCGAGCCGCCGCCCCGCGTCACATAAGCGGGGCCCCCGGGCCGCCGGAAACTCTTCCCCGTGCGAGTAAATCTTCTTGGAAAGACCAGCAAACACAAAGGGCGGCGCGCCGTCTGCCGGTCTGCGCCGCCCTTGGTCGTGTAGCGATGGCGCTCAGGCCGACCGCGCGGGATAGCCGGCGACGTCGAGTGCCTGGGCGATCCTGGCAGCTTCGGCCGAGGTGGCGATGGAAACGATCTGCGACTTGAGATCGACGTCCACGCGCGCGCCGGCATCGACGCTCTGCACCGCCTTGGTGACCACGCTCACGCAATGGCCGCAGGTCATGTCCGGAACATTCAACTTCAGCATGTCTCTATCCTTGTTTCTGGCCGGCACTGGCGCCGTGTCCCGCAAGTGGTGATTCCAGCAACTGGAAGGTCAAAGGCAGCGTCAGTAACGATTTCGTGATCGCCTGTCGGACGTGAATTTTTTCTCCATCTGGATCAGAATGCCCGATAAACATTCATTTTTTCAAATATTTATCCAATTTTCAGGTGGCCAGAAAAACCCTGTTGACCTTCCTGACACTGGAACCATTAGACCTCGATGCGAAAGTGACGAAATGAGGTCTCGCACCATGAATGCACCCCTGAATCCACCAAATCTGTCCGCAGGCGCCGCACGTCAGAGCTTCCCCATCGAAGGCATGACCTGCGCTTCATGCGTGCGCCGCGTCGAGCTGGCCATCGCCAAGGTCCCGGGCGTGAACTCGGCTTCGGTCAACCTGGCGACCGAAAGCGCCGACGTCACCTTCGACCGCAACGTTGATTCGGGCGCCGTCATCACCGCGATCCAGAGCGCCGGCTACGCCGTGCCGGTCGAAAAGTCGGAGGTCGAGATCGAGGGCATGACCTGCGCGTCCTGCGTCCGCCGCGTCGAGCTGGCGATCGCAGCCGTGCCGGGCGTGCTCAAGGCGTCGGTCAACCTCGCCACCGAACGCGCCACCATCGAATCCTTCGTCGGCAGCGCGCCGCGCGCGGCGATCGACGCGGCCATCCGCAAGGCGGGCTACGAACCGCGCCGCGGCGAGGCCGTGAGCGCCGGGTCTGCCGCCGACAGCCGCGAGGAGGCCCGCAACCGCGAGCTTTCCCATCTCAAGCGCGACTTCGCGATCGCCGCCATCCTGACGCTGCCGATCTTCGTGCTCGAAATGGGCTCGCACCTGTTTCCGTCAATGCACCACTGGCTGCTGACGAACATCGGCCAGCAGCAGCTCTACCTCAGCTATTTCCTGCTCGCCACCATCGTGCAGTTCGGACCCGGCATGCGCTTCTACAAGAAGGGCGTGCCGTCGCTGCTGCGCATGGCGCCCGACATGAACTCGCTGGTCATGCTCGGCTCGACCGCGGCCTGGGCCTATTCGGTGGTCACCACCTTCACCCCAAGCCTGCTGCCGGAAGGCACGGTCAACGTCTACTATGAGGCCTCCTCGGTGATCATCACCCTGATCATCCTCGGCCGCTTCCTCGAGGCAAAGGCCAAGGGCCGCACCAGCGAGGCGATCAAGCGGCTGATGGGCCTGCAGGCCAAGTCGGCGCGCGTCGAGCGCAACGGCGAGTTCGTCGACGTGCCGCTCGAGGAGGTCGTCGCCGGCGACGTCGTCCAGGTACGTCCGGGCGACAAGGTTCCGGTCGACGGCATCGTCGTGTCCGGTTCGTCCTTCGTCGACGAATCCATGATCTCCGGCGAGCCGATCCCGGTGAGCAAGGGCGAAGGCGCCGAAGTCGTGGGCGGCACGATCAACAAGACCGGCAGCTTCACCTACCGCGCCACCAAGGTCGGCGCCGATACGCTGCTGGCCCAGATCATCCGCATGGTCGAGACCGCGCAGGGCTCGAAGCTGCCGATCCAGGCCCTGGTCGACAAGGTCACGTCCTGGTTCGTGCCGGCGGTGATGGTCGCTGCCGCGCTCACCTTCGCCGTCTGGCTGTTCTTCGGCCCCGAGCCTGCCGTCACCTTCGCACTCGTCAACGCGGTCGCCGTGCTCATCATCGCCTGCCCGTGCGCCATGGGCCTGGCCACGCCGACCTCGATCATGGTCGGCACCGGCCGCGCCGCCGAACTCGGTGTCCTGTTCCGCAACGGCGAGGCGCTCCAGTCGCTGAAGACGACGCAGGTCGTGGCACTCGACAAGACCGGCACGCTGACCGCCGGCAAGCCGGTCATGACCGACCTCGAGGTGGCGAAGGGCTTCGACCGCGCCAAGGTCCTGTCGCTGGTGGCGAGCGTCGAGGCGCAGTCCGAGCACCCCGTGGCTGCCGCCATCGTCGCCGCCGCCAAGGAAGAAGGCCTTGCCGCGGCCAACGTGGGCGAGTTCGAGGCTGTGCCCGGCTTCGGCGTCAGCGCCACCGTCGGCAAGCACCGCATCGCCGTCGGCGCCGACCGCTACATGACCAAGCTCGGCATCGGCGTGCAGGAGTTCGCCGAGACCGCCATCAGCATGGGCCACAAGGCCAAGACCCCGCTCTACGCGGCCATCGACGGCAAGCTCGCTGCGGTGATCGCCGTGTCCGACCCGATCAAGGCAACGACGCCGCAGGCGATCCGCGCCCTGCACGACATGGGTCTGAAGGTCGCGATGATCACCGGCGACAACCGTCGCACGGCCGAAGCCATCGCCGCCCAGCTCGGCATCGACGAGGTGGTGGCCGAGGTCCTGCCCGACGGCAAGGTCGACGCCGTCAAGCGGCTGCGCGCCGGTGGCCGCGAGGTGACCTTCGTCGGCGACGGCATCAACGACGCGCCGGCGCTCGCCGAGGCCGATGTCGGCGTGGCGATCGGCACCGGCACCGACGTGGCGATCGAAAGCGCCGACGTGGTGCTGATGTCGGGCGACCTGCTCGGCGTGACCAACGCGATCGCCCTGTCCAAGGCCACGATCGCCAACATCAGGCAGAACCTGTTCTGGGCCTTCGCCTACAACGTCAGCCTGATCCCGGTCGCCGCCGGCGTGCTCTACCCGGTCAGCGGCACGCTGCTGTCGCCGATGCTGGCGGCCGGTGCCATGGCGCTGTCGAGCGTGTTCGTGCTGGGCAACGCCATGCGGCTGAAGCGCTTCCAGGCGCCGGTCCGTTCCACGGCTGGCTCCCCCATCGGCGTCAGCCCAGCCCTGGCGAGCAGCCACTGACGCCTCTCCGGCCCGCCACCGCGGCGGGCCGGCCCCCTCCCAGGATTTCCGAGGCCACGCACATGTCCAGCCAAACCGCTCCCCGGATCGAGATCTATACGACGCCGACCTGCCCCGACTGCCTCGCGCTCAAGCGCTGGCTGGCCACGCAGAACCTCGCCTATGTCGAACACGACCTGCGCGAGCCGGCCATCGCCGAGGAGGCCAAGCGCCGCACCGGCGTCCGCGTCGCCCCGATCACCATCATCGACGACATCCATGTCTTTTACGGCACCTTCGCCGACCAGCTCCGCGGGATCGAAGCGGCGCTCGGCGAGAGCCGCGCAGCCTGAGCATTTTTCATGACCTATCTTACCCTTCCGCAGGTCGGCCGCCGCGTCCCGGTCGCCGAGGCCCAGAGCATCCTCCTTGCCGCCCTCGAGGCCGGCGTGAACTATCCGCATGGCTGCCGCTCGGGCCGCTGCGGTTCGTGCAAGTCGCGCCTGGTGAGCGGCGATGTCGAACTCGGCAAGCACTCGCCCTTCGCACTCACCGAGGAGGAGCGTGCCGAAGGGCTGATCCTCGCCTGCCGCTCGGTGCCAACCGGCGACGTGACGGTCGAATGGCTGGACGATGCCTATATCGCGAAGCCGTCCGTCGCCCAGGACGCCGAGGTCGTGGCCGTCGAAGCCATGACCCACGACATCCTCGCCCTGCGCCTGCGGCTCGCCAACCGTCCCGCCTTCCGCTTCGCCGCGGGCCAATACCTGACGCTGACCGTTCCCGGCGCGCCGCCTCGGCATTATTCGATGGCCAATCGCCCCGAGGAGGAACTGATCGAGCTGCATGTCCGCGCCGTGCCAGGCGGGCAGACGAGCAGCCGTATCCATGCCGGGCTGAAGGCGGGCGACGTCGTCCGCATCGAGGGCCCGACCGGTGCCGCCTATCTGCGCGAGGCGCATGCCGGTCCGATCATAGCTGTTGCCGGGGGCAGCGGTCTCGCCCCGGTGAAGTCGATCGTCGAGACGGCGCTTTACGGCGGCACCGAAGTGCCGATCCATCTCTATTTCGGCGTGCGCGCCATGCGCGACCTCTATCTCGTCGACCATTTCCGCAAACTGGTCGAGGCGTTCCCGAACCTGACCTTCGTGCCGGTTCCGGCGCAGGACGGGGCCCCAGGCATGCGCCAAGGCCTGGTGACGGATGCGCTCGCCGCCGACCACGCCTGGCTCGCCGGGGCCAAGGCCTATGTCGCCGGTCCGCCAGCCATGGTCGACGGGGCCTGGGCCGTACTGGCCGAGCGCGGGGTCCTTTCGGCCGACATTCACGCCGATGTGTTCTTTACGCCGCAGGCGGAAAGCGACAAAGAGGCTTGACCTTGGACCCGATCAAAGCGTCATAATGCGACATGCACATGAAGCATCGGCATCACACCCAACGACGCACCGGCGCCGCGCAGCCGACTGGCGCGTCGTCGGTCGTGGCGGAGATGCTTGGGTGACGGCAGCCTCTTTCCACATGCTGGCACGGTCCGCGTTGCGCCTGTTCGTTCCGGCGCTGCTGCTCTTGCTGCTCGCCTTCGGGCAGGCGGCTTTCGCGCACCCGACCGGCAACCAGCACCAGGCGCATGCCGCCCAGACGACAGCCCACCACGCCGTTCCCAACACGCTCTGCTGCGATGGTGCCGCCGGCGAACTCGGCAAGCAGACCGACGTCAAGGGCTGCGTGACCCAGTGCGCGATCAGTTGCAGCTATTGCGCGCCCGTGCCGATGCCCGCGGCCTTCCCGCAGACCGCAGAGAAGAACTTCCTGCCACGCACAGCCGAGCCGATGCACGGCGCGACGTCGGCGCCGCATCCACGGCCACCCTCCTATTCCTGAGCTGACAGACGCCGTCGGGCGTCCGATCCGGCCGGTCAAGGCCGGAACACTTTCAGTTTTGGAGACTATTGGAAATGAAAACGCTTTCACGCCGTCGCTTCCTGACGGCATCGGCCGCCACGCTGTCGGTCGCCGCAGTTCCCTCGCTGCTCCTTCCGGCACGTCCGGCCCGGGCCGAAGGCCACAGGGTCATCACCGCCGGCAAGCGGGTCATCGAGGTCAAGGGGCGTGCGGCCAACGTATTCGGCCTGACGCAGAATGACGGCACGCAAGGGCTCGTCATGAATGCCGGCGAACGCTTCCGCGTGCGCCTGGAAAACCGCATCGGCGAACCGACCGTGATCCACTGGCACGGGCTCACCCCGCCCTGGAAGCAGGACGGTGTTTCGGGCATCTCGCAGGAGCCGATCGCCGACGGCGCCGGCTTCGACTACGACTTCCCCGTCGCCACGCCAGGCACCTTCTGGATGCACTCGCATTTCGGCCTGCAGGAGCAGCACATGCTCGCCGCGCCGCTGATCGTCCGCGATCCGGCCGAGGCTGGTGCCGACATGCAGGAGGTCGTCGTGCTGTTCCACGACTTCACCTTCCGCGACCCGAACGAGATCCTCGCCGAGCTCAAGGCTGGCGCTCATGACATGTCCGGCATGGAGATGCCCGCGTCCGATTCGGGCGGCAACTCCATGGCCGGCATGGACATGGGTGGCGGCTCCATGGGCGGCATGAGCGGGATGAGTGGCATGGGCGGCATGGGCAACATGGGCGGCATGCAGATGGGTGGCATGCAGATGGGCGGCGCCGCCCACCTGCAGGACGTCCAGTACGATGCCCTGCTCGCCAACGACCGCACCCTCGACGACCCCGAGGTCTTCGCGGTGGAACCGGGCGGACGGGTGAGGCTGCGGCTGATCAACGGTGCCGCCAGCACCAACATGTGGATCGACCTCGGCAAGCTGTCCGGCCGCCTGATCGCAGTCGACGGCATGCCGGTCGAGCCGATCGAGGCTTCGCGCTTCGAGTTCGCCGTCGCCCAGCGTCTCGATGTCGTCGTCGAGCTTCCGAAGGAAGCCTCGGCCTGGCCGGTCTTCGCCGTCCAGGAAGGCGGCCGCATGCGCACTGGCGTCGTGCTTGCCGCCAAGGGCGCGACCGTGGCCAAGCTGGCCGAAATGGCCGAAGCCGACTTCCCGGCCGTGGCGGGCGACCTCGAATCGCGCCTGCGGGCGGTGAAGCCGCTCGCCGAACGGGCCGCCACCCGCCAGCAGACCATGATGATGACCGAGGCGCCGGGCTATGTCTGGATGCTCGACGGGGCCGTCCACGGCAAGGACAAGCCCATCCCGCTCAAGAGTGGCGACCGGTTCGAACTGACCTTCATGAACCACACCACCATGTCGCATCCGATGCATCTGCACGGACACAGCTTCCAGGTGGTCGCCGTCAACGGCAAGCGCATCGCCGGCGCGATGCGCGACACCGTGCTGGTGCCGTCCAACATGGGAATGGTGACCATCGCCTTCGACGCCGACAATGCCGGCAACTGGGCGCTGCACTGCCACCATCTCTACCACATGGCGGCAGGCATGATGACTTCGCTGGCTTACGAAGCCTGATGAGCATCGGCGGGCCGGCGGCCAGGCCGGCTGGCCCGCCATATTCACAATTTCGAATGTGCCCTTGCACTTCCAGTAACTGGAAGCCTTATATCAACGGAAAAGTTCGCTCGAGGAGTGACCTATGAACATTGGTGCCGCATCAGAAAAATCCGGCCTGCCGGCCAAGACCATCCGCTATTACGAAGACATTGGGCTCTTGCGCCCGGACCGGGCCGGCAACGGTTACCGCGACTATTCCATGTCGGACGTGCATCGCCTGCGCTTCCTGCAGCGCTCGCGCAGCCTCGGCTTTTCGGTCGAGGAATGTCGCCAGCTCCTGTCGCTCTATGGCGACAAGCAGCGCGAAAGCGCCGACGTAAAGGCCATCGCGGAAATCAAGCTGGTCGAGATCGACCGCAAGCTCTCCGAACTGACCGAGCTGCGCGACACACTGCGCCATCTCGTGCACAACTGCCATGGCGACAACCGCCCGGACTGCCCGATCATCGACGGCCTTTCGGGCCGGGCCCAGGCCGCCCAGTAGTCCGCCCGGCGCATGACCAGTCTCGCCGCCTATGGCGGCCTCTTCGTCGCGGCCTTCCTGGCCGCGACGCTGCTTCCCGCGCAGTCCGAAGCGCTGCTGGCGGGGCTCATCATCAAGGACCAGTTCTCGCTCGGCCTTTTGATCGCCGTCGCCACCTTCGGCAACGTGCTCGGCTCCTGGATCAACTGGCTGCTCGGCCGGCAGGTCGAGCACTTCAAGGATAGGCGTTGGTTCCCCGCCGGCCCGGCGGCGCTGGAGCGCGCCGAGCGCTGGTACGGGCGCTATGGCCGTTGGTCGCTGCTGCTCGCCTGGGTTCCGATCATCGGCGACCCCCTCACGCTGGTCGCCGGCATGCTGAAGGAGCCGTTGTGGAGTTTCCTGGCGCTCGTCGGCACGTCCAAGCTGACGCGATACCTCGCCGTCGCAGCGGCCGCCCAGAGCTTTATCTGACCCTTTCGTTTGGACCGGCTTGCCACTGGCAGAAACGGCTTGGTCACGGCATGGATCCTCGGGTCAAGCCCGAGGATGACGAAGCACGAATGTTTGCCGCTGGTCGCAAACGTCGAAGATGGGCGACGACGTCAGACGGAATTCGTCATCCAGGTGGAGCAGGAGCGAAGCGATCTGCGCAGACCCGAGGATCCATGCCGTGACCAAACCGCCGCCGCGAGGGTCCAGAAAAGACCGACGTGTGTGGAAAGTCCTAACCCCTGATCAGCACCGGCCCGCGCGCGGCAAAGCCGACGCCGACCTCCTGCCCTGGGCGGAACGGCGCGTCGACGTCGGGAGAAACCGCAAAGACCTCGCCGAAATCGGTGCCGACCATGAATTCCAGGTCGGAGCCGACATAGGTCACCTTGTCGAGCCGCCCCGGCAATGTGCGCGGGCTCCCCGCGGGATGGATCTCGACGCGGTTCGGCCGCACAGCGAGCTTGGCCGGCCCCGGTGCCATGCCGCGCGCGTCGAGCCTGGTTTCCAGTCCGCCCAACCGCACCTGCGCCACACCGTCCGCCACCGACGCGATCTCGCAGTCGAAGATGTTGGCCTCGCCGATGAAGTCGGCGACGAAGGCGTCCGCCGGCGCGTCATAGAGCTCGCGCGGTGTGCCATCCTGGGCAATCACCGCATTGTTCATGACGATGATGCGGTCGGAGACGGCGAGCGCCTCCTCCTGGTCGTGGGTGACATAGACGACGGTCAGCCCGAGCTTGGTCTGGATGTCGCGGATCTCCTCGCGCACCCGCCGCCTGAGCTTGGCGTCGAGATTGGACAGCGGCTCGTCGAACAGCAGCACCTGCGGTTCGAGCACCAGCGCGCGCGCCACCGCCACGCGCTGCTGCTGGCCACCGGAGAGTTCGCTCGGCAGCCGGTTGCCGTAGCCGCCGAGGCCGACCAGCTCGAGCCCGGCACGCGCCCGCTCGCCAATTTCCTTCTTGGCGAAGCCGGAGAATGTCAGCCCGTACTCGACGTTCTCGTTGACCGTCATGTGCGGGAACAGCGCGTAGGACTGGAACACCATCGAGACGTCGCGATCCGTCGCCGGCAGATGCGTGACGTCGGCCCCGCCGATCAGGATTTTTCCACGCGTCGCCATCTCCAGCCCGGCGATCATCCTGAGCGTCGTCGTCTTGCCGCAGCCCGACGGACCGAGCAGCGTCACCAGCTTGCCCGCCTCGACCGACAACGAGACGTCGTTGACCGCCGGCACCGGGCTCCTGCCGTAGACCTTGGTGACCCCCCGGAACTCCACCGAAGCGGCGTTGCTCTTGATCTCGGCCATCAGCGCCTCCTCGATGTCTGTCTGCCTCCGGCAGTACCTCCACCCCTAACCCCTCCGCACAAGGGGGAGGGGAACTTGGCCGCGACAATCGATATCTGCCGCCGCCAGTGGCAGTGCCGGACAGCAACGCTTGCCGGCCTCCCCTCCCCCTTGTGGGGAGGGGTCAGGGGTGGGGGTAAAGTCCCTGACGCTGCCAGCAACCAGCTCATCAGCCGCCTCCAGATAGGGCCGGCTGGCTCACATTGGTGCGCGACTGCGACAGCTCCTGCCCGCGCCGGCCGATGTTGCGCCGCCCGACGATCAGCTGCATCAGCCCGACGACGGCCAGCATGACCCCGATCAGCACCGCCGAGTAGGCGATGGCGACGCCGTATTCGTTGTTCTCGACGCGGCCGACGATATAGCTCGTGGACATGTCATAGCGGGCGCTGACCAGGAAGATGATGGCGCTGATCGCCGTCATGGCGCGCACGAAGGAATAGACCAGCGCCGCGACGATCGCCGGCCTGAGCAAGGGCAGCACCACCTTGCGGAAGGTCTGCCAGGAATTGGCGCCCAAGGTCAGCGACGACTCGTCGAGGCTCTTGTCGATCTGCGACATCGATGCCACGCCGGCGCGCACGCCCACCGGCATGTTGCGGAAGATGAAGGACAGCACCAGGATGATGCCGGTGCCCGTCAGCTCGATCGGCGGCACGTTGAAGGCAATCACGTAGCTCACGCCGATGACCGTGCCGGGGATGGCGAAGGACAGCATGGTACCGAACTCGAAGGCATTCTTGCCAGCAAAGTTCTGCCGCACCAGAAGATAGGCGGTCAAAAGCCCGATTGCCGCCGTCAACGGCGACGAGACCAGGGCGATCTGCAGCGTCGTCCAGAACGAGCTCCAGGCCGACCCCTTCCAGTGGATGCCGAACTCGTTCCAGCCGATGGCGAAGGCTTTGCCGTAATGGTCGAGGGTCAGGCTGTAGTCGACGCCCCAGAGCTTGACGAAGCTGCCATAGAAGATGGTGGCGTAGACGACGATGGTGAACGCGACCCAGAAGCCGGCAACGCCGAAGACGGCGCGCTTGAGGCCGAGCGGCAGCTGCGGGTGCACGCCCGCGTCGCCCTTGCCCGACATGGTCGTGTAGGACTTCCTGCCGAGCCAGAAGCGCTGGAGATAGAAGGCAAAGAGCGTGAAGGCGAGCAGCACCAGCGCCAGGATCGCCGCCTGCGCCTCGTCGTTCTGGGCGCCGACGATAGCGAAGAAGATTTCCGTCGACAGCACGTCGAAATTGCCGCCCAGCACCAGCGGGTTGCCGAAGTCGGCCATGCTCTCGATGAAGCCGAGCAGGAAGGCGTTGGCGAGGCCCGGCCGCATCAGCGGCAAGGACACGGTCCAGAAGGTCTGCCAGCGGTTGGCGCGCAGCGTCTGCGCCGCCTCCTCCATCGACGGGCTCACCCCCTCGACCACGCCGATCAGCACCAGGAAGGCGATAGGCGTGAAGGCGAGCAACTGGGCGATGAGCAGGCCGGGCAGGCCATAGACCCAGCGTGTCGGCTGCACGCCGAACAGCTCCGAAAACGTCTGCGTCGCAGCGCCCGACAGGCCGAAGAGCAGGATGATGGCGAGGCCGATGACGAAAGGCGGCGTGATGATCGGCAGCACCGTCAGCGCCCTGAGCAGCTTGCCATGGCGGAAGCCGGTGCGCGTCATCACCAGGGCGAAGACCAGCCCCAGCACGGTCGTCAGCACGCCAACCAGCACGGCGAGCAAGAGCGAGTTCCAGGCGACGCCGCAGCGGCTGCCGCCGGCGAGGCAGTCGAGCCCCCACAGCCGGGCGCTGAACAGCTTGCCGAGGAAGGTCGTGAACGAATAGGTGCCGTCGGCCGTCAGCAGCGCATTGGCCAGCATCTCAAGGATCGGCATGAAGATGAACAGCGCCACCGACGCCACCACGAAGGCGATGGTCGAGACCACGAAGACGTCGCCGCCGACCGCGCCGCGCGCCGCAAGCCCCAGCGAGAACAGGAAAAGGAAGGCGAGGCCGACCAAGAGCGCGCCGTAGCCCATGCCGAACTGGCGGTCGCCGAGTTCGCCGAACAGCGCTTCCAGCCAGCCGAACTGCCAGCCGCGCAGGCCGATGGCGAATCCCTGGAACAGAAGCCAGGCAAATCCTGCTGCGCCGATGCCGACGAGCAGCTTGCCGAACAGCGGGTCGGATTTTTGCCGCCCCCACAAGAGCAACGGTGCCGCGAGCAGGACACCGAGCGGCGCCAGCCAGAGCTTCTCGCCCTTCAGGTTGAGGATCAGCGCGGGCGCGAACGCGCTGTCGAGCGGATAGCCCTCGAACAGCCAGGAAAAGCCAAAGAACCCGTCTTCGACGCCATACCAGGGGAGCACGGCCAGGCCGAGCCATCCGACCGCCATCCACAGGATGACGGTCGGATGCAGGCCGCCGCTGAAGTCGCGGGAGCGCATCGATTACTGCGGCAGCGAGGAGACCTCCTGGTCCCATTTGGCAAGCAGCCGCTTGCGCTCCTCGCTCGAGCCGTACTTCTTGAAGTCGTAGTCGATCAGCTTGATCGTCGACAGGTCCGGCGTCAGTTCCGACACCGTCGCCGACTTGTTCGACGGCAGCTGGAACGACTTGGCCTCCTTGGCCTTGCTCTGCATCTCGGCCGACAGCGCCCAGTCGTAGAACTGCTTGGCCTCGTCGGGGTTGCGCGCCCCCTTGATCAGCGACATCGAGCCGATCTCGTAGCCGGTGCCCTCGCACGGCGCCACCGTCACGATCGGGAAGCCCGCCGCGGTCTGCGCCACCGCGTCATGCATGAACACGATGCCGATGGTCGTCTCGCCTAGGCCGGCCGCCTTGATCGGCGCCGAGCCCGACTTGGTGTACTGGTTGATGTTCTTGTGCAGGGCCTTCATGTAGTCGAAGCCCTTGTCCTCGCCCATCAGCTGCACCATCGTGGCGAGCGTCGTATAGGCGGTGCCCGACGAGTTCGGATTGGCGATCTGGATCTGGCCCTTGTATTCGGGCTTCACGAGATCGGCCCAGCACTTCGGCTCGGGCAGGCCGTTCTTGGCGAGCAGGTCCTTGTTATAGCCGAAGCCGAGCGCGCCCGAATAGACGCCGATGGTCTTGTTGCCGGCGGCTTCCGCCTGCTTGATCGCCCAGTCGTGCAGTTCGCCGCGCATCGGCGAGACATATTCCTCGGTCAGGCCTTCCTGGGCCGCCTGGAGATGCGGGTCGCCGGTGCCGCCCCACCACACGTCGCCCTTCGGGTTGCCCGCCTCGGCGCGCACCTGGGCGTAGGTCTCGCCCGAACTCTTGCGGGTCATGTCGACGGTGATTCCGGTCTTCTCCTCGAAGCCGGTCTTGATCTGCTGGCACCAGGCCTCGTCGGCGCTGCAATAGAGCGTCAGGCTCTTGGCCGCAGCCGGCCCGGCGCCGGCCGAAAGCACCGCGGCAAGCGCCGCCGAACACAAGAAGGCAGTCTTCATGTTTTGGTTCCCTCCATATTTTTCGCCGTCTAACGATCTTTCGCCGTTTTAGCCTGTTGCAGAGTGAGTGGTTTTTACGCATTTTGCAATCGTGTTCATCGCACTATCTTCGCTGTGATGAACCGGGGCCGACCGTAGTGCTACAGAATGCAGCAGCGGCCGGCCGCAAGGACGAAGAGAGGACAGTCGGGCGAAAATGCCTAAGGACAAGAAGACCCTCCGCAAGGCGACGAATGGCGAGCGCATCGTCCAGGTCGCTGCCATTCCGTTTCGGCTGAACGGGCACGGCGAGCTCGAGGTCATGCTTGTCACGTCGCGCGGCACGCGCCGCTTCATCGTGCCGAAGGGCTGGCCGATGAAAGGCAAGAGCGCTCGCCAGGCTGCCCTGATCGAGGCCCGCGAAGAGGCCGGCGTGCTGGGCAAGGCCTTGAAAAGGCCGGCCGGCAGCTATGGCTACTGGAAACGTCTCTCGACCAGCTTCGTCCATGTCGAGGTCACGGCCTACCTGATCGAGGTCGGCGAGGAACTCGACGCCTGGCAGGAGGCCGGCGCCCGCCAGCGCGCCTGGCTCACCCCGGCGGACGCGGCGATGCTGATCGACGAGCCGGAGCTGTCGACGCTGATCCGCAACCTCACGCCGGCCGACATCGTCCCACAGGTCGACGCCGCGGCCTAGCCGTCGATCGCCCTTGCATCGCCAGCCTGCAAGATCGTCATCGCGGCATTGCAGATGAGCCTGTCCGAATGTATCACGGTGCAGGCGTTGCACATTTGTGCAATGCCGGTGAACGGTTCGCCGACCGGTCCAAACTGGAGCCAACGATGTCCGAACTGAAGCCGGGCAGGTCCTTCGTCAGCGCACAGCAGGTCGCCGAGCTTGCCGGCGTGTCGCGCTCGGCCGTGTCCCGCACCTTCACCGACGGCGCCAGTGTTTCGGAATCGACCCGCAAGCGGGTTCTGGAGGCCGCCGACAAGCTCGGCTACCACGTCAACCATCTCGCCCGCAGCCTGATCCACGAGGACAGCGGCATCGTCTGCCTCATCGGCGCCGACATCAACACGCCCTATCATTCGCGCCTGCTCGACGCCATCACCCGGCGCCTGCAGGGGATCAACCGCGTCGCCATGGTCATCAACACCTCGGGCGACAGCGCCAGCGTCGAGGCGGCGCTGCGCCAGACGCTCAACTACCGCGCCAATGCCACGGTGGTGCTTTCCGGCACGCCGCCGGCATCGCTCATCAACACCTGCATCAACAGCGGCCAGCACGTCATCCTGATCAACCGCGACGACCATCTCGACGGCCCCGAGAACATCACCGTCGACAATGCCGCCGCCGCCCGCGAAGCCTTCCACATGCTGCATCGGGCCGGCTGCCGCCGCATCGCCGTAGTGTCGTCGCAGGCGGGAACGCCGAGCCTGGTTGCGCGTGAACGCGCCTTCGAGACGGCTGCGGGAGAGGCCGGCCTTTCGGTCAGCATCACGCGGGCCGGTCCTACCGGCTACGGCGCCGGCTTCGAGGCGGGACGGCTGCTGCTCAGCGGCTCCGACAGGCCGGAGGCGGCCTTCTGCGTCACGGACCTGCTCGCCTGCGGCTTCATGGACGCGGCACGGGTCGAGTTCGGCATGAACGTGCCGGCGGAACTCTGCGTCGTCGGCTTCGACGACATCGAGCAGGCCGGCTGGGCGTCATACCAGCTGACCACCTTCCGCCAGCCGATCGACCAGGTCGCCGATCACATCACCAGGCTGCTCGACGGCGACGATGCCGCCCGCGGCGGCGGCAGGGTCTGCTTTCACGCCGACCCGGTCTGGCGCCGCACCGTGCGCCCCAAGTGACCCTTCGCGGTCACCTCGCCGGTCGAAAGATCGACCGAGAAGTCGCGTGACGGCGCGCTCGCCAGCCAGTCGACCAGCATCCGCATGAACGAAGCCAGCCTGTCCTGCAGGCAGCCGGCCGGCCACGCGCCGGCGGCGAAACGCGCGGCGAGATGCCGATAGGCGGCGAGGCGTTCGGGCGCGATGAAGTCGAGCCCCACTTCGCGGCCCTTGCGCAGCCTGTACCAGTCGACCACCATTTCGAAGAACGGCAGGCCGCGCCAGCCGGCAGTGCCCTCCCCGACCGAGGCCAGCATTCGCCGGGCGTCGCCCACCGTCAGCGGCGCCGCCTCCCCCGCAAGCCGCTCGAGGTCGCCGAGGCTGAGCTGCGGCACGAGCGCGGCGAGGTCCCCAGGCCATTCCTTGGGCAGGTAGCGGTGCCGCACCATCTCGGCGAGGTGCCGGCTCAGGAAGTCGGCGTGGTTTGCCGCCGAAGTCACCGCGGCGGACGTTGCCTCGCGCGCCGCCTCGACGCGATAGAGAGGGAAGGCCGCGTCATGGCCCGGCACGTCGGCGACGACCACCGTCTCGACGTCCAGCCGCTCGTCGCCGATCTCGACGATCTTGTAGGCGGGCGGAAAGCCCACCATCGACGGCACCGCGATGTTGACCAGCCAGTCGTCGCCGTCGCGGAAGACGGCCGTGTCGTTGATGTGCAGATGGCCGCTGAAATGCACCCTGATGCCGGTTTCGGCCGCGGCCTTCGACACCTCCGGCCGCGGCGTGCGGCGCAGGAAGCTGGTGTCGTTGAGCAACCGCGCCTCGTCTGCCCATGTGCCGTTGAGTGGATCGATGATGGGGTAGTGCGAGAACGTGATCAGCTGCTTGCCCTGAGCCTCGGCGCGCGCGGCAACGTCCTTCATCCAGTCGAGCACGAAACCCTTGTTGCGCGGCATCGAGTTCCAGCCGGCATCGGTGCTGTCGTGGTAGCTCTTCTCTCCCGCCGGATCGAGATCACCGTTCTTCGGCTCGAACACATTGGCGTCGATGGAGAGCAGCCACAGACCCTCCACCGGTTCGACCAGGAAGGAGGCGTCGACCATCCGCCTCGCGGTCCGTCCGTCGGCCGAGGCGATCTCGAAGGTCCGCGCCTCGAGGGCGTCGTCATGCCCGAACGGGCACTCCCAGTGCAGGTCGCCCTCGCTGCGGAAGAAGCCGTACGTCCCCATCGCCGGGATCGCCGTGCCGTAGCCGCCGCAATACATCTCGTTCGAAACAATGCGCTCGGCAGAGCCGCCCTGCTCCATGTCCGGGTCGCTGGTCACCAGCGTGTGCGAGCCGTCGGCGTTGAGGAAGCGCTTGCTCTGGTGCCGGCCGTGGATGGCGTAGAGGTCGTGATTGCCGGGCGTCGCCACGAAGCGCAGGCCGAAGCGGCGCGAATAGTCGGCCAAGAGTGCCGTCGCCGCCGCCATGGTCGACGCCTGCCCGTCGTCGGTGAGGTCGCCCGCGACCACCACCAGCGAAATGCCGCGCCGGACGATGTCGTCGAGCAACGCGCGGGCGGCATGGAAGCTTTCGTTGAACACGCGTGTCGAGGCGTTGGTGTCGGCCAGCGTGCGCACCGCCACCCGGTCGCCTCGCCCGACGCCCTGGCGGTTGTCGATGTCATGGAAATGCGGGTCGGCGATGACGGCAATCTTCATGTCATTCTCGCTTGCGCGACGGCCGGGCCGTCAGTCGTTTGCGGCCATCGCTGGCACCGGCGCCGGCGGCAACCCCTTGTCGATCATCGCGATCCACCGGCGCGCCTTGCGGGCGGCCTCGATCAGCATCGGCTTTGGCGCCTCGAACCACTCGTCGCAACGCAGCTCCCGCTGGGTGCGCACATGGTCGAGCGCATCGTCGAGCGTCGGGAACTTCTCCGGCATCTCGACATGCAGGAACAGCGCCACCAGCGTCACCGAACGGCTGCGGCCACCGCGGCAATTGACCAGCACGTTGCCCTTCTCGCGCCGGCGATAGGTGCGCTTGTCCGGCAGTTCCTGGCTGAACGCCCCGCGCAAGAGGTAGAAGCCCGACAGCATCATGGTCTCGGGATTGCCGTGCCCGTCGATCAGGCCGAGCTTGTAGTAGCGCACCGCGCCGACGCCGTAGATGGCGTCAGCCCCCTCGCCCTCGTCGAACCGCTCGGTGGCATAGTTGAAGTCGAGATTAACCGCGCAATTCACCACCGTGGTGATGTTCCTTTGCGCGAGAGCCGCCAGGTCGCCCGCCCCTTCCATGCCGCCGACATAGATGTCGACGCCGTAGCCGGCGATGTCGCGCTCGATCAGGCTGAGCGCCGGCCGCTCGTGGCGAGGGCTGGTCATGTCCATGGTCGTCCCCGTTCAGGCGTCAGCGCGTTTCCAGCGCAATGCCGGTCGCTTCGCTCATGCCGGCCGCGACGCCGGGCGCCGCCGCCAGCACCGCGCCCCCGTTTGCAAGGCCATCGATCGCGAGATACGGCCCGACCACGCCGCCGGCCTCCTTCACCATCAGCAGGCCCGCGAGGCAATCCCAGGGGTTCATGTGCAGTTCGGCATAGGCGTCGGAGCGACCGTCGGCGACATAGGCGAGGCCCAGCGCGCCCGAAGCGCCGCGGCGCACATTCGCGCCCCGGCCGAGAATGTTCAACAGCACTTCGAGGTAGCGTGCGTTGGACATGCGGTTCGACCAGCCGAATTCGACGCAGGCAGCGTTGAAATCCGTCGTCCTGGCCACGGCGATCGGCTTGCCGTTGCGGGTCGCGCCCTGGCCCCGCCGGACGAAATAGAACTCGTCGAGGGCGGGATTGTAGATAGCGCCGAGTTCGGTCTCGCCATTGCTGACGAAGGCTATGGCGATACAGAAATGCGGGATGTCGCGGGCGAAATTGGCCGTGCCGTCGATCGGATCGACCACCCAGATGTCGGACTTGAGCGCCCCGCCCGTCTCCTCGCCGAGGAAACCGTCCTCGGGAAACGCCTCGGCGATGCGCGCCTTGAGGTGCCTTTCGACCGCGGCATCGGTTTCGGTGAGAAAATCCTGCGGCCCCTTCATGCCGAAGCCGGGAAGCCGGTTCCTGAAGCCGTCGAGGGCCACCGCCCCGGCCGAACGGGCGATCTCGCGGCAGAAGGCGGCGCGCCGGTCGAGTTCGGCTGCGATGGCTGGCTTCGGGGCGCTGGCGTGAACGGTCATGTCAATGCTCATCGGTAATTCCTGCGATCAGATTGCACACGCGTGCAAATTCGTCAACGCCAAGGATTGAATAATCTTTTCCGGCTTCGAAGTCTCCGCGAAAGGGCGAAGCCAACGCTGGGTGATGCACAGCCGTGCCGCACCCTCACGGCTTGCCTCCGGCGACCGACAGCTTCGGCCGCCCAGCCGCTGCGGCGTCCCGCCTGTCGGAGATATCGTACGCCACGCGCATCAGGGTCGGATAGTCCGCCCCCGCACCGAGAGCCACATAGCCCGGGCACATGAAGTCGCGCGCCTCCGTCCCCACCTTGCCGAGGGTCAGGGGCCGGTAGGCGCCCTGCGCCTGACGCAGGATGAGGATCGCGGCCGCCACGTCCCAGGCGTTGACGCCGAAGCCGGCGGCGGCGTCCACCCAGCCGGCAGCGACATGGCAGATGCTGAGCGCGGCACTGCCGGGTCGCCTGAGCGCCGAGAATGTCTCGACCAGCTTGCCGAAATGCGCCAGCGCCCGCTCGCGCCCGTCGAGCCTGAGGTCGCGCGCCACCGGATAGCCGGTGATCAGCGTCGCATGCCTTTCGTCGGCTACCGAGCGCGACCTGAGCGGCGCGCCGTTCAGCCAGGCGCCGGAAAGATCGGCCGAGAACATCAGCTCGGCGACCGGATCATAGACCGCGCCGGCGACGACCTCGCCGTCGATCACCGCTCCCACCGACACGCACCAGAAGGCAAGCCCGCGGGCGAAGTTGGCCGTGCCGTCGATGGGATCGACATACCAGTGCACGCGGCCCGCGCCGCTGGCCCCGTCCTCCTCGCCGAGCACTGCCGAGTCCGGCACCCGGTCTAAGATGAAGGCGCGGATCGCGACCTCCGACTCCTTGTCGTGCATGGTCACCACGTCGTGCAGGTCGACCTTGTAGCCGACGGCGATGTTCGAGCGGAACGCGTCCAGGAGCGGCACCCGCACCAGCTTCGCCGCCTGCTCGGCGACCTCGCGCAACTGCCTCGATTCGGCGACGCCGGTCATGCCGCGATCCCGCGCATCGCCTGGGCAAACAGGGCGAGCAGACCCACCGGGTCGGCCACGACGGCATCCGGCTCGAGCTTGAGCTCATAGGGCAAGTCGTAGGTTCCCTTGTCTTCCATCAGGACGTTGCCGCCGACGCCCGCACGGTGGCCGCACAGCACGTCGCGGTCGAAATTGTCGCCGACATACCAGGCTTCGGATGCCTCGATGCCGAGCGCTCGCGTCGCGAGCCAGATCATCTCGGGGTTCGGCTTGCGCACCTTCACCTCGTCGCTGTGGATGACGACAGCGAAACGCCCGGCCAGGCCGTGGGCGTCGAGGAAGTCGATATGCACCTTGCCGCACAGCGCGTTGCTGACGATGCCGACCGGAACGCCGGCCGCATCGGCCGCGTCGAGCAGCTCGAGCGTGCCGTTGCGAAGCACGCGCCTGCTCTTCCAGCTGCCCATCTTGTGGCAGAGGTCGTAGGCCTCGGCCACGACGCAGTCCCGCGCCGGCTTCGGCCAGTCGCCGGCGACGAAGTCGCCCCAGAACTCCTCGTGGCGCAGTTCGCGCGGAGAATATGGCCGCGACATCGCATCCTTCCAGTGCGAGTCGGCAATGCCGCCCGCCTTGATGTCGTCTGCGATCTGCTCGACCGCAAGCTCGGGCGCGGCCACGCCTGCCTGATCGAGCAATGCACGCACATGGGCCGCAAGCCGTACCTGCCAGCCAGGCACGGGCGTCGTCGCCACCACCACGCCGCCGAAATCGAGCAGCAGTGCCTTGGGCGCCGCGAGTTTGCGTGCCGGGGTTGCGGTCATGCGAAGGTCTCCATGTCAGTCCGGAGGAAAAAAGCGGGACGGAGCCGAAGGAGAGAAGGCCCCGTCCCTAGCCCACCGGGAAAGCTATTTCTTGTAGGAAACGCGCCAGAGGTCCTGCCAATCCTGGCGCGCGTCCCAATCTTCCAGTGCCGTCGCGGCGTCGTACTGCTGCAGCCTGTCCAGCACCTTGGCGATGCCCGACGGCTCATCCGCCGGCAGGCCGATGTCGGGGTTGGTCGGCAGCTTGCCGTCCTTGACCTGCGGCGCGATGCCCTCCTCGGTCAGGATGTAGCGGATGAACAGCTTCGCCGCGTTCGGGCTCTTGGTGCCGGTGGCGATCAGCCCGAGCTTGACGTAGGTCCAGCCCGGCCACGGCAGCATGTTCTCGCACAGGCCGAGCTTGTAGCCCTTGTCGGCGTTGTCGCGGAACTTGGCCGAGCTCATCAGCCCGAAGAACGGCTCCTTCTGGCCGGGCGCACCCACGGCTTCCGAGATCGCGTCGTCGGCGTCCGCAAGCAGCGGCGAATTGCCGGCAAAGGCCTTCACCCAGGCTGCCATCGCGCTGCCTTCGCCGACGTCGATGTCCTTGCCGAAATTCGCCTTGTAGGCTTCCTTCATCTTGGCGTCGTCATGCGTCGCGGTCTGGTTGAACCAGTCGGGATAGGTGCCCTTCGACAGCGGGTCGTAGAAGGCGACCTTGCCCTTCCATTTCGGCTCGGTCAGCTCCCACAGGTTCTTCACCGGGCAGGAATCGTAGACTTCCGTGTTGTAGGCCCAGATGGCCGCATTGGTGGTGACCGCCAGCGGGTCCTGGAACTTCGCCGGGATCTTGCCGGCCATGTCCGGCGGCAGCCAGCTCTCGACGAATTTCTGCGGCAGAAGCTGCGCCAGGCCCGCCGGCGCGTCGGTGATCAGCACCACGTCGCCCTTGACGTTCTTGGCCTGCCCCTCGCGCACGATCATCTCGAGCTGGGCGCTGGCCGAAACCTTGATGCCGGTCGCCTGCACGCCGTACTTCTTGGTGAAGTTCTCGGCCATCTCGACGATCTTGCCAGTGCTGTCGTAGACATTGATCGGCGCTTCCTTCTTCGCCGCCGCCACCAGCGCGTCGAGGTCGAAGGCCTGGGTCCGCGCAGGCGACGTCGACATCGCCAGCGCGGCCATGATGCCGGCCAGCGCGGTGGCCGCTAATGCACTGTTCCTGCTCGTTCCAAACGCCGGTTTCATCGTTCCCTCCCGTAAAAATCCGGCTGAAACGCGCCCGGCGGAACTGCCGGGCGCGGCAATGGCAAGCACTATTTCTTGTAGTTGACGCGCCAGAGGTCCTGCCAATCCTGGCGCGCGTCCCAGTCGTCCTGGGCCGTCGCCGAATCGTAGGCGAAGATCTGATCGAGCGCCTTGCCGATGCCCGACGGCTCGTCGTCCGGCAGCTTGGCATCGGTGTTGGTCGACATCTTGCCGTCCGCCGCCTGCGGGGCGATGCCTTCCTCGGTCATCAGATAGTGGATGAACAGCTTCGCCGCGTTCGGGCTGTCGGTGCCCTTGGCGATGAAGCCGAGGCTCGGATACATCCAGCCCGCAAAGGGCTTGAGCCCCGTGCAGAGCCCGAGCTTTGAGCCGACGTCCTTGTTGTTGCGGAACTTGGCCGAGCTGATCAGGCCGACGAACTGCTCCTTCTGGTCGGGCGCGCCGACCGCCTGCGCGGCCGCCTCGTCGGCGTCGGTGAGCAGCGGGCCGTTGGCCGCCAGCGCCTTGACCCAGGCGGCGGTGGCGCCTTCCTCGTCGGTCACGAGATCCTTGCCGTAGTGCTCCTTGTAGGCGGCGGCCACCTTGTCGTCGGCATTGGTCGCCATCTGGTTGAACCAGTCGACATAGGACGCCTTGTTGAGCGGGTCCTGCATGGCGACCTTGCCCTTCCACTTGGCCTCCGTCAGCTCCCAGATGTTCTTCACCGGGCAGCTCTCGTTGAGCTGGGTGTTGTAGGCGAAGACGTTGGCCTCGTTGGAGACGGTGAGCGGGTTCTGGTACTTGGCCGGGATCTTGTCGGCGAGATCCGGCGGCAGCCAGCTCTCGACGAAGCCCTGCGGCACCAGCTGCGCCACGCCCGCCGGCACGTCGCTGATCTGGATCACGTCGCCCTGCACGTTCTTGGCCTGGCCCTCGCGGATCACCATTTCGAGCTGGGCCGCGGCGTTCGCCTTGGTGCCGGTCGCCTGGATGCCGTACTTCTTGGTGAAGGCCTCGGCCTGCTTCACGATCTTGCCGGTGCTCGAATAGACGTTGATCGGCGGCTCCTTCTTTGCCGCCTCGATCAGCGCGTTGAGGTCGAACTTCTCCTGCGCGGCTGCCGCCGTCGCGAACAAGCCCGCGACGGCCAGCGCGGACGCCGCCATCAGCCTTCTCGTCTTCTTGTCCAACGATCCAGTCATGCTTTCCTCCCTGTGGCGGGCAGCATTCGCTGCCCTGGTTTCCCGTCTGCCTTTGTCTTGCGCGCAGCTGCCCGCGCGCGTCCTCCTCAATGAACCTTCGCCGGCCTGAGCAGCCGATCGGCGGCATCCGAGCGATTGCCCGCCGCGTCGAACACATGCAGCGCCTTCGGCTTCACCCAGAAGGTCGTCGCCTCGCCCACCTCGACCTCGGGCGACTGGTGCGTGGTCAAGAACAGCTTTTCGCCGGCGGCGGTCAGCTCGATGATCCAGCTGCCGCCGGTCGGCAGGATGCCGGTCACCTCGGCGGGGCCGGAGAAAGCGCCATCCGGCACCTCCCCCGCTTCGGCCGCGAGCCGGATCGCCTCGGGGCGGATGCCCACCGAACCGGCGTCGCGCAACTCGCCGTAGCGCTCGCCGAAGAACCTGCCGGCAAGGCGCGACACCTCGGACGTGCCGTTGCCGAGCTCGACGATGTTGATCGGCGGATTGCCGACGAACTGAGCGACGAAGCGGTTGGACGGCCGGTCGTAGATGTCGTTGGGCGTGCCGACCTGCTGCAGCTGACCCTCGCTCATCACCGCGATGGTGGTGGCGAGCGTCATCGCCTCCCACTGGTCGTGGGTGACGAACACGATCGTCGTCTTGAACTCGCGGTGCAGGCGCTTGAGTTCGGCGCGCATCTCGAGCCGGAGTGCGGCGTCGAGGTTGGACAGCGGCTCGTCGAGCAGAAGCACCTCCGGATTGACCGCCAGCATGCGGGCCAGCGCCACGCGCTGCTGCTGGCCGCCCGAGAGCTGCGAGGGATAGCGGTCGCGGTACTTCTCGATGCCGAGCGTCTTCATCACCTGGTCGACGCGCTGCTCGCGCTCGGCCTTCGGCATCTTGCGCAGGCGCAGGCCGAAATCGGTGTTGCGCTCGATGGTGAGGTGCGGCCACAGCGCGTAGCTCTGGAACACCAGCCCCATCTCGCGCTTCTCCGGCGGCACGAACACGCCCTCGGTCACCGAATCGACCACCCGCGCCCCGATCCTGATCTCGCCGGCCGTCAGGTGCTCCAGCCCCGCGATCATCCGCAGCGTCGTGGTCTTGCCGCAGCCCGACGGCCCGAGCAGGCACATGAACTCGCCGTCGCCGATCTCGAGGTCGAGGTCGGCCACCGCATTGGCGGCGTTCGCCCCGTAGTTCTTCTCGACGCCGTTCAGGTTGATCTTCGGCATGTCAGTTCCCCAGTCCTTGGGCGAGATTGGTCTTGGTCAGCTTCTGGCCGAGCAGCGCGCCGAAATAGGCGAGGCCGGCGATGATCAGCACGACGGCGTTGGCGGCCTGCGTGTAGTTGTAGTCGACCAGCCTGAGCGAATAGGTGGTCAGCACGTCGGTCGACGGCACCGCCAGCACCACGAACAGGCTGAGCCCCTTGATGCCGGAGATGAAGGGCAGCAGCACACCGGTGGTCAGCGATCCCTTCTGGATCGGGATGACGATCGAGGTCATGCGGCGGAACCAGCCGGCGCCGGCGATCTGGGCTGCCTCCTCCGGCTCCTTGCCGAGCTGCATCATGGCGGCGATGCCGGCACGCGAGGCATAGGGCATCTGGTCGGCGATCAGCGCCAGCATCAGGATCAGGGTGGTGCCGTAGAGCGCCGGGATCGGCCCGCGCGGCACGGCAAACAGCGACAGGTAGGCTGCCGCAAACGCGATGCCGGGCACCAGATAGGGCAGGAACGTCACCTGCCGCAGGAAGGTGCCGAGCGGCCTCACCGGCGTGCGCGCCACCACATAGCCCACCAGCAGTCCGAGCAGGCCTGAGACGAGGGAGGCCATGCCGACGATGCGCAGGCTGTTCCAGGCAGCGTTCCACAAATCGGGGCTGAGCAGGATGCCGGTCTGCAGCGCCACGGTGTTGAGGTCGGTGCCGATCCAGTAGTCGAGCGTGAAATTGTCGAAGGTGAACTTGGCCGGTACCCGCATCACCGTCGACAGCATCAGCGTCATCAGCGGCAGCCCGACGCTCAACAGGAACATCAGGGCGGCAAAGCCCGTCGCGGGCAGGCGCATGATGCCGAGCGGGCTCAGCCGGTTCATCGATCCCTTCGAGCCGATGGTGACGAAGCGGCGCGCCTCCTTCATCAGCCGTGCGTCGATGGTGATGGTGATGATACCGATCAGCATGATCGAGCCGGCGAGCACGGCGCCCACGCCGACCTGGCGCGAGGCGATGTTCTGGTAGAGCGAGGTCGCCAGCACGTCGAAATTGACCGGCAGGCCGAGCACATAGGGAACGCCGAACTCGCCGAGGCTCTTGGCGAAGATCAGCACCATCGCCGACATCAGCGACGGACGCATCAGTGGCATGATGATCTTGGTCGCGACCGTCAGCCGGCCGGCACCCAGGATGCGGGCGGAATCCTCGAGCTGCGAGTCGAACCGGCGCAGCGCATTGCCGAAGAGCAGGATGACGAAGGGCGAATAGTGCAGCGCCAGGATGGTGGTCACCGGCACCTGGCCATAGGCCAGCCAGTCCGGCGGCGCGAAGCCGAGCGATTCCAGCCAGCCGGGCTGGCCGCCGACGGTGCGGTTCTTGAACAGCGTCGTCCAGGCCAGTGCGAAGGTCCAGGCCGGCAGCATGTAGGGCACGATCAGCGCGGTGGCGAACCAGCGGCGGCCGAACATGTCGGTGCGGCTGAGCAGCCAGGCGAGCGTGCCGCCGACCAGCATGGACAGCGCGATCGCCCCCGCCGAGACGCTGAGCGTGTTGACCAGCGGCCCCCAGAACAGGTCGTAGGAGACGCGCGAGGCGAACACGCGCTCGAGGTAGTACCAGGTCAGCTCGCCGACATCCTGCTTGATGCGGCGCTCGTCGCCGAACTGGACGCGGGCCGCGTCCGACAGCATCGAGATGATCGGGACGACGATCAGATAGGCGAACAGGGCCGCCGCCAGGAAGCCGATGGTCGTCGTCGGTTCGCGCAGAGCCACCTTGAGCCTGTAGCGGAGGCGCTGCGTCCGGCTTGGCGCGGCAATCGACCGGCGGCGGGCGCTTACAGTGGCCGGGGCCGATGTCTCGGAAGTGCTCGCCACCGGCCTAGCCTCGCGACGGGCGGACGGAGCCGCGTTTGGTCGCAATGCGGCCGGCAGCCCGACAGGCGGCAAGCCCTTCCCGTGATGGCACGTACATGGTCCCCTCCTCTCGTGCGCTCGGGCTTCAGATCGCCCCCGCGATCGTCGCCCCTCGGCGCTCCGCCCCTCCTCGGGCGGCCGGCGCCTAGCCGCGCCTGTTGGCATATTCATTCCATTGCCGGCATGTCCGTGTCAATCGGGATTCGGCAAAAATTTGCACAGGCGTGCAAAACAATGGGAAATGTTTGAAACTGCCGCATATTCAGTTTTCCGACTAATGAAATCGACCGCCCTGCAGGTAAACAGACGAAGATTGTGCACTGCCGTGCAAACACCACCGCGGCTGCTCGCCGAAGCTGCTCCAAGGCGTTTGCCGGCGCGGAAAAGAAAAGCGCCCGCCGCGAGCCGACGGCTCGGGCAGGCGCTTGCACGACACCTCGATGGGCGTCGCGGACTACCTTACGATGACGATGCTGGTGTTCTTCGGACCGAAGGTCTGGACCAGCTGGTAGAGATCGGCGGCGTTGTCGGGGTGCAGTCGCACGCATCCGTGCGAAGCCGGCCGGCCAAGGCGGCCGATCTGGTTTGTCGCATGCACCGCGTAGCCGCCCTTGAAGAAGATGGAATGCGGCATGGGGGCATTGTCGTATTTGCGCGAATACCACATCTCGTGCATGCGCGTCGGCTTGAACGAGCCGGTCGGCGTCACATAGCCCCGGCCCGCCGTCGAGACCTTCCACACATAGGCGAGGCGTCCGTCGACCATCACATGCATCGTCTGCTGGCCGATCGACACGCGCGCAACGACCTGGCTTGCGGCCTGGGCCGCGCCCTGCCCCGCACCGACGAGCAGCGCCGCTCCGGTGATGGCGATCGCGACAAGGTTGATAAGCTTCCCTTTCAGTTGGATGTTCATGGCAGCCCCCCAAGGCCGATCTCGCCGGCCGGAATGTGTTTCGCAACGGGGCCTTTTTTGGCAGCTTCTTGTTTCGCTCTAATTTCGTTTAGCAATCATTCTTGTTTCATTATTGTTTCTAAATGAGGGTGGGACGAATTCACATCACCGCGCCAAACACAGCTTCGCCGTCATGCCGGCGGGCTCTCCTGCAATAGGGCAAGCATTCTGCCGCCAATGCCGCAGCCTCATGGAGGCGATCGAAACAGCATTGAAACATTCACAGCCGCCGAACGGCTTTCGGCGGCATCTTCCCGATACAGCGGCAACCCAGATTGAATTTGCGAAACGAACATAGTGAAGGTTGGATGGGCGGCGCGAAACGGTTGGCTGCGATCTGGTTCCTGCGGGTGGGCGTCGCTACGGCGATTCTGACAGGGATCGGCATCCTGGCCGACCACGGCAACGCCATTGCGGCGGAATTGTCGGCGGGGCTTGCCTCGTCGACCGGCGCCGTTCTCGCCGGAACGATGTGAATTTCGTCTGACTGCGTTGCCGCGGGGTCCATGGGCGTGGGCGGTCCGGTTTCGTACCGGCGGCGGTACGCAGAGTCTCGCGCGCTCTGCGCAGCGAGGATCGGGTACCCGCGCCGTCGAGGGCAGGTCAGCGGCGCGGGACCCGATCAGTCGGATCGCTGGAGCATTTCGCAGCCGGACGGATCGGCTGGCGTTGCAAAATGCAGCCAACAACAACCGCCGGAGCGGCGGAACTGCATTCGTCGGAATGCTCTCTGCTCCAGAATGAAGCACAAGTCAGGAGCGGGACGGACATGAACAGAAATCGCGCGGCATCGGTACTTTCGGCCCTGCTCTATGCCCAGGGCCTGCTTGGGTTCGCCGGCGCAGCCAGCGTCGTCCTGAAGGACGGAGCCGACACCGGCCCGGTCGTCCAGAGGGCCGCGCCCGCGCCATCGCCCTTCGGGCGTTGACACCTTGGACGACAGCGCGCCGTCACTCCTGGCTTTCGGATGGCTCCGGCCGGCGCGGCGGCGCGCTGACGGGCGGATCGAATCTGTAGCCGGCTCCGCGGATGGTGATGATGCTCTCCGTGTCGAGCTTGCGGCGCAGGCGCACGATGCGCGAATCGATCGAGCGGTCGAAGGCGTCGGCATTTTCGGCCGGCGCCGCCGCCATGATGTCGTCGCGGGTAAGCACCTTGCGCGGTCGCGACAGGAACAGCTTGAGCAGGGCGATCTGACCCGGCGACAGCTGCTCCTCCTCGCCCGAGGCGTGCATGACCAGCGCCGAGCGCAGGTCGACGGTCGAGTTCTCCAGCACCACCAGTTCCTGCGTGCCGCGTCCCCGGCGCGCGAGAAGGCCGCCGATTCGCGCGGCGAGCTCCCTCACATTGATGGGGCTCTCCACGACATCGGCGGCCCCCAGTTCCAGCCCCAGCACCTTGTCGACCAGTTCGGTCGGGCGGCAGATCAGCACGAAGGCCGGCCCGCCCTGGCCGCCGAAGGTGCGCAACAGGTCCCGCCCCTCGGCCGGGGTCAGGCCGTCGCCCACCACCACGACGTCCAGCCCCTTGGCCGAAAGCAGCGATTCCGCCTCCCACAGCCGCCGCGCCGTGCGCACGTCATGGCCGCGCCGGTCGAGATGATCGGCGAGGTCGGAGGCGACGACCTCCGCGATGGCAACGAGCGCTACGACCGATCTTCCAGCCATGAGGTCATCCGGGACTTCAACATCAGTGCAATCATTGCTTGCCGCAGCGGCCTGGTCGGCGCTTGCAGGGGCAAGAAGATGCCGCGCGACGCGCTCGGTCGGGGATGGATCCCCGAACGCACCGCCCGAAGCTTTCGCTCGTCCCTAACGAGCCGCCCTTCCCTTAGCAACTGCCCACGCCAAATCATCACTGGACATCATGTTTATACCCAATCTACTTTCCGCCGGTAGCGGAGGCGAGACGAAACTGCGCGCTCGGATAGTCATTGTCGAGGACGAGCCCGACCTGAGGGATGCCGTCGCCGAATATCTCGGCGCGAACGGTTTCGACGTGACCGCCGTCGAGGACGCCGCCGCCCTGCGCGCCCTCATCGACACCGAATCCTTCCACCTTGCGATCCTCGATATCGCCATGCCCGGCGAGGACGGACTGTCGCTCGGCCGCTGGCTGCGCGCCAGGATGCCCATCGGCATCATCTACGCCACCGCCGCAGGCACCGCGCTCGACCGCATCGTCGGCCTGGAGCTCGGCGCCGACGACTACATGGTCAAGCCCTACGAGCTGCGCGAACTGCTTGCCCGCGTGCGCAGCGTGCTGCGCCGCGTGCCGCAGCCCGAAAGCTTCCGGCAGGCATTGCAGGCCGCGCAACAGCCGCGCCGCACCATCGCCTTCGGCCCGTTCCATGCCGATCTCGACGGTCGCCTGGTGACCGGCAACGGCGGCGCCGTGGTCGACATGGCCAAGAGCGAGTTCGACATGCTCGAGGTCTTCCTGACCCGGCCCAACCGGTTGCTCAGCCGCACCACGATCTCGGAGGCCATCGGTTTCGCCGAGGACCCGGAATCCTCGCGCGCCGTCGACATCCGCATCATGCGGCTCAGGAAGAAGATCGAGGACGACCCGTCGAACCCGAAGTTTTTGCGCACCGTGCGCGGCGAAGGCTATATCTTTTCGCTGCCCGGCAGCGAAGCTAACTGACGCAGGCCGAGGTTCCGTCAGGATTCCGCGATGACCTTGTTGACCGTCTCACGCACCGACAATCCGTCGGGGACGCCGAGCCCGACCCTGGTGGCGGCCCAGATCGTGCGCCGGCTCCGCCAGGCGCCGGACTGGCAGCTCGAGATCGACCGTATCCTCGAATGCCTCGCCGCCGCCTTCGCCGGCCACAGGGCCATCCTGTTCAGGCTGCGCGACCTGCCCGGTCAGGGATTTGCCCAATCCATCGCCGCCTACTGGGTCGACCCCAACATCGACGAGATCGCGGCGCCGCCGACGACCATCAACCAGGCCATCGTCGATTCCGACCCGCTGCTCGAGCGGCTCGCCGAGGAAGGCCGGCAGGGCAAGATGTTCGCCGGCCTCACGCGCGACCTCACCGGATTCCTGCGCACGGATTTCGAGAACCAGCACATCAAGTCCTTCCTCTCGGTGGCCTTGTCCGCGCACGGCCATCTCTGGGGTACGCTCGCCGTCAACGACTGCGTCATGGAGCGCGAATGGACCGACGACGAGGTCGCCGCGCTCGAGATCATCGCCGCCGCCCTTGGCGACGCCGTCGAGCGTTCGCAGTCCGAATATCATGTCAGCGAGATCATCCGGCGTACGATGCTGCAGTCGTCGCTCGACGCCATCATGGTGATCGACGAGACCGGCTCGATCATCGAGTTCAACCCCGCCGCCGAGAAGATGTACGGCTGGAGCCGCGACGAGATCCTCGGCAAGGACCTGCTCGACACCGTCATCCCCTCCTACTACCGCAAGGGCTATTGCAACGGCGCCGACTACATGGCCGGGCGCGGCGCGCCGATGGTCGGCCAGCGCCTCGAAACCGTTACCCAGAACGCCGCCGGCGAGATCATCCCCATCGAGCTGACCGCCAACGAGATGCGGCTGGCCGACCGGCGGCTGTTCTTCGGCTCGATCCGCGACCTCCGGGAGAAGCATCGTGCCGAGGAGGAGATCAACCGCCAGCGCGAAAGGCTGCACCAGAACGAGAAGATGGCGGCGATGGGATCCCTGCTCGCCGGCGTCTCGCACGAGCTCAACAACCCGCTCGCCGTAGTCGTCGCCCAGTCGACGCTGCTGCACGAATTCGCGTCCGACACCCAGACCAAGTTGAGGGCCGAGAAGGTGCGCGCCGCCGCCGAGCGCTGTGGCCGCATCGTCAAGAGTTTCCTCGGTATGGTTCGCCTGCATCCCACCACCCAGGCCGAGACCGATCTCAACCAGGTGGTGCGCGCAGCCCTCGAAGTCACCGCCTACGGAGCCCGTTCGAGCGGCATCGGCATCGACACCGAATTCGCGGCGGGTCCGCTGATGGTGATGGCCGACGCCGACCACATGACCCAGGTGGCGGCCAATTTCCTGGTCAACAGCCAGCACGCGCTCGCCGGCATCAGCGGCGACAGGATCATCCAGGTCCGCACCTTCCGTACCGCCGGCGGCGGCGCCGGTTTCTCGGTCGAGGACAGCGGCCCGGGCATCGCCGAGGAAATCCGCGGCCGCGTCTTCGAATCCTATTTCACCACCAAGCCGATCGGCGTCGGCACCGGCATCGGCCTGTCCATCTCGAAGTCGATCGTCGACCGCCACAACGGCCGCATCTGGTTCGAGCCCGCCGAGCCCACCGGCGCACGCTTCCTCGTCGAATTGCCGGCCATGGGCGCCGACCGGTACGCAATCGCCGAGAGCGCGCCGAAGTCGAGCGGCCTGCGCCATGCCGTCATCATCGACGACGAGCCCGACGTCGCCGGATCGCTGTCCGACATCCTCGAGCTCATGGGCGTCAAGGCGCGCATCGTGTCGACCTGGACCTCGATGGCGGACGCGCTGGGCGAAGGCGCCGTCGACATCGTCTTCTCCGACCTGCGCATGCCCGACCGCAGCGGCATCACCATCCTGCGCGAGATCGTCGCCAAGCGGCCGGAGATGGCGCAGCGTTTCGTGCTGGTGACCGGCGACCTTATCGGCGCCAAGGCCGAGATCGAGCAGTTGCCCGCGAGCCTCAGGCCGCACATCCTCGAAAAGCCGTTCAGCACCTTCGACGTGCGCAGTGCGCTGAGTGCCGTGAGCGAGCAGGTTTCCGGCGCCGGGTGAGGCGCTACTGGGCGGTGTAGCCGCCGTCGATCACCAGCTCGGTTCCGGTGACGAAACCCGCTTCGTCCGAGGCGAGATAGATCACGCCATAGGCGACGTCGTCCGGCTCGCCGACGCGGCCGAGCGGCGTGAGTTCGATCGCCTTGTTGGCCTCGCCGCTTGCCGCCAGCTTGTCGAGCGCGCCCGACGACATCGGTGTGCGGATCCATCCGGGGCACACCGAATTGACGCGGATGCCGTAGCGCTCCTTGGCGCAGTGCAGCGCCGCCGACTTGGTGAACAGCTTGACCCCGCCCTTGCTCGCCACATAGGCGGCCGTCGAGGGGCTGCCGACGATGCCCATGGTCGAGGAGAAGTTGACGATCGAGCCGCCCTGGCCGGTCTTGCGCATGGCCTCGATGCCGTATTTGGTGCCGAGGAACACGCCTTCCATGTTGACCGACATGACCTTGCGCCAATCGTCGAGGCCGAGGTCTTCGACCGAACCGAACGGCGCGCCGACGCCGGCATTGTTGACCAGGATATGGAGCCCACCGAAGGTGTCGAGCGTTGTCGCGATCATCGCCTGCCAGCCCTTCTCCGAGGTCACGTCATGGGCGACATAGAGGCTGCGCCCGCCGGCGGCCTCGATGGCCTCGGCCACCAGCCGCCCCTTCTCCGCCTGCAGGTCGCTGATCACGACGGCGGCGCCCTCGCGCGCCAGCAGCCGCGCCGTCGCCTCGCCCATGCCCGAGGCCGCGCCCGTGACGATGGCGATTTTTCCTGCGACGCGGCCCATGGCGAACTCCTCCCTGCCAGGGCCGCAGCATCGCTTGCCGCGCGCCGGCCGGGCATCGTCCCAAGGGACTAAACCCGCCCGTGCCGAACCGCAAAAAAAGCCCCCCGCGGGGTCATGGCCGCGGGGGGAGGTACGCGCTGGAGGATAGGGATGCGCGGCAGGGAAAGATGCGGCGGGTCGGCCGCCGTCTAGAATATGTTCGGGGCCGTGTGCACCGGCTCGGCGCTGGCGATCAGCCGCACCTTGCGCGGCTCGCGCATCCCGGCGTCCTCGGCGATGGCGACGAGGCAAGCCTCGCTCTCGCTGCCCCAGGCCTGCCCCTGGCAGGCGATGTCGGTTTCAGACAGCGGCAGGCGGTCGGTCTTGGCGGTCGTGCGCGCGCCCTCGACGAGGCGCGGCGCCGGGCCCATGGAGGCGAAGGCCGGGCCGTTGGCCGGCGCCAGGGCCATCGACGTCAGCGAGGCGAATACGAACACGCTGAACATCATCATCGGATGTTCGTTCGCCCGCTGGCGGATGGCCAGGCTTGGCCGGCGGTTGACGCGCGAGCGCGGCTGGAACTGGCGGTCGAATTCGGAAACTTGCTTGGAGCCGGTCATCGGTCTCGCCTTTTCGTTGAATTTCGTTCTCCTGTTGAAATGAAAATAATCGAACTTTGTAACGGCCCGATGCTGATGAGCCCGCACTAATGAAACAAAGGATAAAACGTCAAAAACGGTCAACACTACTGCCAGTTCGGTCATTTTTACCGAAAGATCAGTCATCTGAGCGGCTTGCGCATCCCTGCGGCGGCAAGGGGTAGAGTTTCCGTTTGGTAACAAGTTACCTGCTCGATCGCGGCGAACCGAACAAAACGAAAGGGCCGATGCGGTTGCCGCACCGGCCCTTTCCTCGTGTAGCCGCGCGAGCGCTTCAACTCTTCAGCACGTCGGCCCATTCCGGATGGCGGCGGAACTGCGCGGCGGCAAACGGGCAGAGCGGGATGATCTTCTTGCCGGCGGCACGCGCGTCCTCGACTGCCCGCGTCACCAGCCTGAGGCCGGCCCCCTGGCCCCGGAATGCATCGGGCACCTCGGTATGGTCGATGATGAACAGGTGCTCGCTGACGGTGGTGAAGGTCATCTCGGCCTCGGCCCCGCCGGCTCCGCGGATGACATAGCGCCCCTTGCTGCCACGATCCTCGAGTTCGATCGTCGGAAGTTCCTCGGTCATTGTCCCTGCTCCTTGCTGGCGAAGAAGCGCTTCGCCGCCTCGATTTCGTTGGGGCGCACTTCGTGCCCGCCTTCATGCCATTCCAGCCTGACGTCGGCACCCGCGTCTCGCAGGTAGGCGTCGAGGCGGCTGGTGAGGTCCGGCGGACAGATCGGGTCGCGCCGCCCGGCGGTGATCAGCACGCGCCTGCCCGCCAGGCTGCCGTCGATCTCGGGCGCAAACGGGATCAGCGGGTGCATCAGCGCAACAGCGTCGAACCTGTCCGGCGCCGCGAACAGCACCGAGGCCAGGATATTGGCGCCGTTGGAATAGCCGAGCGCGAAAACCTGCGAAGGCTTCGCCGCCTCGACATGCGCCGCGACGAAGCCGGCCATCTTGGCGGTGGCCCTTGTCAGGTCGTCCATGTCGTAGACGCCCTCGCCGGTGCGGCGGAAGAAGCGCGCCGCGCCCATTTCCGAGACGTCGCCGCGCGGCGACACCACCGTCGCCCCCGGCACCAGCTCGCGCCCGAAGCCGATGAGCTGGTTCTCGTCGCCGCCGGTGCCGTGCAATGCAAAGACCAGCGGGCTGCCCGGCTCGCCGGGCAGCAGCCTGTGGATATATGCGTCCTTGCTCATCTTTCCTCCTCAGTCGCCCAGCGGCTGCAGGGTCTTTTCGAGATAGTCGCGCAGATGCGCATGCTGTGTCGGCAGCTTCAGGGCCTCGCCGAGATGGGCGGTGTCCTCGTCGCGGTCGAAGCCGGGCTCGTTGGTCGCCACCTCGAACAGCACGCCGCCGGGGGTGCGGAAATAGATCGCCCAGAAGTAGTCGCGGTCGATCACCGGCGTCACCTGGTAGCCCGTGTCCATCAGCGCCTTGCGCACCTCGAGCTGTCTGGCCCGGTTCTCCACCGCGAATGCGATGTGATGCACCGAACCCGCGCCGAGGCCGGCGAAGGACGCCCCCGGCAGCGTCTCGATGTCGATGAAGTCGGCGCCGTTGCCGTCCTTCACCGCAAGCCGCTTGATGTTGCCGGACGTGTCGACCTCCTCGTAGCCCATGAACTTCAGCAGTTCCTCGGTCGCGCCGCCGTCACGCAGCCTGAGCGTCGCAGAATGGAAGCCGCGGATCGCCTCGTCGTTGGCGACGCCGCCCTTGACCCAGGGCGCACGCTCGTCACCCTTGGCTTCGACCAGGGCAAAACCGTCGCCGTCGGGACCGGCGAAGTTGAGACGCTTCTCGCCGAAACTCTCGTCGCGCGACAGGCCGGTCACGCCCTGTTCGGCGAAGCGCTGCTCCCAGAACGGCAGCGTGCCTTCGGGAACGGAGAACACCGTGGTGCCCACCTCGCCGACGCCCGGCCGGCCCTTGCCGATGTTGGGGAACGGAAAATAGGTCATCACCGAACCGGGCGTGCCGACCTCGTCGGCATAATAGAGGTGGTAGACGTCCGGCGCGTCGAAATTGACCGTCTTCTTGACCCGGCGCAGGCCGAGCTTGTGGGTGAAGAACTGGTTGTTCTCGGCGGCGTCCTTGGCCATCGAAGTGACGTGGTGCAGGCCCTTGATCTGGTTGAGCATCGTCTTGCTCCTTTCGCTTGCCGCGGCCCCTGCCGCTCTGTTGGGCCGAATATGGGCCCGTCATCCGTCGCGGCATAGTGGCCGGTCACGCAATGATCTGTGCTCGATCAGTGAACAATAGGAGCCTATTCGTTCACATTATTTGGCATGGCTTCTGGCTGCACGAAGGCGCTTGCGCCTGCCCCTGAAACCGGCTTCCTTGGCCGCCATTTCGAACTCCGGGGGCGAGCTTGGTACACAAGGGCGGACGGCCGAACATTCTTCTCATCACCTGCGACCAGTGGCGTGGCGACAGCCTGTCGGCGGTCGGCCATCCGGTGGTGAGGACGCCGAATGCAGACGCGCTTGCCGCCGAGGGCGTGCTGTTCCGCCGCCACTATGCCGGCGCCGCCCCGTGCTCGCCGGCGCGCGCCTGCCTCTACACCGGCCTCCACCAGGCGAACAATCGCGTCTGCCGCAACGGCACGCCGATGGACAACCGCCACGACAACATCGCCCGCGCCGCCCGCCACGTCGGCTACGACCCGACGCTGTTCGGCTACACCGATGTCTCGCCCGACCCGCGCGGCCGCGCGCCTGGCGACCCGTTCCTGCGAACCTATGAAGGCGTCCTGCCGGGCTTCACCACGCGCCAGTTGCTGCCCGAGCACCAGAAGGCCTGGTTGTCCTGGCTCGCCGCGCGCGGCGTCGATTCCTCCGCCGGCTTCCCCGACATCCACCGACCGGCCGATCGCGACGCCCCCGAGGTCAGCAACGCGGTGCCGGTCTATTCGAAGGACGAGACCCCCGCCGCCTTCCTCGCCGGCGAGTTCCTGCGCTGGCTGGGCGAGCAGGACGCGGGCGAGCCCTGGTTCGCCCATGTCTCGTTCCTCAGCCCGCACCCGCCCTTCATCGTGCCCGCGCCGTTCAACACCCTGTATGATCCGGCCGAAGGCCCGGCCTACCAGCGCGCCGCGAGCCTGCAGGACGAGGCGGCGAGCCACCCGTTCCTCGCCTATCATCTCGCCCATCACCAGAAGAAGTCGAGCTTCGTCCCCGGCGCTTCGGGCAAGGTCGGCGACTGGAGCGAGGAAGAGTTCCGCACCATCCGCGCGCTCTACTATGGCATGATCTCCGAGGTCGATTCCCAGCTCGGCCGCATCTGGCAGGGCATCAAGGCCGCCGGCGCCTGGGACGACACCGTCGTCATCCTCACCTCCGACCATGCCGAGATGATGGGCGACCACTTCATGCTCGGCAAGGGCGGCTGGTTCGACGGCAGCTACCACATCCCGCTGATCATCCGCGACCCGCGCCGCAACCGCTCCGCCGGAACCGCCGTGGACCGCTTCAGCGAAGCCGTCGACATCATGCCGACGCTGCTCGACCTCATCGGCGCCCCGGCGCAGCCGCATCTCGACGGCCGCTCGCTCGGGCCGTTCCTCGACGGCGAGACGCCCGCGTCCTGGCGCGACGCGGCGCACTGGGCCTATGACTTCCGCTCCGTCGCCGAAGGCGCGACCGAAGCCCATTTCGGGCTCGGTTCGCGCGCCCTGAACCTCGCCGTGATCCGCACCGAAAAGGTCAAATACGTACATTTCGCCGGCGGCCTTCCGCCCTTGCTCTACGATCTCGCCAACGACCCCGGCGAGACGCGCAACCTGGCCGAGGACCCGGCCTGGCTGCCGGTGCGGCTGGAATTCGCCGAACGGCTGCTTGCCTTGAGGGCGGAGCAGCTCGACCAGTCGCTCGCCTTGTCCGAGCTGACCGAACGCGGCGCGGTCGGACATTTCGCGCGGCTGCCGTGAACGAAAGACCCACCAACGGAAAGGCCCACCCGCAGGTGGGCCTTTCCGGCTCCGATGCCGCCGCATCTACTGGGTGATGATCAGCCGCTGCTCGTCGCGCTTCTCGGCCCAGCTGGCTTCGTCATAGGCCGGCTGCTTGTCGAGCTGCTCCTTGGTGAAGGTCGTGTACAGGTACTTCTTGCCGTCCTGGTCGACCATGAAGGCAAGGTTGTCGCTGCCCACGGCCACCTTCTTCTCGCCCATGCCGAGGAAGCCCCCGACATCGATGATATATGCGTCGACCTTGCCGTCGGCGGTCATCACGATGTCGCCGATCTCGCCGATATTGGCGTCATCGGCGCCATAGACCGTCGTGCCGACCATCTCCTCTGAGCGGACATCCGTGGCCGGCAGCTGCTTCAGGGCCGACTTGTCGATGGACGTCGTCTTGGTCTGGTCGGTCGCGGTCGCGTCAGGCGTGGCCGGCGCCTGGGCCGTCTGATCGGTCGAAGGCATCGGCTCGGTTGCCGCGACCGGTGCCGGGGCCGGATCATAGCCACGGCGGTCGAAGTCGGGCAGCGCCTCGAGCTGTTCCTTGGTCATCGGCACGACCAGCCAGCGGTCGCCGTCCTTCTCAGCCCAGTCGAACTCGTTGAACGCGATCGCCACGTTCTTCTCGCCGATGCCGAGGAAGCCGCCGACGCCGATGACAAGCTGATCGGCCTTGCCGTCGGGCGTCAGCACCAGATCGTTGACGTC
This sequence comes from Aminobacter sp. Piv2-1, assembly GCF_037625995.1. Taxonomy (NCBI): domain Bacteria; kingdom Pseudomonadati; phylum Pseudomonadota; class Alphaproteobacteria; order Hyphomicrobiales; family Phyllobacteriaceae; genus Aminobacter; species Aminobacter sp. Piv2-1. The sequence continues at coordinate 50,364 of NZ_JARKMU010000006.1, forward strand.
GCCGATGTTTTCGGCGTCCTCCGCAGTGCCGTTGTACACGGTCTCGCCGATGATGTTGGAGGCGAGCAAGCCGTCAGCACGTGGGATCACCTCCGAGGCCCCCGGGGTCATTTCGGTCGGTGCCGGCGCAGGCGCCGGTGCGGGAGCAGTCGTATCCTGGGCGAAGGCACCGCCGCCCAGCAGCGCAACGACCGCCGTCGTAGCCAAGAGTTTGCGGATCATGTTAACGTCTCCTCGTGCGTGTGTTCATGCATGCCGCGCCTCGACCGGTCTTTTGCGGGAAGGGTCCGGCGCGGCCCCTTAACGTGGTCACAACGCCGTGAGCGCGCCATGGTTCCCGCCCCGAAGCTGCGCCCGATCTGGTCCGGCACGCCTGCCGGATCGTCAAAACCCTTTTGAATTTGCCGAGTTAGCCGGGCGCTGGTCATCTGCCCGGCGTTCTGGTCGATGACCTGGCCATGGAATTCGGCCCACCCACGCGGCGGCATCGCGGCCTGGTTCCCGCGTCGATCCCGGCGAGACTTTCCAAGCACGCACTGCCCAGCTAGTTTGGCGGCGAGGCTGAGAGGGATGGCGACAGACGACGACGCAACGACCGGCGGGGGATCGGCCGACGACGAAGCAGACCGCCCGCCGGAAGCGGCGGACCGCGTTCCCGACCCCGACCTGGACAGGCTGACCGGCCTGGCCGCCGCCGTGGCGGACACGCCGGCGGCGTTGTTGCTGTTGGCCGACGACAGTGGCGGCTGGACGGTCGTGTCGAGCTTTGGCCTGACGCCGGCCGAGGCGGCAACCCTGGCGGCGGAAGGCGCCTCCGCCCTCCCCGCGCCATTCCCGTTCCGCATCGAGACGCCGGTTCCGGGGCGCCCGGCGGGAAACCTGCTCGTCCTGGATCGTATCGCAGGTCCGGAGCCGGAGGCTGCGACACGCGACCAGCTGGAGGCGATCGCCGCCCTGGTGTCCAGCCTGCTTGCTCTGCGCGACCGCTCCCTCGCCGGCGCGCGAGCGGAGGCCGCGCTGATGCACGCCGAGACGCGCCGGGCGCTCGCGCTCGAGGCGGCGCAGCTGGCAAGCTGGGTGTGGGATCCGCAAACCGGCATTGTCGAATGCGACATGCTGCTGCCCAGGCTGTTCAACCGGCCTCCGGCGACGCGAATGCGGGCCCGCGACATCGTCTTGGCCATCGACCGGCGCGACGTCGAGCGGACTCGCAGGACCTTCCGGGATGCGCTGGCGGGCAACGACGACTACTCGGGCGAATACCGGGTCAGGGGCATCGATCCGCCCCGCTGGCTCGCTGCCCGCGGCCGGGTGGTCGAGCGCGACGCTGCGGGCAGGCCCACGCTGGTCTTCGGCGTCAACTACGACATCACCGAGCGCCACACCGCCGAGGAACGGCAGCGCCTGCTGCTGCGCGAGCTCAATCACCGCGTCAAGAACACTCTGGCCACCGTCCAGGCGCTGGCCTCGCAGACCGTGCGCCACGCGCGCGAACCGCGCCAGTTCCTCGACGCATTCAGCGAGCGCCTGCGCGCGCTCGGCCTCGCCCACGGCCTGCTGTCGGATCACGAATGGCGCGGCATCGGCATCCGCGAGCTGGCGCGGCTCGAACTTTCCCCCTTCGACGAGGCGGATGCGCCGCGCATCTCGATCGCCGGCCAGGACGTGCTGCTCGACCCCGACCAGACCCTGGGTCTCGCGCTGGTCCTGCATGAGCTGGCGAGCAATGCGCTGAAATACGGCGCGCTCTCGGTCCCTGCGGGGCGTGTGACGGTCTCGTGGGTGATCCAGGGCGGCAAGGGCGAGCGGCGCCTTGTGCTCGACTGGACGGAAAGCGGCGGGCCGGAAGTCACGCCGCCGACGCATCACGGTTTTGGTTCCATCCTCATCCGCCGCGGCCTGGCCAAGGTCATCTCCAGCGAGGTCCGTCACGAGTACCTGCCGGAAGGCGTCAGGGCAGAGGTGTCGATGCCGCTGGCGTCGGAAATGGGCAGGCAGGAAGCTCAGTCGCCCGAGACGCCGTCATCGTCGGCGGCGGCGGGTCCGCGGTTCTCGCGGTAGATCTGGTAGGCGACGAGCGCCACGAGCGGGCCGAGCAGCGCGCCGATGCCACCCTTGCTGCGCAGCAGCGACGGCACCACCGCGGCCGCGGCCGCGATCCCGAGCGTCGCCAGCTCGGAGCGGCGCCTGCGCCTGTCGTTGCGCGACCGCATGTCGGCGAGCAGTCGGTGCAGCAGCAGGATCAGTCCGGCCAGCACCAGCAGGCCGACGCCGAACCCGATGGCAGCCTCGATGTCGCCAAAAGTCCGCGCCGCCCAGATGAAGGCGGCGGCGACGAGGAACCCCAGGCCGCACAGCGCCGCGAACCCTGCGGCGAGATACGCCAGGGCCGAACGTCGCGCCCGCCGCAGTGAAAGTGCCGTCTCGGACGCGGCGAGATCCGCGATAAAGGATGCCAGCATGAAGCCCCCGGGTCTAAGAAAAACAGCCAGAACAGCTGACCTGCATTCGTCGGAGTACCCGCCGCTCTAGCGACGCGCCAGAAGCGCGACGAGGAAACCGATACCGGCGGCGATCGCCAGCGACGTCACCGGCTTTTCGCGCACGCTGGTCAGCACCTGGTCCTCGATATCCCTGGCGTTGGCGCGCAATGCTTCTATCGCCGCGTCGCCCTGGGTCTTCAGTTCGTCGGCGCCCTTCAGCGCAGCCCGCTTCGCCGTGCCGTAGCCGTGCTCGCCGGTCTTCGCCAGTTGCTTGGCCAGCGCCTCGATGTCGGCCCTCAGTTGCTTGATGTCAGCCTCGAGATCAGGCGTCGACTTCATTCCGTTTCCGGTTTTTCCAGCGGCTGTCGCCATGACCTCGTGCTCCTGTTCGTTGGCTGGTTGCGAAACGCCCGATGCAACGCTCGGTTCCCTGCCGACAGGAACCATCGCCGACCAAAACACGTTTTTCCAGCCTCATTCGGATGAAAAGCCGAGATGTCGAACCGTACCGTCAAGAAGGCGCCCATTCTCCGCCTGCCGCCAAAGTCGAACTTCGAGCTGCTGCTTGTGCGCGGCTCGCAGGTCTCGGCGATCTTCATCGGTTTCCTCGCGGCGATCTTTGCGCTGCACGCCGGAGAGTTCATCCTTGCTCCGATCGGGCTCGGCATCGTCATCGGGCTGATGCTCGGTCCGCTCGCCGTCCGCCTCGAGCGCAAGCGTGTCCCACCGGCACTCTCGGCGATCATCGTCGTGCTGGTCTTTGTCGTCTGCGTCGGCGCGTTCGCGCTTGCCGTGGCCTCGCCGCTTCGCTTCTGGCTGCAGCGCCTGCCTCACATCTGGGCGCAGATCTCGATTCAGTTGGCCGACCTCAAGGGATCGCTCGATTCGCTGCGCGAGATGCGCGACCAGTTGCGCAAGCTGGCTGGCGAAGATGGCGTCGCCGTCTCGGTCAACGACGGGATGAGCGTCGAAACGGTGGCGGCGCTCGCTCCGGCCTACATCGCCCAGGTGCTGCTGTTCCTTGCGAGCCTCTATTTCTTCGTCGCCACCCGCTATCAGACCAGGACGGCCATCCTGAGGCTCTGCTTCAACCGCCGCCTGCGCTGGCGCGTCGCCCACATCTTTCGCGACGTCGAACAGCTGGTGTCGCAATACCTGGTGTCGATCACCGTCATCAACATCCTCGAGGGTGTCGCAGTCGGCATCGGCCTGGCGCTGCTGGGGGTGCCCTCGGCGCCGCTGTGGGCAGCGCTTGCCATCGTCACCAATTTCGTCCCCTTCGTCGGCCCCCTGATCATGGTCGCGATGCTGTTTGCCGTCGGCATGGCCGAGTTCGACAGCCTCGGCGCCGGCCTCCTGCCGGTGGTGCTCTATCTCGCGCTCAACACCATCGAGGGACAGTTCGTCACGCCGCTGGTCATCGGCAGGACCATGACCCTCAACCCGTTCATCGTGCTGCTCGCGCTCGCCTTCTGGATCTGGCTGTGGGGTGCGCTCGGCGGCTTCATCGCCATTCCGGCGCTGCTGGTCGTCTACGCCGTGATCCGCAACGTCGTGCCCGGCGTGAACTGGGGCGTCGACGAACTCGACCGCAAATACGTACGCTGAGGCTCAGAGCAGCGGGCGCACGCCTTCGTCGAGGCCGCTCCAGCCGGCCAGCCGCATCAGGCCAGCAGCCGTCACCTCCCACAGCACCAGCCTGTGGTCGATCAGGGCGCTGCGCCGAAGGTTCCGGCACCGGGGTCGCGCACGCTTCGGCCGGGATGTCTTTTTTAAATGACAACATCGGCGACTGCCGCCATGGTTTGATTCGCTTCCACGGAGTATCCGCGACGTGCCTTCCCAGCTTTCTGGACTGCGTATCCTTGTGCTCGAGGACGAGGCCATCATCGCCATGGACGTCGAGCAGCTTTGCCGCGAAAGCGGCGCCGTGGACGTCTTCGTTGCCGGCAATCTGCGGGAAGCCGAAACCACTCCCCTTCGCTATGACGCGGCCATCATCGACGTCATGCTCGGCGGCGAATCCACGCTTGATTTCGCCCGCGCCCTGCAGGCCAATGCCGTGCCGTTCGTCTTTGCCTCTGGATACGACCGTCAGGACGACATCTTCGCCAACTTTCCCAGCGTGGCGCTGGTGACCAAGCCCTATTCCGGGGCCGAACTCGTCGACGCGGTCGCCGCCAGCATCGGCGGCGCGGCCGGGCGGTCAGCCGACGGTTGAACCCATCACCTGGGCCGCGATCGCGTCGGGGCCGTAATCCGCCTCGCCCGAAATATCGAGGATCTCCTGGAGCCGGTTGCGGGCGCGGCTGACGCGGCTCTTGATCGTGCCGACGGCGCAGCCGCAGATTTCGGCCGCCTCCTCGTAGGAGAAGCCCGAAGCGCCGATCAGGATGATCGCCTCGCGCTGGTCCTCCGGCAGCTGTTCCAACGCCTTGCGGAAGTCCTCGAGGTCGAGGCGCCCCGGCTGGCTCGGATGCACGGCCAGGCGCGCCGTCATGATGCCGTCGCTGTCCTGGACCTCGCGCCCGCGCTTGCGCATCTGCGAATAGAATTCGTTGCGCAGGATGGTGAAGAGCCAGGCCTTGAGATTGGTGCCCGGCTGGAAGCTCGCCTGTTTGTCCCATGCCTTGACCAGGGTCTCCTGCACCAGGTCGTCGGCCCGGTCGGCATTCTGCGAGAGCGACATGGCGAAGGCGCGCAGGCCGGGGATCGCGGCGAGCAGGTCGGCCTTGAAGCCGGATGTGGCTGCCATGCGGGATCAGTCCTTCTGCTGTGCGGGTTCGGCTTCTTCCAGCTGGCTCAGCAACTGGGCGAAGCGGTCCGGCACGTCGTCGGACACGAGCTCATCGTAATATTGCTTGAGTTTTCGGCCGATCTCGGAATTGGTTCCCAGAAGGTCTCCGTCGCCCCGACGGTTCGGCTGGGCGTTTCGTGCGCCACTTGTCTGCCTTGTCATTTACGTGCTTTGCCCTTTGTGCCGACAGGCTGTCACCCAGAATCAGGGCCACGTGACAGCCTTGTCCGGTCGCCCGAATTCTGCATCAAACTCCCGGGAACGGGATAGGTTCCATGCGAGGAACTTTCGCAACGGCAAAACGTTGAAAGCTTTCTTCGAAGGTCTGCAACGTCACATGAGGGAGACGTCCACAAATGACCCTTTCCACGCGAATTGCACCGCATCTGCCCTATCTGCGCCGCTTTTCGCGCGCCGTGTCGGGCTCCCAGGAGAGCGGTGATGCGCTGGTCGCGGCAATGCTCGAGGCAATCATCGCCGACATCGAGATATTCCCCACGGCCTCCAATGACCGCATAGCGCTCTACCAGATGTTTGCCCGCCTCTTCACGTCGGTCTCCATCCGCATACCCCAGGAGACGGCGTCGCCCGGCTGGGAGCAGCGTGCCGCGGCCAATCTCGCAGCGGTCGCCCCACGTCCGCGGCAGGCCTTCCTGCTGGTTGCCGTCGAAGGCTTTTCCGAAGTCGAGGCAGCCGAGATCCTCGGCGTCGAGGACGACGAATTCGACCGTCTGCTCCGGGAAGCCAGCACCGAGATCTCGCGCCAGGTAGCAACCGACATCCTGATCATCGAAGACGAGCCGCTGATCGCGATGGACATCGAGGAAATGGTCGAAAGCCTCGGCCACCGCGTCGTCGGCACCGCCCGCACCCGCACGGAGGCCACCGCGCTGTTCCACAGGACGCATCCCAAGATGATCCTCGCCGACATCCAGCTCGCCGATGGCAGTTCGGGCATCGACGCGGTCAACGAAATGCTGACCTCGCGGTCCTTGCCGGTGATCTTCATCACCGCCTTCCCCGAGCGCCTTCTCACCGGCGAACGGCCCGAGCCGGCCTTCCTCGTCACCAAGCCGTTCAACCCAGAAATGGTGAAGGCGCTGATCAGCCAGGCATTGTTCTTTGACAGACAAGCAAAAGCTGCCGCATAGGCTTTTTTTACCGCCCGCCCGGGGAACCAATCGCTGGGGCGGCACGTTTTTTAGGCATCATTTGAAGGAGATAGATCATGCTTTACTGGGCGCTTGTATTCCTTGTCGTGGCGATAATCGCCGGCGCGCTCGGTTTCGGCGGGATCGCCGGAACCTCGGCCGGCATCGCACAGATACTCTTCTTCATCTTCCTGGCGTTCTTGGTCATTTCCTTGATCGCGGGCCTTTTCAGGCGCGCAGGGTGACGCCGGAAACATGGAGAATTGACTCGAAACTGGAAGCCGCTCCCCTCAATCGGTTTCCAGCACCGCCGGGTAGCGCCCTCGCAATGAGGCGCCGCCCGGCGGGACCTTCTTCGGGTGGTGCGGTCGACCGGCCGGCGGCAGCTCCTTTCGGACCTTATCCGCCGGCCCTCTGCCATTCAGGCAGGCTTGAGCAATGCTGGCATTGATCGCATGGCCACCACCTCTCCTTCCCAGGCCGGTCAACCTCCAAGGGTGAACACGGCCCTTCTGCATGCGTCGCGCAATGCCGGCATCGCGGTGCTCTACCAGGATCGCCAGCTGCGTACGGTCTGGTCGCATAATCTCCAGCCGCCATGGTCCGAGGCCCTGCAGGAAGATGGCGAAGCCGGGAACCTGCTGCCGGCCCAGCAGGCCGACCGCCTCGACGCCGCCAAGAAGAACGTGCTCGCCACCGGCAATCCCGATGGGCTGGAGATCAGCCTTGCCGATTCGGACTCGGGCATGCGCTGGTTCGAGATCTGGGTCGACGCCGACAGGGGGCCGCGCGGCCGCATCAAGGGCGTCGTCATTACCGTCGTCGAGGTGACCGACCAGAAGCGCCGCGAACAGACGCTGAAGGCGCTGCTGCGCGAGGTGAGCCACAGGTCCAAGAACCTGCTCGCCATCATCCAGAGCATCGCCAGCCAGACCGGGCGTTACTCCGGTTCGATCGACGGCTTCCTGGTGCGCTTCCGCGGGCGGCTGCAGTCGATCTCGGCGTCCCAGGATCTGGTGACGTCGTCCAACTGGCGCGGGGCGAGGTTCCGTGAGCTCGCCATCGGCCAGATCGGGCGCTACAGCGACGATACCGCCCGCGCCATCAGCTTCTCCGGAAGTGACCCTTACCTCAACCCCAACGCCGCCCTGCATGTCGGCCTCGCCATCCACGAACTGGCGGTGAACTCCGTCTCCTACGGCGCCCTCTCGCGGTCGAACGGGATCGTTGAGATCACCGCCGACATCGACGGCTCGGAACACGAGGACGGCCCGATCATGATGCTGCAATGGACCGAGGCGATCGACACGACGGGCGATCTCCAGACGCGTCAGAAGCGGTTCGGCAGCATCGCCCTGGAACGCGTCGTGCCGACGGCGCTCGGCGGCAGCGCCGAGCTCGAAATCGGCCCGGACCAGCTTCGCTATCGGCTGGCGATGCCGTCGGCGAACTACGAGCTCGATTGAGCCGCCGCCGGCGGGCGAGCCAACCCACTTCAACCGATTGAGGTACTGCCGGCCGTGGAACTTCCGGGCCGATGGGCCGTTACTTGGCCCAGGTGGTTGGCCATGGAACACATTGCTGCACTGCTGTTGCTGGTGTCCTGTTCGCAAGACCTTTCGGGCTGCCGCGAAGTCGAGCCGCCCGTCGCCCTGTTCGAAGCCTACGAGGACTGCCAGGCGACGCTGCCCGAGACGCTGCGCAGCCTCGCTCCGCAAAACCCGCGCCTGTTCGGCAAGTGCCTCGAGGTCGACCCGGCGCTGGAGGACGACTACGACCAGCTCGTCTGGAACGTCCGGGCCGACGGCACGCTCGAGGCCGAGCTCAAGGTCTCACACATCGTCGCGGTCGTCGGCAAGCCGGGCCAGCTTCCCGAGCGGTGAAAGGGTGCGCTGCGTTGCAAGCCTCCCCCGGCAGGGCTACGCGCCGAAACCACGTGCAGTATTCCGAAAATCGATTTCGGATTTTTCGCCGATGCGATAAGTATCGGCGGGGACGTTGTTAAAGTGAGAGGACCTTACACATGAAGTCTGCAATTCTGGCGCTCGTCGCCGTGGTCACACTGGCGGCCTGCACCACCACCGAACGCGACGTCGCGACCGGTGCCGGCGTCGGCGCCGTGGCCGGTGCCGTCATCGGCGGCGGCAGGGGTGCGCTGATCGGCGGCGCCGTCGGCGCGGCCTCTGGCCTGCTCGTGCGCAACCTGCGCAACGGCTACTGCGAATACCGCGACAGCCGCGGCCGGCTCTACACCGCCCGCTGCAACTAGTCTAAGCGCAAACGACCGCCCGGGGGCCGGCGATGCCGGCCTCCGGGGCTTCTGTATGCCTCGGGCTATCGACTCCGGTTCTCGCGCAGGCTTCGGTCAGGCGGGATAAGGGATGTCGATTTCGACCCTGAGCCCCTCGCCGTCATAGTGCCGATCGATTCGCCCCCCCAGTTCACGTCTGATGTTCATGTCGATCAGCTTCGTGCCGAAGCCGGTCCGCTGCGGCGCTTCCACGCCGTTGCCGTTCTTTTCCCGCCAGTTGAGCACCAGGCGCCTGTCCGCGCCCTGGCCCTGCACCCGCCAGTCGACCTTCAGGTCGCCACCGGAAATGTCAGCCTCGCCATATTTCAGCGCATTGGTGGCCAGTTCGTGGAAGGTCAGGCCGAGCGCCTGCGTCGTGGTCTCGTCCAGTTCCACCGCCGGCCCGGCCACGGCGTCATCCGGCAGATCCTTGCCGAACACCTGGCCGAGCTCGATCCTGAGCAGTTCGCCGAGGTCGGCCCGCTGCCAGCGCGACCTGGTCAGCATGTCCTGGGAGGCGGCCATGGCCTGCAGCCTGGCCGAGAAGGACGCGGAAAACTCGTCGATGTCGCGGCTGTTGGCAGCCGTCTGGCGTGACATGGCCAGCACGCGGGCGATCGAGTTCTTGATCCGGTGCTTCATCTCCTGAAGCATCAGGTCCTTCTCGAGCAGGCTCTTCTCTGTCGTTTCATGCAGCTTGGCAGCCGTCTCATAGGCGCGCTGCTGGTAGCGGGCGACCAGCGCGATGGCTGCCGCCAGCACCAGGCCGAAGATGCCCAGCATGATCGGTGCCGCCCGCGGCGACGGCGGCTCGAAGGCCGTGGTGGGCCTGAACAGGATCGTCCATGCGCGGCCGGCGACCTTGGTCTCGCGGCGCACCACGAAGTCGTCGCCCCACGAGGCATCGGGCGGCGTCGCGGTCTGGAAAAGCAGCGCGTCGTCGGCCGGCGCACCGTCGAACACCTCCGCCGTCACCGGCAGCAGCGGCCCCTTGCCGAGCGCGGCCTGGAACAGCTCCGCGGTACGGAAGGCGACATAGACGAGGCCCGTCGGCGGCGCGGCCCCTCCGTCCGCTCCATCGAGCCGCGCGAAGACCAGGATGCCGGATTGAGGGCTGGCCTTGCCGGTGATCGCACCGAGCAGGACCGGGCCCGTGGCGCGCGGCTCGCCGCCCCCTGCCATCGCCGCTTCGATCGCTGCGCGGCGCGCGTCGTCGGTGAACATGTCGTAGCCCATGGCGTCGAGGCCGACCCTGTCCATCGGTTCGAACAGCACGATCGGGGCGAGCCAGGCGCGATCGGACGGCGGAAACGGCGTGCGGTCGATGCCGTAGCCCTGCTTCAGCTCGTGTACGACCTGGGCTTCTTCGCCGCGCCGCACCAGCCGCAAAAGGCCGATGCCGCTCAGGCCCGAGAAGTTGCGGGTGACGTCGAGCGCGCCGAAGAAGGTGCGGAACTGGTCGCGCGAGATCGCGCCGCGCTGCGACAGGAACATCGCCTGGGTCGCCCGCAGCAGCGACAGGTCGAATTCCACCCTGCCCTCGATGCGGTTGAGCGCGTCGTCGGCGACCGCCTGGAACTTGATACGCGCCGCCTCGACCGTGGCGAAATAGACGAGCCCCGCCATCGCCAGGCCAACCAGCGTGACGGCCGCGAAAATGAGGCTCGGAAAATATCTCTTCAACTCGAGCTGGCCTGCGGTCTCCCCTCGACCCCATTAAAGCACGTTCTTCGGGAGAGGGAATGCCCAGGCCTTGCGATGCGGCAGGCCAGAGGCCTGGCGGCAGCGCCGCCGGCCCCCGCGCGCGACCTAAGCCGCGGCGGCCTGCATCGCTCCCGGTCCCGGGATCGCGCCAGGCGGGCACTTGCCGAGGATGATCATGCCGAGCACCTCGTCCTTGGTCACGTCCTGGGTGCGGGCGGTGCCCACCACCTGGCCGTTCTTCATCACGCAGACCCGGTCGGCGAGGTCGAACACGTCGTGGATGTCGTGGCTGATCAGGAAGATACCGATGCCGTCGGCCTTGAGCTGCTTGACCAGTTCGCCGACCTGCGCGGTCTCCTGCGGCCCGAGTGCCGCCGTCGGCTCGTCCATGATCAGGATGCGGGCGTTGAACAGGATGGCGCGGGCGATCGCCACCGACTGCCGCTGGCCGCCGGAGAGTTTCATCACCGGCTCCTTGAAGCGCTGGAAGCGCGGGTTGAGCCGGCCCATCACTTTGCGCGCCTCGGCCTCCATGGCAACATCGTCGAGCGTGCCGTAGGCGGTCATGATCTCGCGCCCGAGGAAGAGGTTGGCCGCGGCATCTACATTGTCGGCCAGCGCCAGCGTCTGGTAGATCGTCTCGATGCCGTATTTCTTGGCGTCGCGCGGGTTGGCGATATGCGCCTCCTCGCCATTGACGAAGATCGTGCCGCCGTCGCGCTTGTAGGCGCCCGACAGGATCTTGATCAGCGTCGACTTGCCGGCGCCGTTGTGGCCGAGAAGGGCTACGACTTCACCGGGGAAGAGGTCGACCGAGGCGTCGTCGACGGCACGGATGCCGCCGAAGGCGATGGAGATGTTCCTGAGGTCGACGAGCGGAATGCGGGTCTGTTCCATGATCCTGGCTCCCGGCTAGATGCGCTTGCGGTAGATGGTGTCGAGCCAGACGGCGACGACGAGCACCAGGCCCACGACGATGTTCTGCAGCGGCGTGTCGATGCCGAGCAGCACCATGCCCGACTGCAGCGACTGCATCAAAAGCGCGCCCAGCATGGCCCCGGCGATGGTGCCCGAGCCGCCGGCGAGCGAGGTGCCGCCGATGACGGCCGCGGCGATCGTCAGCAGTTCGTCGAGCGTGCCCTGCGCATTGGTCGCCGCGTTGAGGCGGGCGGTGGAGATGGCCGAGGCGACCGCCGCGAGCAGCCCCATCAGCATGAAGATCTTGAGCACCACCCAGCGCGTGTTGATGCCGGCGAGCTCCGCCGCCTCGGGGTTGCCGCCGATGGCGAAGACGTAGCGGCCGAAACGCGTGCGGGTGGTGATGAAGGTCATCACCACGCCGACGGCGATCGCGATCAGCACCGGAATGGCGATGCCATGGGCGATGAACAGGCCGCCCTCCGGAATGGCGATGCCGTTCGCCTCGGCATAGCGGCGCACGATGTTGACCGGCCAGGGATAGGAATTGACGACCCAGACGGCGGCAAGGATGGCCGCGCAGGTCACCGTGCCGAGGAAGAACTCGGCCCAGACCGGCCTGAGCGGGAACTTGAAGCGCTTGCGCTGGCGCCTGCCGTTGAGCAGCATCACCACCACCGCCGCACAGGCGACCAGGCCGATCACCCAGCTCCAGGTCGAGCCGATCGCCCCGTCGGGGCCGCCGCCCATCAGGCGGAAGGTGGCGTCCATCGGCGCCACGGTGCGGCCGCTGGTCATCCACCATGCCGCGCCGCGCCACACCAGCAGGCCACCAAGGGTGACGATGAAGGCCGGGATGCTGAGATAGGCGATGAGAAAGCCGTGCAGCGCGCCGATCGCAGCGCCGACGACGAGGCCGGTGGCCAGTGCGATCACCCAGATCCACGGGTCGCCGAGCGGCAGGCCGAGCACCCGTGGCAGGAATTCGGCCTGGGTCACGCCCATCACCATGCCGACGAAGCCGAGGATCGAGCCGACCGACAGGTCGATGTTGCGGGTGACGATCACCAGCACCATGCCGGTCGCCATCACCGCGACCGACGACGACTGGACCGACAGGTTCCACAGGTTGCGCGGTGTCAGGAACAGGCCTCCCGACAGCAGGTGCAGGCCGATCCAGATGATCAGCAGCGCGCCCACCATGCCGAGCATGCGCGTGTCGAGTTCGGTTGCCTTGAGGAAGCGGCCTACCGCTGACAGATCGGAGGCCCGCGCGCGGTCGACCGGCGCGCCTGAGGTCGTATCGGTCATCATATCCTCCCGTCCGGCCCATCGTGTGATCGGCCGGAGCACTCAATCTAGGTCAAAGGACAGTTGGATGGAACTGGAGCAGGCACTGCGGCATCTGCTTGGCCGGCGCGCATGGCGCGGCTTGCGGATGCGCCGCGGCCCTCGGGGCCACGGCGCTCGGTTTTCGGGCCGGAGCCCGTCGTCAGTTGCAGGCCGCCACGGAACCGGCGGCGACGCCCTGGCAGACCACGTCCTTGGCAACCCAGCCGGCGTCGATGACGACGTTCAGGTTATCCTTGGTGATCGGAACCGGCTTCAGGAACACCGAGTTGGTCTCGTTGCCGCCGGGCGTGGTGAACTTCTGGACGTTGGGGATCTCTTCCATCTTCTTGCCGTCGGCGAGCTGCGAGGCGATCTCGGCGGCGTTCTTGCCGAGCTCGCGCGCGTCCTTCCACACCGACACCGTCTGGGTGCCGAGTGCGACGCGGTTGAGGGCGGCATGGTCGCCGTCCTGGCCCGAAACCGGCACCGAGCCGGCCAGGCCCTGGGCCTGCAGCGCCGCGATCGCGCCACCGGCGGTGCCGTCGTTCGAAGCCACCACCGCATCGACCTTGTTGTCGTTGGTGGTCAGGAACTGCTCCATGTTCTTCTGCGCGTTCGCCGGCAGCCAGCCGTCGGTATAGGCTTCGCCGACGCTCTTGATCTTGCCGGCGTCCACCGCCGCCTTCAGCACTTCCATCTGGCCGGAGAACAGGAAGTCGGCGTTCGGGTCGGCCGACGAACCCTTGATGAAGACATAGTTGCCTTCGGGCTTGACCTTGAACACCTCGGCGGCCTGCATGCGGCCCACTTCCTTGTTGTCGAAGGTCAGGTAGAAGACGTCCTTGTTCTCGATCAGGCGGTCATAGCCGACCACCGGGATGCCTTCGGCGAGCGCCTTCTCGACGGCGGGGCCGATGGCCGAGGCGTCCTGCGACAGGATGATGAGCGCGTTGGCGCCCTGGCTGATCAGGCTCTCGACGTCGGTCAGCTGCTTGGCCGCGGAGGACTGCGCGTCGGCCGAGATGTACTTGTCGCCGGCCGCCTCGATCGCCGCCTTCATCGCCGCCTCGTCGGTCTTCCAGCGCTCCTCCTGGAAGTTGGACCAGGACACGCCGATCACCTTGCCCTTGGCTTCGGCGACGGCCGACAGCGACAGAGTCATGGCGACACCCGCCAGTATGGCGGTCGTAAACTTCTTCATGATTTCCTCCCTGCGCCCTCGGGCGCGCTGCTTTTGCCATAGCCCTTGGAGAAGCTCTTTTTTTCGAGCCTCGAAAAAATACTGTATCAACGGTCGACCGGTGTCAACCGCCTTTCAACTGGCCTCCCTATTTTTTTCGGATCGCGAAATAAATAAAGACATTTGGTTTGGCTTCTGTCACAATCAATAATGCGTGAGAGTCAGCCTGCCCTCCGGTCACCATGGCGACTCTTCGCCGGGAGGAAGCGAGCTCATGTCGGTCGGAATTCGTCACGACGATCTCAGGAAGCGCAACCGCGCCATGGTCATTTCCGCGGTACGCCGCGCCGGCCAGCCGTCGCGTACCGAGATCGCGGCGACGACCGGCCTCAGCCATTCCACCATCTCCACCATTTCCTCCGATCTCATCGCCGAGGGCATCCTCGCGGAATCGAAGGGTAGCGAGCCGGCGCTCCTGAAGCGCGGCAGGCCCCAGGTCGGCCTGGCGCTCGACCCCGGCGCCGCGACCATCGTGGCGGTGGTGCTCTCGCTCAACAGCCTTTCGGCCGCCGTCATCGACTATGCCGGAAACACCATCGTCGCCGAGACCCGCCGGCTCGTCACCCAGCGCATGCAGGCCGAAGCCCTGGTCGAGGAGTGCATCGGCATGGTGCGCAGGCTGACCGAGCGTTGCGGCGAGGCCGCGGGCACGGTGCTGCGCATCGCCGTGGCCGTCCAAGGCGTCACCGATTCGGGCTCTCGCAAGCTCCTGTGGTCGCCCATCACCCCGCACGACGACATCCCCTTCGCCGACCGCCTGGAGCGGGAATTCGGCGTGCCGGTGACGGTCGAGAACGACTGCAACATGATCGCCGAGGCGCTGCGCTGGCGCGACCCCTCGCGCTATCGCGACGACTTCATCGCCATCCTGCTCTCGCACGGCATCGGCATGGGGCTGGTGGTCAAGGGCGAGCTCTTCACCGGCACCCAGTCCTCGGGCGCGGAATTCGGCCACATGATCCATCGCCCGGACGGCGCGCTGTGCCGCTGCGGACGGCGCGGCTGCATCGAGGCCTATGCCGGCAACTACGCGATCTGGCGCAACGCCAGGCTCGGCGACGAGAACGCCGAGCCGCTCGCCGACCTCTCGGACGAGGACATCATCGCCCTGGCGGATGCCGCGCGCGACCATGACGGGCCGGAGCGGGAAGCCTTCCGCAAGGCGGGCGAGGCGATCGGCTTCGGCCTCGGCTCCATGTTCGCGCTCTTCGACCCCGCCCCGCTCGCCTTCGTCGGCGTCGGCGCCACCGCCTTCGACGTCATGGAGCCATATGTGCGGGCCGCGATCGCCAAGACGGCGGGCGGCACCCACTCCAGGGCGATCTCCTTCGACACCATGCCCAACGAGGTGCCGCTTATCCGCGAAGGCTGCATGATGCGCGCCCTGCTCTATGTCGACGACGAGATCTTCGCACCCGGCACGGCCCTTCGCCGTGCCCAGGCGGGCGTCGCCTGACCGGACTGGCGCGGTCAGGCGCCGGGCTGCCATCACCTCGAACTGTTCCTTTTCTTGCCCCAGGTCGAAACGAAGGCCGCGGCGCGCAGCAAGAGCACCGACAATATCGCCGCCACGAAGGGCCACTGCAGCGGGTTCGGCTCGGGCGTCGGGCGATGGAAGCTCAGGAAGTGCATGAACAGGAAGTAGGCCGTGTGCGCCAGGGCAAGCCCCCACAGCACCGTTGCGCCGTTCTGCAAGAACTTCCAGACCGAGGTGCCGAGCAGACGGATCGACCGGTCGTTCGAGGTGAACATGAGCATGAGTGCGTAGGCCAGGGCGGCAATCCCGATCAGGTTGGCAAGCCCGAAGCCCTGCTGGAACATCACGTACTCGCCCGTTTGCGGGATGATTTCGTAGCCGAAAAGCCGCGCGAAATCCCACTCGACCCAGCCGCCGAGGATGATGACCGTATGCACGGCCGCAAGAAGCGTCGCGTAGATGCCGGTTTCGCGCCTATAGGCCACCGCCCACAGCAACACCGGCCACAGGCGCGCCCCTGGCCCGATCGACATGGTGATCACCAGGAGCGCGAGCGACGCGTCCGCGAACGCGCGGTTCCACCGGTGCATCGGGCTCCACTGCCCGTGAACGACGGCAAACCCATAGATCAGCGCCGCCGAAAGGCCGATGACGACGAGATGGCGAAGCAGCATCCGGCGCCAGGCAAGAGGGACGAGGCCGGAGCGGGCCGGAGCGGCGGGGATGTCGGTCACTTGGGATACTCCAGTTGCGTTGGGTCAGCGGCATCCGCGCGACGAGCGCGCAGCTCGTGCCATGAAGCGATGGCGAGGAGCGCTATGCCGAGCGCGGAAATCAATGGGCGGATCGGGTCGAACCACATCAGCAGGAATTCGCCCCCGAACAGAAGCATGAGGATCTTGTTGCAGGTCGGGCAGGCGATGCCGATGAAGCCCGTCACGCCGCCTATCCCCGCGCGGCGCACCGAGCAGACGGGGCGCCGAACGGCGATGTAGAGCCCCGACAACGCCGACATGACCACCAGGGCCGGCAATTCCCAGCCCGCGACGGCGGTCATCCGGACAAAGAACGGATTGTCCCAGAGTGCCGAAACGGTTCCGAGCGCAGCGAAGGTCAACGCGGCCGCGGCCGCGCCCTTCAGGATGGCGCGTCCATGCCAACCGATGGCGGTTCCGCGCCCCAGGGCAATGATGCGGGCATTCATGTCGGATCTGCTCCATGTCTGCCGGGCGGCATTTCGCAGCCGCCCGGCGAGGACCTCAGGTGTGACCGTCGTATCAGCCGGCCTGCGGAGCGGGCCCGCTGCCGCCGGCAACCTCGTGGGTGTGGGGTTGGGTCGGGTCGCCCAGCACGAGTATGGGAGACTGGCTGGGCACCCGGTCGTACAGGTCGATGATGTCCTGGTTCATCAGCCGGACGCAGCCGCTCGAAACCGCCTTGCCGATGGTCCAGTACTCCGGCGTGCCGTGGACGCGGTAGAGCGTATCGACCTTGCCCTGGAAGACGTAGAGGGCTCGCGCTCCCAGCGGATTCGTCAGGCCGGGCGGCATGCCGCCCCGGTCGGCGCTCCACTGGGCAAGATTCGGCTGACGCGCGATCATCTCGTCCGGCGGCGTCCACTTCGGCCATTCCTGCTTCCAGCCGATACGGCCCCTGCCCGCCCAGGTGAATCCGGCCCGGCCAAGTCCGACGCCGTAGCGCATGGCCTTGCCGCCCGGCTGGACGAGGTGAAGGTAGAAATTCTCCGTGTCGACGACGAGCGTTCCGACCGGTTCTTCGGTGACGTAGTCGACCTGCCGCCGATAGAAGCGGCTCGGCACCTTTTTCAGGTCGACCGCGGGAATGGGGAACCGTTCGTTCGGGAGCGGGCCGTACATCGCAAGGGCATTGGCGTCGGCGACCGGCGCCGGTTCGACCGGTGCCTTTGCCACCGGCGCGGCCGATTCCTGGGTGCTGACGCAGCCGGACACCACGAGGGTCCCCAAGCTCGCCGCACCGGTGAGAAAGCGTCGGCGGCTCAATGCCGGGCCGTCGCCCGCGATGGGCTCCGCGGCGCTGGTTTCTATTGTGTCTGTGTTCATTAGGCAGTCTCCTGGACTCATTTCTTTCATTCAGGGCGACACGGGGTCAGGGAGGTCGGCCCCGGTCGTGATCATGCGAATGCAACCATCGTCACCGATCAGCCGATCGGTGACGGCGCATGCGCGCTTGGGACGATCCGGCATTTCGCGGCGCGGTTGCCACGAGAAGGCATGTGGGCGACGGGCGGGTTCGGGAGGTCATCCTCTTTCCCCTTCGCAGCTGATTTCGAGCGGCTTCGTCGGCGTGGACCGAGGAGCGATCGGCTGAAAATCAGGCAGCGATGGGAGGCCGCAACAGCGATGCGGTCGAGCCGACGCGCAGCAAGAGATCTGGAAGCAGCATCAGGGCCGCGGCGCGGAACGGCGCGGCAGGCTCGACATGGGTCAGCCAGGCAGGGCATTCGCCCAGGCAGTGCAGGCTGGCGAGGCTTTCGGCGGACAATTCGACGGTGCAGCGGTCCGGGGACGGCAAACACTCGTCGGCGACGGCAGTGATTTCCGCCTGCGCGGCCACCCTCGGCAACTCGGCAGCAAAATTCGTGCCTTCGGCCGCTGCCCGTTCGAGGGACAGTCCGTTTAGAATGGTGACCAACACCAGGAAGATGGCCGACAGCAAGTTACGCACGGTGCCCCAGCTACCATGAAAAGTGGCAATTTTGAGTATTTCCCCAATCAAAAAATTGTCATCTCAAGAACATCCGCGACTGTCACTGTCACGGAATCGCCGCTTGAGATATGGATTTGGGAGCGATTGTTGCGACAATAAAGCATCCAGAAACCGGAAGCTTCGAATTTATGTTCATGACAGCGCCAGGACAAACGCGTCGAACTGCAATGATTTGAGCGCCACAAAGTGCTGGAACGGCATGGCGGCGCAAAGGGCGCCAGACGTCGGTGCGACAGCGCCGGTGCCGCTGGCTGTCGCGAAGGCTCCGAGCGCGCGCAGCGGCCCCCTGTGACATTGGGACACTGGCCAGGTTGATCGTCCAGCCAGTGCCATGCCGTTTGCCGACAGCTATTCTTCCCGGATCGCGTAGCCGGCGCCGCGGATGGTGCGGATCACGTCCGGCATGCGGCCGTTGTTGACGGCCTTGCGCAGGCGCCCGACATGCACGTCGACGGTGCGCTCGTCGATGTAGATCGTCTCGCCCCAGACGTTGTCGAGCAGCTGGCTGCGCGAGAACACGCGGCCGGGATGACGCATCATGAATTCGAGCAGGCGGAACTCCGTCGGCCCGAGCTTGATCTCGCTCTTCTTGCGATAGACCCGGTGCGACTCGCGGTCGAGCACGATGTCGCCGACCTTGAGCACCGAAGACAGCACCTCGGGCTTGGCGCGGCGCAGCAGCGCCTTCACCCGCGCCATGAACTCCGGGGTCGAAAATGGCTTCACCAGGTAGTCGTCGGCGCCGGTGGAAAGCCCGCGCACCCGGTCGCTTTCCTCGCCGCGGGCCGTCAGCATGATGATCGGCAGCCGTTCGGTCTCGGGGCGCATCCTCAGCCTGCGGCAGAGCTCGATGCCGGAAAGTGCCGGCACCATCCAGTCGAGCACCAAAAGGTCCGGCACGTTTTCCTGCAGCCGCAGTTCGGCCTCGTCGCCGCGCGTCACCACTTCCACCTGGTAGCCCTCGGCCTCGAGGTTGTAGCGCAGCAGCACGCCAAGGGGCTCTTCGTCCTCGACGACCATGACCTTGGGAGCGATCATCGCCTGTACCTTGTCCTGGCGCACGGCCCGGTTCGGACCATGCGCTGATTTAACCTGTGCAGCGCCCCCGCGCCAAACGCATGCGGTTGCGGAAGATGTCAGGCCGACATGGGCGACGTGGTTTCGTCGACCTTCGGCCGATTGAGCGGCAGCTGCGTGCCGGTGACCACGAAATAGGCGTTCTCGGCGATGTTGGTGACATGGTCGCCGATGCGCTCGAGGTTCTTGGCGCAGAACAGGAGATGCGTGCAGGCGGTGATGTTGCGCGGATCCTCCATCATGTAGGTCAGGAGTTCGCGGAACACGGCCGTGTACTGCACGTCGACCTTCTGGTCGTCCGCGCGCAGGTTCTTGAGGCCTTCGGCATCGCGCGCGACATAGAGGTCGACCACGCCGCGCACCTGGCTGAGCACCAGCTGCGCCATGGCGTCGATCGAGTGCGACAGATTGCGCGGCATCGCCGACTGGCCGACGGCGCCCACCCGCTTGGCGATGTTCTTGGCGAGATCGCCGATGCGCTCGAGGTCGCCCGCCATGCGGATCGCGCCGACCACGGCGCGCAGGTCCTGCGCCATCGGCTGGCGCTTGGCGATCAGCGTGATCGCGCTGTTGTCGAGATCGCGCTGCCTGGCGTCCATGATGGTGTCGTCGGCAATGACGTTCTGCGCCAGCGGCTGGTCCGACGTCAGCAGCGCGCGGATGGCATTCGCCACCATCGTGGCCGACAGGTCGCCCATGTCGCGGATGACCTGGTCGACGTGCTGGAGTTCCTCGTCGAAGGACCGGACTGTGTGCTCGCCCATGATCGTATCCTCGTCTTTGTGATCGGAGCGGCGTTCACTCAGCCGAAGCGGCCGGTGATGTAGTCCTGCGTCCGCTTGTCGTCGGGGTTGGTGAACATCTTGTCGGTCGGGCCTTCCTCGACCAGGTAGCCGAGATGGAACATCGCGGTCCGCTGCGACACGCGCGCCGCCTGCTGCATCGAGTGGGTGACGATGACGATGGTGAAGTTCTCGCGCAGCTCGTCGATCAGTTCCTCGACCTTGGCGGTGGCGATCGGATCGAGCGCCGAGCAGGGCTCGTCCATGAGGATCACTTCGGGCGACACCGCGATGGCGCGGGCGATGCACAAGCGCTGCTGCTGGCCGCCGGAAAGGCCGGTGCCGGCTTCGTGCAGGCGGTCCTTGACCTCGTTCCACAGCGCCGCTCGCTGCAGGCTCTTCTCGACGATCTGGTCGAGATCGGCCTTGGACTTGGCGAGACCATGGATGCGCGGGCCGTAGGCTACGTTCTCGTAGATCGACTTCGGGAACGGATTCGGCTTCTGGAACACCATGCCGACGCGGGCGCGCAGCTCGACGACGTCGATCTTGGGATCGTAGATGTCCTCGCTGTCGAGGGTGATCTTGCCGCCGACGCGGGCGCTGTCGATGGTGTCGTTCATGCGGTTGAGGCAGCGCAGGAAGGTCGACTTGCCGCAGCCCGACGGCCCGATCAGCGCGGTGACCTGGTTCTCGCGCACGTCCAGGTCGACGCCGAAGAGCGCCTGCTTCTCGCCATAGTGCACGGTCACCTTGTCGCCGCGCATCTTGATGAGTTCGTTGGGTCTGTTCATCTCGGCGTTCACCGCGTTTTCGAGGGTTTTCTCGCTCATGATGTTCATAGAGGGGTGCTCCTTGTCCACGCCTACCAGCGCCGCTCGAAACGCCGCCTGAGAACGATGGCGACGATGTTCATGGCCATGAGGAAGACCAGCAGGATGATGATGGCGCCCGACATGCGCTCGACGAAGGCGCGTTCGGCCTCGTTCGCCCACATGTAGATCTGTACCGGCAGCGCCGTCGCCGGGTCGAAGGGAGTCTTCGGATAGTCGGCCACGAAGGCCACCATGCCGATGAGCAGCAGCGGCGCCGTCTCGCCCAGCGCGCGCGCCAGGCCGATGATGGTGCCGGTAAGGATGCCCGGCGCGGCCAGCGGCAGCACGTGCTGGAACACCATCTGCATCTTCGAGGCGCCGAGGCCGAGCGCGGCCGAGCGGATCGACGGCGGCACCGCGGCAAGGGCCGCGCGGGTGGCGATGATGATCGTCGGCAGCGTCATCAGCGTCAGCACCAGGCCGCCGACGAAGGAGGCCGAGCGCGGCAGGCCAAGGAAATTGATGAACACGGCGAGGCCGAGCAGGCCGAAGACGATCGACGGCACTGCGGCGAGGTTGTTTATGTTAACCTCGATCAGGTCGGTGAAGCGGTTCTTCTTGGCGAATTCCTCGAGGTAGATCGAGGCGGCGACGCCGATGGGCAAGGCGAGCAGCAGCACGATGCCCATCATGAAGAACGAGCCGATGATGGCAACGCCCAGGCCCGAGCTTTCGGGACGGCTGGAGGCGCCGAAGCTGAACAGGCCCGTGTTGAAATGCTCGCTCATGGCGCCTTCGGCCTTGAGCTTGTTCATCCACTCGACCTGCTGGTCCGAAACCTTGCGGCGGCTCTCCGGCACGCTGAGGTCGATCTGGCCCTTGTAGGCCGAGTCCATGTTCGCCGCGGCGAGGATGTCGACGTTGCGCGTGGTGCCGATCACCGAGGGGTCGGCAGCCACGATGGCGCGGAGCTGCACCCGCGAGCCCTCGGACAGGAAGCCCTTGAGCTTGCGCACCGTGGCGCGGTCCTTCGGGTCGATGCCAAGCTTTTCGATCAGCGCGTTCTCGGCGAGCTTCGGATAGTTGGCCGTGATCAGCACGTCCGGATCGGTGGCCCGCTTGTTGTCGGGGTCGATGATCTTCGCGTCGAAGCTGATCGGCAGCGTCACCGTCGTCTGCCAGAAGGCGGTGTACCCCTTGGTCACGATCGAGGTCAGCATGATCGCCAGGAACGCCAGGCCGACGGCGATCGCCAGCACGCCATAGAGGCGGAACCGGCGTTCGGCGGCGTAGCGCTTCCTGAGGCCGATGTCGCGGCGCGCGGGCGCGGTCGAACTGGTCAGCGTATCGAGCGAAATATCGGTCATTCGTACTGCTCCCGGTACTTCCGGACGATGTAGAGCGCGACGATGTTCATCACCAAGGTCAGCGCGAACAGCGTGATGCCGAGCGCGAAGGCGACGAGCGTCTGCGGGGTGTTGAACTCGAGGTCGCCCGTCAGTTGGTTGACGATCTTGACGGTGATGGTCGTCATCGCCTCGAACGGGTTGAGCGTCAGGTTGGCCGCCACACCGGCCGCCAGCACCACGATCATCGTCTCGCCGATGGCGCGCGAGGCGGTGAGCAGGATGGCGCCGACGATGCCCGGCAGCGCGGCCGGCAGGACGACGCGCTTGATCGTTTCGGAGCGCGTGGCGCCGAGGCCCAGCGAGCCGTCGCGCAGGGCGCGCGGCACCGCCGTGATGATGTCGTCGGAGAGCGACGAAACGACCGGGATCAGCATGACGCCCATCACCAGGCCGGCGGTCAGGATCGACTGCGCCTGGATGAACGGCGTGCCGCCGGCAAGGGCAGCGCTGATGTCGCGCAGGAACGGTCCCAGCGTCACCAGTGCGAAGATGCCGTAGACGATGGTCGGGATGCCGGCGAGCAGCTCCAGCGCCGGCTTGACCAGCGCGCGCACCCTGGGGGCGGCGTATTCGGACATGTAGACGGCCGACATCAGGCCGATCGGCACGGCGACCAGCAGCGCCACGAAGGCGATGTAGAGCGTGCCCGCGAGAAGCGGGATCAGGCCGAACTGGCCCTCCGCGCCACCGGAGCCGGCGGCGGCGAAGCGCGGATCCCAGACCGTGCCGAAGAAGAAGCTCATCGGCGGCACCTTCTCGAAGAAGGCGATGGTCTGGAACAGCATCGACAGCACGATGCCGATGGTGGTCACGATGGCGATGGTGGACGCGCCGACCAGGCCCCAGAGCATGATCTTTTCGACGTTGTTGCGGGCCCGGGTGCGCGGGCTGATCCTGCTCAGCCCGTAGACCGAGCCGACCAGCGCCAGGCCGATGGAGACGATCGCGGAGATCAGGCTCAGCCGGTCGGAGGTGCGGTTGGCCTCGACCGCGATCGGGATCATGTAGTCCTGCGTGTCGGGCGCCAGTGCGACGCCCTTGGCCGAAAGCATCGGCTGCAGTTCGGCGAAGGTCGAGGGCAGCGCCGCCCGCTCCTTGTCGTCGAGGCGGCCGAGCCCGTTGGCGAGGCTCTTCACCAGCCCGGCGGCCAGGTCCTCATGCGCCACCGTGCCGTCGGCGACGTCGGCGGGAAGCGCGGAATGGACGAAACTGTTGAGATAGGCGTTGGCGCCCACGCCCCAGGAAGCGAGGAAGATCACCGCCGGCACGACGCCCGTCAGGAACGCCCACCAGCCGTGATAGTGCGGCCGCGAATGCGCCTTGACCGTTCCGTCGTCCTGCGCGACCGCCCGCTGCCGCCCGATCACGAACGCAGCCAGGCCTATGGCAAGCACGATGGCGAAAACGATCAGGAAGGACATGGGCCAGCCTCGGTGAATTCAGATCGCTATGCCGAACGGGACAGCCGGCAGAATATTCCACGGGGCGCCGATTTTTTCCGGCGCCCCGCGGCAGTTCATTACATCGTCTTGCCGGCGCCGAAGGCTTCACGCTGGGCAGCGCGCTCTGCGTCCGGAGCGGCAACCAGGCCGTAGTCGGCGAGCGGGCTTTCCGGGCCGACCATCTGGTCGTCGAGGAAGAACTCGACATACTCCTTCAGGCCGGGGATCACGCCGAGATGCGCCTTCTTGACGTAGAAGAACAGCGGACGCGACACCGGATACTCGCCCTTGGCGATGGTCTCGACCGAAGGCGTGATGCCGCCGACGGTGGCGACCTTCAGCTTGTCGGCGTTGTTTTCGTAGAAGGCCAGGCCGAACACGCCGACGCCGGTCTTGTTCGAGTCGATGCGGGCCAGCGTCTCGGAATAGTCGCCGTCGATGTCGACGGCCTTGCCGTCCTTGCGGACCGCCTTGCAGGCGGCCTCGGCGGCCTTGTCGTCGAGGCCCGAAGCCTTGCCGGCTTCGACGCCGCCGAGCTTCTTGCAGCCGGCGACCAGCAGCTTCTCCTCGAACACTTCACGGGTGCCGTGCTTCTCGCCCGGGATGTAGGCGGCGATGTCCCAGTCGGGCAGGTTCGGGTTGACCTGGTTCCACTTGGTGTTGGTGTTGTCGACCAGCTTGCCGTCGACGACGATCTTGGCGGCCAGCGCCTTGTAGACGTCTTCCGGCGTCAGCGCCCAGTCCGGGCCGCTCACGTCGGTCGCGAAGACGATGCCGTCATAGCCGATCTTCACTTCCTGGATGTCCTTGACGCCGGCGTCCTGGCAGGACTTGACCTCGTCCTTCTTCATCGGCCGCGACGAGTTGGCGATGTCGATGGTGTCCTCGCCCACGCCCTTGCAGAATTCCTTGATGCCGGCGCCTGAACCGCCGGACTCGACCACCGGGGTCTTGAACTTGGTGAAGGTCTCGCCGAACTGCTCGGCAACAATCTTGGCATAGGGCAGAACGGTCGATGAACCGGCGATCTGGACCTGGTCGCGAGCCGAGGCGTAGCCTACCGAGGCGGCGAACGCGAGGGCCGCAGCCGACGCGGTGAGAAGAGCTTTTTTCATGGGGCCTGCTCCTGTTGGAGTATCTCGTTCGACGCCTTCCTTCGGCGCCCGGTGAGCCAATAGCCCCCCTCTATTACAGTTAGATGACAGTTATGTGTCACCCCTGTAACGGTCGCTGTGCATGGCCGCCAAGGCTTTGTGCGGCCGGTCCTTTGCCGGCGCGAGGCAAACTACAGACGGCGCACGAATGCAAGCCGCCTACCTAAAGGCAGGCAGCCGTTTCGCACTGCGTCCCGTCACATTTCCACAGCTTGGGCTCGGCCGGAGCCAAGACCGGCTCACACCGCGCCGCGGCGTTCCTCGTCCTGCCACGACCAGCGCTCGATCTTTTCGAGCAGCGCCCGCGGGCTGATCGGCTTGGGCAGGTAGTCGTCCATGCCGGCTTCGAGGCAGCGTTCCTTGTCGCCCTTCAGCGCGTGCGCCGTCACGCCGATGATCGGCACGCGGACGCCCGTGCCCTGCTCCAGCCTGCGTATCTCGCCTGTCGCCTCGAGCCCGTTCATCTCGGGCATCGACACGTCCATCAGGATGAGGCGGGGCCGGCGCTCGCCATAGGCGGCGACGGCGCGGCGGCCGTTGCCGACGATCTCGAAGCTCAGATTGGTCTCCGCCAGGATCTGGCTGAACACCAGCTGGTTCACCTCGTTGTCCTCGGCGACGAGGATGTCGAGCCCGTCGTCGCCGGCCGGACGCTGTCCACCATGGCGCATGCGCTTCACATTGGCCGCGGGTGCAGCCACTTCCTTCACCGGCAGCGTGGCCGCCGCGGCCTCGACCGGCGTGAACCTCGCCCCCCTGCGGCGCTGGATGGTCGCCACCAGCGCCTCGAGCAGCGCCGAGGAGCGCGCCGGCTTGATCAGCTGCGCGTCGATGGCGAGGTCGTTGTAGCCCGGCCCCGACAGCGACTGGTCGACCGAGGTCAGCATGACGATCGGCGTCTCGGCGAGCCCCGGCATGCGCCGGACGATGCGCGCCATCTCGGCGCCGGTCATGCTCGGCATCTGGTAGTCGAGCACCACGCAATCGACCTTGATGCCGCGCTCATGCGCCGCATTGAGCACCCGCAGGCCCTCGTCGCCGCTGCGCGCCGCGCAGCTGTCGAAGCCCCACGACGCCATCTGCTCGGACAGGATGGTCCGGTTGACGGCGTTGTCGTCGACGATCAGCACCCGCGCCCCGCTGACATCGATGAGCGCCGCCGGACGCGATTCGATCTCGGGCGCATCGGGCAGCACCAAGGAGAACCAGAAGGTCGAGCCGGCGCCCTCGACGCTCTCCACGCCCATCTGCCCGCCCATCATGTCGACCAGCCGCGAGGTGATGGCGAGGCCGAGCCCCGTGCCCTCGTGCCGGCGCGTCGACGAGGAATCAACCTGGCTGAACTTCTCGAACACCAGCTTGAGCTTGCTTTCGGGGATGCCGATGCCGGTGTCGGCGACTGCGATGCGCAGCTTGGTCTGGTCGCCTTCGCCGCTGCCGGTCACGTCCACCAGCACATGGCCGGAATCGGTGAACTTCACCGCATTGCCGATGAGGTTGGTGATGATCTGCCTGATGCGCCCGACATCGCCGACATAGCAATGCCGCAGCTCGGGCTGCATGCGCACGATCAGTTCGAGATCCTTCTCCTTGGCGCGCGTCGACATCAGCGTCGCCACGTCCTCGACCGCTTCCGAGAGGTTGAAGGGCGTGGGGTCGAGCACCAGCTGCCCGGCGTCGATCTTCGAGAAATCGAGGATGTCGTTGATGATGGTGAGCAACGCATTGCCCGACTTGACGATGATGTCGGTGAAGGCGCGCTGCTTAGGGTCGAGGTCGGATTTCGCCAGGAGCTCGGCCATGCCGAGCACGCCATTCATCGGCGTGCGGATCTCGTGGCTCATGTTGGCGAGGAACTCCGACTTGGCGCGGTCGGCAAGCACGGCCCGGCGCTGCGCCTCCTCCAATTCCCGCTCGCGCTGCTTGAGCTCGGTGATGTTGGTGGTCGAGCCGATCAGGTAGAGCGAGCCGTCGGACGCCATCATCGCGCTCTTGCGGGCGAACTGGTGGCGGGTCGAGCCGTCTGGCTGCGTTGCCGTCTCCTCGATCTCGAGGGTGGAGCCTGTCCGCATCACCTTGCGGTCGGCCTCCATGAAAGCCTCGCCCTCGGGGCCAAAGATCTCGGCATCCGTCCTGCCGATCGCCTCTTCCTTGGAATGGCCGGTGAGCTCGCACCATCCCTGGTTGACATACATGAGCCTGAGGTCGTCGCGCTTGGCGTAGATCGACACCGGCACGTTGTCGATCAGGCTGCGGAACACCTCGTTCTCGCGCATGCTGTCCTGCAGCGCGCGTTCGCGCTGCTTGAGCTCGGTGATGTCGACGCGGACGCCGATGAAGGTTCCGTCCGCCAGCCTCTGGTCGAAGATCTGGTACCAGCGGCCGTCCGGGTTGCGCCTTTCGCGCACCGTCTGCGTGGCATGGTAGCGGCCCGCCATGCCTTCGACCCAGGCTTTCGGGTCGGCGTCGTAGAGGCCGTCCAGCGCCGCATCGCCGGTGTCGCGGTAATAGCCGTGGCGCTGCGCCAGAATCAGGCTCTCGCGCAGCGAGCTGCCCTCCACCATGGCCGGGGCCAATGCCGGCAGCGCCTGCTTCAGCTTCCGGTTGGCGAGCACGAAACGGTCGTCGCGGTCGTAGATGACGACGCCGGCCGGCAGCGATTCCAACACCTCGGCCAACCGCCGCCGCGCCTCATCGGCTTCCATCTCGCGACGCTTCATCTCGCTGACGTCGTAGTAGGAAACAAGGCGCTTGCCGCCGGAAAGCGCTGTCACCGAATAGATCATCGTGTAGCCGTCGGCGCGGCGGAATTCGCGTGGCGTCACGTCGCCGGCGCGGATCTCGTCCTCGCGACGGGCGACATAGGCCTCCCATTCGCCGTCGGCGATGTCGTAGACGCCGTTATGGCGGTTGATGTCCATCAGCGCGCGGAAGCGGCAGCCCAGGGCAACCTGTTCTTGGGTCACCTTCCAGATGCCGTAGAATGCCCGGTTGATGAACTGCACATTGAGGTCGCCGTCGACCAGCACGACGCCCATCGTCATGGATTCGATGGTGCGCTCGAGGTCGGCATGAGGCAAGTTCACCTCATGGCCGTCCGCTGCAACGGGCCGGCCGTTCGTTCCCGTCGGGCCGCCGGCCCGCTCGTCCGCCGGCACGTCGCCGTCCGGCCCAAGGTCTTTCCGCATCCCCGTCTGCCCTGCATGCAAGGGCGGGCGCGCTCCTCCGCACACCGCCGCGGCAACCATGCCGCAGAAGCACTAACGATCGATTAACCTTAATTTGGACCGTAAGCCGGCTTATCGCCGTCAGTCGTCGTTGGCGGCGTTGAGTTCCTCGGGCCTCATTCCGCCATTGGGCTCCTTGACGATCAGCGAGGCGGCCATGATCAGCCGGCGCGACTTCAGCAGCGGCGAGATCGAGGCCTGCACGTCTGGCATGCGCGGATTGCGCTCGTGGGCGGCGACCGCCGCCTCGTCGACATAGAGCTCGTTGACCATCACCTTGTTGGCGATCGGCGTGCCGTCGCGCTCCACCGGCTTGATCACCTCGAAACGCAGGCAGCCCGGCTCCTCCTGCAGCGTCGCCCGCGCATGTTCCGAGATCAGGTCGATGAACTGTTCTTCGGCCCCGTCCAGCGTCTCGAACTCGACGATGATGGTCATTTCAGACAAGCGCGGTTCCCTTCTGCTCGAACCGGCGGTCGATCCGCCCGTTGGGTGCGCAGCCTCGCCCTGCGCCTCGGGATGAGGCTATGACAAGGCGGAATGAATGAAAAGGCTGGAAGGTCTCGCAACGCACCGGCGGGCTGAAGGGTTGTGCACCCGCCGGGCGTTGCCGAAGACGCGCACTCGATACACTGCGCAAAGGGATGGTGCGGGAGCGATGGTGAACGATCAGTGAAGAGGCGCCGCGGAATTGGATTTTTCCCGTCTCCGGCGATGGAACCATGGCCCGGCTGCGGAGTTCACCTCAGGCGCAGCCGAGCGCGGTCTTTATTCCTTTCAGCCGTGCTCGCCAGGGCCTGTCGCCTGCCCCGCGGCAGGCCCTGAACGCGGAAATGCTGGGTTTCCAACAATTGAATACAACCCAGGGTGACTCGACATCCGAGCGGTTGTGGAGCAATCTTCGCCTGAAAATAGAAAAGCGGCACCATGCAACCGTCGCGATTGGGAGGCAGGTCGATGCAATCGGCTATGGCCCGCGTTGTCCTTGAAACGGGCGGCCTGACAATCCCGGCTCATCTCGATACATGCGTAACGGCTATGGCGACGTCGCCCGATCGGAGGATCGGCGCCGCGGCGTAGGACGCCTGGTCTCCGAGACGACGCGCAATTGCGCGCGCGGTGCAGCCTTCTATTGATACGTGCAGGCGCATACCGAAAGGCGAATAACCAGGTAACCCCTTGGGAGAAGACTATGGAGCACGTACTTTTCACCCGGCCTAACTCCCCGATTTATCCCGCTGACCTCAACCTCATCCAGCGCGTGTTCGACCAGATCTGCATCGACCGCGGCGAGGACCCGAGTTCCGTGTGGGCAACCGAAATTGCCAGGACATTGATCTCCCTCTATCGGTCCGGTGTGCGCGACGAAGGCATGCTCCTGGCCAGCGTGCCGCGCTTCAGGGCGAAGACTGCGGCCTGATCCTTTCCATCCACCAATCAAGGCATGACAGCCGGAGGCGACCGTCTCCGGCTGTCATTGCCTGCGACCTGCATTCCGGCAGCACGGTCCGTTTCCCGCAGGCCAGCTGCTGCCGGCACCCGAGTTCTTGCCGCCAAGTCCCCGATAATTGTCGTGCACGTCGCGTCGCCGGGATGGACGATCTCCCCCGCAGGACCGACAATGCCGCACGTCAGTCCACGGGAATCACCGGCAAGGCCGGCAGGGGCGACAGATGGATCGGCTCGCAACGATGGTCGTCGCGATCATCGCCGCTCTTGCCGCCGGAGCGCCGGCCGAGGGCGCCGAGCACCGCGGCCGGGCGCTGCTCGTCTCCCCCGGTCAGCACGGCCTGGCAGCGCTGTACGGGCACTGGCCGCGGATCGCAGCCGACTATGCCACCGCGATGATGCGCTATCGGACGGCGGCGGAGTACGAGGGCCTCGAGCCACGGGCCTATCCCTTCATCCTCGTCGACCGGCCGCCCTATGGCGGCCCTTGGACCTGGACCGCGTCCAACGGCTCGCACATCCGCCGCCTGCGCGACGGGTCATTGCGGATCAGCCTCACCGATCGTCTCGGCAACTGGTTCGTCGAGATTTTCTGCACGGATGCCGGCTGGCCGGTCTTCTCCTGCAGCGACGGCGTCGACCGCGTTGCCGCGGCACCCGATCCCGGCCTGCTGATGGTCGACGGCCTCGAATTTTCGAGAAAGCTCCCGGCAAGCGAACCCTGAACCGGGGGCCGAGCCGTGCTAGACCAGCCCCGCCGCCTCAGGCGGCGGGGCTGGTCTCAAGTCAGTGGGTGTAGAGATAGGCGGAGGTCAGCACCACGGCCACCAGCACCAGTATGACGATCCACCCCTTGAGGGCTTCCTTGTTTCCGGAGGCAGCGACCTTGGCCTGGCCGGTTTGATTGTTGCTCATGATAATCCCTTGTCGGGCAAAAGGTCTGGAGACGGCCGCGCGGCCCGGTTCGAGGCATGATGCGGTCGAACGCTGGCGGCGGCGAAGCTGTCGATGAAAAAAGCTTGTTCCCTTGAGCATTTGGCAGCCAGACGGGATCGTCCGGCGTCGCACAGATGCAGCTAGGAGGAACAGCTAGGGCGGCGGGATTGCATCCGTCGGAGTGCCCGCCGCTCTAGACCTCGGCCGGCGGGGCTCGCGCCGAAAAGGCGACAAAGCCGGTGTTGGGCACCGTTCCGTCGCGCGGCGGCGCAACTGCCAGCCACGCTAGCCGCAGCGCGTTGCTCCATGCCACTGCTGCGTAGAGCGCCTTGCCGCCGTTTCCGGTGGCCTTGGGCTCCTGCTGCGGCCCGGAGTTGCGAATGGCACTGAGGTCGCGATCCGGATTGGCCAGGATCGGCAGCGCATCGCCGTCCGAGAGGCCTGCCTGCTGCCCGATCGGCACGGCCGTGGACAGCGGCGAAGGCGCGAGGCTCGGCAGCAGCACCAGCGCCCAGAAAAGCAGCGCCGTCAGCGCGCGCATCAACAAGGCCGCCCGCCAGTCGCGAGCGCCGGATGCGTCGGCGTGGGTGTCCTGCGGTCGGATCGTGTGGGGCCCCGTTGCGCCGTCCTTTTCGCATCTGGAGCGGCCGTGTTCAACCGCCCGCGTTTGGATCCGGCAGCGGATGCCGCGAGGGCTCCATAGCTCAAAGGAACTAGACCGCCATCGCGATAGCGCCGGGTGATGGTCTCTGGCACCATGCGTGCGTGATCCTGGGGATCGCAAGCCAGCGCTTTCGAAGGGCGCCGCAACTCCCGAAACAGGTGCTGGCAATGGCGGATCCGGTCGTGGGTGCAACCCCCCGCGACCGGCCGTTGTGTTTCTGGCCGGCGCATTCGACACGGACTCGTGCTGCACTCGCCCCACCACAAGCGATGGGACCGGAAAAAATCTAAATGAATTCGGGAAGTTGGTACGCCCAAGGGGAATCGAACCCCTGTTTGCGCCGTGAGAGGGCGCCGTCCTGACCGCTAGACGATGGGCGCAGCCGAGAGCCGCGATATAGTCGGGCGTTTCCGAAAAAGCAACAGCCCCGCCGCGGTTATTTGCAGCCGCGCACAATTCAACGTTTTGGCTCGATGAGATCCCACAGGTTGCCGTAGAGATCGGCGAAGACGGCGACGGTGCCGTAGCCCTCGCGGCGCGGCGCTTCCCGGAACGTCACGCCCCTTTCGGTCATCAGCGCATGGTCGCGGGCAAAGTCGTCGGTTTCGAGAAACAGGAAGACGCGGCCGCCGGTCTGGTTGCCGATGCTCGCCGCCTGCCTGTCGCCATCCGCCTTGGCGAGCAGCAGCCGCGCGCCCTGCCCTTCGCCCGGTTCGACCGTCACCCAGCGCTTGCCATGGCCAAGATCGACGTCCTCGACGAGCCTGAAGCCGAGCTTTTCGATGTACCAGGCGATCGCCTCGTCATAGTCGGCGACGACCACCGCGACGGTGGCGACGCGCCGGCCCGAGGCGGGGAAGTCGCTCACTGCGCCTTGACGGCGAACTGGCCGATGATCCGGCGTTCGGCCATGTCGTAGACGAAGATGGTGCGGCTGCCGTCGGCGAGCTCCGCGTCGAGCGAGAGGCGGCCGCCCGAGATCGCCTGCGACACGATCCTGGCGCCCGCGGGCAGGACGATGTCGCCGGTCAGCGGTCCGCCGGCCGGCGTCGGGATGTCGCCGCCGATCACAGGCGTCGCCGTCGCGGTCGTGCGCGATTTGTAGACAAGCGCGCCGGCGACGGCCATAACGGCCACCAGCAGCAGCCCGATATTGATGACGGCAAAGCGGACGAGCTTCCTGCGCACGCGCTCCACTGCGGGATCGAGCGGCTTTTCGTCTTCTTCGTCGTGATATGGGCCGGCCATGGGCAAAACATCCGGAATATTTGCAATGAGCGCATCAGATAGCGAAGAGGCAGGCACATTGATAGTGCTGACGGCCGACTCCGATGCCGCAGGCCAGCGCCTCGACCAGTGGCTGGCGGCGCGGCTCGCCCCCGACCTGTCGCGCAGCCGCGTCCAGGCGCTGATCAGGCAGGGCGCGGTGCGTATCGCCGGCAGGACGGTGGACGAAGCCAAGCGCAAGCTCGCGCCAGGCGACGAGATCGCCGTCGAGATGCCCGAGCCCGAGCCCGCCGAACCGCACGGCGAGAACATCCCCCTCGCCATCCTGTTCGAGGACGACGAGCTGATCGTCATCGACAAGCCCGCCGGCCTCGTCGTCCATCCCGGCGCCGGCAACTGGAGCGGCACGCTGGTCAACGCGCTGATCCACCATTGCGGCGCAAGCCTCTCCGGCATCGGCGGCGTCAGGCGTCCCGGCATCGTCCACCGCCTCGACAAGGAGACGAGCGGCGTCATGGTCGTCGCCAAGACCGACCGCGCCCACAAGTCCCTGTCCGAGGCCTTCGCCGACCACGGCCGTACCGGCGACCTCGAGCGCGCCTATTCGGCGCTCGTCTGGGGTATCCTGCCGCGCATGACCGGCACGATCGCCGCCCCGCTCGGCCGCCACGCCGACCGCGTCCGCCGCGCCGTCGTCCCCGAGCACCGCGACGATGCCCGCCACGCCGTCACCCACTACGCCGTCGAGGAGCGCTTCGGCGGGGATCAGGCCGAGTTCACCACCGCCAGCCTGGTCGAGTGCCGGTTGGAGACCGGCCGCACCCACCAGATCCGCGTGCACATGGCCCATATCGGCCACCCGGTCGTCGGCGACCCCGACTATGGCCAGGCCTTCCGCACCAAGTCGAACCGCCTGCCCGAGCCACTGCGGTCCGCCGTCAAGGCCTTCCCGCGCCAGGCCCTGCATGCCCGTCTCCTTGCATTCCGCCACCCGGCCACCCATCTGTTGATGCGGTTCGAGGCCCCGCTGCCTCGCGACATGGGGGAGCTGGTCGAGGGCTTTCGGAATCTCTGAAGGCACGATCAGGAAAGTTGACTCGCATTGTTCACTTTGGCGTGACACACTGTTTCGCGTTGAACAAAAGCTGTCTTTTCCGGTTTTGTTCCTGTATAGAACCCTTGGCGCGATAGGCGTTCGGCAGTCGCGCCACCTGCTCGCCTGGATCAGGGAGCAATTCTCGCAGAGAGGGAGGGCGCTTTATGGCCCAGTCACTACCCAGTATCGTTTCCGGTGAAGGCGGCCTCAGCCGCTACCTGGAAGAAATCCGCCGCTTTCCGATGCTTCAGCCGCAGGAAGAGTACATGCTCGCCAAGCGGTACAACGAGCATGAAGACACCACTGCCGCGCACAAGCTCGTCACCAGCCACCTGCGCCTCGTGGCCAAGATCGCCATGGGCTACCGCGGCTATGGCCTGCCCATCGGCGAGGTGATCTCGGAAGGCAATGTCGGCCTCATGCAGGCCGTCAAGAAGTTCGAGCCGGAGCGCGGCTTCCGGCTGGCCACCTATGCCATGTGGTGGATCAAGGCCTCGATCCAGGAGTACATCCTGCGCTCGTGGAGCCTGGTCAAGATGGGCACCACCGCCAACCAGAAGCGCCTGTTCTTCAACCTGCGCAAGGTCAAGGGCAAGATCCAGGCGCTCGACGACGGCGACCTCAAGCCAGACCAGATCGCCGAGATCGCCACCCGGCTCAACGTCTCCGAGGAAGAGGTGGTGTCGATGAACCGCCGCCTCTCGGGCGACGCCTCTCTCAACGCGCCGATCCGCGCCACCGAGGGCGAGTCCGGCGAGTGGCAGGACTGGCTGGTCGACGACCACGACAGCCAGGAAGAGATGCTGATCGAGCAGGACGAGCTCGAAAACCGTCGCGGCATGCTGGCGAGCGCCATGTCGGTGCTCAACGACCGCGAAAAGCGCATCTTCGAGGCCCGTCGCCTCGCCGAGGAGCCGCTGACGCTCGAGGAACTGTCGGCCGAGTTCGACATCAGCCGCGAGCGCGTCCGCCAGATCGAGGTCCGCGCCTTCGAGAAGGTGCAGGACGCGGTCAAGGCCGCCGCCAAGAAGCAGGCCCAGGCGCTCAGGACGATCGACGCCTGACACGGCCCCGACAGGAAACAAAAAACGCGCCGGCTTGGCGGCGCGTTTTGCATTTCGGCCCCACCGCCGGATGCCGGCAGCCTCTGTCCCTGCGGCGTCAGTGCCGCGCAACGTCCACTGCCGCGCCGGCTCAGGCCTTGCTCGTCAGCTTCACCGCCAGGTCTTCCATGCGCTGGGCCAGCGCGCCGAGCGCCCCGATCAGCGCGGAATCGTTCTTGTCGGCCTTGATCAGCGCGTCGTCGCGCGTCTTGCGCAGCGTCAGCACCTCGGTCTCCATGCCCTTGACGCGCTTCTGCAGTTCGTTGAGCTCGTCCATCACCATGATGCCGGCCATCACGGTCAGCCGCTGGTCGCCGATCTCGCCGAACGAATCCTTGAGATGCATGACATAGCGGTCGAACCGGCTGGCGAGATCGATCAGGTGATCTTCCTGCCCTTCGTCGCAGGCCATGCGGTATTGCTTGCCGTCGATGGTGACCGTGACTTGCGCCATCTCCACCCTACCTGTCCAGAACGGCGCGGATCGTCTCCATCGCCGTCACCAGTCGCCGCGAGACTTCCTTGTTGGCCTCTTCGAGCCGCTCGGCCCTGGCTTCGGAATTGTCGAGTTCCTGCGCCAGCCGCGCGCGGTCGGCATTCATGCGCTGGACCTCGGCCTCGGCCTCGCCGTAGTCCTGCTCTTGCTCCAGGCGCGCGCCGACGGCGCCTTCCAGCGCGTCGATTGCCCTTCCGAGCCGGCCAATGACTTCCTTGAGTGTCGTTTCCCCGGTCATGGTTCCCGTATGGACCCTCGCCCATCACCGAATCGCGCACGTTTCAGAACGCGTTATGACTGAAACATTAGGCACCGGTTGAACGGGGCGTCAACAAAGCTGTTTGGCCTTTCCCCCGCTAACGATCTTTGCCCGGCGATCGGAACGCGGCGAAGGCGTGACCTGGCGCCGCAATAAGGGGGCGAAAACGCACCGATTTGTTGACTCAAGCCCTGTGCCTGCTATGTGTCGCCCACCTTCGAGGGGCCCCCGCCGCCCCATTTTTTACGGGTTATGGGAGAGACGATGTCCTCGCGCGACAAACACGACCGGATGGCCAACGCGATCCGCTTTCTTTCGATGGATGCGGTCGAGAAGGCCAACTCCGGCCATCCCGGCCTGCCGATGGGCGCCGCCGACATCGCGACCGTGCTCTACACCCGCTTCCTGAAGTACGATCCGGCCAACCCGCACTGGCACGACCGTGACCGCTTCGTGCTCTCCGCCGGCCACGGCTCGATGCTGCTCTACTCGCTGCTCTACCTGTCGGGCTACGAGGACATGACGCTCGACGAGCTCAAGCGCTTCCGCCAGCTCGGCTCGAAGACCGCCGGCCACCCCGAATACGGCCACGCCTCCGGCATCGAGACGACCACCGGCCCGCTCGGCCAGGGTCTCGCCAACGCCGTCGGCATGGCGCTCGCCGAGCGCATCATGAATGCCCAGTTCGGCGACGCGCTCGTCGACCACTACACCTACGTGCTCGCCGGCGACGGCTGCCTCATGGAAGGCATCTCGCAGGAAGCGCTGTCCTTTGCCGGCCACCTCAAGCTCAACCGGCTGATCGTTTTCTGGGATCACAACAACATCTCCATCGACGGCCCGATTTCGCTGGCCGACTCGACCGACCAGCTCGCCCGCTTCGCCGCATCCGGCTGGAACACGCTCGCCATCGACGGACATGACCCCGAGGCGATCGCCGGCGCCATCGAGGCGGCCAAGCGTTCCGACCGCCCGACGCTGATCGCCGCCAAGACCACCATCGGCTTCGGCGCGCCGTCCAAGGCCGGCACCAACAAGGTCCACGGCTCGCCGCTCGGCGCCGCCGAGATCGAAGCCACCCGCAAGGCGCTCGGCTGGGAGTACCCGGCATTCGAGGTGCCGTCCGACATCCTCGACGCCTGGCGCCTGGCGGGCCTCAACTCGGCCAGGAAGCGCAAGGAATGGGAAGGCCGTCTCGCCGAGGCTGGCACCGATATCCGCGCCGAGTTCGAGCGCCGCATGCGCGGCGACCTGCCGGCCGGCTTCGATGCCGCGATCGCCGAGTACAAGAAGAAGCTCGCCGCCGAGAAGCCGAAGGTCGCCACCCGCAAGTCGTCGGAAATGGCGCTTGAGGTCATCAACGGCGTGGTGCCCGAGACCATCGGCGGCTCGGCCGACCTCACCGGCTCGAACAACACCAAGACAAGCCAGACCAAGCCGATCTCGGCCGGCGACTACGGCCAGCGCTTCGTCCACTACGGCATCCGCGAGCACGGCATGGCCGCGGCCATGAACGGCATGGCGCTGCATGGCGGCGTCATCCCCTACTCCGGCACCTTCCTGACCTTCTCCGACTATGCCCGCCCGGCGATGCGCCTGGCCTCGCTGATGGGCATCCGCGTCGGCTTCGTCATGACCCACGACTCGATCGGTCTCGGCGAGGACGGCCCGACCCACCAGCCGGTCGAGCACCTCGCCGCGCTGCGCGCCATCCCCAACCACATCGTCTTCCGCCCGGCAGACGCGACCGAGGCCGCCGAATGCTGGCAGCTGACGCTCGAATCGGCGAAGACGCCTTCGACGCTGGCGCTCACCCGCCAGAACCTGCCGGCGGTGCGCACCGAGTTCGTCGAGGAGAACCTCTGCGGCTACGGCGCCTATGAGCTCGCCACCGCCGACGGCGAAGCCCAGGTCACCATCTTCGCCACCGGCTCGGAAGTCGAGATCGCGCTCGAGGCCCGCAAGCAGCTTCAGGCCGCCGGCCACCCGACCCGCGTCGTCTCGGTTCCCGCCTTCGAGCTGTTCGAGAGGCAGAGCCCCGAGTACCGCAAGGCGATGATCGGCAACGCCAAGGTCAAGGTCGCGATCGAAGCCGGCATCCGCATGGGCTGGGACAGCTTCATCGGCACCGACGGCATCTTCATCGGCATGCACGGCTTCGGCGCCAGCGCCCCGATCGAAGACCTCTACAAGCATTTCGGCATCACCGCCGAGGCCGCCGTCGAGGCGGCCAAGGCCCGGCTTCAGGCTTAAGACGTCCCCCAGGAGAACCAGACATGACCGTGAGAGTTGCCATCAATGGTTTCGGCCGCATCGGCCGCAACATCGTCCGCGCCATCTATGAGTCCGGCCGCAAGGACATCGACGTCGTCGCCATCAACGATCTCGGCCCGGTCGAGACCAACGCCCACCTGCTGCGCTACGACAGCGTGCATGGCCGCTTCCCGCACGACGTGAAGGTCGACGGCGACCAGATCATCATCGGCTCCGAGAAGTTCAAGGTCACCGCGATCAAGGATCCGGCGCAGCTGCCGTGGAAGGAACTCGGCGTCGACATCGCGCTCGAGTGCACCGGCATCTTCACCTCGAAGGACAAGGCCTCGGCGCACCTCGCCGCCGGCGCCAAGCGCGTGCTCGTCTCGGCCCCGGCCGACAACGCTGACCTGACGGTGGTCTACGGCGTCAACCACGACAAGATCACCAAGGACCACCTGGTCGTCTCCAACGCCTCGTGCACCACCAACTGCCTGGCGCCGGTTGCCAAGGTCCTCAATGACGCCTTCGGCATCGAGAAGGGCTTCATGACCACGGTCCACGCCTACACCGGCGACCAGCCGACGCTGGACACCATGCACAAGGACCTCTACCGCGCCCGTGCCGCCGCGATGTCGATGATCCCGACCTCGACCGGTGCCGCCAAGGCCGTCGGCCTGGTGCTGCCGGAGCTCAAGGGCAAGCTCGACGGCGTGTCGATCCGCGTGCCGACCCCGAATGTCTCGGTCATCGACTTCAAGTTCGTGTCCAAGAAGACAGTCACCGTGGACGAGGTCAACGCAGCGCTCGTCGCCGCCGCCAACGGCTCGCTCAAGGGCATCCTCGCCTTCACCAACGAGCCGCTGGTCTCCATCGACCTGAACCACAACCCGGCCTCATCGACCTTCGCGCTCGACCAGACCAAGGTCATCGACGGCAACCTCGTCCGCGTCATGTCCTGGTACGACAACGAGTGGGGCTTCTCGAACCGCATGGCCGACACGGCCGTCGCTTTCGGCAAGACCATCGCCTGATCAGGCACACCGACCGGGACCCATCCGGTTCCACAGGAACGCCCGGCTTCGGCCGGGCGTTTTCGTTTTTGCTGCACTGCAGAAAAATCTTTGGCCCAGGCGGCAAAAAAGCATTCTTGCTTGCGCATGGCCTTTTCTTCGCCGCACTCTGAACCGACGCAGCAAATATCTGCTTCGCGGACGGGTCGGCATGGAACAGGCTGTATATCTTGTCACTCTGGTAGGCACGACGCTGGTCGTCGCCGCCGCCTTTTCGAGCCTGATCGCCTTCCGCTTCGGCGCCCCGCTGCTGCTCTTGTTCCTCGGCATCGGCCTTGCCAGCGGCGTCGATGGCCTCGGCATCGTCTTCGACAATGCCCACATTGCCTATTTCGTCGGCTCGATCGCGCTCGCCGTCATCCTGTTCGATTCCGGCTTCGGCACGTCGGTCGGCGTGCTGCGCCAGGCCGGCATGCCGGCGCTGACGCTCGCCACCGTCGGCGTCGCCATCACCACCATCATCTTCGGCGTCGCCGCCCACTACCTCACCGGCTTCAGCTGGCTCGAATCCTTCCTGCTCGGCGCGGCGGTCGCCTCCACCGACGCAGCCGCCGTGTTCTTCCTGCTGCGTGCCGGCAACATCAACCTGCGCGAGCGCGTCCGCTCGACGCTGGAGATCGAGTCCGGCACCAACGACCCGATCGCCATCTTCCTCACCATCACCCTGGTCGAGATCATCGCGCTCGGCGCCAAGCCCGACGCCGACCTCCTGCTCGTCGATCTCGTCATCGGCTTCTTCGTCCAGATGATCCTGGGCGCGGCCATCGGCCTGCTCGGCGGCTTCCTGATCGTCAAGCTGGTCGAGCGGCTCAACCTCGACCGCGGGCTCTTGCCCATCTTCGTGCTGACCCTGTCGCTGCTGGTCTTCGCCGCCGCCGGCGCCATCGGCGGCTCCGGCTTCCTCGCCGTCTATCTCGCCGGCCTCGTCGCCGGCAACTCCGACATCCGCGCCGTCTCCGCGCTCAAGCGCTTCCAGGACGGCATGTCCTGGCTCGCCCAGATCATCATGTTCCTGGTGCTCGGCCTGTTCGCCACGCCCTCGCAGTTCCCCGAGATCCTGCCGGCGGCCCTGGTGCTCGGCCTGTTCCTGATGTTCGTCGCCCGCCCGGTGGCCGTCTGGCTCTGCCTCATCCCGTTCAACATCCCGCGCCAGGAAACCGCCTTCATCTCCTGGGTCGGCCTGCGCGGCGCGGTCTCCATCCTGCTCGCCATCACGCCGCTGCTCGGCGGGCTCGAGCATGGCCGCACCATCTTCAACATCGCCTTCATCGTCGTGCTGGCGTCGCTGATGGTGCAGGGCTGGACGGTCGGCCCGCTCGCCCGCCGCCTCGGCCTCATCGTGCCGCAGCGCTACGGCCCGCTCGACAAGGTCGAGCTCGAGCTGCCCGGCTCCGCCCACCACGAACTGCTCGCCTACCGCGTCGTGTCCGGCTCGCCCGTCGCCAGGGGCCAGCGCATCCCGCGCTGGGCGCGGCCGTCGCTTGTGGTGCGCGACGGCCGCTCCATGCGCTTCCAGGACATGGGCCGCCTCATGGCCGGCGACAACGTCTACATCTTCGTGCCCGACCGCTATCCGCGCCTGCTCGACCGGCTGTTCGCCAGCCGCGCCGAGGTCGATGCCGAGGACGAGGATTTCTTCGGCGCTTTCACCGTCGACCAGACCCATCTCGCCGGCGAGCTGGAAGCCGTCTACGGCGCCTCGATCAGGGAGGAGGAGCGCAGCCTCACCATCGCCGAACTCATCACCCAGCGGCTGCGCGGCCATGTCGAATATGCCGACCGCGTCTCGCTCGGCCTGATCGACCTGATCGTCCGCGACGTCGACGAGAAGGGCCGCATCGTCTCGGTCGGCCTCTCCATCGAGCCCGCCCCCCCGCCGCCGCCGGTTCCCGTCTTCCTCAGCGCCGGCGAGATCCGCGACCGCGTCGCCGCCTTCTTCGCCCGCCGCAAGGCGCCGGCGGCAAAGGACATGGCCGCAACCACATCCGAAGGCCTTTCCGAGGACGCCTGAGGCGCCGACGTCCGTTCTTTCGGGCCTTGCCGGCGGAACGCCGGAAGCGCGAGTGCATTCTATGTCCGGGGCGCACCGTCAAGGCGGACCGCGTGCGGGCAAACGGGGCGGGAGCGGACTTCCAGCAACGA
Source organism: Aminobacter sp. Piv2-1 (assembly GCF_037625995.1). Classification (NCBI taxonomy): domain Bacteria; kingdom Pseudomonadati; phylum Pseudomonadota; class Alphaproteobacteria; order Hyphomicrobiales; family Phyllobacteriaceae; genus Aminobacter; species Aminobacter sp. Piv2-1. The sequence goes on from NZ_JARKMU010000006.1 coordinate 91,108, forward strand.
AAGGACGAGGACATGGCCATCGCCAAGAACACGATCTGCCTGTGGTACGACAAGGACGCCGAGGCCGCGGCCCGCTTCTATGCCGAGACCTTTCCCGACAGCTCGGTGCATGCCGTCCACCGCGCTCCCGGCGACTACCCGTCCGGCAAGGCGGGCGACGTGCTGACGGTCGAATTCACCGTCGCCGGCATCCCCTGCCTCGGCCTCAATGGCGGGCCCATGTTCAAGCACAACGAGGCCTTCTCGTTCCAGATCGCCACCGACGACCAAGAGGAGACCGACCGCTACTGGAACGCCATCGTCGGCAATGGCGGCGAGGAAAGCGCCTGCGGCTGGTGCAAGGACAAATGGGGCGTCTCCTGGCAGATCACGCCGCGCGTCCTGACCGAGGCGCTGGCCGTCGGCGGCGACGAAGCCAAGCGCGCCTTCGAGGCGATGTTGGACATGAGCAAGATCGACGTCGCCGCGATCGAGGCGGCGCGGCGCGGCTGACGGCCCCGGCTTGACGCGCCGCCGCCCTTGCGGAGCCCGATGCCCCTGTTGCACAACAGGGCATGTCCAGGACCACGCCCGCCACCCTCATGCTTGCCAAGGCCGGCGTTCCGTTCGCGCTCGCGACCTATGACTACGACGCCGGCGCCGAGCGCGTCGGGCTGCAGGCGGCGGAGGCGATGGGGGTGTCGCCGGCAATCGTGCTCAAGACGCTGATGGTCGAGGTCGACGGCAAGCCGGCCTGCGTGGTGGTGCCCTCCGACCAGGAGGTCAACATGAAGAAGGTCGCGGCCGCCTTCGGGGCCAGGTCGGCGCAGATGATGAAGCCGGTCGATGCCGAACGGCTGACCGGCTACAAGGTCGGCGGCATCAGCCCCTTCGGCCAGCGCAGGCAGGTCCAGACCGCGGTCGAGGAAATGGCGACGCTGGAGGACGAGATCTTCCTCAACGGCGGCCAGCGTGGCCTGCAGATCCGCATGCGCCCCGACGACCTGATCGCAGCGCTCGGCGCCAGGGCGGCCGACCTCATCCGCTAGACAGTTCCATGACGGCTACGGCGCGGGATGTGGCCCGCCCTCACTTGCGCGCGTCGATGAAATGCTGCTTCAGCCGGGCGACGTCCGCGGCCGGCCAACCCACGCCGGTCACCTCCAGCCAGGCGTCGATATAGTGCTCGGCGGCATAGACGTGGCCGTGGCCGATCGGCGACGTCGTCGCCATGGCGACGTCGAGCAGGAGCTGCAGGAAGGTGACGACCGGATACCAGCGCAGGTCCGGCGACACGTCGGGCCCGCGCGGCGCCTTCATCCAGTCCGGCTCGCTGTAGAAGGCGTGCGGGTCGAAGAAGGTGATCGGGTCGCTGGCATATTGCAGGTAGACGACGCGCAGCGGCCCCCACGTCGCGCCCGGCATGGCGAGCGCGTTCTTCTGCGCGGTGAAGCGGACATAGGAGCCGTCGCGGAACTCGGGCAGCCAGGCCGGCGTGCCGGGATTGCGGTCGGCGGTGATCGCGTTCCAGATGCGGCTGGGAAAAGGCGGTCCCACCCACAGCGCGCCCTGGTAGGGGTCGCCCAGCACCTCGAACAGTTCGTTGGAAAGCTCGGACGACAGCGCGCCGAGGCTGAGGCCGTAGAGATAGAGCTTCGGGCGCCCGTCCTTGGGCAGGGTGCGCCAGTAGCCGTAGACCTCGGCGAACAGGGCGCGCGCCTGCTCGGCGCCGTAGCCCGGTTCGACCAGCAGCGACAGCCAGCTCGCCAGATAGGAATATTGCGCGGCGACACTGGCGATGTCGCCGTCATGCAGGAACTCGACCGGATCGATTCCCTGCTCGTCGACCCAGCCCGTGCCGGTCGGCGTGATGATGACGAGTGCTGCGCGGTCGAAGCCGCCGGCCCGCTTCAGTTCCTCGAAGGCGAGGCGGGCGCGCTGCTGCGGCGTCTCCGCCGATTGCAGCCCGACATAGACCCGGATCGGCTCCTTCGCCGGCCGGCCGGTGACGGCCTCGATCTGCGCGGCCGTCGGCGCGCTGGCGATGTAGGAGCGGCCCATGCGGCCGAGGTCCTGCCAGTGCACCAGCGAGCCGGCACTGCCGGTCTTGCCCGGGTCGGCGGGCTGCTCCGTCTCGGGCGGCATCAGCGCGTCGAGCCGCTGGAACGAGCTGTCGGCGGCGCGCAGCGCGTAGCGGAAGATCACCCCGTCGGCCACCGACCAGAACAGCAGCACCGAGAGCGTGGTGCCGATGACGTAGGAGACGCGCGTCGGCACGTAGCGGCGCAGCCGCTCGGAGATGAACACCAGCGTCAGCTTGAACAGCCGGGCAAGCGCCACGATCACCGCGAAGGTGATCAGCGCGATGCCGCCGACCTCGAGCGGGTGGGCGGTGTCGAGGGGGTCGAGCCCCATGACGACGCGGATCGAGTTCTGCCACTCGGCCGCGCGCCAGAGGAAGATCAGCCCGACGATACCGCAGGCGAAGGCCGCGGCGAGCTTGCCGAGCCTCAGCGTGCGCGCCTCGAGTTCGGGCAGTTCGAGATAGCGCCACAGCCAGCGCAGGAAGAAGCCGATGCCGTAGCCCGCCGCAGCCGAACAGCCCGAAAGCACGCCCTGGGTGATATAGTTGCGCGGGATCAGCGTCGGCGTCAGCGAGAAGGCGAAGAACAGGGTGCCGATGAGCAGGCCCGTCGTCGAGAACGAGTTCCAGTATCTGATCGTCCAGTTGCGCACCGCATCCGCCCCGGTTTCCGGTCCGGGGCAACTTGCCTCGGGCTTGGCGCGCAGGCAATGCCACAGCGTCCAAATGTGGGAAGGAAGCATCAGCACCCCTACCACCGCGGTCCCCTGGGTTGGGGACCGGCAGACTTCGGCCCCAAGCGCCCTCGTGGTTCGACAGGCTCACCATGAGCAACCATTAGTTTTGGATTTGCCACGGGGTATTTCTGGCGAGCACGGTATTGGCAAAGATGACGAGCTTTCTGGCACAGGCGACGAGGGCGCTATACGCCGATCCCCCGCGCCTTCAGCGCGTCGGTGATCTCGTCGAGGATGGCCGGATCGTCGATGGTCGCCGGCATCTTCCACGCCTCGCGGTCGGCGATCTTCTGCATCGTGCCGCGCAGGATTTTTCCGGACCGCGTCTTGGGCAGGCGCTTGATGGTGACCACCATCTTGAAGGCGGCGACCGGGCCGATGCGGTCGCGCACCAGGCCGACGACCTCCTTCTCGATCAGAGTGGTGTCGCGGGCGACGCCCGAGTTCAGCACGATGAAGCCGCAGGGCACCTGTCCCTTCATGGCGTCGGCGATGCCGATGACGGCGCATTCGGCGACGTCTGGGTGCTCGGCGACCACCTCCTCCATGCCGCCGGTCGACAGGCGGTGGCCGGCGACGTTGATGATGTCGTCGGTGCGGGCCATGATGAACAGATAGCCGTCGTCGTCGATGTAGCCGGCATCCGCCGTCTTGTAGTAGCCGGGGAACTCCGCGAGATAGGCATTGAAGAAGCGCTCGTCGGCATTCCACAGCGTCGGCAGGCAGCCGGGCGGCAACGGCAGCTTCACCACCACGTTGCCGAGCGTGCCGTGCCCGACCTCATGGCCGGCATCGTCGAGCACGCGCACGTCGTAACCCGGCATCGGCACGCAGGGCGAGCCGTACTTGACCGGCAGCAGGCCGAGCCCGGCCGGGTTCTGCGAGATCGGATGGCCCGTCTCGGTCTGCCACCAGTGGTCGACGACCGGCACCTTGAGCTTCTGCTCGGCCCATTTGATCGTCTCGGGGTCGGCGCGCTCGCCGGCGAGGAACAGCGTGCGGAACTTCGCGAGGTCGTATTGCGGCACGAACAGGCCCTGCGGGTCCTCCTTCTTGATGGCGCGGAAGGCGGTGGGAGCGGTGAACAGGGCGACCACCCCATGTTCCGAAATGACACGCCAGAATGTCCCGGCATCGGGCGTGCCCACCGGCTTGCCCTCGAACAGGATGGTGGTGGCGCCGTGCAGCAGCGGGCCATAGACGATGTAGGAATGGCCGACGACCCAGCCGACGTCGGAGGCCGCCCAGAAGACCTCGCCCGGCCTGACGCCGAATTCGTTCTCCATCGACCATTTGAGCGCGACCATGTGGCCGCCATTGTCGCGCACTACGCCCTTGGGCTGGCCGGTGGTGCCGGAGGTATAGAGCACGTAGAGCGGGTCGGTGGCGGCCACCGGCACGCACGCGACGGTGCGGCCTGCGGCGCGCGCCGCCCCCACAGCCTCGGCATAGTCGACGTCGCGGCCGGCGACGAGGTCGCAAGCCAGCTGCGGCCGCTGCAGGATCAGGCAGCCGTCGGGCTTGTGGCCGGAAAGCTCGATCGCCGCGTCCAGCAGCGGCTTGTAGGCCACGACGCGGCCCGGCTCGATGCCGCAGGAGGCGGAGATGATGTATTTCGGCGTGGCGTCGTCGATGCGGGTGGCGAGTTCCTTGGCGGCAAAGCCGCCGAACACGACCGAGTGGACGGCGCCGAGCCGCGCGCAGGCGAGCATGGCGACGGCGGCTTCCGCCACCATCGGCATGTAGATGATGACGCGGTCGCCTTTCTGGACGCCCTGGTCGCGCAGCACGGCTGCCAGCGCGTTCACCTCGGCGAGCAGCTCCGCATAGGTGAACTTTTTCTGCGTGCCGGTGATCGGGCTGTCGTGGATCAGCGCCACCTGGTCGGCGCGGCCGGCAGCGACGTGGCGGTCGAGCGCGTTGTGGCAGGTGTTGCATTCGGCACCGGCAAACCAGCGGCCGTAGACGCCGCCATCGGCATCGAAGACCTTGTCCCAGGGCTTGAACCAGTCGATGTCGCGCGCCGCTTCGGCCCAGAAGCCCTCGGGGTCCCGAACCCAACCGTCATAGACCTCGTGATAGCGAGATGACATGGCGTCTCCTTCCCAGGATGTTTTTGCCCCTGCGGGCTTCTTCTTTGTTGGCTGAATTTCTACCGTCTTCGCTCTCGGGACGTCCATTTGACCTTGGTTGAACGGCAGGGCCGCAAAGCCCGTTTCGGCGCGGATTTCGACGCGCTTCCGTGCACGGCCGCTGTTCCAAAACCGTAGCGCACAATAGCAGATGCCACGCCATGCTTTGACAGGTGCGCGCCGAATTGCTCAAAGGGCGGATATGTCGAAGGCGCTGTCGCTCATCATCCTCGCCATCATGGCGATCCAGCTCATCAAGCCTCTCGGCCTGCCGGGCCTCAGGCAGCGCCGCGATTTCTGGAAGCTGGCGGTGCTGGCGCTCGCGGCAATCTCCGCGACCGCACTTCTGGGGCATGGCTAGGAGGAGCCCGGCAGGTTGGGGCCTACGACGCCTTTGCCGATGCCAGCAGATCCGACTCTATCAGTATCAGCTTCTCGCCGTTCATCAGGCTGTCGATCTTCCTGCCGGCCAGCGATGCAAAGACATGGCTCAGGCAGCCCCGGCCGGGCAGCATGAAGTCGTGCGGCTCGATGACGATGCAGGGCGTATCGCAAAGCAGCTCGCCGCAGTCGCGCGTCGCCTCGAGTTCCGCTCCTTCGATGTCCATCTTCAGCATCAGCAGTCGCGCTCGCGGTATCCTGGCAAGCAGGCTGCGAAGCGTGATCGAAGACACGCCCCCTCCGTCCAGAACGCCTCTCGACCAGGACGGACCGTCGTTCATGCGGAGCGCGACTTCGCCGTCGCGATCCCAAAGTGCGCCATGGAAGGGCACGATCCGGTCCAGTCCGGCACAGTTCGAGATCAGCATTTCGTAAGCCTGGGGATCGGGCTCGACCGCAGCGACGACGGCCTCCGGATAGCGATCGCGAAGGTAGATCGTCGAGTAGCCGACATTGGCTCCCGCATCGACGATGACCGGCGTCGATCCGCCCTGCCGCCACAGCCTCGCGAGCCGGTTGAGCGCGTCCCTGCCCTCACCGCCGATCTCGTATTCCTGGTTGCCGAAAATCTGCGACACGACGAACAGGTCGCTGTCCAGGGGCCTGATGCTGAGCAGGTGATCCTGATGGAAGGCATTGACCGGCGAAGGCAGGCGCAGTGCCCGGCGCAGCAGTACCGACGCAGACTTCCTCAAGCCGATGGCGCGGACGAGACCATCGACCTGATGTCCCTTGATGAGCAGGCTCCTGATCGTCATGGCACACCCTATGTGCCGGAAAACATGCGCTTCAATCTGCCGCGTGGCAGACGCGGCTACCAACTTCGACGGTGGTGACGGTCCGGAGGGCTGAATTCTGGATGCTGGGGAACCCGCGATCGGGGCCGGTTCGGCCGTTTTGGGGCCGATCTTGCAGGCGTTCGCGATTGCCTTGCCTGGGGATGATGGAGCCCGCCGGAGCCAAACCCCGTCCCAACTCCGGCGAGTCCATCCCTGATCTTGAGACAAATCAGGACCGGCAGTGACCGGCAAACCTTGCCGTGCACGGAACATGCCAGCCGGAGCTGTGCCGGAACGGGACAGATGCCGGGACGCCTCGCACGCGACCGGCGAGACCGGTCACCTTACCTCGCCCTGTGTCACGTCGAGCTGCTCGATCGAGAAGCGTCGCGGCGCGCCCAGCGCCCACAACAGGTCGCCGCCGGCGGACGGGGCGGTCGTCACCGAAAGGTCGATCGTCGTCAGCTCGCCGGTCGTCGACACCGGTTTCCCGTCGATGAGCACCTGGGATGTCCCGGGCGGCACCACAAGCGTCGTCTCCGAGCCGAGATCCTTGATCGCGCCGATGTCGACGATCTCGGTCTGGCCGTCCTTCGTCACCTCGGCAGAAACCGCCAGCGAAACGCTTTTTGGGATGCCGCCCTTGACGGTCGGCGACACCACCACCTTCGGCGTCGACAGGGCGTCGAGCAGGACATTGGCGCCGTCGGCCGTCTGCGCGTAGGCCGACGAAAAGAGCTCCAGCTGGGCACCCTCCACCTGCTTGCCCGTCGCACCCGCGACGATGTTCACCAGGATGGCCGGTGCGGCGACCCCGGCAAAGATGGCCTGCCTCGCCTCGTAGCTGGTATTGGTCAGCGCCACGCCGCCGCCGACGATGGCCCACAGCAGCACGCCGAGATAGAGCCCGATTTCCGGCAGGTTGGTGGACGGGGCCGCCACATAGGTGCTCGCCATGTTGGCGATGGTGGGCAACGTTCCGCCGAACGCGCCATAGGCGAAAGCATTCAGTCTCGTCGTCATTGCCGGCCCCGCCGATCCAGCTCAATCAACAGTAGCAGTACTATATTTATGCAACTATATGGCGCATCCCTCGAAATCACAAGCCCGGACCGCCGGTTCGGCATGGACGCCGCAGCCCCGGACGGCGACGGCGGCCGCGCGAAGGTTGGGGTCGAACGCAAGAGGCGCTTGGCAGCGCGCGCGCCCGGTGCTTTGGTGGCGCTTGAAGGGTGACCAACGCCATGGCGGGTGGCGGGGGCCTCGCGCCCCGGCCAAGGCCGGCCATCCAAAACTGCTTGGGAATATCCTGGACCGAAGATGACGATGGAAGCGGACCGCGAGGTCAAGATCCCCCTCGGGGCCGAGACGGCGGCGGCCATGGTCGTCGCGCTGGTGACCTACACGCTCGTCCACTACGCGGTCGTCAGCGTGGTCATGATCGGCGCGGACGTCTTTCCCGATGCGGTCGCCCTGCTTTTGTGGGGCACCCGGCCCAATGTCGTGCGCGTCGCAGCCGCCCTGCTCGGCGCCGCCGCGGGCGTGTGGTCGGCCAGGCTGGTCTGCGACTTGACGCTCGCCACCTACCAGCAGCGCCCGGTGTTCTGGATGTTCGCGGGCGTGCTGGGGGCGATGACGCTCGGCAAGATCTGGACGCCCTCGGTGGCGCAGCAACTGGCGGTGGCGGCGCAATATGCGGCGGCCATGGCGACGGCCTATCGGCTTTACTGGCGCAATGAGGCGGTCGCGCCGGCAAGCCCTGCTCTTCTCCCCGACGCGGAGAAGCTGGCCGCGAAGCGGCCGGATGAGGGGGCGTTCGGCCCTCAAGCCGAACAAGACCAGTAAGAAAAAAGCCCCGGATCGCTCCGGGGCTTTTCGCATTCTTGCCTGACGGCATGGCTTACGCCGCCTTTTCCAGCGCCGACTTCCACTGGCCGAGCGCGGCCAGGTGGTTCATGTGGGCGCGGTGGGTGAAGGCAGCCTGGCCGGCGCCGAGGTTCTCGGCCTTGCCCGACCATGCCTTCTGCGGGGCTGCCTGCAGCGCGCGGCCGTAGGAGAAGGTCAGCTTCCACGGATGCGGGCCGATGGCGTTGATGGCGTTGAGGTTGGCGGTAGCCTCCTCGTCGGACTGGCCGCCCGACAGGAAGGCGATGCCCGGCACCGCGGCCGGCACCGTCTCGCGGAACAGCCTGATGGTCTTTTCGGCGATCTCCTCGGCGCTGGCCTGCCTGGCGGCCTTCTTGCCCGAGATGACCATGTTCGGCTTCAGGATCGTGCCCTCGAGCTTCACCCGCGCGGCGTAGAGCTCGTCATAGAGCTTGACCAGCGTCGCCTTGGTGACGTCGTAGCAGGTGTCGATGTCGTGGGCGCCGTCCATCAGCACTTCCGGCTCGACGATCGGCACGATGCCGGCTTCCTGGCACAGCGCCGCATAGCGGGCGAGCGCCTGGGTGTTGGCAGAGATCGAGTAGGCCGACGGCACGTTCCTGCCGGTGTCGATGTCGATCACCGCGCGCCATTTGGCGAAGCGGGCGCCGAGCCTGTAGTAGTCGGCCAGGCGCTCGCGCAGGCCGTCGAGGCCTTCGGTGATGGTGTCGCCGGGGAAGTTGACGATCGCCTTGGCGCCGGCGTCGACCTTGATGCCGGGGATGGCGCCGGCGGCCTTGATCAGCTCGACCAGCGGCGTGCCGTCGGCTGCGTTCTGGCGAATGGTCTCGTCGTAGAGGATGACGCCGGAGATGTACTTGGTCATCGCCTCCTTGGTGCGGAACATCATCTCGCGATAGTCGCGGCGGCTGTCGGCCGTCGACTCGACGCCGATGACGTCGAAACGCTTCTTGATGGTGCCGGAGCTTTCGTCCGCAGCCAGAATTCCCTTGCCGTTCGCCACCATGGCGACGGCGATGTCCTCGAGACGTTCGCTCATACAAGTACCTCCTGAATGATGACGGGGCGCATAGCAGATGGTTTTCCCGAACGGAATGCCGCCGGGAAGCCTAAAACCGATTGAAATTTTTTCAATCGGTTTAGCAAGGATCACGAATGAGACCGGCAACGCGCCAAAGGTTATCGGCGGTGCCACACGTGTGGCGACCGGCCCTGAACACAGTCCGCCAAGACGGCTGAGGACACAGAATCAACATGTTAGAACGCCGCGCATCCCCGATTGGGAGGCGCGGCGTGCTGGAGATAAACCCTCGCGGGAAGGAGGCGCCGCGGCTCAGGCCTTGAGCACTTCCACGCCCGGCAGCTCCTTGCCTTCCATCCATTCGAGGAAGGCGCCGCCGGCGGTGGAGACGTAAGAGAAGTCGTCGGCCACGCCGGCGTGGTTGAGTGCCGCCACCGTGTCGCCGCCGCCGGCGACCGAGACGAGCTTGCCCGCCTTGGTGCGGGCCGCCGCGTGCTTCGCCGCGGCCACCGTCGCCCTGTCGAAGGGCTCGATCTCGAAGGCGCCGAGCGGACCGTTCCACACCAGCGTGGCGGCGCGGTCGATCCAGTCGTTGATCGAGGCCACGGTCTTGGCGCCGACGTCGAGGATCATGCCGTCCGCCGGCACCGCGTCGATCGCCACCGTCTCGTTGGCGGCACCCGCCTTGAACTCGCGGGCGACCACGCCGTCCGACGGCAGCACGATGGCGCAGCCGGCCTGCGCCGCCTCGATCATGATCTGCTTGGCCGTGGCGGCGAGATCGTGTTCGGCGAGCGACTTGCCGACATTGGTGCCGCGCGCGGCGAGGAAGGTGTTGGCCATGCCGCCACCGATCACCAGCGCGTCGACCTTCTTCACCAGGTTCATCAGCAGGTCGATCTTGGTCGAGACCTTGGCGCCGCCGACGATGGCGACCACCGGCTTGACCGGCTTGCCGAGGCCCTTCTCCAGCGCCTCGAGCTCGGCCTGCATGGTGCGCCCGGCATAGGCCGGCAGCTTGTGGGCGAGGCCTTCGGTCGAGGCATGCGCGCGGTGGGCGGCCGAAAACGCGTCGTTGACGAAGATGTCGCCATTGGCGGCAAGCTTCTCGACGAAGGCCGGGTCGTTCTTCTCCTCGGCCTTGTAGAAGCGGGTGTTTTCGAGAAGCAGGATGTCGCCGTCCTTCATCGCGCCGACGGCAGCCTCGGCCCTCTCGCCGATGCAGTCGGCGGCGAATGCCACGGGCCGGCCGATCACCTCGGCGGTGGCGGTGGCGATGGGCGCCAGCGACAGGGCCGGGTCCGGACCTTCCTTCGGGCGGCCGAAATGCGCGAGCAGGATCACCTTGGCGCCCTTGCCGGCGAGTTCCGTGATGGTCGGCGCCACGCGCTCGATGCGGGTCGCGTCCGTCACCTTGCCGTCGGCAACCGGCACGTTGAGGTCGACGCGGACCAGAACCCGCTTGCCGCTGACGTTGCCGATGGTGTCGAGTGTCTTGAAGCCGGCCATGGGGTTCCCTTTCCCTTAGAGATGGCGCGGACCATACCCAGCGACGCCGCGGATGCAAGGTTTGCGCGGCGGCGCGGGTGGAAAATAGTGCGGTTGTGTGCCGGAGAAGCGCGGCATCGATGCCCTCCCTCCCCCTTGTGGAGAGGGATAAAGGGTGGGGGTGCTTGGGTGAGAGCCGCAAGTACTCGTGCGGCGGCGGACCGCCCCCCCCCGCGCGCGCATCGGCGAGCCGGAGGAAATCGCCGCCGTCGCCGCATTCCTGGCTTCCGATGACGCCAGGTACATCACCGGCCAGACGATTTTCGCCGATGGCGGGCGGCTGGCGCTCAACTACATGGTGCCCATCAAAGCCTGAGCAAGGGCAATTCCAGGAAAAGTGCGCAGCGGTTTTTCGTCCGGAATTGCGTCAAAACAAGGAGATGGAGCGTTTCCAAGATTCGAAGAAAGGCGGAAGCGCTCCGGGGTGTACCGGGATTCAGGTCAGGCCGAGTCGAAAATGGCGGCCCCCGAGAACCGGAACGGAGCGTACGTTCAGGTACGCGAGTACCGGAAGCGCAGGGGGCCGCCGTTTGCAGGCCGGCCTCACCTGAATCCCGGCACACCCCTCCTGACAGACTGCTGTCAGGAGGGGTGTGAGATAGTCCTCCGGTAAGAGACAAGGAGGATAGCCATGAGCACGTTCACACCCGATATCTTCCGCGCGGTCAGGCACTATGCGGGCAAGATCAGGACCATCCACAATGAGATTCGCACCGAGCGCTTCATGAACTCGCTTCCGGACGACATCCGCAAGGACATCGGCTGGCCCGACCGTTTCGGCCGGCGCGGCGACAGCAACTGACACGCAGGGAAGGAAATCCAATGACCGCCACCAGGACCATCGGGCTGCTGTTCATCGAGGGTTATGCCGACTGGGAATACGGCCTGCTGGCGGCCTCGGCGGTCGAGTGGTTCGGTCTGCGCACGGTGTCGCTTTCGCCGCACGCATCGCCGCTGACCTCGATCGGCGGCGTCAAGCTTGTCGCCGACCGCAGCGCCGATCCTGCCTATAACGGCGACCTCGACGCCATCGCCGTCATCGGTTCCGACGGCTGGGCGGCCGAGGATGCGCCGGACGTTGCGCCGCTGCTTCGCGCGGTGGCGGAACGCGGCGGCGTGGTCGCCGGCATCTGCGGCGGCACGCTGGCGCTGGCGCGCGCCGGCCTGTTCGAAGGTGTCTCCCACACCTCCAACGGCCGCGACTGGATCCTTGGCCACGAGCCCGGCTATGCCGGCGCTTCCGGCTACCGGGACGTGCCGCATGCGGTCGCCGATGGCAGGATCGTCTCCGCCCCGGGCTCGGCCCCGGGCACCTTCGCGATCGCCGTCCTCGAGGCGTTACTGCCGGAAAACAAAGAACAATTCGGCCAGATGCGGGCGATGTTCGCGCGCGAGTTTTCCGCACGCTCCTGACACTATGCTGTCAGGAGGCCTGTGCGATGATACACTCGCAATGTCTCGCCATGCCCGCAGGAGGAATGGGGTGAAGACTTGGACCGAAAGGCTGAACACGAAAGGCATCAACGGCATCAAGCCGTCGCCGCGCAGCTTTTCGGATGTCGTCGAGGGGCAAAGCATGCTGGTGCCCACCGCGCGGCAGGTCGACGACTTCATCCGCACCATTCCGCAGGGTGTGCATCTCGACGTACGGACCCTGCGGCGGGAGTTGGCCCGATGCCACGGTGCCGAGGTCACCTGTCCGGTGACCATCGGCTACCACCTGAGAACGGTGGCGGAAGCCGCCAACGAAGACGTCGAGCGCGGTGCAGGCTTGCGTGACATCACGCCCTTCTGGCGCGTGCTCGACAAGACGACGCCCACCACGGGCAGACTGTCTTTTGGCCAGGCTTTCGGCGCTGCCCAGCGCCGGCGCGAGGGCCTGCCGGAATAGCGCATCGCCTGCGGTCGCGGCGGACCGTCGGAACCACGATGCGATGGAAAATGACGTCGGACGTCATTGCGACGCGATCCAAAGCGCGCGACGTCCCGGATTTCGAGGGACTTGCATGAGACGAGCCGACAGGCTTTTCCAGATCGTGCAGCATCTCCGCGGCGGCCGGTTGGTCACCGCGCAGAAGCTGGGTGCCTGGCTCGAGGTGTCCGAGCGCACGATCTACCGCGACATCGCCGACCTGCAGTCGACGGGCGTGCCGATCGATGGCGAGGCTGGTGTGGGCTACATCATGAGGGAGGGTTTCGACCTTCCGCCGCTGATGTTCACGCGTGACGAGATCGTTGCCCTTGTTGCCGGCGCCCGCATGGTCCGCGCCTTCGGTGGAGCGGCCATGGCCCGGGCCGCCGACGAGGCGCTGGTCAAGATCGGCGCCGTCCTGCCGGACAGCGAAAGGGACCGCATCGCCCGCACCGAGATCCACACGCCGATGTGGGTGGTCTCGGACGCCGACCGCGAGGCCATCGACCTGATCGAGCGCGCCGTCGAGAAGCGCCAGGTGCTGCGCCTCGACTACAACGACGAGGCCGGGCGCGGCTCGGCCCGCGACATCCGCCCGCTCGGGCTGTGGTTCTGGGGCAAGGTCTGGACCCTGATCGCCTGGTGCGAGATGCGCGACGATTTCCGTGCTTTCCGCATCGACCGCATCTCCGCCGTCACCTCGGCCGGCCGCACCTTCAAGCCCGAGCGCGGCAAGCTTTTGGTGGACTACTACCGTAGCGTCGAGCGCAGCGAGACTTTTGGAACCGACCGCAGCTCGCGCGGATGAGAATTTTTGCTCATTCCTGGAATAGGTCGGCGTGGGAACCGGTGCGCGCCAGCTGCAACTCTTCGCCGACGACGCGGTAGATCAGCAGCCAGTCGGGCTCGATGTGCGCATCCCGGTAGCCCTTCCAGTCGCCTTTGAGCGGATGACCCCGTTAGCGGTCAGGGAGTTCTGTGCCTTCCAGCAGAATTGTCAGCACTTCGCGCAGCTTCGCCATGTCCTTGCCGCGCTTCTCGATCCGCTTGACGTCCCGCCGGAACTGCGAGGAGCGGACCGGCGTCAGGATCAGATGCCGAGATCCTTGAACAACTCATCTGCCGAGGACAGCCGCTTGCCCTTGCCTTCTTCGAGTTCGGTCATCGCCTTGCGGGTCGTCGCGTTGGGCACTTTCACTGGAAAGGGAAACTCCTTGTCCGCGGCCACACGCATCAACAACAATCGAATTGCATCCGACACCGACAGCCCCATGGACGCAAGCGCCTCGGTCGCCTGCTCCTTGGTCGCTGCATCGATGCGAGCGCGAACAACCGTTTCCGTAGCCATTTACTGAACTCCATTGTAGCTACAATGTAGCCACGCACACTTGCTTCCGCAAGACTGCGCTCCAGAAGTCCCGCGCTGGATCGATCAGGTCCATCAAAAATCGTCGGCTGACGCTTGAGAAGCGATTGGCCGGCGATCAAGCTCGCCCCGTTGCGCAACGAGACATCCACCCATGAACATGGACATCAAGGAAATAGACGGCGCCTGCCATTGCGGCACGGTGCGCTTGCGCGTCAGGCTGTCGGACGGGCTCAATTCTGCGCGGCGCTGCACGTGCTCCTATTGCCGGATGAAGGGCGCGGTCGCGGTCTCCGCCGACCTCGGCGGCGTCGACGTGCTGTCAGGTGCCGACGCGCTCACCATCTACCAGTTCAACACCATGTCGGCGAAGCACTATTTCTGCTCGAAATGCGGCATCTACACCCACCACCAGCGCCGCTCGAATCCCAACCAGTACGGCGTCAACGCCGCCGTCCTCGCCGACGTCAGCCCCTTCGATTTCGCCGAGGTCCCGGTCATGGACGGCGTCAACCATCCCTCCGACCACGCGGGAGGCCCGCGCGTCGCCGGCACGCTGCGGTTCGTGGCTTCAGGGCAGTAGTTTCAGGGCAGTAGGGCAGTGAGTTTGGCGCCTCTGCCCTACTCACTACTCCCAACGCAAAAAGGCCCCGCAGTGCGGGGCCCTTTTCGTTGCGAACGGCACCAGCCGCTCAGAACTTGTCTTCGTCTTCCTCGTCGTCGGTCTTCTTCGACTTGAGCGCCGAGAGCTTGGCGAAGACGGCGTTGGCGTCGAGTTCCTTCTCCTCGTCCTTCGGCGCTGCTTCCTGCGGCGTCAGGCGCTCGGTCAGCGCGGCGGGCAGCAGGGTGTCGCCGACAGGCGCCGGCGCCTCGCGGCCGCGCGAGGCGCGCTGCACCTCGATGTCGAGGTCGATCTGCGAGCACAGGCCGAGCGCCACCGGGTCCATCGGCGTCAGCTGCGCGATGTTCCAGTGCTTGCGCTCGCGGATCTGCTCGATCGTCGCCTTGGTCGTGCCGACCAGGCGCGAGACCTGCGCGTCCTTGAGCTCGGGATGGTTCTTGACCAGCCAGTAGATGGCGTTCGGGCGATCCTGGCGCTTGGACAGCGGCGTGTAGCGCGGGCCCTTGCGCTTGGTCTCGGGCACCCGCACCTTCGGCTCCGACAGCTTCAGGCGATGGTTGATGTCGGCCTCGCCCTTGGCGATCTCGGCGCGGCTGAGCTGGCCGGTGATGACCGGGTCCATGCCCTTGATGCCCTGCGCCGATTCGCCGTCCGCGATCGCCTTCACCTCGAGCGGGTGCAGCGAGCAGAACTGCGCGATCTGGTCGAACGACAGCGCCGTGTTGTCGACCAGCCAGACGGCGGTCGCCTTGGGCATAAGCAGCGTATTGGCCATGCGAGATATCCTCTTCGTTCGCCCGCGTCCCTCGCGCGGGCGGTGGATAAAGACCACCAAGTTGGGAAATTCGGCCCGTATATAGACGCATTCGCCCCGATCCGCAACGACTTTGGCCGGAGCCGCCGACCGACCGCAAGGCCGGCCTTTTCCGGCCTGGTCCCGGGCCTGGGCCGACGCAAAAAGCCCCGCTTCCGGACATTCCGGAAGCGGGGCATGATCGCCGGCGGGACCGTTGCCGGCGAAGCCGTTACTTCAGCTGGTCGGCGACCGCCTCGATCGCCTTGACCGCGCAGGCTTCGTCGAAGTTGCCGCCCGGCGCGCCGCCGACGCCGATGGCGCCGATCACCGCGTCGCCGGCCTTGATCGGCATGCCGCCGGCCAGCACCAGGAAGCCGTCGATGTCGACGAGGCCGGCAGCGCCGGGGTTCTTCTGCACGTTCTCGGCCATCTTCGAGGTCGGCGTGCGCGACGAGGCCGAGGTGAAGGCCTTGTCCTGGGCGGCCGAGACCGTGTGGGTGCCGGCATTGTCGGCGCGGACCAGCGCCCGCAGCACGCCGGCGCGGTCGACCACGGCGGCGGTCACGTTGTACTTGTCGGCAGCACATGCCTGCACTGCGCGCTGGGCGATCTCGACGGCGAGGCCGGAAGAAATGTTCTTCTCGGTCAGCACCTGGGCGGAAGCGGCACCGGTGACGGCGACGGTGGCGGCGGCTGCAAGGAGGATGCTCTTGATCATGACTGGGTTCCTGTCCTGATGATGTCTCGGGAGAAAGCGTTTCGCTTGTCCGGGATCAGAACTACCCAAATCGCCGCCGCGGCAGAATCCGCGATGCCACCACCCGGCCTAGGTAGGATTACCTACTTTCCCGTCAGCGCCAGCCGCACCTGCTCGGCCACCGAGCTGGTGCCCAGCTTCTCGGCGATCTTGGCCCGGTGCGCGTCGATGGTCCGCGCCGAGACCTCGAGCGCTGCCGCGATCTCCTTGCTCGCCCAGCCGCGCGCCACCATGTCGAGCACCTCGCGCTCGCGCTCCGTCAGTTTTGCCAGCAGCACCCGCGCCTCGCGCTTCTCCAGCCCGGCGTCGAGGCTCAAAAATGCCTGCTGCAGCGCGTCGACCAGCACCTCGCCGTCGATCGGCTTGGTGAGGAAATCCTGGATGCCGGCCTTGAAGGCGCGCCGGCAGGCGGCGACGTCGCCATGGCCGGTGATCATGATCGTCGGCCAGTCGATGCCGCGCTCGGCGAGCTTCTGGTGCAGCTGCAGCCCCGACACCAGCGGCATGCGCAGGTCCACCACCAGCACGCCCGGCCTGTCCTCGTCGACATGCGCGAGGAACGTCGCCGGGTCGCCAAAGGTCTCCGCCGCGATCCCGTAGGTCGAGAGCAGGAACGCCAGCGCCTCGCGCACCGCCTCGTCGTCGTCGACCAGATAGACCCTGTGCATGCCCTACCTCTCCCCGGCCAGCGGCAGCGATATCGTGAACCGCGCCCCGCGCGGCGCGACGTTCTCCGCCTCGATGCGCCCGTCCACCCGCTCCACCAGCGACGCGCACAAGGACAGCCCCAGCCCCATGCCGTCGGCCTTGGTGGTGAAGAACGGCGTGAACAGTTTTGGCAGCACCTCCGCCGCGATCCCCGGCCCGTCGTCGCCGACCGTAAGCCTCGCCTCGCGCCCCACGGCCCGCGTCGCCACCGTCACCGTCCCGCCGGCGCCTGTCGCCTCCGCCGCGTTGCGGATCAGGTTGTGCAGCACCTGCTCCATCTCGATCGCGTCGACCACCGCATGCGGCGCCGGCTCGCCGAGCTCCAGCACCAGCGCCACCTGCCGCCGCTCGAGGTCGGTGCGGGTCAGCGCCACCACCTCGGCGACGATGGCGTTGAGGTCCTGCCGCGCCCGCTCCGGCGCCTTGTTGGAGGCATAGTCGCGCATCCGCCTCAGCATCTCGCCGGCGCGCTTGGCCTCGCGCACGTTGACGTCGAGCGCCCCCGAGATCATCGCCATGTCCGGCTTGTCCGCACGCGCCAGCCTGAGCGCCGCCTGGCTGCGGCTGAGCAGCGCGGTCAGCGGCTGCGTCAGCTCGTGCGCGATGCCCGAGGCCAGCTCGCCCATGGCGTTGACGCGCGAGGCATGCGCCAGCCGCGTCTCCCGCTCCTGCACGGCAAGCCGCTCCTCGGCCTCGCGCGCCGCAAGCTCGGAGCGCCGCACCGCCGCCCGCTGCCCGAGCGCGAACACCAGCACCAGCGTCAAAATCCCCGCCACCGCGGCAAAGCCGAGGAACCGTTCCGGCGGCACGAGTGCCGCCAGCGGCAGCGCCCGGTCGAGCGAAAGCAGAAGCCGCTGCCCCTCGCCGTCGATCACCTTTTGGAAATGCGGCACGGCCAGCCACGAAACCCCGAGCCCCAGGCCGGGCTCCGCCGGCTGCTCCACAAGAACCTCGCCGTCGAGGCTGAGCTCGAGATGCGCCCAGGCCGGCCGCTCCTCGGGCACCAGAAGCTGCGCCGCGTCGATCAGGAGAACCACCGCCAGGTGCGAGGTCCCCGAGGCGCGCTTGGCGAGCAGATAGCGCCCCTCGCCCGCCGGATAGATGCTCGCCTTGCCGCGCACCTGCGCCGCGATCTGTTGAGCCAGCGGCGCGAGGTCGACGCCGCCGCCCGGCGGCACCGTCACCACGTCGCGCACCACGACCGGCCCGCCGGCTCCATCACCTTCGGCCTGCGACCCTTGCGCGCCGCCCACGCCCGCCGGCTGAGATGCCCCGCTCCCCTCGGCCCCCGCCTGCCCCGAAACGCCTGCCGGCTGCGATCCGCCGGCGTCCGATCCCTGCGCCCCGCCACCGGCGCCGCTCGCCGCCCCTTGCGCTCCGGCTGCGCCGCCCGAACCGGCCACCGGGTCGAGCGAAACCAGCGCCAGCCAGGCGATGCGCGGATAGAAGCGCGTGATGCTTTCCATCACCTGCCGGATCGCCCCTGGCGGCGCGGGCTCGGCCCCGCTCGACAAGGCGATCAGGCTGGTCAAGTGCGCGTCATGCTGTGCCACGCGCTGCGAGATCAGCCGGTGCAGGGTCCGTCCCGTCACCTCCAGCTCGTCCGCCATCCGCGTCCGCGACGTCTCGACGGACACGGCGACGAACGCCACGAGTGCGGCGAGCCAGAGCGTGAGGCCGAGGAGGCGGGGATTGGAGAGGGGTGAGGTCACGTGGGATCAATGTTGGGCCAGAACTCGGCGCCACCATAGTCGAGGACCAATCCGAAAGGAACGGAGCAACTGGTTCGGGGCCGGAAGCAGACTGATCGCTTTGAACACACATGCCACGAAGCCAACCCAAGGATGATGTCAAGGGGGATCGTGAACGCCGACCCTGCGACCCGCACCATGTCTGGAAGAAAGCCCTATGGTGCGTTGGGCAGTACCCACTGTAGCTTTGCAATCGCGCGATCACCGTCTTGAGCGATCCGAAGAACAGACGCCGGAAATTTGGGTAGACATCGAGCAAAGGCTCCAAATTCCTCAACGCGTTGGGTATGGCACGCACCCATTCGATCATTGGCTGTTGGGTAGCGGTGACGTTGGTAGAGATTGAACATCACGCTAATATGGCTCACCACGCACGCGAATTTCAGCACATCATTTTCCGGCAGCGCGCGCACATGGGGGACAAATGCAAGCACCGTTCGAGTTAAGCGAAGGAGAAGAGCGGCTACGGTCGATTATATCGACTTTCCCGCCTGACAGCTCCCATTGGAATGAAGCCGAAAACCGATTCCAATTTGTTGATCGCCTCTTCACCGAATGTCTGGGTTGGGAAAAGCCAAATATCCGAGTTGAGGTACAAGACGGTATTGGCGGGAAGGCAGATTACGTGCTCGGGCATCCGCCAAAGGCAGTGTTGGAAGCGAAACGCGAGGCGAAGGCATTCGGCGACCTCCCTGTAGGCAAGCCAACCTTGGTCCGCAAACTCGAACCTCTTATGAAAGCGTCTCCAGAGTTCAGGGAGGCTGTACACCAAGTCATCCCATACTGCTCCCTTCTTGGCGCGCAGGTAGCCATCGTATGCAACGGCCCCCAGTTGGCAATCTTCCAAGCAATGATTCCCGGTCAATCACCACTCGACGGCGAATGCTTCCTATTCAACGGGTTTGAGACCTATCTGTCCAACTTCTCACTCATGTGGACGCTGTTGTCGCCGGAAGGAATCTCTGAAAATCGAGCGTACAGAGACATAGCAATTCATCGCAACCCTAGGATACCAGAGAAGGCTTCGATAGTTATTCCCGAGCCGATGAGGCATCGCTACAGAAGTCTTTTCCAAGAAAATCTACGCGACCTGTCAGGACTTCTGCTAGAAGAGATTGAAGACAATCCCGACCTCAAGTCCGCCTTCTACCGCGATTGCTACGTACCAATTGAAGCTAACAATCGCCATCTTCTGCTTAGCAAGCAAATCATTTCCGCGCGATACAAACGCGCAAGCGGTAACGGAGTCACCCCAAGCGCCATTGATGAAACTTCGGTGTTGGGGAGTGCGAGTTCACGTCCGGTGGTGGTGTTGGGTGACGTGGGTGTTGGAAAAACTTCGTTCTTCGAGAATCTTTTCGAAAGAATGGACGTCGGCGAAAAAGCAAACACCTATTTCATCCACATCAATCTCGGCATCAAAGCCAATCTTTCCAAGGACGTGAAAACGTTTGTGCTTGCGGAGATTCCGGCGGTTCTCAGGAAAAAGTACGGCATTGATATCAACTCTTCAGCGTTCGTCGACTCGATCTACTATGAAGAGCTTCACGCATTCGATGACAGCGTCAAGGGTAGACTTAAGGCCGTTGATCTAATAGCTTATGAGAAAGAAAAGATCGAGTTTTTGTCAACGAAAATTGCGCAACAGGACAATCACCTGATGGCGGCGCTTGGTCACATCGTGCGCGGTCGTGGCAAACAAATCATCATTGTTATGGATAATGCCGACCAGCGAGGAATAGCCGTCCAGCAGGAAGCGTTTCTTATCTCCCAGGAGCTGGCGTCTTGGCGGAACTTGCTAATTTTCATCGCACTACGGCCAAGCACTTTCTATGACTCCAAAACCACTGGCGCACTCTCAGGCTACCAAAACAAGATTCTGACGATTTCTCCGCCACCGGCCGACGAGGTTGTGCAACGCCGCCTGACATTCGCGGTCCGCGTAGCGGAGGGGAAGGAGAACCCCGGCAAACTGGAGGGCATTAGGCTTCAACTCGGCAGTGTCGTAGCTTTCCTCAATGCGACGCTGCGCTCGGTTCGGTCGAATCAAGCAATACAGCAATTCTTGAGCAACATTAGTTCTGGCAACACGCGCTCTGTCATAGAACTGATCACGTCGTTCTGTGGAAGTCCAAATGTTGATTCTCAAAAAATCGTAAGAATTGAACAGGAGACGGGCGGCTATAAGGTTCCTCTCCACGAATTCACCAAACATGCTCTGCTCGGTGAGTACGCCTATTTCAATGCGCAATCCTCTCTCGTCGCCCAGAACGTTTTTGACGTCTCAACGGCGGATGCTCGTGAACATTTCCTCGCTTCTCTCATCGTCTCTTACTTGAGCTCCAACATCGGCGAGAAGGACAGCGACGGCTTCGTATTGGGCGAGTTCATAGTTGCGGAAATGCTACGTCTCGGCTTCATCGAAGACCAGACGCGGAATGCCTTGAGGCGACTGGCAGCGAAACGCCTCATCGAGACGCCTTACGCCCACTTCCGAGAGCTGAAAGTCCCCGAAAATCAGTTGCCGGATCAGTTTCATTTCAGAGCAACTTCGGTTGGGATTTATCATGTGAAGCATTGGATGGGGGCATTTTCGTTCTTGGACGCAACATCAACCGATACGCCGATATTCGATGAAGACTGTCGATCTTTGATATCGAACTTGGCTCCCTCGTTTGAGATCGCAGATAGATACAAGCGCGCGACGGAGTTCAGAGACTACCTTGAAAGCCAATGGCACTTGGCAAACATCAACGCAAAATACTTCGATTTCCCCGCAGTGCTGCGACTGCAAGAAGATGGCTTCAATGTCGTCAAAGGCGTGATTGATAAGAAGCCGTTCAAGCCCAAGCCTGTTTGGAAGAAACGTTAGTGGAGAATCGAAGGGACACGGGGAGGCATTATTCTCAAAACCCACGTTTGCGATATAAATTCTGCCCGCACACTGTTTCGTTGCAGCAGGTACTTGCAATGCACCAGGCACGATAACCGGCAGGCGCTCAGCGGTCGTTCGGCGATTTCGGCAGCAATGTCCGCTTTTGTGCGAAGGTGAAGCTTGCCTGAACGGCTGTAACTCGGGCGCAAGCCCGTCATTCCATGAGCTAGGTCTGAGCATCTGCTGCCAGCAGTCTGCCCCTCGCACTGGCCGGGGCTGCGAATGGCAGCGCTATCGCCACCGTCGACTTCTCAGCGCCAAGGCGCACCCGTCAGGACGTGGATAGCTTTTTCCTGAAGCAGCCCCGAGGCAACTCTCGCCGGCCAAGCCACCCCATTGAAATGGCTGCATTTCTCAAGCCACGCACGACAACCGTCCCGTTAATCGAAAAATTTTCTTTTCCACGCCCCTTTCACCCTCATGGATAATCCTCCGCATCGCCCTCGCGGGAACCCGGGTCATGAACCGGATGCCAGGGGAGGGCGGCGGCGTCCGGGTCGGCGGGGGGAGACGGTGCCTCCGCTGGGTGATGAGCCCCCAGGCCCGGGCCTTGCGGCGGCCGCCGGTGCGAACGCATCGGGGCGACTGAGCGGGGCAAGAGCGCCGGCGGACGCATGGCCAAGCGTCACGCACTAGCATCAAGACGACGCAAAGCCATGCGTCCGCTTTCCCGGCACGACCCGGCCTTTTTTCTTGGCGCGGGGCCGTTTTCGCGCGCCCGCATTTTCGCCCCCCAAGCAAAACCCATCAACCCGGCCGGCCCGCGGCCCATCAGCCACCCGGGCGGCCCGATCAGGAGCAGCAAGCCATGACCAGGAAACGCCCCCAGAAAGAGCCCATCCCCGACATCGAGATCGGCGGCCGCCCCGCCCCGCTCAGCCTGCACAACGCGATCGCGCTGGCCTTGTCGATCGCCGCCACCCAGGACGGCGCGCACCAGAACTGCCCGCGGCGCGAATGCCGCAGCTTTGGCCGCTGCCGCGCCTCGCCGACCATGGGCCGCTCGCGCCTCTGCGGCATGCCGTTCAGCCGCGAGGCCGAGCGCCGCGTCGTCGGCATGCTGATGTTCGCGCTCCAGCTCGCCAATGGCTGGCGCTGACGGGTGGGCGCAAGACCGCCGCGGCGGCCGGCGCCTAGCCGACGTCGAGCACGATCTTGCCGATGTGCTCGCCCTCCTCCATGCGTTCATGCGCCCGCCAGGCTTCCCGGAGCGGGAAGATCATGTCCATCACCGGGGCGACGCGGCGCACGGCGAGCAGCGGCCACACCTGCGCCTCGAGTGCCGCCGCGATGCCGGCCTTGAACTCGGTGGTGCGTGGCCTCAGCGTCGAGCCGGTATGGGTGAGCCGCTTGACCATCAGCCTGGAGAAGTCGGCGCTTGCCACCGCCCCGCCCTGGGTGGCGATCTGGACGATGCGCCCGTCGACCGCCGCGGCATTGTAGTTGCGTCCGACATAGTCGCCGCCGACCATGTCGAGGATGACGTTGGCGCCCTTGCCGTCGGTGGCGTCCTTCACCGCCTGGACGAAGTCCTCGGTCTTGTAGTTGATCGCCCGGTCCGCCCCGAGCTTCAGGCAGGCAGCACATTTTTCGTCCGAGCCGGCGGTGGCGATCACATAGGCGCCGAAGGCCGAGGCCAGCTGGATCGCCGTCGTGCCGATGCCCGACGTGCCACCATGCACCAAGAGCGTTTCGCCGGCCTTGAGGGCGCCGCGCTCGAACACGTTGTGCCAGACCGTGAAGAAGGTCTCCGGCAGCGCCGCGGCTTCCGTGAAGGTGAAGCCCGCCGGTATCGGCAGCGCGTTGGTTTCGTGCACCCTGGCATATTCGGCATAGCCGCCGCCCGGCGTCAGCGCGCAGACCTGGTCGCCCAGGCGCCAGCGCGAAACGCCCGCGCCGAGTGCGGCCACCTCGCCCGACACTTCGAGGCCCGGCAGGTCCGAGGCGCCGGGCGGCGCGGGATAGGCGCCCTTGCGCTGCAGCACGTCCGGCCGGTTGACCCCCGCCGCGTGCACCCTAATCAGGATCTCGCCGGCGCCCGGCTCCGGCAGGTCGCGCTTTTCCGCCTTGAGCACCCTCGGCCCGCCTGGCTGGGTGATCGCCACCGCGAGCATCTTCTCCGGAAGTCTGGCAGCGTTGGCCATGTCGTTTCTGGTCTCCGTTCCGTCCGGCTCGCGCCGGCATTTGCATGTCCTTGCCCGCACTATGTATTCTGATTGGCAAATCAGGCAAACGCCTGTCCGCGGATGGAGGCATCAGATGGCGCTCTTCGACGACGAACCCAAGAAGAAGCCCCTCGCCCACGAGATCGGCCAGGAGCTGTCGCTCCTGTCGGTCGGCGAGCTCAACGACCGCATCGGCCTGCTCAAGGCCGAGATCGTCCGGCTCGAGGCCGAGCTTGCCGCCAAGGGCACGACCAAGTCGGCCGCCGAGGCGCTGTTCAAGCGCTGACACATCGCCGCCGCCGAAATGCCCTAATGGGGCTGTCTTCACGATCCGGCACAAACTGATTCTTGGTGGGACAGACCGATGCTCGCAGCCTACAGGCCGATTCTCTCGCTGCTCCGCGGCACGGCCTTTCTCCTCGCCGCTTCGGGCCTGCACGGCCTTCTGCTCCCGCTTCGCGGCCAGGAGGAGGGCTTTTCCACCGCGGCACTCGGCCTGATGGGCACGGCCTGGGCGGGCGGCTTCGTCGCCGGCTGCTTTTTCGCCCCGCGCGTCGTGCGCCGCGCCGGCCACGTGCGTGCCTTCGGCACCTTTGCGGCCTCCGCGGCGATCGTCGCCCTTCTCACCGGCCTGATCGTCAACGAATATGTCTGGATCCTGCTGCGCGCCTTCACCGGCTTCGTCATGGCCGGCGCCTTCATGGTAATCGAGAGCTGGCTCAACGAGCGCGCCACCAACGAGAACCGCGGCACCGTCTTCGGTCTCTACATGATGGTGACCTATGCCTCGATCATGGCAGGCCAGATGATGGTCGCCGGCGGCGACGTCAAAAGCGCGTCGCTGTTCATGGTCACGGGCATCCTGTTCTGCCTGTCGCTGATCCCGACGGCGGTGTCGAGCGCGGCGCACCCCAAGCCGCTGCAGGACGTGTCGCTCGACCTCAAGGGACTCTACGCCAACTCGCCGGTCGCCTCGGTCGCCTGCTTCCTGATCGGCGTCGCCAATGGCGACTGGGGCACGCTGGGCGCGGTCTATGGCGCCCGCATCGGCATCTCGACGCCCCAGATCGCGCTGATGATGAGCCTGGTGGTGGTTGCCGGTGCGGCACTGCAGATCCCTGTCGGCAAGATCTCCGACCGTACCGACCGCCGCTACGTGCTGATCGGCGCCTCGCTCGCCTCGGCCGTCGCCGCCACGCTCATCTTCCTCGTCGCCCCGCGCTCCGGCGCCTTCGTCATCTTCATGACCGCCTGCTACGGCGCCTTCGCCTACACGCTCTATTCGCTGGCGGTGGCGCATGCCAACGACCACGCCAAGCCGGAGGATTTCGTCAAGGTTTCCGGCGGCCTGCTGCTGCTCTACGGCTTCGGCACCATGGTCGGGCCGATGCTCGGCGCAGGCCTGATGGACATGATGCGGCCGGAGGCCCTGTTCCTGGCCACCGCGGCCGCGCATTTCGCGCTCGCAGGCTATACCGCGCTGCGCATCCGCCGCCGCGCGCCCGTGCCGATCGAGGAGCGCGAAGCCTTCAAGACGCTGCCCGCCGACCGTTCGGCGACGCCCGAATCGCTGCGTCTCGATCCGCGTCAGAAACCCGAGCTGCAGGACTGACCGACTGCCGCCATGAGGTCGGGCCGCGGCCCGGCGAACATACATCCGATTGCGACTCTCGGTTGAGGTTTCCGGCGTGTTGCGGCACAAAGGATGGATGACTGCCCACGATACGTTTCTGGCAATCGCCGACGCCAACCGACGCCGCCTGCTCGAGGAATTGCGCCGCGGTCCGAAGACGGTGACGCAGCTTGCCGAGGGATTGCCGGTTTCCCGACCCGCCGTATCGCAGCATCTCAAGGTGCTGCTCGATGCGGGGCTGGTCAGCGCCCGTGCCGAAGGCACCAAGCGGTTCTATGCGGTCAGCAACAGCGGCTTCCGCAAGCTCAACCTCTGGCTGGATCAGTTCTGGGAAGGTTAGAATACTTCCGCATTTCTTCGAAGCGCGAAGACGCTCCATCTCGTTGTTGCGGCGCAATTCCGGACAGAAAGCCGCTGCGCATTTTTCCTGGAATTGCTCCAGCAAGCGGTTCGCTTGGCTCCGGCCCTCACCGGCCTAGTTTGGAATTGACGGAATCATGCCCAGACAAATTCGGCGGCAATGCGTGACTGCCGCCGTTATCCGGGGCCGCATCAGCCGATGCAGCCCCTGAAAAGACCGACGTCCTGACCTCAGTGCTGGGTCGGCGACCCTTTCAGTTTCTCAATCTCGTCCTTGAGCGCCAGCTTGCGACGCTTCAGCGCGACGAGTTGCAGGTCGTCGACGGAAGGATGGTTCATCGCTTCGTCCAGCTGACGTTCGATGTCGCCATGTTTCCGCTGAAGCTCTTCAAGATGGGATGCAAGAGACATGATTGGATCTCCCTTTCATGGATTCATGATTGCACCGCACACGAGCGTGCCCACCGCAGACAGCGCTCTGTGACGGAACCGTGACAGTCTGCCACCCCCTTTCGGAGATGTCGAATATGATGTGGTAGCATTTCCTGACAGCCCGAAATGTGATAAGGGCTTCGCGCCGGTGACAAGAGTTTCCGGCCCCCGCCTTTGGAGCGCCCGGGTGCGCCAGTGAGTTTGCAGACGGTAGACATGTCGGAACAGGAACAGGCCGAGATTCGTCTCGAGTTTGCACGCTTGAAGCAAGAACATGCCGATTTCGATGTCGCGATCAACGCGATGATCGCGACCGGCTGCGATCCGCTCCAGATCCAGCGCATGAAGAAGAAGAAGCTGGTTCTCAAGGACAAGATCGCCCAGATCGAGGACCGGATCATTCCCGACATCATAGCCTGAGAATCGGCGCCGCGCCGGCGCGGCTTTGTTGCGATCCGGCTGCAATTCCGCTAAGCGCAGCCTGTCAAACAGAGGTGCCGCGCGTGAGCAAGGACAGGGTCGACGTCGCCATCATCATGGGCAGCCAGTCCGACTGGGCGACCATGCGCCATGCCGCCGAACTGCTCGACGTGCTGGGCATCTCGCACGAGGCACGGATCGTCTCCGCCCATCGCACCCCCGACCGCCTCTACGAGTTCGCCAAGGGCGCCAAGGCCGCCGGCTTCCGCGTCATCATCGCCGGCGCCGGCGGCGCGGCCCATTTGCCCGGCATGGCCGCCGCCATGACTTCGCTGCCGGTGTTCGGCGTGCCGGTCGAATCGAAGGCGCTGTCGGGACAGGATTCGCTGCTTTCAATCGTCCAGATGCCGGCCGGCATTCCCGTCGGCACCCTTGCCATCGGCAAGGCGGGCGCGGCCAATGCGGCCCTGCTGGCCGCGGCCGTGCTAGCGCTGTCGGACGACGCACTCGCCCAACGGCTCGAAGACTGGCGCGCCGCCCAGACCGCCCGGGTCGCCGAACGGCCGACGGACGAAGCGTGACGGCCCCCCTCCCCCTCGGCGCGACCATCGGCATCGTCGGCGGCGGCCAGCTCGGCCGGATGCTCGCCATGGCCGCCGCCCGCCTGGGCTACAGGACCATCGTGCTCGAGCCCCAGGCCGACTGCCCTGCCGCGCAAGTCGCCAATCGCCAGATCGTCGCCGCCTATGACGACCCCGCCGCCCTCGACGAACTCGCCAGCGCAAGCGCCGTCGTGACCTATGAGTTCGAGAACGTGCCGGTCGTGGCCGCCGAGCATCTTTCGCGCAGCGCACCGGTCTATCCGCCGGCGCGCGCGCTGGAGGTCTCGCAGGACAGGCTGTCGGAGAAGACCTTCCTCAACAGCATCGGGATATCCACAGCCGACTTCCGCCCTGTGGAAAACGACCAGGACCTCGCCGACGCCCTCCATGCCTTCGGCGGCAGCGGCATCCTCAAGACCCGCCGCATGGGCTATGACGGCAAGGGCCAGATGGTCTTCCGCAACATGACCATGGGCGGCTTCGACGGCACCTGCGCCTCGCTCGGCAACGTGCCGCTGATCCTCGAATCTTTCGTCGCCTTCGAGCGCGAGATGTCGGTGATCGCGGCGCGCGGCACCGACGGCAGCGTGGCGGTCTTCGACCCCGCCGAGAACGTCCACAAAAACGGCATCCTGCACACCTCGACCGTGCCTGCCGCGATCGGTCCGGAGACCGCCGAAGCGGCGCGCGACGCCGCCCGGCGCATCCTCTCGGCGCTCGACTATGTCGGCGTCATCGGCATCGAGTTCTTCGTCCTTTCCGACGGCTCGCTGCTGGCCAACGAAATGGCGCCGCGCGTGCACAATTCCGGCCACTGGACGGAAGCGGCCTGCACGGTCTCGCAGTTCGAACAGCACATCCGCGCAGTCGCAGGCCTGCCGCTGGGCAATGCCAACCGCCATTCCGACTGCGTGATGGAAAACCTCGTCGGCGACGACATCGCCCGGGTGCCGTCGCTGCTCGCCGAGCCCGACGTCGCAGTCCATCTCTATGGCAAGGCCGAGGCCCGCCCGGGCCGCAAGATGGGCCATTTCACCCGCATTTCGACCATCCGGCGATAACAAGCCGGCCAGCCAACTGCAACGTCGCAAAAGGGCTGCAGGAAAGGGCTACGGAATGCCACGCCTGCGGTTGACTGGCCGCGACTCCTCGTCTATGAGCCAAACACACAATTTGGGCGCGCTGTTTGGCGCGCTTTTGTTTCGGCCCGACTGATGGGCCCCATCGACGGGTCAGTGACATGAAGATCAAGAATTCGCTCAAAGCGCTCAAGGGCCGCCACCGTGACTGCCAGCTGGTTCGTCGCAAGGGCCGCATCTACATCATCAACAAGACCGCCCCGCGCTACAAGGCTCGCCAGGGCTGATGTAGGCCCGGCCGCCCGCGGCCGGCGCATCACGGCAATTTCAGTTTGACGTTCCCATGCGGGGGTCTAGAATTTCCGCATGCGGAGCGTTTTTGCCATTTTTGCCATGGTGCTAACAGCCAGCCTGTCGCCCGAGGCGCTATTGGCCGAAACGCCAAGCAGCGCAGCGGTGGCCAAGGCGGAAAGCCCGCTGCAGGTCCTGTTTTCCGACCTGAAGCGGGAGCGCAACGAAAAGGCCGCCGAGCGCATCGCCAGCCGCATCTGGGATGAGTGGAACAAGTCCGGCAGCTCTTCCGTCGACCTGATGATGCTGTGGTCGCAACAGGCCATAGAAGCCAAGAAATACGACGTCGCGCTCGATTTCCTCGACCAGATCGTCACGCTCGACCCCAGCTATGCCGAAGGCTGGAACCGCCGCGCCACCGTGCACTTCCTGATGCAGAACTATCGCAAGTCGATGTCCGACATCGAGCACACGCTCGAACTCGAGCCCCGGCATTTCGGCGCGCTGTCGGGCATGGCCCAGATCATGACGGCGACCGGACGCGACGAACTGGCGCTTAAGGCATGGCAGCGCGTGCTCGACATCTACCCGATGTTGCGCAACGCCCAGAACGAGGTGTCGCGGCTGTCGGAAGAGTTGGCAGGCGAAGGCATCTGAGGAAGCAAACAGGGAATAGGGAACAGCGAGTATTTATCAGGAATCAGGGCTGGCGCTTTTCGCATCAGCGGGCACACTCACCTGCTCACTATTCACTGCTCGCTACTCGCCATTCCCCATTCGCTCGCGTACCCCTTCCCGCATGAACATTCTCACCGCAATCCCGGCCCTGCTTGTTGCGCTGGTTCTGGCGCTTGCGGGCGCAACCCGCGTGGCATCGCGGCTGATCGAGCGACGCAACCCGCCAGCGGGCAGCTTCGTCGACATCGACGGCACAAGGATACACTACGTGCACGCACCCGCGCCGCCCGGCGGCGACCTGCCGGCACTTGTGTTCATCCACGGCGCCAGTGCCAATCTGAAGGACCAGTTGCTGCCGCTGAGGCCGCGGTTCGAAGGCCGCGCCGAGATGCTGTTCTTCGACCGGCCGGGCCACGGCTGGTCGGGCCGCGGGCGGGGCGACAACGAGGACCCGACGGAGCAGTCGGCCACCATCGCGGCCCTGATGGACAAGCTCGGCATCAAGGACGCGATCATCGTCGGCCATTCGTTCGGCGGCGCGGTGACCGCGACCTTTGCACTCGAACATCCCGAGAAGACGCGTGGCCTGCTGTTCCTGTCGGCGGCGACGCATCCCTGGCCGGGCGGCGGCACCTCCTGGTACTACAGCTTGAGCGTCATGCCGGTGATCGGCCGCATCTTCGCGGAAACCATTGCCAACCCGGCCGGGCTGATGCGCATCGGTGCCGCGACCACCCGCGTCTTCTCGCCCAACCAGGTGCCGCAAGCCTATATCGACGACGCCTCGATCAAACTCGTGCTGCGACCGCAGGCGTTCCGGGCGAATGCGATCGATGTCGAAGGGCTGTACCGCCATGTGCTGGCGACGGCCCGGCGCTATCGCGACATCGGCGTGCCAACGGTGGTGATTTCGGGCGACGAGGACACGGTCGTCTACGAGGAGATCCATTCCGTCGGGCTCGCACGCGACATAGCGGACGCCGAGCTGGTCTGGGTCAAGAACCTCGGCCACAAGCCGGACTGGGTGGCGCCGGATCTGGTCGTGGCGGCTGTCGAAAAGCTCGCCGGCCAGCCGCGTGACCTGCAGGCGACGGCCCGCGCCGTCGAGGCACGGATTGCCGACGACGTGCACGCCCCGGGGTGCGTGAACGAGAAGGCGGCGGGAGTGAGTAGAGAGTAGTCGGGCGTGCCTGCCTGGAACGGCAGGCGTGTCTATTCACTACTCACTACTTCGCCATTCCCTTTTCGCTCAGCGGCTGCCCTTGCCGCCCGGCCCGACATAGGCGATGCGCAGCATGTTGGTGGAGCCGGGCGTCCTCAGCGGCACGCCGGCCGTGATGATGATGCGGTCGCCGGCGCCGGCAAACCCTTCGTTGAACGCGACGTTGCAGGCGCGATCGACCATGTCGTCGAGATCCGCGGCGTCGGGCGAGACCACGCAGTGCGTGCCCCACAGGAGCGACAGGCGGCGCGCCGTGTCGACGATCGGCGACAGCGCGATGATCGGCACCTGCGGCCGCTCGCGCGCCGCGCGCAGGCCGGTGGTGCCCGAAGCGGTGTAG
The DNA here is from genome assembly GCF_037625995.1 of Aminobacter sp. Piv2-1. Lineage (NCBI taxonomy): Bacteria > Pseudomonadati > Pseudomonadota > Alphaproteobacteria > Hyphomicrobiales > Phyllobacteriaceae > Aminobacter > Aminobacter sp. Piv2-1. Next base: position 121,784 of record NZ_JARKMU010000006.1, read on the forward strand.
GTGACGATCGACGACAGCTTCAGCGTCTCGGCGATTTCACGTGCGGCCAGCGATATGGCGTCGGCGCCGGTCGGCTCCGGCTGCGAGCGCTGGGCGTTGATGATGCCCGGATAGGTAGGGTCCTTCTCGACCTGCTGGGCGATGCGGTCCATCGTCGCCACCGACTCGACCGGGTATTGCCCGGCGGCGGATTCGGCCGACAGCATGATGGCGTCCGCACCTTCGAATACGGCGGTAGCCACGTCGGAGACCTCGGCGCGGGTCGGCACCGGTGCCGTGATCATCGATTCCAGCATCTGGGTGGCGACGACCACCGGCTTGCCGGCGCGGCGGGCGGCGCGGGTGATCTGCTTCTGGATGCCGGGAACCGCCTCGATCGGCATCTCGACGCCGAGGTCGCCGCGGGCGACCATCAGGGCATCGGACAGGTCGATGATCTCGGCGAGCCGGGCGACCGCCTGCGGCTTCTCGATCTTGGAGAGCAGCAGGGCGCGCCCTTGAGCGATCTTGCGGGCCTCGGCGAGATCCTCCGGACGCTGGATGAACGACAGCGCCACCCAGTCGACGCCGGTTTCGAGCACGGCATCGAGGTCCTTGCGGTCCTTTTCGGTGAGCGCGCCGACCGGCAGGTCGGTGTCGGGCAGGCTGACGCCCTTCTTGTCGGAAATCCTGGTGCCGGCGACGACAGTGCAGACGATCGACTTGCCGTCGGCCTTGGTCGCCTTGAGTTCGAGCTTGCCGTCGTCGATCAGCAGGCGATGACCGGCCTGCACCGACTTGAGGATCTCGGGATGCGGCAGGTGCACGCGGCTCGACGTGCCGAGCTCGGGATTGTCGTCGAGGGTAAACGTCTGGCCGACGCTCAGCTCTTCCTTGCCGTTGGCGAACTTGCCGACGCGGAGCTTGGGTCCCTGCAGGTCGGCAAGGATGCCGATCGGCCGGCCCACGTCGCCCTCGACCTTGCGGATGCGGCCGACGAGCGTGCGCATCGAATCATGGTCGGTATGGCTCATGTTGATGCGGAAGACGTCGGCTCCCGCCTCGAAGAGCTTGCGGATCATCGCCTCGTCGGAGGAGGCGGGACCGAGTGTTGCGAGTATCTTGACCTTGCGGCTGCGTCTCATTGACCGTTCGTTCCCGAGGCGGCTGTGGCGCCGCCCGTTGCGGGTTCGTCGGTGAGCTGGACCATCCAGTTCGCCTGCTCGCCCGTATCGTATTCCTGGAAGCCGGCGCGCTGGAAACCGCGCGCCACGCAGTCGGTCACGCCGGCAATCTTGAACTCTTTCTCGGCCACGCACATGGTGATCGGACCGTCCCAGCGGCCGCCGCGCTCGGCATCTTCTGCATAGAGATAGTAAAACCTCGATGACAGCGGCCCTTCGATCAGCGTCTTGCAGGTCGAGCCTTCGATGTGCCACCAGCCCTCGGTGATCCAGCCGGTCTTGGCGCGGTAGCCGATGCCGACGCCGACGAGGTTCTGCGTCGCGTTGCAGACGCGGAAATCGGCGCGGGCCGGCGTCGCGGCGACGGCGGCAATGAGCGGGACGGCGAGAAACAGGGAGAGCACTGCGACGGTTGAGCGCAGGCGCGGCCCCCCGACGTATCCCATCCCGATGCCCCTCTTCGACGTGTTCTGCATATTAGGTGCCCCTTTTCGGCAATGTCCGGGCGCATGTCAACGCGCGGCAATGAGCTTATCCAATCGATTTAGATGAGCGCGTCCCGCGTGATTTGCCGCCCCATCTGGCATATTCGAAAAAAGGTTGGCAAAACAACGGCGTTAGCACATATCCCCACCTCAGCGCCGGTCGCGCCGGCGCCCGCAGGACCGCCCAAGGACAAACTGCCGCCGATGACGCGAACAGCCCTTTTTGCCCCTTTCGACATCGTCGAAGGCGACCGCCGCCTGGGCCTCGTGCTGACTTGCGACCATGCCCGCCGCGACCTTCCGCAGGAATATGGCGATCTCGGTCTGCCGCCGGAGGAATTCGACCGCCACATCGCCTATGACATCGGCGCCGAAAAGGTGACGCGCAGGCTGGCGGCGCTGCTCGGCGTGCCGGCGGTGCTGGCCAATTTCTCGCGGCTCCTGATCGACCCCAATCGCGGCGAGGACGATCCCACCCTGATCCGCCAGCTCTATGACGGCTCGGTCATTCCGGGCAACTACCCGATGTCGGACGAGGAGCGCGAACGGCGCCTCGACAACTTCTACCGTCCCTACCACGATGCCGTCGGCGCCATGGTCGCCTCGGTGCACCAGAGCACCGGCACCGCGCCGTTCCTCTTGTCGATCCACTCCTTCACGCCGGTGATGCAGGGCCGCGCACGGCCGTGGCATGCGGGCGTGCTGTGGGACATGGACCACCGCGCCGCCTGGCCGCTGATCGAGATGCTGGCGGAAGACCCCGCGCTGGTGGTCGGCGACAACGAGCCCTATGACGGGGCGCTGCGCGGCGACACCATGTTCCGCCATGCCATCGTCAACGGCTTCGCCCATGCCCTGATCGAAATCCGCCAGGACCTGATCGGCGACGAGGCCGGCGCCGATGCCTGGGCCAGGCGGCTGGAACCCATCGTTGACGCCATCAACCGGCGAGCCGATATACATGAGGTCAGGCAATTCGGCTCGCGCACCGGGCCGCTGTAAAGGAGGACAGGATGGCCGATCTTACCGAGGCGCAGAAGCGCGAGTTCGAGGCAGCCGCCTTCCGCCGCCTGCTCGAGCATCTGAGCGAGCGTTCGGACGTCCAGAACATCGACCTGATGAACCTCGCCGGCTTCTGCCGCAACTGCCTGTCCAACTGGTATCGTGACGCCGCCGGCGCGGCCGGCGTGGAGCTTTCCAAGGAAGCGTCGCGCGAGATCATCTACGGCATGCCCTATGCCGAGTGGCAGGCGAAGCACCAGCGCGAGGCGACCGACGCCCAAAAGGCCGCCTTCGAGATCAACCGCCCGAAGGACCACTGAACGACCGATTCCGCGGCGATGTGCCGGTTGCGCCACGGCTTGCCCTTGACCCTCCCCGCATCATGAGGCATCGAACCCGCCGAAATTCCGTGGCGCACGACTCAGCGCCTTTTCCCAGTCACAAGTTTGCGGAGTGCCCCATGGCCGACGAAATCACCGAGACCAGCCAGACTGTTGCCGCCGGCCAGCTGCGCGCCTTCATCGAGCGCATCGAGCGCCTCGAGGAAGAGAAGAAGACCATCGCCGACGACATCAAGGACGTCTATGCCGAGGCCAAGGGCACCGGCTTCGACACCAAGGCGATCCGTACGCTGATCCGCCTGCGCAAGCAGGACCAGAACGAGCGGGCGGAAGAAGAGTCGATCCTCGACCTCTACAAGGCCGCCCTCGGCATGGTCTGAGGCCGCCGGTTCCTTTCGGAATGCAAAAACGCCGGCAGCGATGCCGGCGTTTTTCGTTTGTGGGTGATCCTGTCAGTTGCCGCTAAACCGCCATGGCCATTTCGACGCTGCGCGGGGAGAAGATGGCCCGGCCCGGATCGAGGTCGTAGTGGCCTTCGTAGCGCGCGGCGTCGCCGGCGAGCTGCGCGACCGAATCCAGGATGAAGGCGATCTTGTCCTCGCTGAGCAGGACGCTGAAGTTGAGCCGGGTGAAGCCGGGCTTCTTCATCTCGTCGCCGGCGAGAATTGCCGCGCGCATCCGCTGCGATTCCTCGTCGCCGATGGCGAGCAGCCGATGCACATAGGGGCCGGCGCAGGCGCAGCCGCCGCGCGCCTGGATGCCGAACCGGTCGCTCAGCATGCGGGTGACGAGCTGCTGGTGGACATAGCCGCCCTGGCCGTTGCGCACCCGGAACGAGAAGATCGGCAACCGGCCGGGTTCGAGCGAGCCCAGCAGCTCCAGCCGATCCACGCCTTGCCAGGCCGCGACCGCGCGCCGGGTAAGCTCGGCGTTACGCGCCTGCATGGCGTCGATGCCGATCGCCTCCTTGACCAGGAAGGCCAGCGCGGCGCGGATGTCGCCGACGACGTTGGGCGTGCCCGCTTCCTCGCGCGTTTCGAGGCTGTCGCTGTAATCGTGCGCCGTCGATGAGACAAACTTGACGGTGCCGCCGCCCGGCCAGGACGGCTTGGTCGTCGTCACCGCATCGCGGCGAACGATCAGCACGCCCGACGCGCCCGGCCCGCCGATGAACTTGTGCGGCGAGACGACGAGCGCGTCGATCTCGGCGCCTTCGGCAGGCGACATGGCGATGGGCAGATAGGGCCCGCCGCCCGCATAGTCCCACACCGCCTTGGCGCCCGCGGCCTTGATCCTGCGGGTGACGCCGGCGACGTCGGTGATGATGCCGGTGACGTTGGAGGCTGCTGAAAAGGCGCAGACCTTGAGGTCGGCTTCGACCGCGAGCGCCGCATCGAGCATTTGCAGATCGGGGCCGCCCGACGCGGCCTCGGCGATCTCGATCACCTCGGCGCCGCTTTCGCGCCAGGGCAGAATGTTCGAATGGTGCTCGTAGGGCCCGATGATGACGCGCACGCGCTTGCCCTGCGCCATCGCATCGGCGACGCCGAGCAGCTTGACCAGCCGGTTGAGGCCCGCCGTGGCACCTGAGCCGGCGAAGACGACGGCGTGTTCCCTGGTGGCGCCGCAGCAACCGGCGATGACCGCGCGCGCCTCGCGGCGCAGGCGGGTCATGAAGCCGCCGCAGTAGGAGGCCTCGGTATGGCTGTTGGCGTAGTAGGGCAGCACTTCCTCGAGGATGAAGCGTTCGATCTGCATCAGTGCCCGGCCCGAGGCGACGTAGTCGGCATAGACGAGCGTCTTGGCGCCGAACGGCCCTTCGATCCTGGCGTTCTGGCCGACCAGCCCGGCCTGCAGCGCCGATACCGTATCGCCGGCTGCAAGGCTCTCCCTGAACCCATGCAGCAAACCGGTGGTGCCAGACATTTCGCGTGCTCCTCTTCCAGAAACCGTTCCCGACGGTATGGACGAAGAGTCTAATCGCGTTTCAGTGGAGAAACATTATCGTTTTCTCGCGACATCGCAGGCAAATTGTGTCATTCAATCGCCAAGATGGAAAAGATTGACGAAATTGATCGCAAGATCCTGTCGTGCCTCCAGAAGGACGGCTCGATCTCGCAGCGTGATTTGGCCGAGCGCGTCGGCCTGTCGCAAAACGCCTGCTGGCGCCGCCTGCAACGGCTTAACACCACCGGCCTGATCCGCGGCACCCATGCCGACATCGACGTGGCGGCGCTGGGCTACGACCTCACCGTCTTCGTGATGATCCGCACCCGCCACCACTCGAAGGAATGGGCCGACGATTTCCGCAAGCATGTCGAGCGCCTGCCCGAGGTGATCGACTTCTACCGTATCGGCGGCGACTGGGACTACCTGATCAAGGTCGTGACCAGGGGCATGGGCGGATACGATGCCTTCTACCAGAAGCTGATCACCAGTTTCGACCTGGCGACGGTGACCGGCTTCTTTTCCATGGAAGCGATCATCGACAACCGCGCCGCCGACCTCAACCGGCTGAAATGAAACGCAAGCGCGAGCGAGGGAGCGTGCGGGGAAGCACTGGCGCAAGGCGATGAACGACGGCGGGAACCGGAAAGCTTCGCAATCGTTCACCTTGTTGCAGAACAAGACTTTTGGCGCACTTGTAAAGACGACGCACATGATGCCCTAATCGGGTGGTAGACTGTTGCAAGTGCGGCAACAGCATGGGGTCAGGCCATGACGGATACCGGGCGGCTTCATCCTTCGGACAATGCGGGGCCCGTCGGCGGCGGCCTTGCGGCGTTCTTCTTGCGCCGCTGGCACGGCGAGGTGTCGCTCGCCCAGTTGTTCTGGCGCGACATGGTCGGTGTCGGCAGCCTGATCAACGTCGCCACGACGGTCGTGGCCCTGCTCATCCTCGCCGCGAAGCTGCCGATATGGTGGGCGTTTGCGGTGCATCTCGCGCCGCTGCCCTACAACCTGTTCCTCTATGGCAGCGTGCTCAGGACCGCCGACATGACCGCGGCGCCCAACGCCAACACGTTGAAGCTGGGCGCAACGCTGTGGATCGTCCTCGCCAGCCTGCTCTAGCTCATCCTTTCCGTTTCAGGTGTTTCCACCCGAAAGCGGGATGTCTGGAGTTCAGCCGGCCGACGGCTCGAAGTTCAGCGCGACTCCATTGATGCAGTAGCGCAGCCCGGTGGGCGGCGGACCGTCGGGGAAGACATGGCCGAGATGGCTGCCGCAATTGGCGCAATGAACCTCGGTGCGCATCATGCCGTAGCTGCGGTCGACGGTGGTTTCGACCGACCCGTCGACCGGGTCGTTGAAGCTCGGCCAGCCGGTGCCGCTCTCGAACTTGAGCTTGGATTCGAACAGGGGCTGGTCGCAGCCGGCGCATTTGAAGGTGCCGGCGCGCTTCTCGTAAAGCAGCGCGCAGCTTCCCGGACGCTCGGTGCCGTGGTGGCGCATCACCTGGTACTGCTCGGGCGTGAGCAGCGCGCGCCATTCGGCGTCGGTGCGGGTGACGGGATAGGTCTTGCTGTCCATGCTCATGGTCTCCCACGCTCAAATGTCTTCATCGCACAGATAGGTACGAGCGCTTTTGCGCGACAGTGCATCACTTCACGGTGAACTGGGCGGCCCGTCAATGCTTGCGCGACAATTGCTTGGTCGCCGCCTCCAGGCCCGCCAGGGTCAGCGGGTACATGCGGTTGGCGAAGATGTCCGAGATCATCTTGATCGAGCTCGTATAGCTCCAGTGCTTCTCCCGGATCGGGTTGAGCCAGACGGCGTTCGGCCACTGGTCGAGCACGCGGCGCAGCCACACCGCCCCCGGCTCGGGGTTCCAGTGCTCGACCGAGCCGCCGGCATAGGCGATCTCGTAGGGGCTCATCGAAGCGTCGCCGACGAAGATCACCTTGTAGTCGTGGCCGTATTTGTGCAGCACGTCGAGCGTCGGCAGGACCTCGGAATGGCGGCGGCGGTTGTCCTTCCACACGCCTTCGTAGAGACAATTGTGGAAGTAGAAATATTCGAGCTGGCGGAACTCGGCCCGCGCTGCCGAGAACAGCTCCTCGACGCTACTGATGTGGTCGTCCATCGAGCCGCCGACGTCGAAGAACATCAGGAGCTTCACCGCGTTGCGCCGCTCGGGGCGGGTCTTGACGTCGAGATAGCCGTGATCGGCGGTGGCGTGGATGGTGCCAGGCAGGTCGAGCTCTTCCTCGGCACCCTCGCGCACCCAGCGGCGCAAACGCTTGAGCGCCACCTTGATGTTGCGCGTGCCGAGTTCGACCTGGTCGTCGAAATTCCTGAACTCGCGCTTGTCCCACACCTTGACCGCGCGACGGTGGCGACTCTCGTGCTGACCTATGCGCACGCCCTCGGGATTGTAGCCATAGGCGCCGAAGGGCGAGGTGCCGGCGGTGCCGATCCATTTCGACCCGCCCTGGTGGCGGCCCTTCTGCTCTTCGAGCCGCTGTTTCAGTGTCTCCATCAGCTTCTCGAAGCCGCCGAGCGCCTCGACCAGCTTTTTCTCCTCGTCGGTGAGCGTCTTTTCGGCAAGCCTGCGCAGCCACTCCTCGGGGATGTTGGCGGCATCGACGCCGCCCTCGCCCGAGATCGCCTCGACGCCCTTGAAATAGTGGGAAAAAACCTGGTCGAAGCGGTCGATGTGGCGCTCGTCCTTCACCAGCGCCGCACGCGCCAGATAATAGAAGCCCTCGACGTCATAGCTGACCAGATCCGCGCCGAGACCTTCGAGCAGGGTCAGGTATTCGCGCAGCGACACCGGAACCTTGGCCGCCTTGAGCTCGAGGAAGAAGGGTATGAACATGGCAGGCACTTTGCTTCCGCGCGCGCCGGCGGGCAAGCCCGTCAGCGACGCCGTCCAGGCAAAACCGGCCAAGGTTCGACCCTTCGGCAAGGTTGCAACAGCTGAAATCTAATTAAAGTAAAAATCGGATTCAGTCTTTCTTGGTAATTTCCCGTTAGCAATTCCCGTCAGTGGGGAAGCGGGGGCGAGTCTGCCTTCGGCCCGAGTTGCTTTGCGTACGGGTATCATGCGTTTTTCAACCGCGTCTGCGATCATTCTCGCCAGCATGGCCCTGGCAGGCTGCACTTCGAGCCTGGGGCTGAGCGACATCATGTCGTCGGCACCGTCCAGGGAAACGACGAGCTCCATCGCCCGGCCCGCCAGCCCGATCCCCACGGCCGATGTCGCGGCAGCGCCCGCGGCACCCGCCCCGGTTTTCCAGCAGGCGATGGCCGCGCCCATGCCGCGCCAGGGGCTGCTGGCGGCACCGCCCGTGCCGGAGGCCGCCGTGACGGAAGCGCCGGTCGAGGTGGCGATGGCCGCGCCAGTCGTCGAACTCGACGACATCCCGACCCCTGACGCCAAGCCGATCGCGCTGGTCTCGCCATCCAATCCGATGAAGGCGACACCGTTTGCGCCGGGCCAGATCTACGGCCGCCGCTTCCGCGACGCCAAGCCAATCAATTTCGGCAAGGCCATGTCGCCCAAGAATTTCGCCGTCCATGGCGTCGACGTGTCGCGCTGGCAGGGCGAGATCGACTGGCCGAAGCTGCGGACGCAGGGCGCCAACTTCGCCTACATCAAGGCGACCGACGGCGGCGATTACCTCGACCCGATGTTCAAGGAGAACTGGCGCGAGGCGGGGGCCGCCGGCTTGCGCCGCGGCGCGTATCACTTCTTCTACTGGTGCCGCACCGCCGGCGAGCAGGCCGACTGGTTCATCCGCAACGTGCCCAGGGTCGAGGGCGCGCTGCCGCCGGTCATCGACGTCGAATACAACGGCGAATCGAGCTGCAAGCGGCGCCTGCCGCGCGAGACGATCATCGAGAAGATGCAGGTCTTCATGGACAGGCTGGAGCGCTATTACGGCCAGCGCCCGATCATCTACACGGCGCCCGACTTCTACCGCGACAACCTCGAGGGCGAGTTCCTCGACTATCCGTTCTGGCTGCGCGCCGTCGCCCAGCCGCCGTCGAAGGTCTATCCCGGCCGCAAATGGCTGTTCTGGCAGTATTCGGGTTCGGGCCTGTCGCACGGCGTCGACGGCAAGATCGACCTCAACGTCTTCTACGGCAACGAGGAGACCTGGAACGCCTGGCTGGCGAAGGCGACGAGCTGAGGCTCGCCGCCGCTGGCCGTAGGACGCCGGGCCTAGAGCAGATCGTATTCGATGAAGCCGGTGCGCCGCGCCACGCGGTCGTAGAGCTTGCGCGCCGTGGCGTTGGTCTCGTGCGTCATCCAGTAGACGTTCTTGACGCCGATCTTGGCCGCTTCCTGCCTGACGGCTTCGATGAGGGCCGCGCCCACGCCCTTGCCGCGCGCCGCCGGGTCGGCGAACAGGTCCTGCAGGTAGCAATTGTTGGCCTCGGACCAGCCCGAGCGGTGATAGAGATAGTGCGTCAGGCCGACAGCCTTGCCGTCGACGACGGCGATCAGGCCCTTGGGCTCGAACTCGCCGTCGCTGAACAGGCGCTTCCAGGCGAGCTGGTAGATCTTCTCGGGCAGCACCGTATTGTAGAAATCGAGATAGGCGGTCCACAGGCGGCGCCAATCCTCATGGTCGGCAAGCGCGAGCGGGCGGATGGTGATGTCGGTCATGGCCTTGCCTTCCGTGAGCAGGTTGATTGGGCGGGAATTTGCCTGAGCACGGCTGCGCGGCCAACGGTCCACGGCACGGGAAAGCGCTGGCCGGATTGCTCCCCCTCACCCGGCCTCCGCTGCGCTCGGCCGACCTCTCCCCGAGGGGAGAGGAGGCCTGAGGCACCTCGCCCTCCTCTTCTCCCCAACGGGGAGAAGGTGGCCGCGGAGCGGCCGGATGAGGGGGAGTTCGGGCCCTGCCCTTCGCTATGGCTCCGGGCGTTCGTCGCTCGACATGCCAAATCGTTGGCTTTTTGTCCGCTACGCGGATCGCGCTCACCCTTGCCTTCTCGCCATGAAGGCCAGACGCTCGAACAGGTGCACGTCCTGCTCGTTCTTGAGCAGCGCGCCGTGCAGCTTGGGCAGCGCGTTCCTGGGGTCGGCGCGCAGGTCCTCGGGGGCCACGTCGTCGGCGACCAGGAGGCGGATCCAGTCGAGCGCCTCCGACGTCGAGGGCTTCTTCTTGAGGCCGGCGGTGTCGCGGATCTCGTAGAACTGGGTGAGTGCGGCCCGCACCAGGTTCTGCTTGATGCCGGGATAGTGGACCTCGACGATCCTGTGCAGCGTGTCGACGTCGGGGAAGCGGATGTAGTGGAAGAAGCAGCGGCGCAGGAACGCGTCCGGCAGCTCTTTTTCGTTGTTCGAGGTGATGATGACGATGGGCCGCACCTTGGCGCGGACCGTCTCGCCGGTCTCGTAGACGAAGAACTCCATGCGATCGAGTTCCTGCAACAGGTCGTTGGGGAACTCGATGTCGGCCTTGTCGATCTCGTCGATCAGGAGCACGACCTTCTTCTCGGCGGCGAAGGCGTCCCACAGCTTGCCGCGCTTGATGTAGTTGCCGATGTCGTTGAAGCGGTCGTCGCCGAGCTGGCTGTCGCGCAGCCGCGACACGGCGTCATATTCGTAGAGGCCCTGCTGCGCCCTGGTGGTGGACTTGACGTTCCACTCGATCATCGCGAGGCCGAGGCCGGCGGCGACCTGGCGGGCAAGCTCGGTCTTGCCGGTGCCGGGCTCGCCCTTGACCAGCAGCGGCCGCTCCAGCGCTATCGCCGCATTGACCGCCACCATCAGATCCCTGTCGGCGACATAGGCCGCCGTTCCTTCAAAGCGCATTCAAATTCCTCATAAGTGTCGCCGCGACCCTAAGGAGCGGGGCAGGCGCGCGCAAGCCTGATGACATCATCTGAAACCCCGAGAAGTCGACAGCATTCTGCACCATCCAGCCAGCCGAAGCGTTACGGCATGGATCCCCGGGTCTCCGCAGTTCGCTTCGCTCCTGCTTCGCCCGAGGATGACGAAGGCATGTTTGCCTCGGCCAAACTTCCACGTGTGCAATTGGCGTAAGGGGAAGAGCCTGCTGCCATTCAGCACCTGAGAGATTGGCGGCAACGCTCATGCCTTCGTCATCCTCGGGCGAAGCAGGAGCGAAGCGAACTGCGGAGACCCGGGGATCCATGCCGTAACGCTCAAGCTTCAGCTGCGGTCCAGACCCTCTCCCGGCGCCGCAAATATCGTTGCACGGCAAGCCGCATCGCCATGGCGCATCGCGAGGAGAGCGCCTATATTGGCATCGACGGTCTGCGCCTCGCGGCAGGAGAGCATTTTCCCCGGGGCCTTAACGATCCTTAGGGAGCTGTCCCTGGGAGGACCCGTGGGTTCTTTCATACGGCGCCCACCTACTTTGTAGGTCTCCGGGATCGACTTCTCCACCGGTCGTGTGGATCGTCACCCTCCCCACCCAGATAAAACCTGCCCACCCACGCCCTGTTTGCGGCGACTTCTGCGTTGCCGTTGCGGCAGCCGGTGTGCCAAACACTTGCGACGACAGAGAACGGGGCACATACCGGCATGACCTCACATCGCGAGATCAAGAAGAACCTGCGCAAGCAAGCGCTGGCGCGCCGCGACGCGCTCGACGAGTTCTGGCGCATCGAGGCCTCGCTCGAAATGGCCGAGACGGCGCGCGACAACATCCTGGTCGAGCCCGGCACGATCGTTTCCGGGTTCTGGCCGATGCGCTCGGAGGTCGACGTGCGGCCGATGATGTTTGCGCTGCGCGAGCACGGCGCGCGGCTGTGCCTGCCGGCGATCCTCGACAAGGCCACCATCGTCTTCCGCGAACTCGTACATGGCGCGCCGATGGTCGACATGGGCTTCGGCACCGTCGGGCCGCACGAGGAGGCCCCGGTGCTCGACCCCGACATCATGCTGGTGCCGCTGGCCGCCTTCGACGGGCGCGGCCACCGCATCGGCTACGGCGCCGGCTACTACGACCGGGCGATCGCCAGGCTTCAGGACAAGGGCAAGGAGCCGCGGCTCGTCGGCATCGCCTTCGACTGCCAGGAGGTCGAGCGGGTACCGGACGAAAACCATGACGTGATCATCCCCGAAATCCTGACCGAAAGCGGGTTGCGCCGGTTCGCCCCTGAATTGTAGATGAGGTCATGCGACTTCTTTTTCTCGGCGACATGGTGGGCAAGTCGGGCCGCACGGCGGTCTGGGAGCAATTGCCCGGCCTGATTTCAGATTTCCGGCTCGATTTCGTCATCGTCAACGGCGAGAACGCCGCCGGCGGCTTCGGCATCACCGAGGAGATCTTCCGCGAGACGATCAATGCCGGCGCCGACGTGGTGACCACCGGCAACCACGTCTGGGACCAGCGCGAGGCGCTGACCTTCGCGCCGCGCGAGGAGCGCTTCCTGCGGCCGGCGAACTTTCCCAAGGGCACCCCGGGCCGCGGCTCGGGCGTCTACATCGCCAGGAACGGCGCGCGCGTGCTGGTCTCCAACATCATGGGCCGGGTGTTCATGCATCCCGAGCTTGACGATCCGTTCCAGGCCGGGGAGCGCGAATTGGCCGCCTGCCCGCTGGGCGAGCAGGCCGACGCGGTGGTGATCGACTTCCACGCCGAGGCGACGAGCGAGAAGATGTGCTTCGCCCATTTCGTCGACGGCCGTGCCAGCCTGGTCGTCGGCACCCACACCCACCAGCCGACCGCCGACCACCAGATCCTCAACGGCGGCACCGCCTATCTGACCGACGCCGGCATGTGCGGCGACTACGATTCCTCGCTCGGCATGGACAAGGAGGAGCCGCTGAACCGCTTCCTGTCGAAGGTGCCGAAGGGCCGCTTCGAGGCCGCCCATGGCCCGGCGACCATCTGCGGCGTCGGCGTCGACATCTCCGACCGGACGGGCCTCGCCGAGCGCATCGCGCCATTGCGCCGCGGGCCGCGACTCGAAGAAACCGTCCCGTTTTTCTGGTCCTGACATTGACGCGCGGCCAGTGGATGCCTACTTGCCCGCCCATCGTCAGCAGATGTTAGAGCGGCCGCAACGCCGCTCGTTTGCCATTCTGACCACTTCATAAGGACTGGGGACACTTAGATGATGGAATTTTTGACACCGTATATCGGCTTCATCAACGATCCCACCGCCTGGGTGGCGCTGCTGACGCTGGTGGTGCTCGAGGTCGTGCTCGGCATCGACAACCTGATCTTCATCTCGATCCTGACCAACAAGCTACCCGAACAGCAAAGGGCGTCGGCGCGGCGGCTGGGCATCGGCGCCGCGCTGGTGATGCGTCTGGTGCTACTGGCGACGATCTCCTTCATCGTCGCGCTGACGGCGCCGGTCTTCACCGCATTCGGCAACGAGTTCTCCTGGCGCGACATCATCCTGATCGCCGGCGGCCTGTTCCTCGTCTGGAAGGCGACCAAGGAGATCCACCATTCGGTCGACCCCGAGGACCACAAGGACGACATGGTCTCGCGCACCCTGCAGCTGTCGCTGGGCGGCGCCATCTTCCAGATCCTGCTGCTCGACCTGGTGTTCTCGATCGACTCGATCATCACCGCCGTCGGCATGACCGACGAGATCGGCATCATGTACATCGCCGTCATCGTCGCGGTTTCGGTGATGCTGCTGGCTGCCACCCCGCTCGCCAAGTTCATCGAAAAGAACCCGACCATCGTGATGCTGGCGTTGGGCTTCCTGCTGATGATCGGCATGACGCTGATCGCCGACGGCCTCGGCTTCCACGTGCCCAAGGGTTACATCTACGCGGCCATGGGCTTCTCGGCGCTGGTCGAAGGCCTCAACATGCTGCAGCGGAACCGGGCGCGGAAGCGCAGGAGCGCAGGCGGGCACTGACCAGGGACAGGAACGGCGGGCAAATTGCCCGCCGTATTTCGTTTCAAGTGGCGGCAAGCCCCGCGGCATGGGCCGCGAGATTGTCGAGGTGATGCCGCCAGCCGGCGGCGTGGTCGGCCATGAGCCGCGCGCGCCGACCGGCCGGGTGGACCTGCCAACCGTCGTGGACGAGTTCGACGCGGGCGCCCGAGGGGGCTTCGGAAACGGCGAAGGCGACGGTGGTCGGGCCGGGCCAGTCGTCGTCGGCCCAGCTCAGCAGCAGCCGCGTCGGCGGTTCGAAGGCGAGCACGCGCCCCGAGGTCACCACCTCGCGGCTGCCGTTGCTCCAGGTCTCGCGGAAGCTGCCGCCCAGGACGGGCTCCAGCGTCGCGTAGGCGCCCCACCAGCGGGCGATATGGGCGTTGTCGGTGATCAGCGACCAGGCGATTTCGGTCGGCACCGGCAAGTCGACCGACAGCCTGATCACCCCATCTTTTGCCAGGTCTCCGGCTCCCACGATCGTCTCCCTCACCAGACGTTCATTTGCGTTCGCTGGTGGTCGGCAGTTCGCCGCGCATCTCGCTCGGGTAAAAGCCTTCGCGCAGGTTGATGCCGTATTCGAGCCAGGCCTTCATCGCCGACAGCATCTCGGCCCAGCCCTCGCAGTTGCCGTAGGACGCCTTGCGGCCGACCTCGTCCTCGACCCAGCCCGACTCTGAGATGGTGACGAAGGTCGAGCCGTCCTCGAGCACCTCGAAGCCCATCTCGATCCTGGTCTTGTAGGCCGGCTGGCCCGGCGCCACCTCGGCGTCCCAGCGCAGTACGATGCGCGTGTCCAGCTCGACCGCCTCGACCTCGACCGGCACCGAGCCCCACCATGTGACGGTGGTGCCGGCTACCAGGGGCGCACTCGCGCCGCGGATGGTGGTGAAATAGGCGCTGAGCTTCTTCGGATTGACGACGGCGTCGAACACCTCATGGACGGGCTTGGCGATGCGCCCCGAAACCTTGAATTCCAAGGACATAAAGAACCTCCTGTGCTTGCACCGACAGGGATTATGTTATAAAAACATAACATGTCAATCGAATCGAAAGACGACAATGTTTTCAAGGCCCTGGCTCATCCACGCCGGCGCCTGATGCTCGATTGCCTGAAGGAAGGCCCGCTGACGACGGGCGCGCTGTGCGAGCGCTTCGACGACATGGACCGCTGCACCGTGATGCAGCATCTGAAGGTGCTGGAGGAGGCCGAGCTGGTGGTGGCGAGACGCGAAGGGCGCGAGCGCTGGAACCACCTCAACTCGATGCCGATCAAAGAGATCCACGACCGCTGGATCGGCGAATACGCCAGCCACGCCATGTCGATCCTGGACCGGCTGAAACGCGACCTGGAAGGCTGAGGGCGAGCTTCCTCCGCTCCAGCAAGCAGCCTAGGCGACCTTCGCCTTGCGCGCCTCGATGGCGGCACCATGCTCCTTGCCCCAGACGGCGAGCGGTACCAGCGCATCGTCGAGCGACTGGCCGAGCGGCGTCGCCGAATACTCCACCCTGGGCGGCACCTCATGGAACACCTCGCGATGGACGAGGCCGTCGGCCTCCATCTCGCGCAGTTGCTGGATCAGCATCTTTTCGCTGATGTCGGGCACCAGCCGCTTGAGCTCGCCGAAGCGGCGCGGCTCGGTATGCACCAGCCAGAGGATCAGCGCCTTCCACTTGCCGCCGATGACCTGGAATGCGGGGCCAAGGCCGCAACTTTCCGGCTGCATCTTTGCCATGAAATCCTCAATTCTTACTTTGAAGTCAGTACCTTACAAAATTGTAGGTACTTGTTGGAACGAAAGCAATGCATAGGTTCTGCAGCACGCCGCGAACGGATCGCGGCCCGAATTCGAAAGGACAAGAAATGGAACCTGTGCTCTTCTACGGCGTGCCCCACGGCTGCTCGTTCGGCTCGATCGTGGCGCTCGAATGGCTCGGCCAGCCCTACCGGCTGCACCGCATCGACATGTTGTCGAAACGCTCGGAAGGCTTCGCCAGGGTGAGCCCGCTCGGCCAGACGCCGGCAATGGTCGACAGCTACGGCCGAACGCTGACCGAAAGCCTGGCAATCCTGCACAACATCGCCGCGCGCGGCCTCGACAAGGGACTGGGCTTCGCCCAGGGCACCATGGAGTTCGACGAACTCAACTGGATGCTCTCCTACCTGCACACCACGCTGCACTCGGCGCTGGGCCATGCCTGGAACGCCTTCAAGCTGGACAAGGACGACACGGCCGGCCGCGAATTCCTGCGCAAGCTGGCGAAGGAAAAGGCGGCAGGCGCCTACGCCTATCTGCAGGGCGTGCTCGAAGGCAGCGAATGGCTGGTCGGCGACAGGAGGACGGTGGCCGACGCCTACTTCATCGGCATCGCCCGCTGGGGCGAGGACCTCGAGCTGTTCGACCTCGAGAGCGAGTTCCCCGGCATGCACAACCACATGGCCAGGCTCGAGGCCGATCCGGCCGTGATCTTCGCCCATGCCATCGAGGACGAGACGCCTGCGGTGACTGCCGGCGGCTTCCTCGGTCACATCGACATCGAAGAGATAGCGCCGCGCATCGCCGCGTAGCGCGCGAGCCCCCGCCGGCCGAGGCTGGCGGGGGCATCGGCAGATCCCTGCCCCGTGGTGCCCTTAGGTCCTCAGCGGCAGGACGCGATCCGGCGGCCGGTGCCCGTCGACATGGGCGCGGATGTTGATGATGACCTTCTCGCCCATGTCGATGCGGCCTTCGATGGTGGCCGAGCCCATGTGCGGCAACAGCACCACCTTGCCCTTGGCGGCGAGCTTGAGCAGCTTCGGGTTGACCGCCGGCTCGTGCTCGAACACGTCGAGCGCAGCACCAGCGAGCTTGCCGTCCTGCAGCATCTTGACCAGCGCTTCCTCGTCGATGATGTCGCCGCGGGCGATGTTGACGAGATAGGCGTGCGGCTGCATCAGCGCCAGCCTGCGGCCCGAAAGCAGGTGGAAGGTCGCCGGCGTCGACGGACAGTTGATCGAGATGATGTCCATGCGGGCAAGCATCTGGTCGAGGCTTTCCCAGTAGGTCGCCTCCAGCTCGTCCTCCACCGACTGCAGCACGCGGTGGCGGTTGTGATAGTGGATGGAGAGCCCGAAAGCCTTGGCGCGGCGGGCGACCGCCGTGCCGATGCGCCCCATGCCGACGATGCCCAGGCGCTTGCCCCAGATGCGGCGGCCGAGCATCCAGGTGGGCGACCAGCCGGCCCATTTCTTGTCGCCGGTGAGGATGTTGGCGCCCTCGGTGAGGCGGCGCGGTGCCGCCAGCATCAGCGCCATGGTCATGTCGGCCGTATCTTCGGTCAGCACGTTCGGCGTGTTGGTGACGGTGATGCCGCGCTTGGCGGCGGCGGTGACGTCGATCTTGTCCACGCCGTTGCCGAAATTGGCGATCAGCTTGAGATTGGGACCGGCCTGCTCGATCAGGGCTGCGTCGATCGTGTCGGTGACCGTCGGCACCAGCACGTCGGCTTCCTTCACCGCGGCGACGAGTTCCGGCTGCGTCATGGGCCGGTCGTCGACGTTGAGTCGAGCGTCGAACAGCTCGCGCATGCGCGTCTCCACCGGGTCCGGCAGCTTGCGCGTGATGACGACGAGAGGCTTTTTCCGGCCGGTCATGCTTTCCTCGACGAAGATCCCGTTGAGACCTCTTTAACCAAGAGCGGTGAAACTGGAAACCAGTCACCGGACGGGAATCTGTGTAACAAGCAGCGCCGCCGAAGACAAAGAAAAAGGGGCGCCCGCCGGCCGAAGAGCCCAGGGCGCGAAGATCAAATAGAGGTTACACAGGTGTCTGGTTTCGCGTCGCTTCGTTTGGCCGTCTGCGCAGCACTGGTCGGTCTGGCCCTGGTTTCGCCGAATGCCGGTTTCATCGCCCAGGCGGGCGCGGCGCAGGACAGCCGGGTCGGCCCGAGCGGCCTGCCGCTGCCGCGATTCGTCAGTCTCAAGGCCGGCAAGGTCAATTCGCGTGTCGGCCCCGGCGTCACCTACGCGGTGGACTGGATGTACCTCAAGCCCGGCCTGCCCATGGAGATCATCCAGGAATACGACAACTGGCGGCGGGTGCGCGACGCCGACGGCGCCGAGAGCTGGATCAACCAGTCGATGCTGTCGGGCCATCGCACCGCGATCGCCGCCCCCTGGCAACGCGGCAAGGACGCCCAGATCACCCTGCTCTCCGAGCCCGAGAAGAACGCACGCACCGTAGCCCTCATCGAGCCCGGCGTCGTCGGCTCGATCAAGCGCTGCAACGGCGAATGGTGCGAAATGACCTTCGCCGGCAAGGATGGTTGGCTTGCCCAGTCGCAGCTCTGGGGCGCCTATCCCGGCGAGGCGATCGACAACTGAGGGATTGCCCGGAAGCGGGCGGCCCGGGCCTGTCAGGCGGGGCGCTTGGAGCGCAGCCTCACCACGATGTCGACATTGGCGATCTCCATGCCTTCCGGCGGTTCCGGCAGGTTGGAGACGGTGACCGCGCTCGACTCGATGTCGAACACCCGATTCTCGCCCTCGACGTAGAAGTGGTGGTGGTCCGAGGTGTTGGTGTCGAAGTAGGTCTTCGCCCCTTCGACGGCCAGGATGCGCAGCAGGCCGGCCTCGGTGAACTGGTGCAGCGAATTGTAGACGGTGGCGAGCGACACCGGCACGCCGGCGTTCAGCGCTTCCTCGTGCAGTTCCTCGGCCGACAGATGACGGTCACCCTTGGCGAACAGGAGTTCAGCCAGCGCGATGCGCTGCCGCGTGGGCCTCAGCCCCGCGTCGCGGACGCGCGTTTCCACAGCCATGCATGCCTTGCGGGAGTCCACCTGTCGCCTCGCCGAAGTTCGCCTTTTTCACTCATGCGGAGCCCGCCGAGCCCGGATATTCTGCCGGCAAGCCATTTTCGACATATATTCGGTAGCTCACATGCGATCAATAGCGCGCATTGACCGGGGCAGATGGTCGCGCTAAGCGCAAACGCCGGTTTCCGGCTGGAGACAGTCTGTGCTAGTGAGAGCACACAAGAAGGGCGTGACGCCGCCCGAAATCTTTGCGACGGGGAAGGTATTCATGGCCGATCAGAAATCCAGCTACGGCTACGAGGAACTGCTGGCCTGCGCCCGCGGCGAACTGTTCGGACCCGGCAATGCCCAGCTGCCTGCTCCGCCGATGCTGATGTTCGATCGCATCACCGAAATCAGCGAGACCGGCGGCGAATTCGACAAGGGCTTCGTCCGCGCCGAGTTCGACATCAGGCCGGACCTGTGGTTCTTCCCCTGCCACTTCATCGGCAATCCCATCATGCCGGGCTGCCTCGGCCTCGACGCCATGTGGCAGCTGACCGGCTTCTTCCTCGGCTGGCTCGGCGAGCCGGGCAAGGGCATGGCCCTCTCCACCGGCGAGGTGAAGTTCAAGGGCATGGTCACGCCTTCGGTCAAGAAGGTCGAATACGGCATCGACTTCAAGCGCGTCATGCGCGGCCGCCTCGTGCTGGGCATCGCCGATGGCTGGTTGAAGGCCGACGGCGAACCTATCTACAAGGCCATAGACCTCAAGGTCGGGCTCTCGAAGCAGGAAACTGCGGCCGCCTGATTGGCCCCATACACTGGACCGGAGATTTTCATGAGACGTGTCGTCGTAACGGGCCTTGGCATCGTATCGTCCATCGGCAACAACGCCGACGAGGTGACGGCGTCACTGCGTGACGCCAAGTCCGGCATCAGCTTCTCCAACGATTTCGCCGAGCACGGCTTCAGGTGCCAGGTCTGGGGTGCGCCCAACCTCGACACGACCGACCTGGTCGACCGCCGCGCCGCCCGCTTCCTGTCGCAGGGCGGCATGTGGAACCATGTCGCCATGAAGCAGGCGATCGCCGACAGCGGCCTCGAGGAAAGCGTCGTTTCCGGCAACCCGCGTACCGGCATCATCATGGGCTCGGGCGGCCCCTCGACCCGCACCATCGTCGAGGCAGCCGAGATCACGCAGAAGAACAACAGCCCCAAGCGCATCGGGCCGTTCGCCGTGCCGAAGGCGATGTCCTCGACGGCCTCGGCGACGCTCGCCACCTGGTTCAAGATCCACGGCGTCAACTATTCGATCTCGTCGGCCTGCTCGACCTCGGCGCATTGCATCGGCAACGCCGCCGAGATGATCCAGTGGGGCAAGCAGGACGTCATGTTCGCCGGCGGCCACGAAGACCTCGACTGGACCATGTCGAACCTGTTCGACGCCATGGGTGCGATGTCGTCCAAGTACAACGACCGCGCCTCGGTCGCCTCGCGCGCCTATGACGCCAACCGCGACGGTTTCGTCATCGCCGGCGGCGCCGGGGTGCTTGTTCTCGAAGAGCTCGAGCATGCCAAGGCGCGTGGCGCCAAGATCTACTGCGAGCTGGTCGGCTACGGCGCGACCTCCGACGGCTACGACATGGTCGCCCCCTCGGGCGAAGGCGCCATCCGCTGCATGCGCCAAGCACTGTCGACGGTGAAGGGTCCGGTCGACTACATCAACACGCACGGCACCTCGACGCCGGTGGGCGATTCGAAGGAAATGGGCGCCATCCGCGAAGTCTTCGCCGACAAGCTGCCCAACATCACCTCGACCAAGTCGCTGACCGGCCATTCGCTGGGTGCCGCCGGCGTGCAAGAATCGATCTACTCGATCCTGATGATGCAGGGCGGCTTCATCGGCGAAAGCGCCCATATCGAAGAGCTGGACCCCGAGTTCGAAGGCATGCCGATCGTGCGCAAGCGCATCGACAACGCCAAGATCGATACCGTGCTGTCCAACTCCTTCGGCTTCGGCGGCACCAACGCCACGCTGGTTTTCCAGCGCCTCTCCGCATAGGGACACCAATATGGACGGACTGATGAAGGGCAAGCGCGGGCTCATCATGGGCGTCGCGAACGACCATTCGATTGCCTGGGGCATTGCCCAGAAGCTCGCCCAGCACGGCGCCGAACTGGCCTTCACCTACCAGGGCGAGGCCTTTGGCCGCCGCGTCAAGCCGCTGGCCGAGAAGGTCGGCGCCGAGATCCTGGTCCCCTGCGACGTCGAGGACAGCGCCTCGGTGGCAGCCACCTTCGAGACGCTGAAGGAGAAGTGGGGCGGCATCGACTTCCTGGTGCACGCCATCGGCTTCTCCGACAAGAACGAGCTCAAGGGCCTCTACGCCGACACCACGCGCGAGAATTTCGTGCGCACCATGGTGATCTCCTGCTTCTCCTTCACCGAGGTGGCCAAGCACGCGGCCGCCCTGATGAACGAGGGCGGCTCGATGATCACGCTGACCTATGCCGGCTCGGTGCGCGTCATGCCCAACTACAACGTCATGGGCGTAGCCAAGGCGGGCCTCGAGGCCAGCGTGCGCTACCTCGCCAACGATTACGGCCCGCGCGGCATCCGCATCAACGGCATCTCCGCCGGTCCGGTGCGCACGCTTGCCGGTGCCGGCATCTCGGATGCGCGCCACATGTTCTCCTACCAGCAGCGCAATTCGCCGCTGCGCCGCACCGTGACCATCGACGAGGTCGGCGGTTCGGCGCTCTACCTGCTGTCGGACCTGTCGTCGGGCGTGACCGGCGAGATTCACTATGTCGATTCGGGCTACCACATCGTCTCGATGCCGACGCTGGACGAACTCAAGCAGATGGACGGCGGCCGCGACTGAGAAATCGGCCGTTCGCTAAAATTGTAGACATTCGCAGCAAGCGACCTTAACTCGCGAATCGGTAGAAAAACCGCGCAAGTTGGGAAACATTACGCATGCCTGCCGCCAGGAACCCCAGCCGGAGCAAGTTGTTTCGGCTCGTGACGATCGCCAGTTCGGGGCTGGGCGCCTTCGTATTGTCGGTATGGGGCATGCGGTACGCCTGGGGCAGCCAGGTTGCCGGCCTGCCGAGCGAGACGGTCGCCGCCGTCATCGCCGCCCTGTGCGCGCTGGCCGCCTCGATTGCGGCGATGTCGTTCTTCGCCGGCGTCGACGAATCCGCCGACTACGTCTTCAACGAAACCAATTTCGACAAGCTGACCGGGCTGTTGGCCCGCACCGCCATGGTCGGCAAGATCGCCGAGGCCGCCTCGGCCACCGCGCGCACCGGCAGGCCGGTGTTTCTGATCGACGTCGACATCGACCGCTTCAAGCAGATCAACGATGCCATTGGCTATTGCAACGGCGACGCACTGATCCGCGCCTTCACGGAACGGCTGACGGCCGCATTGCCGCGCGACGTGGTGGTGGGACGCATCGGCGCCGGCGAGTTCGCCATCCTCTGCCCCGACAGCCAGGTCGACGGGTCGCTGGAAGCGACGATCGAGCGCACCATCGAAGACCTCATGCGGCCCTATCCGCTGCCCTCCCACGTCCAGTCGGTGAACGTGTCGATCGGCGTAGTGGCGATGCCCAAGGATGGCTACGACCCCGTCCAGCTGCTGCGCCGCTCGAACCTCGCGCTGCAGAACGCCCGTGCCAGCGGCATCGGCAGCTGGGCCGTCTTCCAGCCGGACATGGGCAAGGTGGCCGAACAGCGCCAGTGGGTGGAATCGGAACTGCACGTCGCGCTCGAGCGCGGCGACTTCGACCTGCACTACCAGCCCCAGCTCGACCTCGCCGCGGGCCGCATCGTCGGCTACGAGGCGCTGATCCGCTGGCGCCACCCCGAGCGCGGCATGATCCCCCCGGCCGATTTCATCTCCGTGGCGGAGGAGACCGGCATGATCGCGCCGATCGGCGAATGGGTGCTGCGCAAGGCCTGCATCGACTCCCGGCTGTTGCCGGACGACTGCTTCGTGGCCGTCAACATCTCGCCGGTGCAGTTCATGACCCGCGACTTCGTCGGCCTCGTCGCCAAGATCATCACCGACACGGGCATCGAGCCCAGGCGCCTGGAACTCGAACTGACCGAATCGGCGATGATGCAGGACCGCGACCGGGCGGCGGAAATCCTCAAGCAGCTGACCGCCATGGGCATTTCTGTGGCCGTCGACGATTTCGGCACCGGCTATTCGAACCTCGCCTATCTGATCGACTTCAACTTCCACAAGCTCAAGATCGACCGCGCCTTCGTCAGCCGCATGGAGACGGACACGAACTCGGGCGCCGTGGTGTCGACCATCGTCGGGCTTTCGCGCGCGCTTGGCGTGCGCACCATCGCGGAAGGCGTGGAAACCGAGACGCAGGCGACGCTGCTGCGCGCGGCCGGCTGCCAGGTCGTGCAGGGCTATCTGTTCGGGCGCCCTGCGCCGCTGACCATCAGCGAGATTCCGGCCGCAAGCGCCGCCAGCATCCACTGAGGCCCGCTTGCCCTTCTTCGAATAGCGAAGGCACAATTCCAGTCGGAGAAGCGCGCCTGCACGTTTCCGAGTTATTGGCTTGGCCGCCGGCTGTCAGCGCCGCGCGGTCCAGATCCTGAAGCCGCCCTCGACGGCCAGTTCCTCATGCCAGGCAAAAGCCCCTGCCAGCACCGGCTGGTAGGGCAGATGGCGGTTGGCGACCATGTAGAGCCGCCCGCCCGGCTTGAGCGCCGCCGAGGCCGCGCGAATCATGCGCTGGCCGACCTCCGGATCGCCGTCGCGGTCCTGGTGGAAGGGCGGGTTCATCACCACCATGTCGAAACGCCGTTCCACGGGCTCCTTGAGCAGGTCCTGCCAGTGGAAGCGGGGTTCCATGCCCTCCACCTGCAGATTGCGCCTGGCGGCCTCCAGGGCGTCGTAGTCGGCCTCGAAAAGTTCGAGCGCCTTGAGCTCCTTGGCCTTCGCCGCGACTTCCGCCGCGACATAGCCCCAGCCGGCGCAGAAGTCGGCGACCTTGCCCTTGATGTCGTCAGGCAGATACTCGACCAGAAGACGCGAGCCGGTGTCGATGCGGTCGAATGAGAACATGCCAGGCGCGGTGTGGAAGCGGCCGTCGACCAGCGTGTCGGGATTGTCGGCACGCAACGCCGCTGCAGCCGCGAGCGCTGTCGCATCGCGGCGGAACCACAGGACCGTGCCGTGATACTTGGGCAGGTGGTCGGCGATCTCGACCAAGCCGCCCAGGCGCTTGCGCAGGCTGGCGATGCCATCTTCCTTGCCGCCCGCCACGACGATCGTGCCCCCCTCGCCCGTCCGCTCGATGGCGTCGGCGATGCGCAGCTCGTTGAGGCCACGGTGGCGACCGGCCAGCACCAGAGCCAGCTCGTAGCCCTCGCCCTCGGCACGCTGGGTCACATGGTGCCCGGCCGACTGCAGCGAAGCGAAATAGGGTCGGAAGCCCTGGACCAGGGACAGCGCAGCGCCGAACCCGTCAGGCAGCCTGAAGCCCGGTTCCGCGCCGAGAAACAGCGCGCGCGAACCCTTCGCCGGCAACGGCAGCGCCTCGGCCTCGA
The DNA here is from genome assembly GCF_037625995.1 of Aminobacter sp. Piv2-1. Taxonomy (NCBI): domain Bacteria; kingdom Pseudomonadati; phylum Pseudomonadota; class Alphaproteobacteria; order Hyphomicrobiales; family Phyllobacteriaceae; genus Aminobacter; species Aminobacter sp. Piv2-1. The sequence continues at coordinate 145,961 of NZ_JARKMU010000006.1, forward strand.
AGGGATAGAACAGGGTTTTCAGTGCATCGCGCGACATGACGATTTCCTCGGAGCTCGCGTTTCTTCCCACCCCCCTCTGGCCTGCCAGCCATCTCCCCCTCAAGGGGGGAGATTGGTTGCCACATCCGCCTTCGCCAATCGCCAACGTCGCCGCAAGACGCCGAGGCCGAAGCTGATCTCCCCCTCGAGGGGGAGATGGCCGGCCCTTCGACAAACTCAAGACCAGAGAGGGGGGGGTGGGGGAAAGTTCCGCCCCTCGAACGTCGAGCGCCTCCCAAGAGGCCCGACCCGCAAAGCAAAACGGGCGCGACCTTACGGCCGCGCCCGCCTCATATCGGCTGTCGAGGCGATCAGGCGGCGGTTTCTTCGCCTTCGGCCTTCTTTTCCTTGGCGATTTCCTTGCCGGTGGCCTGGTCGACGACCTTCATGGACAGGCGGACCTTGCCGCGCTCGTCGAAGCCCATCAGCTTGACCCAGACCTTGTCGCCTTCCTTGACCACGTCGGAGGTCTTGGCAACGCGGTCGTTGGCCAGCTGCGAGATGTGGACGAGGCCGTCGCGCGGGCCGAAGAAGTTGACGAAGGCGCCGAAGTCGGCGGTCTTGACGACCGTGCCCTCGTAGATCTCGCCGACTTCCGGCTCGGCCACGATGGTGTGGATCCACTTCTTGGCCGCCTCGATCTCCTTGGCGTTCGACGAAGCGATCTTGACCGTGCCGTCGTCCTCGATGTTGATCTTGGCGCCGGTCTTCTCGACGATCTCGCGGATGACCTTGCCGCCCGAGCCGATCACTTCGCGGATCTTGTCGGTCGGGATCTGCATGACCTCGATGCGCGGCGCGAACTCGCCCAGTTCCTTGCGGCCCTCGGAGATGGCATGGGCCATTTCGCCGAGGATGTGGATGCGGCCGTCCTTGGCCTGGTCGAGGGCGATCTTCATGATCTCCTCGGTGATGCCGCTGATCTTGATGTCCATCTGCAGCGAGGTGATGCCGCCGGCGGTGCCGGCCACCTTGAAGTCCATGTCGCCGAGGTGATCCTCGTCGCCCAGGATGTCGGAGAGGACCGCGAAGCGCTCGCCTTCCTTGATCAGGCCCATGGCGATGCCGGCAACCGGCTTCTGCAGCGGAACGCCCGCGTCCATCAGCGCCAGCGAGGTGCCGCAGACGGTGGCCATCGACGACGAGCCGTTCGACTCGGTGATCTCCGAGACGACGCGCAGCGTGTAGGGGAACTGCTCGGCAGCCGGCAGCATCGGGCGGACGGCGCGCCAGGCGAGCTTGCCATGGCCGATTTCGCGACGGCCGGGCGAACCCATGCGGCCGGTCTCACCCACCGAGTAGGGTGGGAAGTTGTAGTGAAGGAGGAACTTCTCCTTGTACATGCCGGTGAGCGCGTCGACATACTGCTCGTCTTCGCCGGTGCCGAGCGTGGCGACGACCAGCGCCTGGGTCTCGCCGCGGGTGAACAGCGACGAACCGTGGGTGCGCGGCAGGACGCCGACTTCGGAGACGATGGCGCGGACCGTCGAGAGGTCACGGCCGTCGATGCGCGAACCGGTGTCGAGGATGTTCCAGCGCACGATCTTGGCCTGGAGTTCCTTGAACACGGTGGCGACCTGCTCGGACGACCACTTAGGAGCCTCCTCGCCCTCGGCGGCGAAGGCAGCCTTGACCTTGGCCTTGGCGGCGTCGACGGCGGCGTAGCGGGCCTGCTTGTCGATGATCTTGTAGGCGGCGCGGAGATCGGCCTCGGCGAGGGCCAGCATCTCGGTCTCGAGCTCGGAATAGCTCGGCGCGGTGAAGTCGCGCGGTTCCTTGGCGGCCACTTCGGCCAGCTTGATGATCGCGTCGATGACCGGCTGGAAGCCCTGGTGGCCGAACATGACGGCGCCGAGCATGATGTCTTCCGGCAGCTCCTGGGCTTCCGACTCGACCATCAGGACGGCTTCGTTGGTGCCGGCGACGACGAGGTCGAGCTTCGATTCCTGCATCTCGTCGATGTGCGGGTTGAGCACGAACTCGCCGTTGATGTAGCCGACGCGGGCGCCGCCGATCGGGCCCATGAAGGGCACGCCCGAAAGTGTCAGCGCCGCCGAGGTGGCGACGATCGACAGGATGTCCGGATCGTTCTCGAGGTCGTGCTGGACGACGGTGACGACGATCTGGGTGTCGTTCTTGTAGCCGTCGGCGAAGAGCGGACGGATCGGACGGTCGATCAGGCGGGAGACCAGGGTCTCCTTCTCGCTCGGACGGCCTTCACGCTTGAAGTAGCCGCCCGGGATCTTGCCGGCTGCGTAGGTCTTTTCCTGGTAGTTGACGGTCAGCGGGAAGAAATCGAAGCCCGGCTTCGGCTCCTTGGCCGAGACGACCGTGGCAAGCACGATGGTCTCGCCGTAGGTGGCGAGAACGGCGGCGTCGGCCTGACGCGCGATCTTGCCGGTCTCGAGGATGAGCGGGCGGCCGCCCCATTCGATTTCGACTTTGTGTTGGTTGAACATGTCCTGTCCTTCGTAGCGGGAACGGCGGAAGCCGCCATGCGGCGCGCCTGTTCCCTGTTTGGCGCCAGCCCGGAAGCCTCATGGCTTCGACTGGGGGCTGTGCGCCTGGCTTCGGTTTGGCCAGCCACGGGCAAGACAACAAGAGGCTCGGCGAAGATGCGGGCCGCTCAGAAGCGGCCGACCGAACGTCCTGCAATCCTGCCCCATGACCGTCCATGGGCGGTTCGGGCGCGTCAGCGTGGCGCTCCGGAACCGTTCTCGGTGCGACCTTGCCCCTGTGGCGGGATCGGACCGATGGACCGCCGGATCGGCAGCCCGAATGCACGACCGGCGGGTTCCCTTCGCGGAGAACCCGCCGGTCAATTCATCAGCGGCGGAGACCGAGCTTGTCGATCAGCGTCTGATAACGGGCGTCGTCCTTGCGCTTGAGGTAGTCAAGCAGGCTGCGACGCTGGGAAACGAGCGCCAGAAGGCCACGGCGGGAGTGGTTGTCCTTCTTGTGGTCCTTGAAGTGCTCGGTCAGGTTCTTGATGCGCTCGGAGAGGATGGCAACCTGGACTTCCGGCGAACCGGTGTCGCCCTTGACGGTCGCGAATTCTGCCATCAGTTCCGACTTGCGCTCGGCAGTGATCGACATCGTGTTTTTCCTTTCGATCTTGAGGAAACGGGTCGCCCACGGCCGGGATGTCGTCCAGCTGGGGCCGGTGAACAAAGCACCCGAAAGCGCAATGTTGCGGCGCATATAGTGGAATTCGGCGGCAAAAGCCAGCTATTTTGCGAGCCGGCTTGCCAGGCCGTCAAATCCACTTGCGCAGGCGGAATATCACCAAGAGCACGATCGCCACCAACGCCATGAAGCCGAGGGCGGCCGGATAGCCGTAGTAGGACAGCAGCTCCGGCATGTTCCACGGCGAGGATGCGGGATCGAAGTTCATCCCCCAGATGCCGGCAAGGAAGGTCAGCGGGATGAAGATCGCCGAGACGATGGTCAGCACGGCGATGATCTCGTTGGTGCGCGCCTGCGCCAGCGACAGGTGCATCTCGATGAGGCCTATCATGGTCTCGCGCTGGGATTCGACCGTTTCGGTCAACCGGATCGAATGGTCGAGCGTGTCGTTGAAATAGACCTTGGTCTCGGGCGAGATGAAGGCAGCGTCCGAGCGGATCAGCGCGGTCAGCGCGTCGCGCAGCGGCCAGATCGTGCGCTTGAGCAGGTTCGTCGCCCGGCGCAGGCCGTGCAGCTGGCTGATGTGGTGCTTCTGCGGTGCGGCCAGCAATTCGTCCTCGATGGCGTCGAGCTTGTCGCCGGTGGCGTCGACGATCGGGAAATAGCTGTCGACGACCGCGTCGATCAGCGCATAGGCGAGGTAGTCGGCCTTGCCGTTGCGCAGCCTGCTCGGGTTGGAGGTGCGGATGCGCTGCCGTACGGGCCCGAACGGATCGCCCTCGCGCTCCTGGAAGGTGACGACGAAGTTTTCGCCGAAGAAGAAGGAGATCTGCTCGTAGCGACCAGTCTTCACGTCGTCGATCATGCTGAGGATGAAGAAGGCATAGTCGTCGAAGAAGTCGGCCTTGGGTCGCTGGCCGGTGTTGACCACGTCCTCCAGCGCCAGCGTGTGCAGGCCGAAGATCCGGCCGATCTCCTCGATGAGCGCGATATTGGCGAGGCCGACGCAATCGAGCCAGATCAGCGGCCACTGTTCGCACGCGGCCTCGACATCGCCAAGGCTGGCATTGTCGATGAATTCGCAGGCGTCGGGGGAAATGAGCGTGAGATTGAGAGCCGACTGACGCGCCGAAGGATCGGCAATCAGAGTCCCCGGCGAGGCACCGACCGGTGCCCGCCTTGCATGTCGGGGTTCGCGCTTCAGGGTCTTGTTTGCCTCGGTCATCGCGCCTTGCTCAGGGAATCACCGCCATGATCCAAGCGGAAACCGCGGCCGCAAACAAGCATCAGGCGGTGAACACGCGCTTCGGCTTGAACATGCCCTGCTCGATGGCGCCGATGGCGACCAGGCGTCCGCGCGCGGTGGCGCAGGCTTCCTCGGCCTCGACGGGCGCGTCGCGGCCGCGCACGATGACCGGATTGCCGAGCCTGATCTTGTTGGCGGCCTCGTCGGTGACGGCGACCTGCGGCAGGCAGTCGAGCGCGGCCGAGGTGTCGACCACGAACTCGTCGATCGCCTGGAAATCCCAGCGGCCTTCCTCGCCCTCCGGCTGGCCGGCGGCGCGCGCCGCTTCCAGCTCGGCGATGGTGACGAAGTCGTCGGCCGTGAAGGGCTCGACCTCGGTGCGGCGCAGCTCCGCGATGTGGCCATAGCAGCCGAGGTCGCGGCCCATGTCACGGGCCAGCGAGCGCACATAGGTGCCCTTGCCGCACTCGACTTCGAAGACGGTGCGGTCGGCGCTGTTCTCGACGATGTCGAGGCGGCCGATCTCGATCTCGCGCGCCGGGATGTCGACGGTCTCGCCCTCGCGGGCGAGGTCGTAGGCGCGCTCGCCGGCGATCTTGATCGCCGAGAACTGCGGCGGCGTCTGCATGATGACGCCGGTATATTTCGGCAGGAGCGCGCGGATCTCGGCCTCGCTCGGACGATTGTCGGAGCTCCTGGTCACCGGACCTTCGAGGTCGTCGGTCGACCGCTCCTCGCCCCAGGCGACGGTGAAGCGATAGATCTTGGCGCCGTCCATGACGTAGGGAACGGTCTTGGTGGCCTCGCCCAGCGCGATCGGCAGCATGCCCGAGGCGAGCGGATCGAGGGTTCCGGCGTGACCGGCCTTCTCGGCGTTGAACAGCCACTTCACCTTGGACACGGCCTCGGTGGAGCCCATGCCCACCGGTTTGTCCAGCACCAGCCAGCCGGAGACGGGCCGGCCTTTCTTCTTGCCGCGACGCGACATGTCAGTCTTCCTTGTCTTCCTCGCCGTCCAGGTCGCGCGCCACTTCGGGCGAGCGCAGCAGATCGTTGATCTTGGCGAAATTGTCGTAACTGGTGTCCAGCCGGAAACGGAATTCCGGCATGTATTTCATCTGCCTGAGGGCGAATGAAACGCGGCCACGGATGAATTTGGCATGCTTGTTGAGCGCCTCGATGACCGCCGCCGGCTCCTTGGCGCCGAGCGGCGACACGAAGGCGGTGGCGATCTTGAGGTCGGGCGACATACGCACCTCGGAGATCGAAATCACCGTCGTCTCGATCAGCGGATCGAGAATTTCGCCCCGCTGCAGCATTTCGGACAGCGCATGGCGCACCTGCTCGCCGACGCGAAGCTGGCGCTGGGAGGGGCCTGAGTTCGTAAAACGGGACATGGTCCTGAATATCCAAATGTCGCAGGGAGCGGACTGGGACCGCGTTCACTGCTGCACGAAAACGGACGGCGGCCGAACGGCCACCGTCCAAACGGTTAGACTAATGCCAGAGGCCTAGAGCCTCCTGGTCACCATCTCGACGCGGAAGCACTCGATGACGTCACCCTGGCGGATGTCTTCGTAGTTCTGGAAGGCCATGCCGCACTCCTGGCCGACCGGCACTTCGGAGACTTCGTCCTTGAAGCGCTTGAGCGTCTTGAGCGTGCCTTCGTGGATGACCACGTTGTCGCGGATGAGGCGGACGCCCGCACCACGTTCGACCTTGCCTTCGGTGACGCGGCAACCCGCGACCTTGCCGACCTTGGTGATGTGGAACACCTCGAGGATCTCGGCATTGCCGATGAAGGTCTCGCGGCGTTCCGGCGACAGCAGGCCCGACATCGCATCCTTGATGTCATCCACGAGGCTGTAGATGATGTTGTAGTAGCGGATCTCGACGCCTGCCTGCTCGGCGGCGTGGCGCGCCTGCGCATTGGCGCGGACGTTGAAGCCGATGATCGCAGCACCCGACGTCTCGGCGAGCGTGACGTCGCTTTCGGTGACCGCGCCAGCGCCGGCATGGACGATGCGGGCACGCACCTCGTCGGTGCCGAGCTTGTCGAGCGCGGTGACGATCGCTTCGACCGAACCCTGCACGTCGCCCTTGATGATGAGCGGGAACTCCTTGAGACCCGAGGACTGCAGCTGCGACATCATCTGCTCGAGCGAGCCGCGCTGGGTGGCGTGCCTGGCGACGGCCTTGTCACGCGCCAGACGCTGGCGGTACTCGGTGATCTCGCGGGCGCGCGCCTCGTTGTTGACCACCGCGAAGCGGTCGCCGGCCTGCGGCGTGCCCTGCAGGCCGAGGATCTCGACCGGCATGGACGGCGGGGCCTCTTCGACATGCGTGCCACGGTCGTCGACCAGGGCGCGGACGCGGCCCCACTGGTTGCCGGCGACGAGGATGTCGCCCGGCAGCAGCGTACCGGTCTGGACCAGCACGGTCGCGACCGGACCGCGGCCCTTGTCGAGCTTAGCCTCGATGACCACGCCCTCGGCCGTACGGTCGGGGTTGGACTTGAGGTCGAGCACTTCGGCCTGCAGCAGGATGGCCTCGAGCAGCTTGTCGAGACCCTTGCCGGTCTTGGCCGACACCTCGACGTCGAGCGTTTCACCGCCCATCGATTCCACGAAGACCTCGTGGCGCAGCAGGTCGGTGCGCACCTTCTGGGCATCGGCCGACGGCTTGTCCATCTTGTTGATGGCCACGATGATCGGCACGCCGGCAGCCTTGGCATGGCTGATCGACTCGATGGTCTGCGGCATGACGGCGTCGTCGGCCGCGACCACCAGGATGGCGATGTCGGTCGACTGGGCGCCGCGGGCGCGCATCGCGGTGAAGGCAGCGTGGCCGGGCGTGTCGATGAAGGTGATCTTCTGACCGTTCTTCTCGACCTGGTAGGCGCCGATGTGCTGGGTGATGCCGCCGGCTTCGCCGGACACGACATTGGCGTTGCGGATGGCGTCGAGCAGCGAGGTCTTGCCGTGGTCGACATGGCCCATGATGGTGACGACAGGCGGACGCGACACCAGGTCCTCGGTGCGGTCGGCGATGTCGAACAGGCCTTCCTCGATGTCGGACTCGGCTACGCGGCGGACCGTGTGACCGAATTCGCCGGCAACCAGCTCGGCCGTATCGGCGTCGATGACGTCGCCCGGCTTCAGCATCTGGCCCTGCTTCATGAAGAACTTGACGACCTCGACGGCGCGCTCGGACATGCGCTGTGCGAGTTCCTGGATGGTGATGGTCTCGGGAAGGACGACCTCGCGCACGATCTTCTCGCGCGTTTCCTGATGCATCGCGCGCTTGAACTTCTCCTGGCGGCGACGCATCGCCGACAGCGAGCGCGAACGCGCGTCGCCATCAACGGATGACAGTGCCGTATTGAGCGTCAGCTTGCCGCGACGACGATCGTCTTCGGTCTTGGTCTTGGCCGGACGGGCAACCTCGGGGGTCGCGATGCGACGCACCGGCGTAGCAGCACCGGCACCAGCGCCCGCGCCAGCACCTGCTCCACCGCCGCTGCCGCCACCGGGGCGGCCGCCACGCGGACGGGCAACTGCTTCTTCTTCGTCGGCGGCACTGGCCTGGACGGCGGCAGGCGCACGACGGCGAGCCTCTTCCTCGGCGCGGCGGCGGGATTCGGCTTCCGTCTTCAGACGGGCTTCTTCCTCGGCCTGGCGACGGGCCGACTCTTCGCGTTCCTTGCGGCGGCGCTCGTCTTCCTCGGCGCGGCGGCGCGTGTCTTCCGCGGCACGGGCGCGTTCTTCCTGTTCGCGGACGACCGAACCCTCAAGCGCGCGACGGCGAGCTTCCATCTCGCCACGCGACAGCTCGTTCAGCACCATGCCGGAGCGTTCCGGCTGGGGGCGAGGCGTCTCGCGCACCACCGGTGCGACGTTGACGGGCGCTGCCTGCTGGGGCTTCGGCGCGACGATCGTCGGCGCGGGAGCCGGCGACGGTGCGGGCTCATGCCTGTCGCCAGGCATGGAGAATTTGCGCTTCTTGGTCTCGACGACGACCGCCTTGGTGCGGCCATGCGAGAAATTCTGGCGCACGGTTCCCTGCTCCGCGCCCGGGCGCTTCAGCGTCAAGGTCTTCTTCGGAGTGACGCTCAACGTCTTGTCATCGCCCGATTTGGTGTCGCTCATTCCATATCCTCTGCGGCATCATCTTCGTCGGCAATCGCCGCAATCATTGCCAGATCATCCGGGGATCCGCCCCGATATCGGTCAAGCGCAACCATGCGCTTTGCGACCGTCTTGCCCGCGTCTCCCGCGAGAACGGCAGCATGTATCACATTTGTTGCCCCCAATGCCAAACCCAATTCCGCTTCGGAAAAAAGTTTGTAGGCGGGCGTGGCAGGGCCGCCGAGATAGACTGTCGCCCTGCGGGCCTGGGTGATCTTGCGGACGCCATCCTCGGCGCCCTCGTAGGCGTGAAGCACCAGAAGCGCTTTTCCGGCGCGTACGGCAGTGTCGACCTTGGCGGCGCCGAGCGCAACGAGCCCGGCCTTGCGGGCAAGCCCGAGCGCGCCGAGCGCCGATTTTGCAAGCAGTGCGTCCACCATGGCGCCCAGGTCGGCCGGAACGACGACCGGCTTCTTGAAGGCGCGGGCGAACATGCCCTTGGCCGCAGCCTTGTCGACATGTAGGCGGTCGGCCGTCACCCAGCAACCGCGGCCGGGCAACTTTCTCTTCAGATCGGGAAAAACAGTCGAATCGGGACCGACGACGAAACGGATCAGATCATCCGTTTCGCCGCGCTGGCGCGTAACGATGCAGGTGCGATCGTTCATCTCGTCCAAAGCGATCTCCGGCCCGACCCACGTCACTCACCGGCGACGTCGGTGGCTTCCTCAGCCACTTCGTCTTCGGAAATCCAGCCTGCCATGCGGCGGGCGGCGACGACCATCTGCTCGGCATCCGCACGCGACACGCCGTAGTCGGCCAGAACGCCCGGATAGAACTTGGTCTCGCCGTCCTTGCGCTCCTTCCAGCCGACGAGGTCATCGGCGGCGTAGCCGGCGAAGTCCTCGATGGTCTTGACGCCGTCCTCGCCGAGCGCCACCAGCATCGCGGTGGTGATGCCGGGGATCTGGCGCAGCTCGTCCTCGACGCCGAGCTTCTTGCGCTTCTCGTCGTGCTCGGCCTCGATCTTCTCGAGATATTCGCGGGCGCGCTGCTGGATTTCGCTGGCGGTGTCCTCGTCAAAGCCGTCGATCGAGGCGATCTCGTCGGAATCGACGTAGGCCACTTCCTCGACGCTGGTGAAGCCTTCCGAGGCGAGCACCTGGCCGACCATCTCGTCGACGTCGAGGGCTTCCATGAACAGCGTCGAACGCTCGACGAATTCCTTCTGGCGGCGCTCGGACTCTTCCTGCTCGGTGAGGATGTCGATGTCCCAGCCGGTCAGCTGCGAGGCGAGGCGCACGTTCTGGCCGCGGCGGCCGATGGCGAGCGACAGCTGGTCGTCCGGCACCACGACCTCGATGCGCTCGGCGTCCTCGTCGAGAACGACCTTGGCGACCTCGGCCGGCTGCAGGGCATTGACGATGAAGGAGGCTGCCGAGGGCGACCACGGAATGATGTCGATCTTTTCGCCCTGGAGCTCGCCGACGACGGCCTGGACGCGGGAGCCGCGCATACCGACGCAGGCGCCGACCGGATCGATCGAGCTGTCGCGCGAGATGACGGCGATCTTGGCGCGCGAACCCGGATCGCGGGCCACCGACTTGATCTCGATGATGCCGTCATAGATTTCCGGCACTTCCATGGTGAACAGCTTCGCCATGAACTGCGGATGGGTACGCGACAGGAAGATCTGCGGGCCGCGCTGCTCGCGGCGCACGTCGTAGACATAGGCGCGGACGCGGTCGCCGTACTTGTAGTTCTCGCGGGGGATCAGCTCGTCGCGGCGGATGATCGCCTCGCCACGGCCGAGATCGACGATGACGTTGCCGTATTCGACGCGCTTGACCGTGCCGTTGACGATCTCGCCGATGCGATCCTTGTATTCGTCGTACTGGCGGTCGCGCTCGGCCTCGCGCACCTTCTGGACGATGACCTGCTTGGCCGACTGCGCGGCGATGCGGCCGAAATCCATCGGCGGCAGCTGCTCGGCGATAAAGTCGCCGAGTTGCGCGTCGGGATTGCGCTCGCGCGCCGAGGTCAGCGCGATCTGGGTCGCGTAGTCCTCGACCTTCTCGACCACTTCCATCAGGCGCTGCAGCTTCATCTCGCCGGTGTTCGGGTTGATGTCGGCGCGGATGTTGGTTTCCTGGCCATAGCGCGAGCGTGCCGCCTTCTGGATCGCGTCGGCCATGGCGGCGATGACGATCGACTTGTCGATCGACTTCTCGCGGGCGACCGCATCGGCGATCTGCAGCAGTTCGAGCCTGTTGGCGCTTACAACCATTGTCTTTCTCCCCGAGCTTCAGGCCGGACGCGGTCCGGCTGCACGGCTCTGTCAGTCTTCCGTTTCGGTTTCTTCGTCTTCACCGGCGTCGTCGGCCTCGCCGTGACGCTTCTTCGCTTCCTTGCGGGCCCTGTTGTCCTTGCTCAGGGCATCGCGGATCAGGTCGTCGGTTAGGATCAGCCGCGCTTCGGCGATCGCCTCGAAAGGCACGCGCACGGTCGGCTCCTCGCCATAGGCGGCCTGGTCGCGCTGGATCAGGATGCCCTCTTCGTCGGCCTCGGCGATCTTGCCGCGGAAGCGCTTGCGGTCGGTGACCAGGACCGAGGTCTCCATCTTCACGAGATGGCCGATCCAGTTGGCGAAATCCGACTTGCGCACCAGCGGCCGGTCGATGCCCGGCGACGAGACTTCGAGATGATACGCCTTTTCGATCGGATCATCGACATCGAGGGCGGGCGAGACGGCACGGCTCACCTCCTCGCAATCCTCGACCGTCATGGTTCCGTCTTCGCGCTCGGCCATGATCTGCAGCGTCAGGCCGTTCTGGCCCGACAGCCGCACGCGGACGAGCCTGAAGCCGATCGCACGGAGCACCGGCTGGATGATCAGCGCGATGCGGGCATCGATGCCGGTCTCGCGGATGATGCGGTCGTCGCCTGCCTGTTCGCCTGCGTTTTCGGTCATTGGTTCTCCAAGCGGTCGGCAGGTAACAAAAAAGAGCGGGACCGGGTGGACCCACTCTTCGTCATACCGACCAAGAATTTGACGCTGATATAACCGAAGGCGCCTCGCCTTTCAAGTGCTGCGGTCCCGAGCGTCCACCGGCGCCTGTTTAACCGACCATTGCAGCAAACGCATGGCAAACATGCATCGCCACCTCTACCGCTTCCCTTTGCGTCACCTATATTTGTTGCGTTGCACAAGAGATGATGATGCAGCGCGAAAGGATGACGAAGATGAACGCTCGCAAGCCCCTTGGACGCATTGGCAACCTGGTTCGCACCCTCGGCAGCGCCGTCGCCGCAGCCGCCGCAGTCGAGCGCGGCCACCGTCCGGCCAACCAGGATCTGGTCATGCTGGGCATCGACCCCCGGCATTTCGACCGCATCCGCCGCTACTGATTTCCCGATTTCAGGGTAGAGAGCGCCCACGGGATCGGGCTCGTCCTCGCGGACCGGCTGCGGAACCGACGTGATGCGATGTCCCTCCGCCGTTGCGGTGCGGCATTGCAGGAGGCGCTCCGGAGCGGTGGTCCTGGCGGACTCACCGCTCTGTCGCCCTGGACATCCAGCCCGCAGGGCAAAGAAAAAGCCGAAGCGCGGATTTCCGGGCTTCGGCTTTTTCGTTTCGTGACTGACGAGCTCAGTCTTCGCTGGCGCCGAGCTGGGCGAGCACCTTGCCCTTGCCGCGCGCCCGCAGGTAGAGCGGCAGAAGCACGGCGGTGGCCGCGAGCAGCAACAGCACGACCGCGATCGGCGAGCCGACGAGGATCGTCGGGTCGCCCTGGCTGATGGCGAGCGCGCGGCGCAGCTGCTGCTCGGCCATCGGCCCGAGGATCAGGCCCACCACCACGGGCGCGATCGGATAGTGGAAGCGGCGCAGGCCGTAGCCGAGCAGACCGAACGCCAAAAGCATGCCGAGTTCGAACGACATCGGCCAGCTGAACAGGCCGGCGACGTTGAGCTGGTAGACGGCCGAGTTGGCGCCGATGGTGCCGAGCGTCGCAAACAGCAGGATGCCGGCATAGAGCCACGGCGTCGGGATGGTCAGCAGGCGGACCCAGAGGCCGATCAGCGGCAGGTTCAGCACCAGAAGCATCAGGTTGGCGACCAGCAGCGAGGCGATCAGGCCCCAGACCAGCTGCGGGTTGGTGGTAAACAGAAGCGGACCGGGCTGCAGGCCGAACTGCTGGAAGCCAGCGAGCATGATCGCCGCCGTCGCCGTGGTCGGCAGGCCGAGCGTCAGGAGCGGCACCAGCGTGCCGGCGGCCGACGCGTTGTTGGCGGCTTCCGGACCGGCGACGCCCTCGATGGCGCCGTTGCCGAACTCTTCCGGCTTCTCGGCCAGCTGCTTTTCCATCGAATAGGACAGGAACGTGCCGATCTCGGCGCCGCCCGCCGGCATCGCGCCGATCGGGAAGCCGACGGCGGTGCCGCGCAGCCAGGGCTTCCACGAGCGCCGCCAGTCCTCGCGGGTCATCCACACCGAGCCCTTGATCGCCTGGATAGTGGACTCGCCGCCCTTGCCGGCCGCGACGCTGAGCGCCTCGCCGACCGCGAACAGCGCGACCGCCAGCGTCGTCACCTCGATGCCGTCGAGCAGGTCGGGGATGCCGAAGGAAAGCCGCGCCTGGCCTGTCTGCAGGTCGATGCCGACCAGGCCGAGCGCGAGGCCGATGAACAGCGCGGTGAGGCCGCGCAGGCTCGAATCGCCAAACGCGGCCGACACGGTCATGAAGGCCAGGATCATCAGCGCGAAATATTCGGCCGGGCCGAAGGACAGCGCCATCTTGACGACGGTGGGCGCAATGAAGGCGAGGCCGATGGTGGCGATGAGGCCGGCGACGAAGGAGCCGATGGCCGCCGTTGCCAGCGCTGGGCCGCCGCGTCCGGCGCGCGCCATCTTGTTGCCTTCGAGCGCCGTGACGATCGAGGCGCTTTCACCGGGCGTGTTGAGCAGGATCGACGTGGTCGAGCCGCCATACATGCCGCCGTAATAGATGCCGGCGAACATGATCAGCGATCCCGCCGGATCGAGCTTGTAGGTGACCGGCAGCAGCAGAGCCACGGTCAGCGCTGGGCCGATGCCGGGCAGGACGCCGACGGCGGTGCCGAGCGTGACGCCGATGAGTGCGTAAAGCAGGTTGATGGGTTCAAGCGCCGTCAGAAGACCCTGCGCCAGCAGACCGAACGTATCCATATCTAGCCGCTCCTAAAATGCCGCTCAGAACAGGCGTTCGAGCGGGCCGGCTGGCAGCGAGAGCTGCAGTCCCTTGGCGAAAATGACCCAGACGACGAAGGCAAGGACGATGCCGATGGGAATGGTCTTCCACAGCGGACCGCGCCCGAACGCCCGCGCGGTGGCGGCGAAGAGCAGGCCCGTGGCGATGGAGAAGCCGGCCACCTTGAGCAGCAGCATCTGCGCGGCGAGGCCGCCAACGATCCACAGGATCGGGCTGATCTCCTGATGCTCGCGCTCGGGGAAGTCGCCGCGGAAGGCTTCGATCGCCGTCCAGATCGACAGGCCGAAGAACGCGACGGCGATCACGTAGGGAAAGGTCGCCGGGCCGACGCGCGCATAGGCGCCACCGGCGCTGTGGCTGGCCGTGTTCCAGGCGATGACGACGGAAGCCGCCATGAGCAGGGCGGCGATGACAAGCGCCGCCCGGTCCGGGCGGCGCTTTTCTTGTTGCTGGGTGTCCCGGCTCATTTCACCAGGCCGATGTCTTTCAGGATCGCGGCGGTCGCCTCGGTGTCCTTCTTCAGCTGGGCTGCGAAGTCGTCACCGGCGAGATAGGTGTTGGCCCAGCCCTTGTCGGCGAGGATCTTCTTCCACGAGGCCGAAGTGACCATCTTCTCGACGTCGGCGAGCACGGCTGCCTTCTGGTCGGCCGAGATGCCGGGAGCGGCCGCGACCATGCGCCAGTTCTGGATCGCGACGTCGACGCCGCCGTCCTTGAAGGTCGGGGCATCGACGCCTTCGACCTTCTTGTCGGCCGAGATGCCGAGGATGCGCAGCTGGCCCGCCTTGATCTGCTCGGCGAACTCGCCGTAGCCGGAGATGCCGACGGTCACCTGGCTGCCGAGGATGGCGGCGAGCGCCTCGCCACCCCCGGAATAGGCGATGTAGTTGACCTTGGTCGGATCGACGCCGACGGCCTTGGCGACGAGGCCGGCCGTGATGTGGTCGGTGCCGCCGGCCGAACCGCCGCCCCAGGACACCGAGCCCGGATCGGCCTTCAGCTTGGCGACGAGGCCGGCCATGTCCTTGATGTCGGAGCTGGCGGGCACGACGATCGCTTCATACTCGCCGGTCAGGCGGGCGATCGGGGTGACCTGCTCGAGGGTGACCGGCGAGGCGTTGGTCAGGATCGCGCCGACCATGACGTAGCCGCCGACGATCAGCTGGTTGGGGTCGCCGTTCGCCTGGTTGACGAACTGGGCCAGGCCGATGGTGCCGCCGGCGCCCGGAACGTTGCTGACCTGGACGCTGCTCGAGATCTTCTCGTCCTGGAGCGCGGTCTGCATCGAGCGGGCGGTCTGGTCCCAGCCGCCGCCCGGCGCTGCCGGAGCCATGATCTTGTATTCGGCCGCGGCGGCCGGCAGGGCGAGAGCGCCTGCGATGATGGATGCCAATACGAACTGCTTCACTGCCGTTCCTCCCTTGCTGCCCGCATGCGCGGGGCAAATGCCTTTTCAGTTTCGCGGCCCGCTCGCGAAGCGGCGACCCGGATCTGACGGCAGGAACTGGCGGGCTGGTTGGCCGGCCGTGGTGCAGCGTTTCCGGCCCCTCTTTCGGCGCATTTGACGCCGCCGGGTAGCCTTTGCGGAAACCTGTTCGAAGTCCTCCCGAACTTTCCGAGCCTCGCCGCCTCCCAACGGACGGGCCAAAACTTCCCTAGCGCAGCAACCTGACATCAGACTGACACCGATGCAACAGGTTGGGTACATCGTCACGGGCTGCGCAGCGCCTCGTTCCAGCGCTGGATGACGCGCGAACGCTTGACCTGGTCGAGATAGACCATGAGGCCGGGGCTGACCGGCACCGGCCGCAGCTGCCCGCCGAGCACCTGCTGCATACGGTTGGCAGTGTTGTCGCCGGACACGTCGGGGTTGACGGCGGCGATGTGCAACTGCCGCGCCATCACCGTCTGGCCCTCGGCCGACATGAAATATTCGAGATAGCGGCGGCCGAGGTCGGGCGAACGCGCCGCCTTGGGTACCAGGCCGATGCGCGACATCACCACCGTATAGTCCTTGGGCAGCACGACGCCGACATTGGGGTCGCGCGCCGCCCAGTCGGCGGCGTAGGAACCGAGGATGTTGTAGCCGAGCACGAAGCGGCCGTCGGCGATGCGCTCGAGGATCGCGCCGCTGGTCGAATAGAGTTTCACACCGGCGGCGCCCATGGTGCGGATGACCGACCAGATGTCGGGATACTGCTCCTGGTCGCGGGCCATGAACATGAAGCCGACGCCCGAGCGCTCGATGTCGTAGGTGGCGATGCGGCCGTAGACCTTGTCGCCCTGGGCCTTGAGGAAATCGACGAACTGGCCGCGTGTCGCCGGCGGCGGCGCGTCCGCGAAGCTCGGCTTGTGGTAGACGAACACCGCCGGCTCGAAGGTCAGCGCATAGGCGGTGTCGCGCCAGTTGGCCCAGCGCGGCCAGCGGCCAGAGAGCGGCAGCCGGCTTTCCTGGGCATAGCCGTCATTGGCGAGCTTGACCTGCAGGTCCATCGCCGACGAGAAGGCGATGTCGGCCGAGCCCTTGCCGGCATCGGTCTCGGCGACCACGCGATCGTAGATCTCGGTGGTCAGCAGGTCCTCGTAGCGCACCGCGACGTCGGGATTGGCCTTCTGGAAGCCGTCGATCATCGGCTTGGCGAGCGGCGCGTCCAGCGACGAATAGACCACCAGCGTGCGGGCGTCCGCCACGGCATTGAGCGCCGGAAACACGGTCACCTCCGCGCGTGCGGGGGCTGCAAGGCTGATGAGGGCGAAGAGAAGGGCCAGGCGCATGACGGCGAGACCATGCAACAGCCCGGCCTTGGACACAACGGCGAAGCGCGCTACGCAGCTCTGGACCTTTGCCCAGCGAATAGGCATCGTTCGGGCGGCAACGGCAGGGAGATTTCGGTGCGCATTCTGGTGGTCGAGGACAACGCCACGCTAGCCGGCGGGCTTGCCGCCGTGCTCAAAGGCAGCGGCTACGCCGTCGACGTCGTCGGCGACGGCGCATCGGCCGTCGCGGTGCTCGCCGCCGAGCGCTTCGATCTCGTCATCCTCGACCTCAACCTGCCCGAGATGGACGGGCTCGAAGTGCTGCGTACCATGCGCGGACGCCAGCACGACGCGGCGGTGCTGATCCTGTCGGCGCGCCACTCGCTCGACGAGCGGGTGAAGGGCCTCGACCTCGGCGCCGACGACTACATGGTCAAGCCCTTCGACGTCGGCGAGCTCGAGGCCAGGGTGAGGACGCTGCTGCGCCGCCGCGCCGGCCTCAAGGCCTCCACCGTCAGCTTCGGCGAGGTGCTGCTCGACCTCAACACCCGCAGCTTCTCCTCGCGCGGCGCGGCGATCGACATTCCGGCGCGCGAGCTCGCGCTGCTCGAGACGCTGTTCATGCGTGCCGGCAAGGTGGTGGCCAAGCAGGCGATCATCGAATCGCTCGCCGGTTTCGATGAGGACCTCAGCGCCAACGCCATCGAGCAATATGTCAGCCGCCTGCGCAAACGGCTGGCGCCCTACGGGCTGACCGTGCGCACGGCGCGCGGCATCGGCTACTATCTCGAAAAGCTGCCCAGTCCCTGATGCCACGGACGAAAACCTATTCGCTGCGACGCCGGCTGCTGTTGTGGCTGCTCGTGCCGCTGGTAGCCATCGGGCTGATCGCGCTGGCCGACACCTACAACGAGGCTGTCGACACGGCGAACGCCGTCTCCGACCGGGTGCTGGCCGGCTCGGCACTGGCGATTGCCGAGCGGGTGGTGGTGGCGGAGAACGGCGCGCTTGAAGTCGACATCCCCTATGTCGCGCTCGAAATGCTGACTTCCGCCGCGCAGGACCGGGTCTTCTACCGGGTCGACGGCCCGGACGGCTTCATCACCGGCTACCAGAACTTGCCGGTGATCGACGGCCTCGGCCAGGAGGAAAGCGGCTATTCGGACGCGACCTTCCGCGGCGAGCCGATCAGGCTGACTTCGCTCTACCGCGCCGCCTCCACGGGCGCCACCTCGATCCCCTTCGTCGTCACCGTCGCCGAAACGACCATCGCCAGGACCCAGCTGGCGCAGACGATCCTGCTGCGTTCGGCGCTCAGGCTGGCGATCCTGATCGGCAGTGCGGCAGCCATCGTCTGGTTTGCCGTCACCTTCTCGCTCAGGCCGCTCTACCGGCTGCGCGACGCCATTGCCGAGCGCAATCCCGACGACCTGCACCCGATCGAGCAGTCGGTGCCCAAGGAGGTGCGGGGGCTGGTCGACACTGTCAACTCATTCATGGGCAGGCTGGGTTCCGCGCTCGGGGCCATGCGCCATTTCACCGGCAACGCCAGCCACCAGCTGCGCACGCCGCTGACCATCATCCGCACCCAGCTTGCGCTGTCGTCGCGCGCGCATTCGCTGGAGGAGGCCCGCCGCGCCGCCCGCATCGGCGACGAGGCGGTGGCGCATGCCGAACGCGTCATCGCCCAGCTGCTGCTGCTCGCCAAGGTCGACCAGGCGGCATCCGAGCAACTGAAGAGCCTCGGCGCGGTGGACCTGACCGAACTCGCCCGGACGCTCACCGCCGACCGCATCACCCAGGCCCATGCCGCGGGCATCGACCTCGGCTTCGAGGGCGAGGAGGCGCTCTACATGCGCGGCGAGCCGATGCTCCTCGGCGAGATGATCCGCAACCTGATCGAGAATGCGCTCGCCTATGCCGGCTCGGGCGCCGAGGCGACCGTGAAGGTGCTGCGCGAGGGCGAGAACGTCATGCTCGAAGTCGAGGACACCGGGCCGGGCATCCCGGCATCGGAGTTCGAGACCGTGCGCCAGCGCTTCGCCCGCGGCCGCGCCGGCGACCAGCCCGGTGCCGGCCTCGGCCTGCCGATCGTCGAGGAGATCGCCGCGCTGTTCGGCGGCAGGCTGGATCTGTCTTCGGGTGCGGAAGGCCGGGGCCTGCGCGTACGGATAAGGTTCCCCGAAGCTTCCGCCTAGACGCGCCGCGGGTGGATCGAGGCCGGCAGCGGCTCGGCCCGATTGCAACCATGCATTGGAAGCCCGTCTGGCCGGGAACATCCTCGCAGCCGAGGCAGATGACGCTACGGCATCCCTAGCGCCATTCCGCCGCAACCGCGAGACAACCACAGGGCGAATTCGATGTTGCTTATTAAGCCCAAGTGAACTGTTTTCGACGATAGTCGGGATGAAGGGGCGTCTTGACGCGAACGGAAGGAATATGCTCGCTGCCAGTCGACGCCACCACCCAGCAGATATCAGCATTGCGCAAAGGTCACTGGTCGCCCTGACCGTTGGGGCGGCGGTCCTCGTCGCATCGCTCTTCGGGATATTTACCCGCCCAGTCGGTTTCCTGGCCGCCGTATGGCCGGCGAACGCCATTCTCCTGGGCCTGATGGTGCGCCACCCCGCCTATGCCGCGGCTTCCGGATGGCTGGCGGCCTTCGCCGGCTACATCGCCGCCGACTTCCTCACCGGCAGCGACCTGCGCACCAACCTCTGGCTGTCCTCCGCCAACATGGCGGGCGCCATGGCCGGCTCTGCGCTGTACAGTCCGATGTCCGAGAAAATTCGCAGGCTACGCTGCTCGATCTCGGTGCTTTATCTGTTCGCCGTGTGTTGCGCGGCGGCGATGGCGGCGGCAATCGTCAGCGCCGCCGGAGCAGCGCTGCTGTTCGGCCGCGACATCACCGACGGCCTGGCCTTCTGGTTCGCCAGCGAACTGGTCAACTACCTCGTCGTCCTGCCCGTCATCCTGACCTTTCCGGGTGCCGGCACGCTGATGCGCCAACGGTGGAAGCCGCTGGAGGCGAATCTGGCCACCCTGCTGCACGCCGCACCCGCCGCAGCTCTTGCCGGCACGGTCGGCGTGGGCCTTGTCGTAGGCGGTCCGGGCGCACTCGCCTTCCCCATCCCGGCCCTGCTGTGGTGCGCGCTGACCTACAGCCTGTTCACCACGACCACGCTGACCATGTTGATGTCGGCCTGGCTGCTGATCTCGCTCCCGGCCCAGCTGATCCCCTTGTCCAAGCTGCCGAACCCGCTCCGCGTGCTCGACTCGATCCGGCTGGGCGTGGCACTCATGGCGCTCGGCCCGCTGACGGTTGCGAGCACGAACGCCGCGCGCAAGGAACTGATAGACCGGCTGTTCAAGGCCGCGAATTTCGATTCCCTCACCGGGGCGCTGTCGCGCGGCGCGTTCATGGAACGGGCGAAATCCCGCCTCGCGGAGCTGTCGCGCGGCTCGCGCGGCGTCGCGCTGCTGACGATCGATCTCGACTATTTCAAGCGCATCAACGACCGCTTCGGACATGCCGCGGGCGACAGCGTGCTGACCGAGTTCGTCCGCCTGGTTTCCCCCGAACTGCGGGGGGCCGACCTGTTCGGCCGGACCGGCGGGGAGGAATTCGCGGTGCTGTTGCCGCAGGCCGACCTGATCGAGGCGACCGGCATGGCCGAGCGCATACGCCTCACGATGGAGCGGGCAGAACCGATGCTGCCGTCGGGCCAGCAACTGCGCATGACCGTCAGCATCGGGGTGGCGGCCTGCGCCGCCGTCGAGATCAGGGGGCTCGACGAGCTTCTGCTGATCGCCGACCGGGCACTCTATGAGGCCAAGGCAGCCGGCCGCAACATGGTGCGCGTCGGCAGGTGCGGCCCAGACGGCGGCAGGGAAAGCCCGGCCTCGGATACCGCCGAAGACCATGACGATCGGCCTGTCCGGAAGCGCGCGCAATGACGCCTTGGGCGAAGCACGGTCATCGGCGCGGCGTGCCCCCGTTTTCACGAGGCCTCGAAAGCCCGGAAGTCTGGACGTATTGAGCCGATTTATCTATAAGGCGGCCCATTCCAACACTGCCGAAGCGACAAACAGGGGTCCCATGGCCGGCCATTCACAGTTCAAGAACATCATGCACCGCAAGGGCCGCCAGGATGCGGTGCGGTCGAAGATGTTCTCCAAGCTCGCGCGCGAAATCACCGTTGCAGCAAAGACCGGCGTGCCCGACCCCTCGATGAACCCTCGCCTGCGCCTGGCGGTACAGAACGCCAAGGCCGTGTCGATGCCCAAGGACAACATCGCGCGCGCCATCTCCAAGGCCTCGATGGGCGACGCCGAGAACTACGAGGAAGTGCGCTACGAGGGCTACGGCCCCGGTGGCATAGCCCTCATCGTCGAGGCTCTGACCGACAACCGCAACCGTACCGCTTCCAACGTGCGCGCCGCCTTCACCAAGGCCGGTGGCGCGATGGGCGAAACCGGCTCGGTGTCTTTCATGTGGGACCGCGTCGGCGAGATCGTCTATGAAGCCAAGGCCGGCGACGCCGACAAGGTCATGGACGCGGCGATCGAAGCCGGCGCCGACGACGTGCAGTCGGACGAGGACGGCCACACCATCACCTGCGCCTTCGAAAACCTCGGCGAAGTCTCCAAGGCGCTCGAAAGCTCGCTCGGCGACGCCGAGTCGGTGAAGATCGTCTGGAAGCCGCAGAACAACATTCCCGTCGACGAAGAGCGCGCCCAGTCGCTGATGAAGCTGGTCGCCACCCTCGAGGACGACGACGACGTGCAGAACGTCTACGCCAACTTCGAAGTCGATGACGAAACGCTGGCCAAGCTCAGCGCGGCGTAAGCAAATCCACAGACTAGATCTCATTTCATTGGCGCCGGTCGAAAATCCTCGACCGGCGCCAATTGCGTTTGGGCAATGGATAGTCCAGCCTCGATCTTGGTGGGGGGAGACTATCGAGATGACTGACGTTCAGGGCGCTCCGGCGCGGGCAGGCTTTTGGCGGCGCTTTGCGGCACTGATGATCGACTTGCTGATCGTATTGGTGCCACTTCAAATCATCGTGGTGATCCTGTTTGCGATGAGCAACGGCGCGATCCAGGGCAGCTTTGGTCTCTCATCCAGAATTTGCGAGACCGCCACACAAGCGCCTGCCGGCCTTGAGCCACCTCCGCCAGCCGACGCCAACACATTCACAGAATGCAGAACCGGCTTCTTCGGGCTGCCGACCTCAAGAACTCTTGACGCTGGTATCGTCAAGCAGGAGGGCAACACGACGACCGGCCGCTTCGTCACATATTCGCTGGATGCTGACGGCAAGCCGATCAATGCCTTTCATACGGACTGGATCACGATACTCGCTGTGGTCATCTATCTGATCGCCATGGAACGGCGGTCTGGCGCCACGGTTGGCAAGCGGACACTAGGCATCCGGGCCGTGCCGACCAATGCACCCGGACAAGTCGGCCTGCCGCTGAAACAAGCCGTCATCCGTACGGCAGCCCAATGGATCGGCATGGTGCCGGCCCTGTTCTTTGCGCTCGTGGTGCTCTTTTTCATCGAGGATCCGATGGCCGCCATGGAGACGAGCGGCTACTGGAGGATGTTTGCCATCGCCGCAATCATCCAGCTCGCCTGGCTGCTCTGGATCATCATCTCGGTTTCCAGAAAGCGCGATCCGATCTATGACCGGATTGCAGGAACCAGTGTATTGAGAACTTCATGAGCCTTCCCCAGATCCGCATCACCTACTGCACCCAGTGCATGTGGCTGCTCCGTGCCGGCTGGATGGCGCAGGAGCTGTTGTCGTCCTTCGGGCAGGAGCTCGGCGAGGTGACGCTGGTGCCGGGCACCGGCGGGGTGTTCACGATCACCTGCAACGACACCCTGATCTGGGACCGCAAGCGCGACGGCGGCTTTCCCGACGCGGCCCAGCTCAAGCAGCTGGTGCGCGACGTGATCGATCCCGAGCGCGATCTCGGCCATTCCGACCGCAAGGGGCACAAGGCCAAGGGCGAGGCCTGAGAGCGGCGCGTCTCGCGCCAGGCGCCACAGATAAGCTGGAATCGCCGGCCACTCGGTAGGCTACTTAGTTGAAGTCGGTTCGGCTGGCTGGAGAAAGCATGACCAAAAGACCACGCATCGCAGTGCTGTTTGGCGGACGCTCCGCCGAGCATGACGTTTCCATCATGTCGGCGAGCAACGTGGTCAAGGCCATCGACCAGGCGCGGTACGAGGTGGTGCCGATCGGCATTTCCCGTGACGGGCGGTGGCTGCTGGCCGAGCTCGACCAAGAGGGCGCCCTGCCGCCTGCCGTGCCGGAAAGCGGCACGGAGGTGAGCCTGCTGCCCGGCGGCAAGGGTCGGCTGGTCGCCCTGCCCCAGGACCAGGCGCCCTTCGAGCTGCCCAGGATCGACGTGCTGTTTCCAGTCCTGCATGGTCCGTTCGGCGAGGACGGCGCGGTGCAGGGCCTCGCCGAGGTTGCTGACGTTCCCTATGTCGGCTGCGGCGTGCTCGGTTCGGCCAATGCGATGGACAAGGACACGGCCAAGCGGCTGATGAAGGAGGCCGGGCTGCCGGTCGCCCGCGGATTGACGGTGCACGCAGGCGAAAGGCCTGCCTTCGAGGCCGTGAAGGCAACGCTTGGCCTGCCCGTCTTCGTCAAGCCGGCGCGGCAGGGCTCGTCGGTCGGCGTCAGCAAGGCCGAGACGCCGGAGCAGCTTGAGACGGCGCTGGCCGAGGCCTTCCGGCACGACCGCAAGGTGCTGATCGAGGAGTTCGTCGCCGGCCGCGAGGTCGAGTTCGCCGTGCTCGAGGCGCCAGACGGCTCGATCTCCGTGTCCGTGCCGGGCGAGATCGTGCCGGCCGCGAGCCACGGCTTCTACACCTACGAGGCCAAGTACATCGACGCCGACGGTGCCGCATTGCGCATTCCCGCCGAACTGCCCGACGGCGCCACCGCCAAGCTGCAGGAGGTTGCCCGCGGCGCCTTTCTGGCGCTGGGCTGCGAAAGCATGGCGCGTGTCGACTTCTTCGTGAAATCGGACGGCTCGGCGCTGGTCAACGAGGTCAACACCATCCCCGGCTTCACCAACATCAGCATGTATCCGAAGACGATGGCCGCCTCGGGCGTTTCCTATCCCGACCTCGTCGGCCGCCTGATCGAACACGCCGTGGCGCGCTGGAAGCGCCAGGGCTGAAGCACGAAGGCCGGGGCGACCCGGCCTTTTCTCTAGATGGAGCGGGCGAAGGCCATGACGAAGGCACCGAGCGAGACGACGCAGGCGGCCGTGCGGACATGGTTCCACGGCAGCCAGTCGCGCAGGTAGGTAGCCCAGAGCGCTGCCCCCTCGGTGCTCGACGGATCGACCGCTGCAAGCTGGTCGTTGAGCGGCACGTTGAAGATGACCGTCACCAGGAAAGCGCCGACCAGATAGGCCACGGCACCCGCGAGCAGCCAGGCCGCGCCCGCCTCCGACCAGCCGAGCAGCGCCCTGGCGCCCAGCACCAGCGAGAGCACCACCATGCCCATGAACACCGCCATGAAGGCGGGGTTGATGATGGTCAGGTTGATCTGCTGCATGGCGGCGACGCCCTGCGCCGCCGGCAGCCTGGCGAACGACGCCATGATGGTGTTCGAGAAGATGAAGAACAGCCCTGCGGCAAGGCCGCTGCCGATCACGGCAAGGAAGATGAGCGCGGAAAACAGAGTGCCGATCATTTCGTTTCTCCCCAAGTACCCGTTGCGGCCACCGCGGTCGCGTAGTCGTGAAAGTCCCGCGCGGGTCGCCCGAGCGCGCGTTCGACGCCGTCGGCGATATGGGCGTTGCGACCGTCGAACACCTCAGTGAACAGCATCATCAGCAGTCCGACGAGATCCGCAGGCAGACCTGCGGCGCCCAGCCCTGCCTCGAATTCGGCCGATGTGATCTCGGTGAAGCGGACATCCCGGCCGGTAGCCCTGGCGATCTCGGCCACGGCGTCGCGGAAGCTGAGCAGGCGCGAGCCCGTCATCTCGTAGAGCTGGCCGATGTGGCGGTCGTCGATGAAGGCGGCAACGGCCGCGTCGGCGATATCGTCGGCATCGACGAAAGGCTCGCCGACGTCGCCGACCGGCAAGGCGACTTCGCCCGACAGCACCGCGTCCAGCAGGAAGGCTTCGCTGAAGTTCTGCATGAACCAGCTGCAGCGCAGGACGGTCCAGTCGGCGCCGGAGGCGATGACGGCCTGTTCGGCACGCTGGGCCTCGGGCTCGCCGCGACCGGAGAGCAGCACCAGGCGCTTGACGCCCATGCCGACCGCAAGGCGAGCGAAGTCGCCGACGATGCCGGCAGCGCCGGGAGCGGCGAGGTCAGGGTGATAGGCAATATAGACGGCGCGTACGCCCTGGAGCGTTGCCACCCAGGTCGAGCGGTCGTCCCAGTCGAAGGCGGGCGAAGCGGCGCGCGAGCCGATGCGC
Source organism: Aminobacter sp. Piv2-1 (assembly GCF_037625995.1). Taxonomy (NCBI): domain Bacteria; kingdom Pseudomonadati; phylum Pseudomonadota; class Alphaproteobacteria; order Hyphomicrobiales; family Phyllobacteriaceae; genus Aminobacter; species Aminobacter sp. Piv2-1. The sequence continues at coordinate 170,970 of NZ_JARKMU010000006.1, forward strand.
ACCGGCAGGCCCCGGGCGGCAAGGCGCTCGGCGACGCGACGGCCCGTCTTTCCGGTGCCGCCGAGGATGAGGAAAGGAGCATTGGCAATTTCAGACTGCATCTTGGCCTCCACTAAACGTGAGCAATCCTCACATTTGCAAATGTGATAAACCCTCATATTATGTCCGTCAAGCGGAATCGTCGCAGGGCATGACCATGGACAAGATCGAGGAGAGCGGCGCGCTGCGCCGGGCGCCGAGCCAGAAGCGCAGCCAGGAGCGGGTGGAACGCATGCTGCAGGCCGCCACCGCCCTGATCGAGGAAGCCGGCAGCGATGCCATGCGCATGGGCGAGGTTGCCGAGCGCGCCGGCGTGTCGATCGGCTCGCTCTACCAGTATTTTCCGGACAAGGGCGCCATCGTGCGCACGCTGGCCGAGCGCTACAACGCCGAGGGCCGCGCCTGCATCGCCGACGGGCTGGCGGGCGTGCGCGACATGGACGGCCTGCTCGCGGCCTTCGGCGGACTGATCGACACCTATTACGGCATCTTCCTCGCCGAGCCGGTGATGCGCGACATCTGGTCGGGCACGCAGGCCGACAAGGCGCTGCGCGACATCGACCTGCGCGACAGCCGCGCCAACGGAGCGCTTCTGGCGGAAGCCTGGCAGCGGGTGGCACCGGGCGCGAGCAACGAAGACATTGCGCGCAAGGCCTTCCTGATCATGTCGCTGGGCGAGGCCACCATGCGGCTGGCGATCTCGGTCGAGCGGGCCGAAGGCGATGCGCTGGTGGCCGACTACAAGGCGATGGCGCTGAGGGAGATCGAGGCGGTCGGGTAGGCGGTCTGGCAGCCAGCGCCACGCTGCCCGTTCAAGAGAGTATTGCGGTGCCCCTCATCCCCTCCGGACCTTCTCCCCGCAACAACGGGGAGAAGGAGGCCGGCCGCAATGCTCGCGCCTCTTCCGGGACCTACGGTCTGACTCCAGCAGCACCTTAAATCAGCCGCAACGCCCCCCTCTCCCCGCCCGCGGGGAGAGGGTAAGGGTGAGGGGCAGCGCGCCACTTGCGAAGACACGCATCCAACCGCAAACAACAAAAAACCCGCCACGAGGGCGGGTTCCTTGTATTCGATGAAGCGGGCCGGCTTAGATGCCAAGGCCTTCGTAACTTCGACAGACGGCCGCCGCGGGGTCGAGCAGCGTGCTGGCCGCCGGTGGTGGGGGTCCTGCCTTTGGAGATAGCGTACCCCCACCCTTTATCCCTCCCTACAAAGGGGGAGGGAGGGCATCCGCGCCGGGCCGGCGTTGGCACGGCCGATGCAACACATCTCAACACTTGATTGCGGAGGCGCGAGCGTCGGCAATTGCAGCTATTTCCAAGATGATGCAGGTTGCTTCAAGTTTCTGGTAAACATCATCCACACGAGAGAAACTATGAAAGGAAAATTGCTGGCGTTGTACACCTTTGGTGTATTTCGCGCGCCTGCCGAAGACCCTCAGAACCAAGGCTTCCATGATCGCAACGACATCAACTTTGCAGTTGCCGAGACCAGCGAAGGATTTATCGCACGATCCGGTTACGAGGATGAGCCAGGTCCCGCCAGTTGGGGGAAGCAGGTATTTCCCAGGTTTTACGAGGAACGAGGCGATAACTGGTCGCCCTCGACGCTATCGCTCTGGAAAGACCTGGCGTCGCCGATGGCGTTTTCCTACGCTGGAATTCACGCCGAAGCCCTTAGGCATGGCCGGGAGTGGTTTCTCAAGCCTGCGTGGCCGCAGTACGTGCTCTGGTGGGTGGATGGCGATCACACTCCGACATGGGCAGAAGCCATCGCACGGCATGAACATCTGCACGACCACGGCGCCCAGCCATTCGCATTCAACTTCAAACAGCCGTTTGATCAAGATGGTCGGCCGACGACGATCGATCGCGAGAGCCTCAGGCTAAATGTTCGGTTGAACGAAGAAAGGCAGGCCGGGCTGTAGCCGCAGGGGCCCCTCCCTGCCCTTCACTCCTGCAGCCCAACAAAAAAACCCGCCACGAGGGCGGGTTCCTTGTATTCGATGAAGCGGGCCGGCTTAGATGCCGAGGCCTTCGTAGCGCTTCTTGAACTTCGACAGACGGCCGCCGCGGTCGAGCAGCGTCTGCTGGCCGCCGGTCCAGGCCGGGTGCGTGGTCGGGTCGATATCGAGGTTCATCGTATCGCCTTCCTTGCCCCAGGTGGAGCGGGTAAAATACTCGGTGCCATTGGTCATGACGACCTTGATGGTGTGGTAGTCGGGATGGATATCGGCCTTCATCGCTCTGTTCCTGCTGTCGCGGCGCGGCTTGCGCAGGTGTCCTGCGGCGATGCGCCTCTTCCTAAACTTCGAAGCCGCAGCTAGATAGGCCACGGCTTCAGAAACGGTCGGCGTGCCTATACATCAGCCGATTTCGAATCACAAGGCCGCGCAGCCGGCAAATGGGCCGCGGCCCGAAGGGAAAATTCATGGCGGATACGACCGAGGGCGCGAACCAGGAGCGCAGGCGTTCGCTGCGTCCGCTGAGCCGGCTGTCCCCCTATCTCGGCCGCTACCCCAAGCTGGTCGTCGGCGCGATCATCTCCCTGATCCTTGCAGCCGTGACCACGCTGACCCTGCCGATCGCAGTCCGCCGCATGATCGACCACGGCTTCTCGTCATCCGATTCCAGCTTCATCGCCCGGTATTTCGGAATGCTGGTGGCGATCGCCGCCCTGCTCGCGCTCGCCTCGGCCTGCCGCTACTATTTCGTCATCACGCTCGGCGAACGGGTCGTCTCCGACCTGCGCCGCGACGTCTTTGCCCATGTGACCAGGCTGTCCCCGGCCTTCTTCGACACCGCCATGTCGGGCGAGATCGTCTCGCGCCTGACCGCCGACACCACCCAGATCAAGTCGGCGGTCGGCGCCACCGCGTCCGTGGCGCTGCGCAACGTCATCCTCGGGCTGGGCGCACTTGCCATGATGGTGGTGACCAGCCCGAAGCTTTCCGGCCTGGTGATCGCCGCGATCCCGCTGATCGTCCTGCCGCTGGTCGCCTTCGGCCGTTCGGTTCGGCGCAAGTCGCGCACCGCGCAGGACACGCTTGCCAATGCCACCGCCTTCGCCAGCGAGCAGATCGGCGCCATCCGCACGCTGCAGGCCTTCACCAACGAGAAGCTGGTGACGGGCCGCTTCGCCGCCGCGGTGGAGACGGCCTTCCAGGCTGCACGCGCCTCGGTGCTGGCGCGCGCCATCCTGACCTTCTTCGCCATCTTCACCATCTTCGCCTCGGTGGTGGCGGTGCTGTGGTTCGGCTCGCGCGACGTGCTGGAAGGCACGATCTCGCCCGGCACGCTCGGCCAGTTCCTGCTCTATTCGGTGTTCGCCGCCGGTGCCTTGGGCGCCCTGTCGGAAGTGTGGGGCGAACTGAGTGCCGCCGCGGGTGCCGCCGAACGCATCACCGAAATCCTGGCCGAGAAGTCGACGGTCGCCGCACCGGCATCGCCGCAGCCGCTGCCGGCCAAGAGCACGGGCGCCATCGAATTCCGCGACGTAACCTTCTCCTATCCGGTGCGGCCGGACCGCGCCGCGGTGCACGGCCTGAGCTTTACGGTCAAGCCGGGCGAGACGGTCGCCATCGTCGGTCCGTCCGGCGCCGGCAAGAGCACGGTGTTCTCGCTGCTCCTGCGCTTCTACGACCCGGAGAGCGGTGCGGTGCTGATCGACGGCGTCGATCTCCAGAAGGCCGATCCCGAGGCGGTGCGCGGCCGCATCGCCATCGTGCCGCAGGACGTGACGATCTTTGCAAGCTCGGCCGCCGACAACATCGGCTTCGGCCGCCCCGGCGCGCCGCAGGCGGAGATCGAGGCCGCGGCGAGCGCAGCACTTGCCGACGAGTTCATCGAGAAGCTGCAGGGCGGCTACGACACCCAGGTCGGCGAGCGCGGCGTCACGCTTTCCGGCGGCCAGCGCCAGCGCATCGCGATTGCCCGCGCCATCCTGCGCGACGCCCCCATTCTGCTGCTCGACGAGGCGACCTCGGCGCTCGACGCGCAGAGCGAAAGACAGGTGCAGACCGCACTCGAACACCTGATGCAGGGTCGCACCACCATCGTCATCGCCCACCGGCTGGCGACGGTGCTCAAGGCCGACCGCATCCTGGTCATGGATGGCGGCCGCGTGGTCGAGGAAGGCACGCACCAGAGCCTGGTCGCCAGGGGCGGCGTCTATGCGCGCCTTGCCAAGCTGCAGTTCGACGCCGGCGCCAGCGCCCTTCAGGGCGCGGCGGAGTAGCTGCGCATTGTCTTGGCGGATATCGCTCCATGATATACATTCAAGCCGTATATCATGGAGGTTGCCATGCAGGTTTCGAAATGGGGCAACAGCCTCGCCATCCGCCTGCCGGCCCAGGTGGTCGAGGCGCTGGATCTGAAGGAAGGCGACGAGATCGACATCCGCGTCGCGGGTGAACGCGCCTTCGACATCGAACGCGACCGCAGCCGCGCGCGGGCGCTCGAGCGCATCCAGTCGCTGCGGAAGCCGCTGCCCAAAGGCTGGAGCTTCGACCGCGACGAAGCCAACGCCCGATGAGCGCGCCCGACGAGCTTCTCGACACCAACATCCTCGTCTATGCCTTCAGCACCGATCCGCGCGGGAAAACGGCAGAGGAATTGCTGGCCAAAGGCTGCTCGGTCGGTGTCCAGGGTCTGAACGAGTTCGCCAATGTCGCCCGCCGCAAGCTCGGCATGAATTGGGAAGAGATCGGCGCCGCCATCTCGATCATTCGCACGCTCTGCCCCCGCATCCTCCCCCTCGACGCGGAAACGCACGCCGAAGCCCTTGTCCAGGCGCAGCGCAACAACCTGTCGTTCTACGATGCGCTGGTGGTCGCCGCGGCCCTGCGCGCCAACTGCACGACACTGTGGTCTGAAGACATGCAGCACGGCCGCGTCATCGATGGACGGCTGCGGATCGCCAATCCTTTCATGGTGGAGTAGCGCCTCAGAGGAAGGTCGCGATCTCCAACAGCGGGCGCTTTTCCATCGCATGCGCCGGGATGGTGGCACCGTCCTTCGGATAGCCGACGACCATCAGGATATAGGGCTTGTCGTGCGGGTCGCGGCCGCAGATCTCGTTGAGGAAGCTCATCGGGTTGGGCGTATGCGTGAGCGTTGCAAGCCCGGCGCGGTGGAGCGCCGCGATCAGGAAGCCGGTGGCGATGCTGACCGATTCCGGCACGTAGTAGTTCTTGCGGGCGACGCCGTCGGCCGAGCGGCTCTTGCGCTCGCCGAAGACGCAGATCAGCCAGGGTGCTTCCTCGAGGAAGGGCTTCGACGCATCGGTGCCGAGCGGCGCCAGCGCCTTCAGCCACTCCTCGCCCGCCCTGCCCTCGTAGAAGGCGCGCTCCTCGACTTCGGCCGCCTCGCGGATCTGCCGCTTGATATCGGCATCGCCGATGACGGCGAAATGCCAGGGCTGGTGGTTGGCGCCGTTGGGCGCGGTGCCCGCGGCGAGGATGCAGGTCTCGATGATGTCGCGCGGCACCGGCCGGGTGGAGAAATCGCGGACGGTGTGGCGCGTGCGGATCTCGTCGTAGAAGGCCTGGGCCCCGGCGCGCATCTCCTCGACCGGCTTTTCGACGTAGTCGGGCAAGGGCACGGCGCGGTAGGCGTGGGCGGACTGTATGGTCATCGTCTGTTGCTCGTCATGCAGGGTTGGCAGCGGACAACTTGGGCGGCACGACGGCATTCGTCAATCGGGCAGCTTCTCCAAGCTTTCTGCGAAAGCAACCGAACTCTCTCGCAGATCAGCAGCGCTCCGCACTTTCCCTCATAACGATATTTACTTATTGTTGCATCGACACTTTCCATGACCACCATGTCACCTCCAATTCTGATCAATGAGAATCGACGGTTTCGACTGGGATGACGGCAATTGGCCCAAATGCGCCAAGCATGGGCTTTCCAAGGCTCAAATCGAATCGGTCTTCGACGGAGAACTCGACATTTTCGACGATCCCTTCGACTCCGATGAGCACCGCTTCCGCGCGATCGGGCGTGACGGTCAAGGACAACACATCTTCATCGTGTTTTGCATCCGTGAACTGCGTGGCCTAGAATTGCTCCGCCCGATCAGCGCCAGATACATGCACGCAAGGGAAATCAGGCACTATGAGCAGCAAAAAGCTTAAGCCTCTTCCTGACTTTGCGACCGACGAGGAAGCCGAGCGCTTTGTCGACGAGGCTGACCTGACCGAATTCGACCTGTCGGGAGCCAGATCGGTTGTTGTGCGTGCCAGCAAGGAGCAGCCGGCTCCGAGCAGAACAACGGCGTTCCGCTTCGAGATCTACAAGGACCGCTCCGGCAGCTTCCATTTTCGATTTCTCGCAGCCGGCGGCGAGGTGGTCTTCAGTTCCGAAGCATTCCAGTCGAAGACGGAAGCCCTCAAGGCGATCGAGTCCATTCGCGCCAACGCCGACCGCGCTGCAATCTCCGACGTAGCAGCCTGAGCCATCCCCAACGATTTCAGGCGCCAGCAAACCTCCCCGCATTCCTGCCCGAGAAGATGCAGCCGCCGAGGAACGTGCCTTCGAGCGCGTTGTAGCCGTGGTAGCCGCCGCCGCCGAAGCCGGCGACCTCGCCCGCCGCGTAGAGGCCGGGGACCGGCTCGCCGGCTGAATCCAGCACCTGGCCGTCGAGATTGGTGTGCAGGCCGCCCAGCGTCTTGCGCGTCAGCACGTTGAGGCGGACGGCGATCAGCGGGCCGTTGGCCGGGTCGAGGATCTTGTGCGGCCTCGCCGTGCGCACCAGCCGGTCGCCGAGATATTTCCGCGCCCCATGGATCGCCGTGACCTGAGCGTCCTTGGAGAAGGGATTGTCGATCTCGCGGTCGCGGGCGGCGATCTGGGCGTGCAGGCGGTCATGGTCGATGAGGTCGCTGCCGACGAGCGCGTTCATGCCTGCGACCAGTTCCGGCAGGCTGTCGCGGACGACGAAGTCCTCGCCGTGTTGCTTGAAGGCCTCGACCGAAGGCGGCGCGCCCTTGGCGCGGCGGCTCTTCAGAACCTCGATCCAGCGCTTCGAGGTCAGGTCCGGGTTCTGTTCGGAGCCGGAGAGCGCGAACTCCTTCTTGATGATCTTCTGGGTCAGCACGAACCAGGAATAGTCGTGGCCGGTCGAAAGGATGCGCCCGAGCGTGCCGAGCGTGTCGAAGCCGGGCAGGAACGGCGCCGCGAGCCGCTCGCCGAGCGCGTCGAACCACAGCGACGACGGGCCGGGCAGGATGCGGATGCCGTGGTTCGGCCAGATCGGGCTCCAGTTGGTCAACCCCTCGGTGTAGTGCCACATGCGATCGCGGTTGATGACGGTGCCGTCGGCGGCTTCCGTGATCGCGATCATGCGGCCGTCGACATGATGCGGCACGCCGGCGACCATCTTCGTGGGCGGCGGGCCGAGGCGATCAACCGGCCAGGCCTTGCGGACGAGGTCATGGTTGCCGCCGATGCCGCCGGAGGTGACCACGACGGCGCCCGCGTGAACCTCGAAATCGCCGATCACGGCGCGGCTCGATCGCTGGCCGCGCTCGACGGTCGATGGCTCGAGGACCTCGCCGGCGACGCCGGTCACCGCATTGTTGGTCTTAATCAGCCGGCTTGCCTGGTGGCGGAACCTGAGCGCGATGCGGCCAGCCGCTTCGTGTTCCCGCACCCGGCGCAGGAACGGCTCGAGCACGCCGGGACCGGTGCCCCAGGTGACATGGAAGCGTGGCACCGAATTGCCATGGCCATGCGCAAGCGCGCCGCCGCGCTCGGCCCAGCCTACGACCGGGAACCAGCGCATGCCCTGCGCGTGGAGCCAGGGACGCATCTCGCCGGCGGCGAAATCGACGAAGGCTTCCGCGACCTTGCGCGGCCAGAAATCCTCGGGCCGGTCGAACTGCGCCGAACCCAGCCAGTCCTGCATGGCAAGTTCGCGGCTGTCACGGATGCGCATGCGCCGCTGCTCGGGGCTGTCTATGAAGAACAGGCCGCCGAGCGACCAGAAGGCCTGGCCACCGAGCGAATTGGCGCCCTCCTGCTCGAGGATGACGACGCGCTTGCCCGTGTCGGCGAGTTCGGCCGCGGCAACGAGACCGGCGATCCCGCCGCCCACGACAATCGCATCCGCCCGTTCCGCCACCTGCCCCTCCCAAGGTCTCGTGGTTTGGATGCGAGTTTCGGGGAATGGTCCGCAAGTTCAAGCGGAAAGTCGGAACTTCGAGATACCGCTGCGGAAAGGCGCCGTGCTTGCGGCGCCTTTGGCAAGTCTTGCCCGGCCGCTCAGCGCCCGTAGCGCTTCTTGAGATGGGCGGTGAAGTAAGTCGCGTTCAGCTTTTCGCCCGTGGCGCGTTCGAGCAATTGCGGCGTCGACCAGCGCGAACCTTGCGACCAGATGTTCTTGTGGCGCCATTCGTTGATCGTCTCGAAATGGCCCCTGGCGATCTCGTCGTCGACGGCCGGATGCTGCCTGACGATCGCCGCCCATTGCTGTGCCGCCATCATCGCGCCCAGCGTGTAGGAAGGGAAATAGCCGAAGGCGCCGCCCGGCCAGTGCACGTCCTGCATCGGGCCGTCGGCCGGGTCGTCGATGGTGGACAGGCCGAGATAGTCGCGCATCTTGGCGTCCCACGCCTCGGGAAGGTCCGACACCGCCAGGCGGCTGGCGACCAGCTCCTGCTCCAGCTCGTAGCGCAGGATGACGTGCAGCGGATAGGTGACCTCGTCGGCGTCGACGCGGATCAGGCCGCGCTCGACCTGGTGCACATGTGGCAGGATCTCGGCGAGCGACCAGCTTTCGCCGAGGTGCTGGTCGACCAGCGGCAGCGCCCAGCGCCAGAAGGCCGGATTGCGGCCGAGCTGCTTTTCGACGAACAGGCTCTGGCTCTCGTGCACCGCCATGCCGCGCGCCTTGCCGAGCGGCCAGTGCGACCAGGCCTGGGGCAGGTTCTGTTCGTAGAGCGCGTGCCCGGTCTCGTGCAGCACGCCCATCAGGGCGGACAGGAAATCGCCGGTCTTGTAGCGCGTGGTGATGCGCACGTCGGTCGGCACGCCGCCGCAGAAGGGGTGGTGCGACACCGACAGGCTGCCGCGGGTGAGGTCGAAGCCGATTGCCGCCATCATCGCCAGCCCGAGTTCGCGCTGGCGCTCGACCGCATAGACGCCGGACAGCGGGCGCACCGGGTTGCTGGCACGCCGCTCTTGCTGCACCGCAAGCGCCTCGGGAACGAAGTCCTTCAGGAACCCCTTCAGGTCGGCGAAGACCGGCGTGATGTCGGCCGTCCGGTTGCCCGGGTCGTATTGTTCCATCAACGCGTCGTAGGGATCGAGCCCCAGCGCGTCCGAGCGCAACGCAGCCTCCTCGCGCACCAGCGTGACCACGCCCTCCAGCGCCGGTTCGAAGCCCGCCCAGTCGTTCTTTGCCCTGAGGTCGCGCCACAGCTGCTCCGAGCGCAGCCGCGCCGCGGTGAAGCGCTCGACGAATTCGGACGGAAGGCAGGTCATGTTGGTGTACTGGCGGCGGAATTCCTTAAGCGCTGCCGCCTGCTCCTCGTTCAGGACCTCCTTCTCCGCCGCGACGATCCAGTCGGCGATCTCGGGCGCGGTGGCCTGGCGGTGGTGCATGCCGGCCAGCGCCGACATCGCCTCCGCGCGCTTGGCGCCGCCGCCGACCGCCATATGGGTCGCCTCGTCGGCCCCGAGGATGGCGAGCGCGTGTTCCAAGGCTTCGAGCTTGCGGCCGAGTTCGTCGAGCTTGGCAAAGGACATGGCGACTCCTGTGTTGCGGAAAGGGCCGAAAGGATACCAAACACGGCCGCGCCGCAAGCCCGTTCGGCTGGTCCAGGCTTGTCCGGCATGCGCCCGGTGTGGTGAGGTAGAGGGCCAGAGAGGGAGGCAGGAAACGATGCTGGCTAAGGCACTGGTCGGGCTTGTGGCCCTCATCCATCTCTACATCGTCTATCTGGAAATGGTGCTGTGGGACACGCCGCGCGGCCACAAGGCCTTCGGCCTCCAGCCCGACTTCGCCAAGGCCTCGCGCGTGTTGGCCGCCAACCAGGGCCTCTACAACGGCTTTCTCGTGGCCGGACTGCTGTGGGGGCTGGTGCTAGGAGAATCAGGCCGGGCAGTGCAGGTCTTCTTCCTGGTCTGCGTCGCCATCGCCGGGCTGTTCGGCGCGGCGACCGTAAGCCGCAAGATCCTGTTCATCCAGACCCTGCCGGCGGCCGCGGCGCTGCTGGCGCTGTGGCTGGGCTGGTAGGCGCCCCCCGGATCGCTCCGGGGAGCGCTATTGCGTCGTCGCGGCGTCAGCCGCGCATGGCGTCGCGACCGATCTGGTCATTCAGCCCGGTGATCTGCGCCATGAGCTGACGGTATTCGCCGCCGGGGATCATACCGCTGGCGGCATCGGCGACCGCCGACTTGCGGATCGCCGCGATCCGCGCTTCGAGCCCACGCGCCTCAGCCGGCGTGATCAGCTTCGCCTTGCGGTCGGAAACGATGCGGGCATTGGTATCGCGCAGGTCGTTGAGCACGGCGCTGAGCTGGCCGCCCGGCACATAGGTGGGGAGCGGCGCGGCGTCGGTACCGTGGTCGTCGCGTTCGACGGAACGGAAATGCGGTTCGTGCGGAGAGGCCGCATAGGCCGCGGCAAGCGGCGTGGAGATGAGCAGAGCGGCAAGGGCAGTCCTGAAGGTCAAAGAGCGCATGGTCGCGTCTCCCGAAGATTGTCGGGGAGCCATTGCTCCCCGCACCGAGCAGCCCGTCCGGTTCCGTCGCGTCGCGGTGGGAGGCCATCGCCGGCGGTTCCCAGGCTGCCGGGGGAGTCTAGGTCCGCACCCCGCGCCGAGCCAAATTAAGAAAAGATAATGTTTGCGGGCCCGCCGCAGCCGCAATCGGCTCCCGGCTGCCGCAACTCCGCCCCAGTTGGGGCATGTCGGGCCGCGCACGAACTCTTGATCGAGAGCGGCGGCATTCTGACGAATGCCATTCCGCCGCCGAGCAGTTTTCTGAGCCGCGTCCGCGCAACGCCAGACGATTCCGCCTGGCTGCAAAGTGCTTCAGCGCTCGGTGAGCTTGAGTTCGATGCGGCGGTTCTTAGAGCGCGCCTCGGGCGTGTCGGCGGCGTCGAGCGGCTGGAATTCGCCGAAGCCGGCAGCCACCAGCCGGTTGGCCGGCACGCCGTTCTCGATCAGGAATTTCACCACCGAGGTCGAGCGCGCCGAAGAAAGCTCCCAGTTGTCGCGATACCGCCCGGTACCCGAAAGCGGGATGTTGTCGGTGTGACCGTCGACGCGCAGCACCCAGTTGATCTCGGGCGGGATTTCCTTCTGCAGCTCGATGATCGCGTCGGCGAGCTTCTTCATCTCGACCTTGCCGGCGTCGTTGATCTGCTCCGAGCCGGTCGGGAACAAGACCTCAGACTGGAATACGAAGCGGTCGCCGACGATGCGGATGTTCTCGCGGTCGGAAAGGATCTCGCGCAGACGGCCGAAGAAGTCGGAGCGATAGCGATTCAGCTCCTGCACGCGCTGGGCCAGCGCCACGTTGAGGCGGCGGCCGAGGTCGGCGATCTTGGTGTTGGATTCCTTGTCGCGCGCCTCCGAAGCGTCGAGCGCCTCCTCGAGCGCCGCAATCTGCTTGCGCAGCGCCGAAATCTGCTGATTGAGCAATTCGACCTGGCTGAGCGCCCGCTGGCTGATCTGGCGCTCGCTGTCGAGCTGGCCGGAAAGCTCGCCGATGCGCACGTTGGCCGCGTCGCCTGCACCCGCGCCTTGCGCCAGCAGTTGCTCGAGCCGGCTCTTTTCGGCTTCGGCGGAGGACAGGGATGCCTGCAGGTTGGCGAGCGCATCCTCGGCATCCTGCGAATTCGATTTCTCCAGCGCCAGAAGCTGGGTCAGCTCGTTGATCTGGGAATTCAGCCGGTTGAGCACCTCGTCCTTGCCGGAAATCTCGCGGCTGAGCAGGAACTGCGCCAGCACGAAGACCGAAAGCAGGAACATGATGGCCAGCAGCAGCGTCGACAGCGCGTCGACGAAGCCCGGCCAGTAGTCGATGCGGCGGTCGCCGCGCCGCCCGCGCGCCAATGCCACCTAGTGGACTCCCTCTTTCTTGAGGGCGTCGGCGATCTTTTCGAGCGTGGTGCGCATGGCCTTCTGTTCGTCGGACTGGGCTTCGACCCAGTCGCGCATGATCTGCTGCTCGCTGCGCATGTTCTTGACCAGGCCGGAGATGCCGTCGGCGAGGTTGGCCATGGCGGCGGCGACGCGCGGATTGGAACCGCCCTGCTCCTGCAGGTGACGCAGGCGCTCGGAGAGCACGCGGATCTCGTCGGAGGACGAGCCGTTCTTGGCATCGGCGACGACGATGTCGGAGGAGAGGTCGGTGACGGTCGACAGCCAGTTCTCGAGTTCGGTGTAGAAGCGCGTCTGGGCGCGGCCGGCCTGGAGATCGAGGAAGCCCAGCACGAGCGAGCCGGACAGGCCGAAGAGCGACGACGAGAACGCCGTGCCCATGCCCTGCAGCGGTGCGGCGAGGCCCGCCTTGAGCGCCTCGAGCACCGCGGCGGCATCGCCGGAGCCCGGATCGAGCGCCTGGATGGTGTCGCCGATCGAACCGATGGTCTGCAACAGGCCCCAGAAGGTGCCGAGCAGGCCGAGGAAGACGAGCAGGCCGACGAGGTAGCGAGAGACGTCGCGCGTCTCGTCGAGGCGGGTGGCGATCGAATCGAGCATCGTGCGCATCGAACTGGCCGAAAACGCCATCGACGAGGAGCGGCTGAGCATCGCCTTCATCGGCGCGAGCAGCACCGGCTCGGTGACCTCGGAGCCGGCGCGGAAGGAATTGACCCAGCGCACTTCGCGGAACAGCCGCCCGACCTGCACGAAAGCCAGCCCGATGCCGACGACGAGCACGCCGATGATCAGGCCGTTGAGACCCGGGTTGGTGACGAAGGCGTTCGAAATCTGGCGCGTCAGGATCGCAGCGATGAAGGCGACGATCGCTAGGAAGATGATCATCGTCAGCAGGAACACCTGCGGACTGGACAGGCGGTGCGGATCGTAGCTGAGGACGTCCGAGCCTCTGCCCGACCCGAGTGATTTCAACAATGCCATCGGCGCCCCGGTTTCCAATTCCCCGCGGTCAGGGCGCCGCGCCTCGAACGGAGGCGGCTGGGGCGCTCTGGAACCAAGTGTTTGCGCATCGCGCCGCCCAAGCCGACCCCGGCATCGGACCGATGCATCAATGGACCAAGACTGTAAGCGGAAATGTGACGAAAATGAAAGACGCTTGCGCGCAGCCGACGCGCAATCAGAGCCGCGCCACCACCAGAAGGTCGATCATCGCCGCCACATGCAGGCCTGCCCCGGTGATGACGAAGCCGTGCCACACCGCGCTCTGGAAACGCAAGCCGTGGCGGGCATAGAACATCACGCCGCAGGAATAGACGACGCCCCCGGCCAGCAGCAGCCAGAGCGTGGCCGGCGGCAGGGCGGCACCGAGCGGCCGCGCCACGACGATGCCGCTCCAGCCGAGCGCGAGATAGAAGACGAGCGCGAGCCGGTCAAAGCGCCCGGGCAGGAAAAGCTTGACCCATATGCCGACAATCGCCGCGACCCAGACGACACCGGCCATCCAGGCGGCGGTGGCGTGATCGGGCAGCTGCGCCAGGAACGGCGTATAGGTGGCCGCGATCAGAAGGAAGATGCCGGCGTGGTCGAAGCGGCGCAGCACCCATTTCGCCGGCGAGACCGGCCAGAGATTATAGGCGAGCGACACCGACAGGGAGGTGAGCAGCGCGACGACGAAGAACACAGCCGCGATGTACTCGCCGAATGCCGCGTGGAAGGCCGACACGGAAAGCAGCGTCGAGCCGGCGGCGATGGCCAGCACGATGCCGACCACATGCACCACCCCGTCGGCGATGAGTTCGGCGCGCGAAAGGGCGAAGCGCCCGGTGACGGGCACGGAAGCCTCGGCCGTGCGGAAATCGTCCGTCATCGCTCGCCCCTGCGCCTGAGACCAATATGGCCGGGCGCAGGCGGGGTAGGCAAGGTAGCCAAAAGGGCCAAGAGGGTCAGCGCGGGGTGACCGGCTTCTTCAGCGTCTTGAGCAGGGCCTTGTGGATGAGCTCGTTGCCGACGACGATCGAACCGCCCTCGAGCATGTCCTGGCCACCCTTGCCGTCGGAGACGAAGCCGCCGGCCTCGCGCACCAAGAGGATGCCGGCAGCGACGTCCCAGGGCGACAGCGCCGTCTCCCAGAAGCCGTCCATGCGACCGGCGGCGACATAGGCGAGGTCGAGCGCGGCCGAGCCGAGGCGACGGACGCCGGCCACCTCGGCCATGACGTTGCGCAGTTCGAGCAGGAAGTTGCCGTGGTGGCCGCGGCCGAGATGCGGCACGCCGCAGCCGATGACCGCGTCCGTGAGCTTGGTGCGCCCCGATACGCGCAGGCGACGGTCGTTGAGGAACGCACCACCGCCACGCTCGGCGGTGTAGAGCTCGTCCATCGCCGGGTTGTAGACCACCGCGGCGACGATCTGGCCCTGGCGCTCCAGCGCGATCGAGATCGAGAACACCGGGATGCCGTGCAGGAAGTTGGTGGTGCCGTCGAGCGGATCGACGATCCAGCGGTGCTGGCTGTCCTCGCCCTCGACAGCGCCGCGCTCTTCCATCAGGAAGCCGTAGCCGGGACGGGCCTTGGCAAGCTCGGTGAAGATGATGTCCTCGGCCTTGCGGTCGGCCTGGGAGACGTAGTCGCCCGGCCCCTTCAGCGAGACCTGCAGGTTCTGCACCTCGCCGAAGTCGCGCGCCAGCGACCGGCCGGCCTTCATTGCGGCCTGCACCATGACATTGATGATCGCCGAACGCGCCATTCTCTAGACCCTCAGGACTTCAGGTTGACGAGATCAGTCCGCGCGGCGGACGTAGGTGATCTCATTGGTGTCGACGATGATGCGCTCGCCCGACGAGATGAAGGGAGGCACCAGGACGCGGACACCGTTTTCGAGCACGGCCGGCTTGTAGGACGAGGCGGCCGTCTGGCCCTTCACGACGGGGTCGGCTTCGGTGATGGTCAGCGTCACCTGGTCGGGCAGCGCGATACCGATCGGACGCTCTTCATAGAGCTCGACGGTCACCATCATGCCGTCCTGCAGGAAGGCGGCGCGGTCGCCGACGAAATCCTTGAGCAGCTCGAGCTGTTCGTAGCTCTCGGTGTCCATGAACACCAGCGCATCGCCCTGCTCGTAGAGGAAGGAGAAGTCCTTCTGTTCGAGGCGGACGCGCTCGACGGTCTCGGCCGAACGGAAGCGTTCGTTGAGCTTGGTGCCGTTGATGAGATTCTTGAGTTCGACCTGGTTGTAGGCGCCGCCCTTGCCGGGCTTCACCGCGTTGGTCTTGACCGCCACCCACAGGCCGCCGTCATGCTCGATGACGTTGCCGGGACGGATTTCGTTGCCGTTGATCTTGGCCATGATTTGATTCCGGAAGAGAGCATTGCGCCGCCGAAGGGGCGCCATCGGCGCTCCCAAGACCACAAAATGCCCTTCTAGGCAAGAGAAGTCGCGCTTTTCGCGACAATCAGCGGATGCGGTTGGCCCGTTCCAGCGCCTGCCTCATCTCGTCGTCGGTGAGGCCGCGCAGAAAATCGTCCATTTCGGGATCGGTCAGGCCGGCGCGCCGCGCCACGATGTACCATGCGCCTGCCAGGATCGGATCCGGATCTACGCCGATGCCGCCCATGTAGAACTTGGCGAGGCGGTTGCGCGCGGCAACGTTGCCGCTATCGGCCGCGAGCTTCATCCAGCCGAAGGCCGATTTCAGGTCGCGGTCGCCGCCGCGCCCGTCGACCATCCAGAGCGACAGGTCGAACTGCGCCGTGTCGTAGTTCTGACGTGCGGCCTGGACGAGCAGCAGCCGCGCCCGGCGGTCGTCGCGCAGCTTGCCGCCGACGCCGTTGGCGTAGACCTGCGCCATCGCATATTGCGCATCCGCAAGTCCGGTCTCGGCGGACCGCTCGTAATAGGGGACGGCCTTGACGAGGCCTTTCTCGCCGGCCTCGCGCTGCACCAGCATCTGGGCATAATTGAACTGCGCGTAGCGGTTTCCGGCCTCGGCCGCCGCCTGCATCAGCGCGGTTGCCGCCTTCTCGTCGCGGGTGACGTATTTGCCGTCGAGCAGCAGCAGCGCATATTGGAACTGCGCCTCGGGCACGCCCTGCTCGGCGGCGCGCTGGTACCATTTGGCAGCCTCGGTATCGTTGCGAGGCATGCCCAGGCCGCGGGAGAGTATCTCGGCGATCAGCGTCTGCGCCGCAGCATCGCCTGCCTCGGCCCGCGGCAGGCCCAGATTGTAGGCGGTCTTGTAGAGGCCGCGCTGGAACGCGCCATACGGTTCGTCGGTGGCCTTGCCCCCGAAGCGGTTGGGATCGATGCCGTCGGGCGCCTTTGCAGTCGGATTGGCTCCGAGATCGGACGGAGACGCGGGATCTGCCTCAGGCTGCCCGGCCGGCGTCGTCTTCGTCGCGGGTGCCACCCCCTCCGCCGGGGCCGGCCCGAAACGGCTCGGATCGATCGTCTCGGCAGGCTTGCCGAGCGCAGGCACGGCTCCGGCGTCCGAAGGGTCGAGCAGCCCGCCCTCCACCGCGGCAGCGGGCTGGAGCCCAATGCCCAGACACAGTGTTGCAGCGAGAAGGCCCGGGCGCCGCATCACTGTTCCCCGAAGCTCGGGGCGGTCTCGTCGAGCATGGCATTGGCGCGTGCCACCGCGTCGCGCGGATCGACGCCATCGCCGAACACCGCCGCCGACAGGGCGACGAATTCGGCGCCGGTCGCGGCCACGGCCTGGACGGACGCGACGTCGGAACCGCCCATGACGATGCACGGAATCTCGATCATCTCGGCCCACCACTCGCCCAGCGACAAGTTGCGCGGATGCGGTTCGGGCTTGTTGTCGTAGCCGAAGCGGCCGAAGAACATGTAGTCGGGACGCTCCTCGCCCAGCTCGAGCGCGTCGTCGCGCGTCTTGGCGCCGCCGGTGCCGACCATGAGGCGGTCCTGGTGGCGCTCGATGGCATCGGCAAGCTCTTCCCTGCGACCTTCGACGTGGATGCCGTCGGCATGGATCCGTCCGGCGATGCGGGTATCCCCGGCAACCACGACGGCCACGCCGGCGCCGCGCGCCGTGGCGGCGACCTTCTCGGCGAAGCCCTGGAACGAAGCTTCGTCGACACCTTCGGCCGTCAGGATCAGCGAGGCGACGTCGCCGCCGCCGAGGGCCGCCTCGACCGCGAGCGGCGGCACGGACGGCGGCACAATCAGCACGATGCGGCAGCGATTGGGCGGCGTGTCTGGGTTCATCTTCCTCGATCCGGATGCTGTCGCCTATGCAAGGCGAACATGTTTGCATTGGGGCATAGAACAAAGTGCCGCCGTTGAACAGGACGCACGGCCCGGCCCAAGCATATGAAAAGACAGGCGCGGCTCTCGCCAACCGGCGGCAATGCCGCTATGGGGCGTTGACAGGGGCTCTCCATGACCGCGCTTCTCCTCGATCCATGGTTCTACGCAGCCGCCGTTCCGGCGGTGATTCTCGTCGGCCTGTCGAAGGGCGGCTTCGGCGGCGCGGTCGGCTTCGTCGGCGTGCCGCTGATGGCGCTGGCGATGTCGCCGGTGCAGGCGGCGGCGATCCTGTTGCCCATCCTCATCCTCATGGACATCGTCTCGCTGTGGACATGGCGCGGCGTCTTCGACCGCACGATCCTGCGGCAGATGCTGCCCGGCTCGGTTCTGGGCATCGGCGTCGGCTGGCTGACCGCCTCGACGGTGACGGTGGACATGGTGCGTTTCATCGTCGGCGCCATCGCCATCGCCTTCGTGGCGCGCTGGGCCTATACGAGCCTCCGACACGGTGCCGACCACAAGTCCCAGCCGAACGGGACAGCCGGTGCCTTCTGGGGCTCGGTCGCCGGCTTCACCAGCTTCGTCGCCCATGTCGGCGGCCCGCCCTTCCAGGTCTACACCCTGCCGCTCAAGCTCGACCCGAAGCTGCTGACGGGCACCAGCGTGATCTTCTTCGCGGTGACCAACGCCATCAAGCTGGTGCCCTATTTCGCGCTCGGCCAGTTCGACGCCACCAACCTGACCGCTTCGCTTGCGCTGATGCCGCTGGCGCCGCTGGCCACGCTTGCCGGCGCCTGGCTGGTGCGCCGGATGCGGCCGGAGATCTTCTACCCCTTCACCTACGCCACGGTGGCGCTCGTCGCCGTGAAGCTGCTTTACGACGGGGTACGCGACTTTATGTGAGGATGACCCCGCCGGGGCGGCAACATAGGCTCGGGACGACAAGGGAGGAACGCCATGGGCAAGTACGAGGACAACCTCGACAAGAACCCCGCCAACCACCAGCCGCTGACGCCGCTGAGTTTCCTGGAGCGCGCGGCCAAGACCTTCCCCGACCATGTCGCGGTGATCCATGGCAACCTGCGGCTCGCTTATCGCGAATTGTGGCAGCGGTCGCTGAAGCTGGCCTCGGCCCTTGCCGCCAAGGGCATCGGCAAGGGCGACACGGTGACCGTCATGCTGTCCAACACCCCGCCGATGCTCGAAGCGCATTTCGGCGTGCCGATGACCAGGGCGGTGCTGCACGCGCTCAACACGCGGCTGGATGCGGCGATCATCGCCTTCCAGCTCGACCATGCCGAGACCAGGCTCCTGATCGTCGACCGCGAGTTCTCGGGCGTGATGAAGGAGGCGCTGGCGCTCGCCAAGGTGAAGCCGCTCGTCATCGACTACGACGATCCCGAGTATCCCGAGGATGCCCCCTACCCCAAGGGCGAGCGCATCGGCAGCCTCGACTACGAGGCCTTCGTCGCCTCGGGGAGCGAGGCCTTTGCCTGGTCCATGCCCGACGACGAGTGGGACGCGATCTCGCTCAACTACACCTCGGGCACCACCGGCAATCCCAAGGGCGTGGTCTACCATCACCGGGGCGCGGCCCTGATGGCCTACACCAACACCATCCATGCCGGCATGGGCAAGCACTGCGTCTATCTCTGGACGCTGCCGATGTTCCATTGCAACGGCTGGTGCTTCCCGTGGACGCTTGCCGTGCAGGCCGGCACCCATGTCTGCCTGCGATGGGTACGCGCCAGGCAGATGTACGACGCCATCGCCGACCACGGCGTCACCCATCTCTGCGGCGCACCCATCGTCATGTCGCTGCTGATCAACGCCAGGGACGAGGACAAGCGGGAATTTCCGCAAGTCGTGACCTTCAATACGGCCGCCGCACCGCCGCCCGAGGCGGTGCTTTCAGGCATGGCCGACGCCGGCTTCGCCGTCACCCACCTCTACGGGCTGACCGAGACATACGGTCCCGCAGTGGTCAACGAATGGCACGGCGAATGGGACGGGCTCGACAAGGGCGCGCGCACCGCCAGGAAGGCGCGCCAGGGCGTGCGCTATGCCGCGCTCGAGGACCTGAGGGTGATGAACCCGGAGACGATGGAGAAGACGCCCGCCGACGGCGAGACCATCGGCGAGGTCATGTTCCGCGGCAACATCGTCATGAAGGGCTACCTCAAGAACGGGCAGGCCACCGACGAGGCCTTCGCCGGCGGCTGGTTCCACTCGGGCGACCTCGGCGTGATGCATCCGGACGGCTACATCCAGCTCAAGGACCGCTCCAAGGACATCATCATCTCGGGCGGCGAGAACATCTCGTCCATCGAGGTCGAGGACGCGCTCTACAAGCATCCGGCGGTCGCGTCCTGCGGCGTGGTCGCCCGTGCCGACGACAAATGGGGCGAGGTGCCGGTGGCTTATGTCGAACTGAAGCC
This sequence comes from Aminobacter sp. Piv2-1, assembly GCF_037625995.1. Classification (NCBI taxonomy): domain Bacteria; kingdom Pseudomonadati; phylum Pseudomonadota; class Alphaproteobacteria; order Hyphomicrobiales; family Phyllobacteriaceae; genus Aminobacter; species Aminobacter sp. Piv2-1. Next base: position 190,826 of record NZ_JARKMU010000006.1, read on the forward strand.
GGGCAAGGCGGCGACCGAGGCCGAGATCATCGAGCACTGCCGCTCGCTGCTCGCCCGCTTCAAGGTGCCGAAGGCGGTGATCTTCGCCGAAATCCCGAAAACTTCGACCGGCAAGATCCAGAAATTCCGCCTGCGCGACATGGCCAGGCAGTAATGACGACGGATGCGGCGACCCCGGAGGCCGCCGCATCTCGTCTCAGGCGGCCGCCGCGGCAGCCGGACGCAACCCGTCGAAGGCCGCCCACAGTCCGAGCCCGAACACCGCGGCCATGGCCAGCAGGACGGGCACGTCGGATGGTGTCGGCTTGAGCACCATGTCGGCGACGATGACCAGCATCACCGCGTAGTCGAAGCGCGCCACCTTGAGGATGCGGCGACCGTTGTCCAGCACGGCTGGCGTGACGCCTTCGCGGGCGATGAGCGCCGACATGCGGTCGGCCGTCGGCTTGAACACCAGCGTGCCGATCAGGAAGGTGGCCGCATAGCCGGCGAGGCCGATGATGATCCAGACGTCGGCGAAACCGACCCAGAACCAGCACATGACGAGCCCGAGCAGCAGCGTGGCCAGCGAGGCCGGCATGAACAGCCTGTTGCCGAGCTCGCCGACCGAGCGCATGACCTGCAGCATGCCTTGGGTGTCGCCGGCACGGTCGGCGCGCACCGCAAGCAGCATGAGCGCAAAGCCGCCGCCGACCCAGACGGTGGCCGCCACGACGTGCAGGAACTTCACCACTGAATAGAAATCCATCGTTCCGAACCTTTCCATCCGGTTGGCCGAAGAGGCGGGCTGCCACTTCAGGCACCGCTGATTTTCGGCGGCGGCAAATAGCACCGGGGCTGTTTCGGCAGTGTGTCGGCGGAAGGCCATCCTTGTTTCCGGGCCGGATTCGGGACGCGCGCGGGCGCGGAAATCCGTGGAATTCCACTCTTGCAACCCCATTCCCGGTGCAGAGCTGGGGCAAAGGCCGGCCGGGTCATGCTATGCTTGGCCGCGCCGCCCAATCCGCGGTGCGGCTTCAGCGGGCCGTGGGGAGGAAACGGCCACCTCGCCAACCAGTGTAACCATCGGAAGCAAGCCGCAGGATCGCGCGGCATGCGGCGGAAACATCGCCGGTGCAAATGCGCCGGTACCGGCCGCTTGCCGCGGTCTGCCCACTCAACAACCCATTCCCTGCGGGGGGAAAAGGCAATCGGAGCAAAGGTATGCAAGGGGTCGCACGGAATTTCTTCACGCTCGCCGTCATCTACGCACTCGCCGGCATGGCGCTGGGGCTGTACATGTCGATCAGCCAGGATCACACCCAGATGCCGGTGCACGCCCACACCATGGTGGCGGGCTGGCTGATGTCGTCGGTCTTCGCCTTCTTCTACCACCTGTTCCCGGCCGCCCGCGACAAGGCGCTGGCAACGGTGCATTTCTGGCTCACGGCAGTGAGCGGCATCGGCCTGCTCGTCGGCCTGTTCTTCCTGCTCGGCGGCAACCCGGCGATCGAGCCGGTCGTCGCGGCTTCGTCGATGGGCTTCTACGCGGCGATGTTCCTGTTCGTCTTCATCGCCCTGCCGACCGTCTGGAAATCGCAGCCGGCAAACTAGCGGATCGTGCCGGCACTGTGCCGTGCCGGGACAGTGGGGGACAAATCGGCGTCAGCCTTAAGCCTCCATTAAGCATTCCAGTGTTTTACTGTGGGCATCCAGTCATCTGGATTCTTACCGAGTGGTTGGAGCCACTTTGTTTGACGCCTCCCTGTTAAACTCCTGAGAGCCGCGCATTTCCGCGGCTCTTTTTTTTTCGCGCTGCGGCGTGCGGGAGAGTTGCCGGCCAACCGCGGCGTTAACCCTTTGTTAAACATGCGCTTGCGTTCAGCCGAGCGGAAGCGCATTTTCAACGGGCTTGGCGTATTAGGAGCAGGCGCGCGCAGAATCCGTCGCGAGAGACGGGCGGGTCGCGAGCCAGGGATGCAGGGTATCAGTAATGAACGAGCCTTCGAGGGAAAGCGCGAACACCATCAAGCTCGCCGAGCGGCGGGTCTTTTCGCCCTCCTTCAAGCCCCTCTACAACGAGGGCATGGGGCTGGTGGAGCGCGCGGCCGAATATCTCGACGGCGCCGGCCGGGTCGAGGCGAAGAAACTGTCGCGACTGGCAGCGACCCTCTATGCCGCCGAATCGATGCGGCTGACGACACGGCTGATGCAGATCGCCTCCTGGCTGCTGCTGCAGCGGGCGGCCAACTCCGGCGAGATGACCCGCGACCAGGTCGCCTCGGAAAAATCCAAGGTCAGGCTGGACACCGCCTCCGCTCATGACGATGCCGCCGGCTGGAACGAGCTGCCCGCCGATTTCGTCGACCTCGTGCGCCGCTCGCTGCGGCTGCAGGCGCTGGTCCGGCGCATGGACGAGGAGATCTACGGAACCGGCGCGACCGTGATGCCGGTTCAGCCGATGCGTCGCAGCAATCCGGTCTCCGACCAGATCAACCTGCTCAACACGGCCTTCGCCCGCAACTGACGCGGTTCCCCGCCGCATGGCAGGGATTGTTTCCGGTTTGTTCACATTTGTCTGGCGTCTTGCCTCCGTGGAGATAGAGTTCGCGGATGAGAGAGACGATTCGCATCATAGGCATCGACCCGGGGCTCAGGCGCACCGGCTGGGGCATCATCGAATCGCTCGGCAATTCGCTGCGCTTCGTTGCCGCCGGCACGGTGCGCTCCGACGACAAGGCGGCGCTCGCCAGCCGGCTGTGCCAGTTGCATGACGGCCTCGCCGACGTGATCCATCGCGAGATGCCGCATGAGGCCGCGGTCGAGGCGACCTTCGTCAACAAGGACGCGACCGCCACGCTGAAGCTCGGCCAGGCACGCGGCATCGCCATGCTGGTGCCGGCCCGCGCCGGGCTGGCGGTCGCCGAGTATTCGCCCAACGCCGTCAAGAAGGCGGTCATCGGCGTCGGCCACGGCGACAAGAAGCAGATCGCCATGATGGTCAAAGTGCTGCTGCCCAAGGCCGGCTTCGACACCGCCGACGCCGCCGACGCGCTGGCGATCGCCATCTGCCACGCGCACCACCGCCAGAGCCCGAGTTATCGGTTGGCCGAGCTGGCAGCTGCCCAGGCTTGATGTTCTTGACTTGTTCTCATCGCTGAATCATTTCTTGCCGGCAAGAAGAGGAATGATTCCATGCGCGTGACCAGCAAGGGCCAGGTGACGATTCCGCGCGACCTGCGCGAGACCTTCGGCATCGTGGCGAATACCGAAGTGATCTTCGGCATCGAGGGCGGCAAGATCACCATCGTTCCCAAGGATGAGATCGGCCGGCTTGCCGAGCGCGACCGGCTCGACCGCTTCCTGGCGATACTGGACCGGCTGGAAGGAACCGTCGAACCGGGAATCGGCGCGGACGAGCTGTTTGCGTTGGCGCGGGAGAGGTAGCGCCGTACCACGGGACGGATCCGCTGCCTGTGCCAGCTGGCAGGCCGTCCCGTAGCAGCGCCATGTTCTTGACTTGTTCTCATGCGGCAGATAAGTAATACCTACGAGGTATTACCATGCGCGTGACCACAAAAGGCCAGGTGACCATCCCCAAGGAGATCCGCGACCGGCTCGGCATCGAGCCCGGCTCGGAGGTGGATTTTGTCGTGTCCGACGGTGTGGTCACGCTGGTAGCGCTCGAGGACGACGAGGCGCGGCAGCGCCGGGCAAAGGCCATCAGTGCCTGGGCGGACAAGGTGGCCGGGACGATCGACCTCGGCGGCATGACGACAGACGAATATATGGAGTGGCTGAGGGGGCCGCGCGATGACCTCGGTCCTCGTTGATTCCAACATCTTCCTGGACATGTTCCAAGGCGGCCCGGCAAGCGGCTGGTCGCGTAGCAACCTCGTGAGGGAGGGAAGCGTCGCCGCCCTTGTCGTCAATCCAGTCATCTGGTCGGAAATCTCGGTACGATTTCCGACGGAAGCGGATCTTGCGGAATCGCTGGCAGGCCTCGCCGTCCACAAGGCGCAGATCCCCTACGAGGCGGCTTTCGCAGCGGGCAAGGCCCATCTGGCATATCGCCAGAATGGCGGCAGCCACGATCGCACCCTGCCCGACTTCCTGATCGGGGCGCATGCGCTGGTGGCGGGACACAGGCTTCTGACCCGAGACGCCACGCGCTATCGCAGCTACTTCCCCGACCTCGACATCATCGCACCTGACACCCATCCATGACGGGACGCACCACATGATCGGCAAGTTGAAGGGCACGGTCGACGAGATCGGCGAGGACTACTGCGTGCTCGACGTGCATGGCGTGGGCTACGTCGCCTATTGCTCGGCGCGGACGCTGGCCTCGCTGTCGGGGCCCGGCGAGGCTGCCGTCCTCCACATCGAGACCTATGTGCGCGAGGACATGATCCGGCTCTACGGCTTCCAGTCGGAACTGGAGCGGGAGTGGTTCCGCCTGCTGCAGAACAACGTCCAGGGCGTCGGCGCAAAGGTGGCGCTGGCCGTGCTGTCGACGCTGGCGCCGGCCGACCTCGCCAATGCGATCGCGCTGCGCGACATCGCCATGGTGAGCCGCGCCCCCGGCGTGGGCAAGAAGGTCGCCGAGCGCATCGTCACCGAACTCAAGAACAAGGCGCCGGCCTATGCCGGCTCGGCCTCGGGCACCATCGGCCTCAAGCAGGAACTGGGCGAAGGCGTGGCCCCCGCCCCTGTCGCCGACGCCGTGTCGGCGCTGGTCAATCTCGGCTATTCGCGCGACATCGCCGCCAATGCGGTCGCCGCCGCGATGAAGACGGCCGGCGAAGGCGCCGATTCGTCCAAGCTGATCCGCTTCGGCCTGAAGGAGCTGGCGCGGTGACAACATTGCTCGCAGAAACATTTCTTACTATTTTTAGAAGGTAAGAACTTTCTGACGAGGTATGACATGGGTGCCTACACGACAATGACCTCGAAAGGACAGCTGACGATTCCGAAGGACGTGCGTGACGAACTCGCACTGACGCCCGGCACGAAGTTCTTTGTCACCGTTCGCGACGGTGAGGTCGTAGCACTGCCGAAGAACAAACGGATCGCCGATCTCGCAGGGATTCTCGGCGAACCTGTCATGGGGGCAGGCGCGACGCTCGAAGACATCGATGAGGCCATCGGCCAAGCGGTTGCTGAAGACGACGCGCGGATCATTCGTGAATGGAACGAACATCACGGAAACAAGACATGAAGGCAGTCGACACCAACGTCCTGCTCCGTTTCGTTCTCCGTGATGATGAGCAACAATTTGCTGCCGCGGCCGCCTTCTTCAACGCCCGTACGGCAGAAGACCCAGCCCTCGTAAGTCTGATCGTATTGACCGAACTGGTCTGGGCACTGCGTCAGAGATACGGATTCGATCGGGACAAAGCACGTTTCCTCGTCGAGACCTTGCTCGAAACGGCAGAGCTTGTTTTCGAAGACGAAGCGTCCCTCTCTCGCATCATTGCCCACGCAGACCGAGGCGACATCGCAGACCATCTCATTTCCCACTCGGCACGACGAGCGGGTTTCACTTCCACAGTCACATTCGATCGCGAGGCCGCCAAGATTGTCCCCGGCATGGAACTGCTGGCATGACTGCGGTTGCACAACTGCCCGGCGACGGACGGATCTCATTCCTTTCAGAAAGCGCTAGTCCTTGACTGCCAATCCCCGCCTCATCTCCCCCGACAAGCGCGGCGAGGACGCCGATGCCAGCCTGCGGCCGCAGACGCTCGACGAGTTCGTCGGGCAGGCGGCGGCGCGCGCCAACCTCAAGATATTCATCGAGGCGGCCAAGCAGCGCGGCGAGGCGCTCGACCACGTGCTGTTCGTCGGCCCGCCCGGCCTCGGCAAGACGACGCTCGCCCAGATCATGGCGCGCGAACTCGGCGTCAATTTCCGCTCGACCTCGGGCCCGGTCATCGCCAAGGCCGGCGATCTCGCAGCGCTGCTGACCAATCTCGAGGAGCGCGACGTTCTGTTCATCGACGAGATCCACCGGTTGAACCCGGCGGTCGAGGAAATCCTCTACCCGGCGATGGAGGACTACCAGCTCGACCTGATCATCGGCGAAGGCCCGGCGGCTCGCTCTGTGAAGATCGACCTCGCCAAGTTCACGCTGGTCGCCGCCACCACGCGGCTTGGCCTGCTCACCAATCCGCTGCGCGACCGCTTCGGCATCCCGACGCGGCTCAATTTCTATACGGTCGAGGAACTCGAGCTGATCGTGCGCCGCGGCGCCCGCATCCTCGGCATGCCGCTCGCCGACGACGGCGCCATCGAGATCGCGCGGCGCGCCCGCGGCACGCCGCGCATCGCCGGCCGCCTGCTGCGCCGCGTCCGCGACTTCGCCGCCGTCGCCGGTTCCGGCCCCGTCGACCGCCGCATCGCCGACGAGGCGCTGTCGCGGCTCGAAGTCGACTCACTCGGCCTCGACCAGCTCGACCGGCGTTATCTGTCGATGATCGCGATGAACTTCGGCGGCGGCCCCGTCGGCATCGAGACCATCGCCGCCGGCCTGTCCGAGCCGCGCGACGCCATCGAGGACATCATCGAGCCTTACCTGATCCAGCAAGGCTTCATCCAGCGCACGCCGCGCGGGCGCATGCTGACCGCCAACGCCTGGAAGCATCTCGGGCTCGACATGCCGCGCGACCTGGCCGTCCAGCAGATCAACCTGTTCCAGGAAGAGGACTGACGCGAGACGGCGCCGCCTGCCGCATGGAGATGGCGGCGGAGCTCTTGATCGGCGCGCCCAGGCCTGTCATCGGTCGCAAGCGGGCGGCGTCCGCGAACCGGAAGAAGGACCATCGATGCCCCATCATGCTGAACAGGACGTGCTTGCCGCCGGGCTTTCCGGGGCGCTGACGCCCTTCGGTCATCGGCTGATGGCACGGGTCTATTATGCCGACACGGACTTTTCCGGCGTCGTCTACCATGCGCGCTATCTCGAATTCTTCGAACGCGGCCGCTCTGATTTCCTGCGCCTCGCCGGCGTGCACCACACCGAGCTGCATGACGGCAAGCATGGCGAGAAGATCGTCTGGGTGGTGCGCCGCATGGAGATCGACTTCCGCGGCCCGGCCAGGATCGACGACATCCTCACCGTGGACACCAGCACCGAGGAAATCTCGGGCGCGCGCATCACCATGACCCAAAAGCTCAAGCGCGTCGACGAAGTGCTGGTCGAGGCACGCGTACAGGCAGCGATCGTCGGCGAGAATGGCCGCCCGAGGCGCTTTCCGAAGGAATGGGTCGCCGCCTTCATGCCGCAGGGCGAACGCTGAAGACGTTCCCAAGCAATTCTGGCCACCGATCCGCAAGTTGCCGCAGAGTCATGCCGCAGCGCGGCATATACTAACCCATCCTTAACCATAACGGTCCATTAAGGGCCAAGTGAAAGTCGTAAGGATTTCGATGCGGCCTTCCTTTCACCAAATTTCGCTCCGAAAAGGCCGCGAAAGGCGCATTTGGGGCACTTCCGGAAGCTTCGCGCGAACGGACCAAATGGGATGATGCGCATGGGCTAGCCATGAGCCTGTTTTGAACCTGGGACAGCGATGTCGACGCCACCTCGGCGTAGCCGCGTCCAGGGTTCCAAGCAGGTCGAGTAGCCAGGCCCGGAAATCTTAAGGACTGTTTCAAGATGGAAAACCTACCTCTCGCCCAGACCGGCGCAGAATTGTCGATTTGGGCGTTGTTCTGGCAGGCCGGCTGGGTCGTCAAGCTGGTGATGCTTGGCCTGCTCGGCGCCTCGGTCTGGACCTGGGCCATCGTCATCGACAAGGTGATCTCCTACAACCGCATGCGCGCGGCGCTGAACCGCTTCGAGCAGGTTTTCTGGTCGGGCCAGTCGCTCGAGGAGCTCTACCGCAACCTGTCGGACCGCAAGACCACGGGCATGAGCGCGATCTTCGTCGCCGCCATGCGCGAGTGGAAGAAGAGCTTCGAGAAGGGCGCGAAGTCGCCGCTCGGCCTGCAGACCCGCATCGACAAGGCGATGGACCTGGCGCTGACGCGCGAGATGGAGCGGCTCGAAGGCCGCCTCGGCTTCCTCGCCACCATCGGCTCGGCCGCGCCCTTCATCGGCCTGTTCGGCACCGTGGTCGGTATCATGACCTCGTTCCAGGCGATCGCCGGCTCGAAATCCACCAACCTGGCCGTCGTCGCCCCCGGCATCGCCGAGGCGCTCCTGGCAACGGCCATCGGCTTGCTCGCCGCCATTCCCGCCGTCATCGCCTACAACAAGCTGTCATCCGATGCCGGCAAGATCGCCGCGCGTATGGAGGGCTTCGCCGACGAGTTCTCCGCCATACTGTCGCGCCAAATCGATGAAAAAGTCGCGCAGCGGGCGGCCTGAGGAGTAGATCATGGGAATGTCAGTTGGCGCAGGTGGCGGCGGACGCGGGCGGCGGGGACGCCGCCACACGCTGGTGTCCGAGATCAACGTCACCCCACTGGTCGACGTCATGCTGGTGCTGCTCATCATCTTCATGGTGGCCGCACCCATGATGACCGTGGGCGTGCCGATCGACCTGCCGGAAACGCAGGCCAAGGCGCTCAATTCCGATACCCAGCCGATCACCGTCTCGGTCAACCAGGGCGGCCAGATCTATCTGCAGGAAACCGAGCTCGCGATCGAGGAAGTCGTGCCGAAACTCGAGGCCATCGCCAAGACCGGCTATGAGGAGCGCATCTATGTGCGCGGCGACAAGACCGCCGACTACGGCACCGTGATGCAGGTGATGGCGCGCATTTCCGCCGCCGGCTTCCGCAACATCGGCCTCGTCACACTGCAGGAACAGGACCAGTAGTCCGAAAAATGAAGACCGGCCTCGCGACATCTGTGGTCCTGCATGCAGCGGTGCTGGGCTTCGGCCTGTTCTCGCTGTCGGCGCCCTCGGCCCTGGAGGTTGCCGACGTCGAGGCGCTGCCGGTCGACATCGTGCCGGTGGAATCGATCACCCAGATCCAGAAGGGCGACAAGAAGGCGCCAGCCAACGAGAAGCCGGCCCCGACCCCGACCAAGCGGCCCGACATCGTGGCCGATGCGCAGAATGTCGGCGACAACCAGATCGACAGCGACAAGCCGCCGACGCCCGAACCGACCAAGAAGCAGGTGGAGACGACCGGCGCGCCGCCGCCCTCGCCCAAGCCCGAGCCCAAGCCTACGCCCGTGGAGAAGCCGAAGCCCGAGCCGGTGAAGCAGGCCGAGCAGAAGCCGGCGCCGGTGCCGGCGACCGAAGTGACGCCCGAGCCGCAGCCCAAGCAGGAAGTGAAGCCGGACCCGGTGGCCGAGACGATCGTCTCCGACCAGGCCGAGGCGGAAGCCGTGAAGCTGCCTGAGAATGCGCCGGCGCCGGAGGCGAAGCCCAAGCCGCCGCAGGCGCAGACGGCCAAGACGCCCGACCGCAAGCAGGAAGACAAACAGACCCAGCAGGCCTCGGCCAAGCCGAAGTCCGAGGAAAAGCAGTTCGACGCCGACGAGGTCGCAGCACTGCTCAACAAGGAGAAGCCGTCGGGTGGCGGCGCCAAGCGTTCAACCGAGCAGGCCTCGCTGGGCGGCAAGAAGGATACCGGCGGCTCGAAGCTGAGCCAGAGCGAGATGGACGCGCTGCGCGGGGCAATCCAGCGCTGCTGGAACGTGCCGGCGGGCGCGGCCGACGCCCAGAACCTGCGCGTGTCGGTCCAGTTCAAGCTGAGCCAGAGCGGCGAGATCGAAGGCCGTCCGGAGATCATCTCCGGCGGCGGCTCTGCCGGCATCGAACGCGCCGCCGCCGAATCGGCGCGCCGCGCGGTGCTGCAGTGCGCGCCCTACAACCTGCCCGCCGACAAATACGAAGCCTGGGCGGATGTCATCGTCAATTTCGACCCAAGCGAAATGTTCTGAGCGCCGCCCGCTCACCCGGAACTGAAGAGGCCTGTCTAATGAAGCAATTCATCAAAGCGATCCTTCTGATCGGCGCCATGGCGAGCGGCATGACCGCATTCGCAACCTTGCCCGCACGCGCGCTGGTCGAGATCGACGTCAACAAGGGCAACATCGAGCCGTTGCCGATCGCCATCACCGACTTCCTGTCGGGTGATGCGATGGGCGCCGAGATCGCCGGCATCGTCGCCGCCGACCTGCAGCGCTCGGGCCTGTTCGCGCCGATCGACAAGGGTGCTTTCATCGAGAAGATCTCCAATCCCGACGTCGCGCCGCGCTTCGAGGACTGGAAGGTCATCAACGCCCAGGCGTTGGTCACCGGCCGCGTCAGCCAGGAAGCGGACGGCAGGCTGAAGGCCGAGTTCCGCCTCTGGGACACCTTCGCTGGCCAGCAGCTGGCGGGCGAGCAGTTCTTCGCCAACAAGGCCAATTCGCGCCGCATCGCCCACATCATCGCCGATGCGATCTATGAGCGGCTGACCGGCGAGAAGGGGTATTTCGACACCCGCGTCGTGTTCATCGACGAGTCGGGCGCCAAGACCGCGCGCAAGAAGCGCCTGGCGATCATGGACCAGGACGGCGCCAACGTGCGCTACCTGTCCGACGGCCGCGCCATCGCGATGACGCCGCGCTTCTCGCCGACGCGCCAGGAAATCACCTACATGTCCTACGAGAGCGGCCAGCCGCAGGTCTACCTGCTGCAGATCGAAACCGGCCAGCGCGAACTCGTCGGCAACTTCCCCGGCATGACGTTTGCCCCGCGCTTCTCGCCCGACGGCCAGCGCGTGATCATGAGCTTGATGCGTGAAGACGGCAATTCGAACATCTTCTCGATGGATCTGCGCAGCCGCACCACCACGCGCCTCACCAACTCCAACGCCATCGACACCTCGCCGTCCTATGCGCCGGACGGGTCCAAGGTCGTCTTCACCTCCGACCGCGGCGGCCAGCCGCAGATCTATGTCATGGGCGCCGACGGTTCGGGCCAGACGCGCATCTCCTTCGGCGGCGGCAGCTACTCGACCCCGGTGTGGTCGCCGCGCGGCGACCTGATCGCCTTCACCAAGCAGTCGGGCGGCCAGTTCCAGATCGGCGTGATGAAGACCGACGGTTCGGGCGAGCGCATCCTGTCGACCGGCTTCCAGCAGGAAGGCCCGACCTGGGCACCGAACGGCCGCGTGCTGATGTTCTTCCGCGACGCTCCCGGCGGCGGCGGTCCGAGGCTCTTCTCGATCGACCTGACCGGTCGCAACGAGCAGGCGATCCCGACCCAGGGCTTCGCGTCCGACCCGGCCTGGTCTCCCCTGCTCGACTGAGACCGTTAACCCTACCGCCAGAGCGCGACCAATCGAAACAGGCGGCATCATTTGAGCAATGATGCCGCCTTTCTGCCGTATTTCGGCCTAGTCTGCGCGGCGAAATTGCTACGTACGGTGTCGCGGCGCGGGGACGCATAGGCTGGCGGCAACGAATTATTAACCATGTTTCTTGAATGGCCATTAACTGCAACGTGGTTACTGGACGTTCAACGAAATCACTCGAATGCGAAGGAGAGGCGGCATGCGCCGTATCGCGAAGTTTGCAACTAACCCCGTCGTCGTGGCCCTCGTCGCCACCATGGCAATCGCCGGCTGCGCCTCGAAGAAGAGCCCCAACAGTGCCGCCGACCTCGGCCTCGGCGGCGCCGGTGCGGCCACGCCCGGCTCGAGCCAGGACTTCACCGTCAACGTCGGCGACCGCATCTTCTTCGACACCGACTCCTCGTCGATCCGCGCCGACGCGCAGGGCATCCTGGCACGCCAGGCACAGTGGCTGAACCAGTATCGCCAGTACGCGATCGTCGTCGAGGGCCATGCCGACGAGCGCGGCACCCGCGAGTACAACCTCGCACTCGGCGCCCGCCGCGCCGCCGCGACCCGCGACTACCTCGCCTCGCAGGGCGTCGCCGCCAACCGCATCAAGACCATCTCCTACGGCAAGGAACGTCCGGTCGCCGTCTGCGACGACATCTCCTGCTGGTCGCAGAACCGCCGTGCCGTCACCACGCTCTCGGGCGCCGGCAGCTGATAGCGGCAAGACTGCAACACCTGTAGCTTGAAGGGCGGCCTGCGGGCCGCCTTTTGTTTTGCCCGGCTGCCGAAACAAAATTTGGCCGAAGTCTCGCGTCCTGATAAATGATGCGGGCGCATCGGCGCGAAGCAATCATTTCGGTTCCACGGCGAGAGGCTAATGCATTTTCGATCGATCCTGAGCGGCACACTTGCCCTCCTTCTCCTAACCGGGGCCGCGGCGCATGCGCGCGACGGCATCGGCATCGACCTTCCCAAGATCGGCCTGCCGGGCGTGTTCGGCAGCAAGAGCCAGAGCGACGAAGGCACGGTGCAGCTCGCCCAGGCGGGCGATCCGCGCGTCACCGCCCTCGAAGAGCAGATCCGCAAGCTCAACGGCTCGCTCGAGGAACTGAACTTCCAGATCCTGCAGATGCAGGAGCAGTTGCGGAAGATGCAGGAAGACAACGAGTTCCGCTTCCAGGAACTCGAGGGCAACGGCGGGCAGCAGAAGAAGTCCGACGCCTCCGGCAATGCCAACAGCTCCATCGTCGAGGCGCCCGCAGCGCCTCGACCCAGCCAGTCGCAGCAGGCGACCGGCACGGCGTCGCCCGCACCGGGCGACGACCAGACCGGCGGGGAAGTGATCGTGGAGCAGGGCACGGGCGAGCCCGGCCAGACCGCGCCGGGCACCGGCGCGCCGCCGCGGACCTTCGGCACCATCACCGTCGACGCCAACGGCAACGTGGTTTCCGGCGCCGCCAACGAACATGTCGAGACCGCGCCCGCGCCTGCGGTGCAGCCCGCAGCACCGGCCGCCGGCGACTCTACCGGCACGGACGTCGCCGCCCTGCCCGCGACCGACGATCCGGACGAGCTCTACCGTAATTCCTACCAGTTCGTGCTGTCGGGCGACTACAGCACGGCCGAGCAGGGATTCCGCGACCACATCTCCCGCTTCCCGGCCGACCCCAAGACGGCTGACGCGCGCTTCTGGCTCGGCGAGGCGCAGCTCGGCCAGAAGAAGTACCGCGACGCGGCCGAGACCTTCCTCAGCGCCAGCAAGGAATATCCGAAGTCCAAGAAGGCCCCCGAGATGATGCTCAAGCTCGGCATCTCGCTGGTCGGCCTCAAGCAGCGCGACGTCGCCTGCGCCACCTTCAACGAGATCGGCAAGCGCTACCCGAACGCCTCCGGCGCCATCAAGGAACGGGTCAAGCAGGAACGGGCTCTCGCCGCGTGCTAACGCCGGTGATCGACGCCGACCTTCTCCGAAATTTCTCCGAATTCGACTTCGCCGCGCAGCGCACGGTCGTTGCAGCTGTCTCCGGCGGCAGCGATTCCACCGCCCTCCTCATCCTTCTCAAATCGTATCTGGACCTGCACGCGCCGTCGGCGCGGCTGCTTGCCGTCACCGTGGACCACGGGCTGCGCCCTGGCTCCGCCGCCGAGGCTGATCAGGTCGCCCAATTCTGCGCCGGCCGCGGCATCGACCACCGCACCATGCTCTGGACCGGCGACAAGCCGGCGACCGGCGTGCCGGCCGCGGCCCGCGATGCGCGCTACGATCTCCTGGCGCAGGCGGCGCGCGAAGCCAGCGCGAGCGTCGTGGTGACCGGCCATACGGCCGACGACCAGGCCGAGACGGTGCTGATGCGCGCGGCGCGCGGCGCCGGCCGCGGCAGCGCCGGCATGGCGGCCGCGACGTTGTTTGACGGCGACGTCTGGATCCTGCGCCCGCTTATCGGCGTTCGACGCGAGCGGCTGCGCGAGGCGCTGCGGGCGCAAGCCATCGGCTGGCTGGACGACCCGACCAATGTCAACGAAAGCTACGAGCGCCCGCGCCTGCGCAGCGCGCTCAGGAACGGCGAAGGCCGCATTGGGGAGGCTCTTGCCGAAGCGCGGCGGGCCGGGGCGGCACGCGCCGATCTCGGCCGGCGGGCGGCGCGGCTGATCGACCGTCACGCAAGCCGGGCCGCGCCCGGGGTGATCCGCCTCGATCCCGCCTTCCCGACCACCGCCGACAAGGACGCCGCCGTCTATGCCCTGCGCATCCTGGCCGCCGTCGCCGGCGGCACGCCGCAACTGCCGGACGAGCCGCGGGCCGTTGGCCTGCTCGCGCGACTGACGGAGGCTGGACGGCCGCAAAAGCCCCGCCGCGCCACATTGTCGCGCGCGCTGATCGACGCCCGCCGAACGGGCATCTTCCTGCTGCGCGAGGCGCGCGGCGTTCCCGCCCCGGCACCGCTGCGCGGCGGCACCTGGGACGGCCGCTACCGCATCGTCGCACGGCCCGATCTTGCCCAATGCACGCTTGCGCCGCTCGGCGGCGCGGCCGCGAAACTCACCATCGAAGCGGGCGATGCTCCGGAAAGCCTTGCAAGGTCTGCACTCGCGGCGGAACCTGCCTTGTGGCGCGGCGAAGAGCTTGTCGGCAGGGTCGCTGCACCCGGGGCCCTGCCGCTTGCAGCCCCATGGTCGCGCTTCCTGCCGGGCTTCGATCTCGAGGCCGCCCGCGCGGTCGCAAAATTGCTCGGCGCGGCTGTGGTTCCGGCCCCGCCATGCCGCGGCCACAATGGCGTCGGAGCTTAACCGAGACTTAGGGACGCGCTTGGCAATGTGGCAGCCCGTCCCTATGTTAGGGGCAAGCTTACTCTCACCAAGTGCGTTCACCCTGGACGCCGACGGGACATTCGATGAATCCGAATTATCGCAACTTCGCGCTGTGGGCGATCATAGCCGTTCTGCTGATCGCCCTGTTCAATCTGTTCCAGACCCCGCAGACCCGCGGCGCGTCGAGCGAAGTGGCCTATTCGCAGTTCCTGCAGGAGCTTTCGTCGGGCCGGATCAAATCGGTGACGATCGCCGGCGACCGCATCAGCGGCACCTATATCGACAACTCGACCGGCTTCCAGACCTACTCGCCTGGCGACCCGACGCTGGTGTCGCGGCTCGAGGAAAAGAACGTCACCATCAACGCCCGTCCCGAGAACGACGGCTCCGGCTCGATCTTCAGCGTGCTGCTCTCGTGGCTGCCGATGATCCTCATCCTCGGCGTGTGGATCTTCTTCATGCGCCAGATGCAATCGGGCTCCGGCCGCGCCATGGGCTTCGGCAAGTCCAAGGCCAAGCTGCTGACCGAGGCCCACGGACGCGTCACCTTCCAGGACGTCGCCGGCGTCGACGAGGCCAAGGAAGACCTTGAAGAGATCGTCGAGTTCCTGCGCGACCCGCAGAAGTTCCAGCGCCTCGGCGGCAAGATCCCGCGCGGCGTGCTGCTCGTCGGCCCTCCCGGCACCGGCAAGACGCTGCTCGCCCGCGCCATCGCCGGCGAAGCCAACGTGCCGTTCTTCACCATCTCGGGTTCGGACTTCGTCGAGATGTTCGTCGGCGTCGGCGCATCCCGCGTCCGCGACATGTTCGACCAGGCCAAGAAGAACTCGCCCTGCATCATCTTCATCGACGAAATCGACGCGGTCGGCCGCCATCGCGGCGCCGGCCTGGGCGGCGGCAACGACGAGCGCGAGCAGACGCTGAACCAGCTGCTGGTCGAGATGGACGGCTTCGAGGCCAACGAGTCGATCATCCTGATCGCGGCCACCAACCGTCCCGACGTGCTCGACCCCGCGCTCTTGCGTCCGGGCCGCTTCGACCGCCAGGTCGTGGTGCCGAACCCCGACATCGTCGGCCGCGAGAAGATCCTCAAGGTGCATGTCCGCAACGTGCCGCTGGCGCCCAACGTCGACCTCAAGACGGTGGCGCGCGGCACCCCGGGCTTCTCGGGCGCCGACCTGATGAACCTCGTCAACGAGGCAGCGCTGATGGCTGCCCGCCGCAACAAGCGGCTGGTCACCATGGCCGAGTTCGAGGACGCCAAGGACAAGATCATGATGGGCGCCGAGCGCCGCTCCTCGGCCATGACCCAGGCCGAGAAGGAGCTCACCGCCTATCACGAGGCCGGCCACGCCATCCTGGCGCTCAACGTGCCGGCGGCCGACCCGCTGCACAAGGCGACCATCATCCCGCGCGGCCGCGCGCTCGGCATGGTCATGCAGCTGCCCGAGGGCGATCGCTACTCGATGAGCTACAAGTACATGGTTTCGCGCCTCGCCATCATGATGGGCGGCCGCGTCGCCGAGGAGATCAAGTTCGGCAAGGAGAACATCACCTCGGGCGCCTCCTCCGACATCGAGCAGGCGACCAAGCTGGCGCGCGCCATGGTCACCCGCTGGGGCTTCTCCGACAAGCTCGGCCAGGTCGCCTATGGCGAGAACCAGGAAGAGGTGTTCCTCGGCCACTCCGTGGCGCGCACCCAGAACGTCTCCGAGGAGACCGCGCAGATCATCGACGCCGAAGTGCGCCGCCTGATCGACGATGCCTATACGAGCGCCCGCTCCATCCTGACCAAGAAGAAGAAGGACTGGATCGCGCTGGCCGAAGGCCTGCTCGAATACGAGACGCTGTCGGGCGAGGAGATCAAGCAGCTGATCGCCGGCAACAAGCCCTCGCGCGACCTTGGCGACGACACCCCGACCTCGCGCGGCTCGGCCGTGCCGAAGGCCGGCTCGACCCGCGGCAAGAAGAAGGGCGAGGAGCCCGAAGGCGGCATGGAACCCCAGCCGTCGAACTGACCGGGGTCAGGATTGGTGGAATGCAAAACGCCGCGGGGGAAACTCCGCGGCGGTTTCGTATCCGCCACCGACAATCTTGTCAGGTAATCTTAAGTCCGCTCCAAACCTGCGTAAAAGGCTATCGGGGATTGACCGCATGGGGGAGCCGCATACCGGCTACGCGCCTGCGTCAGACTTAAGGATTGCGCTCTTTTGGCCTCGCCGATTCTATTTGGCAATAGTAGCAATAGTAAGAGAATCAGGGCCGATTATCTATCGTTCTGCAACTCTAATGGGGCACTCAATGTGGCTTAACTGCGAGACCGAGGAGCGGGAGGAAATTCGGATAATCACAGGGCATCTGCTTCGTTTGGTCAACTATGCCGAAGACTTCTCGTCCGCCCTTTCGCTGTTTAATTTCTGTGGAGGCTTTGACCCCCGAGTGACGGGAGGTTGGCCCTTTGTAGCCGCCAGAGACGGCGCAATGACAATCTATCACATTGGAAAGACATTTGAGCTAACTCACGCAGCATTGAAACGCACGCCTACGTTGGCCGCTGCGATCTTGAAGGAAAACCTATCCGCTGCAGCGAAAGAATACCGAACTAGCTTCCCCACGTTTGAAAAGATCCGCCATGCGGTTTCGCATTCGTCGGAACTTTTTCGGGATAGTGAGAACATTGCTAAGAACGCGTTCAGTGGCGACTACGACGACGGCCACATTCGCATAGAGAACTCTTCTAACGTCGTCGTATCGAACAGCTTGATGGGACGAAAGTATACAAACACCATCGACGGCAAGATCATCTCATACGAAATCAGCGAAGCAACCAAGGCCATCGTCTATCAGTGTGTGAATACCTTCTTATCTGGGTTCAAGCCGGCGTATGGCGACCCACTTCCAAGCGTTCCTGCGCCACGTTGGTAGACCGAAGTGCCTCAACACGGCGCTATTCGAATTCTCCCCGGACGAGTTTTTTCTATCGAACAGCGCGCGAGCACCTCGACAAGTCGATTGCCACATCCTGTACCCAAGCGAGGCGCCCACCCCCCAAAACCCCAACCATTTTCTAAGGTTTTATGACATAAAATCACCAAAAGTGATGTTTTTCCGGATGGCAACTGTGGCAAAGCAAAAACGGGTGGACACCACGGGGACAGGCAAAATGGCAGGACGCTATTTCGGCACCGACGGCATTCGCGGCCGGGCCAACAAATTTCCCATGACGGCGGAAGTCGCCATGAAGGTCGGCATGGCCGCCGGGCTTTCGTTCCAGCGCGGCAGCCATCGCCACCGCGTCGTCGTCGGCAAGGACACGCGGCTCTCCGGCTACATGATCGAGAACGCGCTGGTCTCCGGCCTCTGCGCCGCCGGCATGGACGTCTTCCTGCTCGGCCCGATCCCGACGCCCGCGGTCGCCATGCTGGTGCGCTCCCTGCGCGCCGACATCGGCGTGATGATCTCGGCATCGCACAACCCCTATCACGACAACGGCATCAAGCTGTTCGGCCCCGACAGCTACAAGCTCTCCGACGAGATCGAGCAGCGCATCGAGGCGATGCTCGACGATGACGTGACGGCGCTGCTGGCCGATTCCGACGGGCTCGGCCGCGCCAAGCGCGTCGACGGCGTGCATGACCGCTACATCGAATTCGCCAAGCGCACCCTGCCCCGCTCCATGTCGCTCGCCGGCCTGCGCATCGTCGTCGACTGCGCCAACGGCGCCGCCTACAAGGTGGCGCCCGCCGTGCTGTGGGAGCTCGGCGCCGAGGTGATCCCGATCAATGTCGAGCCCAACGGCTTCAACATCAACCACGAGTGCGGCTCGACGCATCCGGCCGGCCTGCAGAAGAAGGTGCACGAGGTGCGCGCCGACATCGGCATCGCGCTCGACGGCGACGCCGACCGGGTGGTCATCGTCGACGAGAACGGCACCATCGTCGACGGCGACCAGATCATGGCGCTGATCGCCCAGTCGTGGCAGCAGAGCGGCCGCCTCGCCGGCGGCGGCCTGGTGGCGACGGTGATGTCCAACCTCGGCCTCGAGCGCTTCCTCGGCGCCTTGAACCTGGAACTGCACCGCACCAAGGTGGGCGACCGCTACGTGGTCGAGCACATGCGCGCCCACGGCCTGAACATCGGCGGCGAGCAGTCCGGCCACATCGTGCTGTCCGACTTCTCCACCACCGGCGACGGCCTGGTGGCGGCCCTCCAGGTGCTGGCCTGCATCAAGCGCTCGGGCAAGCCGATGAGCGAGCTCAGCCGCACCTTCGAACCGGTGCCGCAACTGCTCAAGAACGTGCGCTTCTCGGGCGGCAAGCCGCTGGAGGAAGCCCCGGTGATGGCGGCCATCGAGGAGGCCCGCAACCGGCTCGGCACGTCGGGCCGGCTCGTCATCCGCCCGTCCGGCACCGAGCCGCTGATCCGCGTCATGGCCGAAGGCGACGACCCGCAGCTGGTCGAAACCGTCGTCAACGACATCGTCGGCGTCATTGCCGAGAGCCGTTCGGCCGCCTGACCAAGCCAATTCTTGCCGCATCAAGAAAGCCCGCCGCGAGCGGGCTTTTTTGTGCGCGCCGGACTGCGCTCGACTTGTGCCGGCAAAGATACCGCCAAGCATTCGTGGTTAACCGACAGGGTTAAGCCGGCCTTAACCTATACCAAGCATTATCCACGCCGGTTAGTCATGGTCGGGCACGTAGCAGGTCCGTAGGTATAGGGTATTCATCATGCACAACTTTGGAACAAAGGCATTTGTCGCCGCGCTGCTGCTGCTCGGCGTCGCGACCCCGGCATTCGCGGCAGACCCGGTCGAGCCCGTCATCGAGGTCGAGCAGCCGTCCTATGGCGGCTGGTATCTGCGCGGCAACATCGGCATGAGCAACCAGCGCATCAAAAGGCTGGAATCGAGTCTCTTCGCCTTCCCTGACGACTTCGGTTGGTATGACGAAGGCAGCTTCGGCTCGGCGCCGATCTTCGGGGTGGGTGTGGGCTACAAGTTCAACGACTTCCTGCGCGGCGATCTGACCGTCGAATACCGGGGCAACTCCGAGTTCAATGCCCTGGATTGGCAGGACAACGGCGGCGTGATCACCACCAACGACTACCGCGCCAAGAAATCGGAATGGCTGTTCCTGGCCAATGCCTATGCCGACCTCGGCGACTTCTATGGTGTTACGCCCTATGTCGGCGCGGGCATCGGTGCCTCGCGGAATACCATCTCGAGCTTCCGCGACATCAACATCATCAACGGCGGAGGCGCCTATGCCGCCGACAGATCGCGATGGGACCTCGCCTGGGCGCTGCATGCTGGCCTCGGCATCAAGGCAACCGATCGCATGACCATCGACCTGGGCTACAGCTACGTTTCGCTCGGCGACGGCCAGACCGGCGAACTCAAGAACGACGATCCGTCCCAGCCGTTCCCGCCGGCCGGCAACGACGGCATCCGATTCAAGGACATCGCCTCCCACGACTTCAAGCTCGGCGTCCGTTACTCGCTGAACTAGGCTGGCAAGACAATCCACCGAAGCTCTTCGAACCGCCCGGCCATGCGCCGGGCGGTTTCGTTTTTACGTCAGAGCGATGGGGCTGCTAACCAATCGTTATCCTTAACTGCGACTTAACCACTATGGTTAACAATGCTCCCGACGGCGGCTGGATTCACGGGCAACACCGGCGCCATTTCGGGAGAATGCACCCATGATGCTCAACTATCGCGCGGCACTGGCGCTTGCGGCGATGACGCTCTGGCCGCTGGCTGCCACCGCCGCCGACTACGATCCGCCGATCGTCGTCGAGGAGGCGCCGGAATATGTCCCGGTCGAAGTCGGCTCCGGCTGGTACCTGCGCGGTGACATCGGCTATGCCCTTTCGACCAGCGCCGGTTCGGCCAGCTACCGCACCTTCACCGCGCCGTCGACCTATGGCAGCGCGTCCTTCGACAGCGAAGACCTGGACGGCGAGTTCACCTTTGGCGGCGGCGTCGGCTATCGCTTCACCGACTACTTCCGCGGCGACGTGACGGTCGACGGCTTCCGCGCCGACTTCTCCGGCACGACGTCGAGCACCACGCCCTGCGGCGGCCCGGTGGGCACCACCTGCCGCAGCGAGGACAGCGCCGAAATGTCGGCCATCAGCATCATGGCCAATGCCTATGCCGACCTCGGCACCTATGTCGGCTTCACGCCCTATGTCGGCGCCGGCGTCGGCTACTCCTATGTCAGCTGGTCCGATCTCGACAGCACCAACTATTGCGTGGACGGCGGGGTCGCCTGCCCCGTCGCGCCGCCGACGACCGACACGCGCGGCGGCGCCAAGGACTGGCGCTTCACCTACGCGCTCATGGCCGGTGTCGCCTACGACCTCTCGCAGAACCTGAAGGTCGACCTGGGCTACAAATACCGCCGCATCGACGGCGGCGACATGTTCGGCTGGAACGCCACCGATTCCGCGGCAGGCGCCAGGGGCATCCAGGGCAAGGACGGCGGCCTCGACCAGCACGAGATCAAGGTCGGCCTGCGCTACGAGATCTGGTGAGCGACGACAGCTGCGATTGACCCGCAAACGAAAAGACCCCGGCGGATCGCCGGGGTCTTTTCGTTTTCTGCCGCAGTTGGGCGGTTCAGAACTTGTAGGCCGCGCCGAACGAGATCGCGTGCATCTTGAGATCGGCTTCGACGGTGGCGGGACCGACATCGAAGTCGTCGCTGCCGAAATCATAGTAGCGGTACTCGCCGCGCAGCGTGATGTTGTCGGTCACCGCATATTCGGCACCGCCACCAACCGTCCAGCCGGTATAATTCAGATCGTAACTCTCGCCCAGCACGTCGGCGGAGGCGCCGGCGAAGGCGACGCCGGCCGTGCCGAAGACGAGCGCACGGTCGAAGGCAAAGCCGGCGCGGCCGCGGACCGAGCCGAACCAGTCGAGTTCGGTATCCGCCTCGAACGGGCCGACCACGGCCGTCTCGTCGATCCACGCCTTGTTGATATCGGCCTCGATACCGCCAACAAAGCTGCCGGACTGAAAGTTGTAGCCGGCGTACAGGCCGGCGAACCCGCCATTGGCATCGAACGAATCCGAGAAGCCGGGACCGATGTCCACGCTCACGTCGACATCCGTCCAGCCGTAGCCGCCCTGGAGGCCGACATAACCGCCGCTCCAAACGAAGGCCGGCTTCAGTTCCGCGGCCGGCGCCACCTCCGGTTCGACCACCGCATCGGCGGCATATGCCGTACCTGCAAGCAGCGCCAAGACCGACGCAAAGACTATCTTCTTCATATCCCGCTCCATTACTTAGATTGCTTGACAGATAGCACAAGCGGGCGAGGATTCAGCCCCATATACAACCTTGAATCGCATAATTGCGAGTCAATGTGGCAATCGCGTCACAACCTATACAGGAACATGGCAAGCGCCTCTCAGCATAAGAAGATGAATTTGAAATCCCTATCCGGTATATGCGAGAACTCGCAAAGGACTGGCAACAAAATCAATGGTACCATTGTGCCGAAACAAATGCGGCTGACGACCGGACGCAATGAGGTCGCCGCTCTGCCCGATTTGGCGCTGTCGTGGCCGGATGCCAAAACAAAGGCCCCGGCATCGGCCGGGGCCAAGGCGCGGCGCGGCGTCCCTCGTCAGAACTTGTAGCTCAGCCCGATCGAAACCCTGTGCGAGGCGAGGTCTACCGTTGCCTCCTCGGCGACCACCCCGGTGGTATCGAATTTCGAAGAGCCATAGTCCGAGTAGCGATACTCGATTTGACCAATCAGGCTGTCGGTGAACGCGTAAGCCACGCCGGCGCCCACGGTCCAGCCGGTCGCCGTGTCGCCCCAGGTCGCATCGGGGTTGCCTTCCACGTCCGGCCTGAGGTCAAAGTCGAGAAAGGCGACGCCGGCCGTGACATAGGGCAAGAACCTGTCGAACGCATAGCCGGCGGTCGCGCGCAACGAGGCGTCCCAGTTGGCCTCGACATTGACGGCAGTCCCCGCATAGGCCTCGGTCGTATCTCCCGAAAGCCAGTTGGCATCCGCTTCCAGCCCGACCACGGCGCCGTTGCCGAACTGGTATCGAAATCCGGCGTGGCCGCCCAGTGCGACGGCATCGATATCGGGAGACGCCGTGAAGACCTCGTTTCCGGAACTGACGAAGTCGGACTGGATCGCAGCATAGCCGCCCTGGAGGCCGACATATCCACCGGTCCAGACGAAGGTCGGCGCGAGTTCGGAGACCGGCGCCGGTTCCTGCGTCACCACGGCGTCCGCCGCATGGGCCGCGCCGCCGAGCAACGCCAGCACGGATGCAAAGATGAACTTGTTCATGGTCCCCACCCCGATGTTCGATCGCCAAATCAGCTAGCATGTTCATCGTCGTGCGCAGACCGAAAAGCACAGCCTGGAAATGCGTTTCCCCACAGGTGTTGCGATGGCGACACGACCGGCAGTGGCCTCCAGTGGCACGCAAAGCAGCGGCATGGCGACGGTATCGGTGCGCGGGAAAAACGGTTTCGACATGCGACCCGCTGGCACAGATGTCACCTTGCGTCACATTGCCTATTGCGATTCCGGGCCAGTTTCTGTATCGCCGTCCGTGGGCCACCCCTCCCCAACGAGGGGCCAACTATCTGGAAGGATAGAACCACGATGACGATCGTCGCCAAGCCCGGACTCCGTCCGGCAAACCCCAATTTCTCCTCAGGTCCCTGCGCAAAACGTCCCGGCTGGTCGCTCCAGGCCCTCGCCGACGCGCCTTTGGGCCGCTCGCACCGCGCCAAGATCGGCAAGACCAAGCTCGAGCAGGCGATCGAGCTGACGCGCGAAGTGCTCAAGGTTCCCGCCGACTACCGCATCGGCATCGTTCCGGCCTCCGACACGGGCGCAGTCGAGATGGCGATGTGGTCGCTGCTCGGCGAGCGCGGCGTCGACATGGTCGCCTGGGAAAGCTTCGGCGCCGGCTGGATCACCGACGTGGTCAAGCAGCTCAGGCTCGCCGACACGCGCAAGTTCGAGGCCGCCTATGGCGAGCTGCCGGACCTCTCCAAGGTCGATTTCGACCGCGACGTGGTCTTCACCTGGAACGGCACGACGTCCGGCGTGCGTGTCGCCAATGGCGATTTCATCCCCGCCGACCGCAAGGGCCTGACCATCTGCGACGCCACCTCGGCAGCCTTCGCCCAGCGGCTCGACTTTGCCAAGCTCGACGTGGTGACCTTCTCCTGGCAGAAGGTGCTGGGCGGCGAAGGCGCGCACGGCATGCTGATCCTGAGCCCCCGAGCCGTCGAACGGCTTGAGACCTACAAGCCGGCATGGCCGCTGCCAAAGATCTTCCGCATGACCTCGAATGGCAAGCTGATCGAGGGCATCTTCAAGGGCGAGACCATCAACACGCCGTCGATGCTCTGCGTCGAGGACTATCTCGATGCGCTGAAGTGGGCCAAGGCCCTCGGCGGGCTCGACGCTCTGGTCGCCCGCGCCGACGCCAACTTCGCCGTCATCGATCGCTTCGTCGCAAACTCGAGCTGGCTCGGCCACCTCGCGGTCGTGCCTGAAACGCGCTCGAACACCTCCGTCTGCCTGTCGATCGTCGACCCGGACGTGGCGGCACTCGACAAGGATGGCCAGGCGGCCTTCGCCAAGGCCATGGTATCGGCGCTGGAGAAGGAAGGCGTCGCCTTCGACATCGGCGCCTATCGCGATGCGCCCCCTGGCCTGCGCATCTGGACCGGCGCCACCGTCGAGACCTCGGATCTCGTGGCGCTGATGCCCTGGCTCGACTGGGCCTTCACCAATCAGAAGGCCGCGCTCAAGGCAGCTGCCTGAGACGCATGCTCTCCCCGTGAGGGGAGGGTGGCGAACGAAGCGAGCCGGGTGGGATTCTGTCCACCCGCTCTCCATCCCTGAGAATTCACAGGCCCATCCGGCCTCGACAACTTCACCCGGTCGCAATGCGACCGACCTCCCCTCAAGGGGGAGGCAGGCCAATCGCAAGAGGATTTGCCCATGCCCCGCGTTCTCGTTTCCGACAAGCTCTCCACCACCGCCGTCCAGATCTTCAAGGACCGCGGCGTCGAAGTCGACTACCTGCCGGACCTCGGCAAGGACAAGGAAAGGCTGCTCGAAGTCATCGGCCAGTATGACGGCCTCGCCATCCGCTCGGCCACCAAGGTGACCGAGAAGCTGATCGCGGCTGCGACCAATCTCAAGGTCGTCGGCCGCGCCGGCATCGGCGTCGACAATGTCGACATCCCCGCTGCCTCGCGCCGCGGTATCATCGTCATGAACACGCCGTTCGGCAATTCGATCACCACCGCCGAGCATGCCATTGCGCTGATGTTCGCCGTTGCCCGCCAGATCCCCGAAGCCAACGCCTCGACGCATGCCGGCAAATGGGAAAAGAACCGCTTCATGGGCGTCGAGATCACCGGCAAGACGCTGGGCCTGATCGGCTGCGGCAATATCGGCTCGATCGTCGCCACCCGCGCCGTCGGCCTCAAGATGCATGTCGTCGCCTTCGACCCGTTCCTCTCCGAGCATCGCGCCGAGGAACTGGGCGTCGAGAAGGTCGAGCTCGACGAGCTGTTCCACCGCGCCGACTTCATCACGCTGCACACCCCGCTGACCGACAAGACGCGCAACATCATCGACGCCGAAGCGATTGCCAAGATGAAGAACGGCGTGCGCATCATCAACTGCGCACGCGGCGGCCTGGTGGTCGAGAAGGACCTGATCGCTGCGCTGAAGAGCGGCAAGGTGGCGGGCGCCGGCGTCGACGTGTTCGAGGTCGAGCCGGCCGAGCAGAACGAGCTGTTCAACATGGAGAACGTGGTCTGCACGCCGCATCTCGGCGCCTCGACTTCGGAAGCGCAGGAGAACGTGGCCCTCCAGGTCGCCGAACAGATGGCCGACTACCTGACCAAGGGTGCCGTCACCAACGCCATCAACATGCCCTCGATCACTGCCGAGGAAGCCCCGAGGCTCAAGCCCTTCGTCAAGCTGGCGGAAGTGCTCGGCGCCTTCGTCGGCCAGGTGACGGAAGACCCCATCACCGAGGTCGAGATTCTGTTCGACGGCTCGACCGCGCAGATGAACACCAAGGCGCTGATCAGCGCGGCCCTCGCCGGCCTGATCCGGCCGCAGGTCGCCGACGTCAACATGGTGTCCGCGCCGATCATGGTGAAGGAGCGCGGCATCATCGTTGCCGAGGTCAAGCGCGACAAGTCGGGCGTGTTCGACGGCTACATCAAGCTGACGGTCAAGACCGAGCACATGACCCGCTCGATCGCCGGCACCTGCTTCTCCGACGGCAAGCCGCGCTTCATCCAGATCAAGGGCATCAACCTCGACGCCGAGGTCGGCCAGCACATGCTCTACACCACCAATGCGGATGCCCCCGGCATCATCGGCCTGCTCGGCACGGTCTGCGGCGAGAACGGCGTCAACATCGCCAACTTCTCGCTCGGCCGCGACCGGCCGGGCGGCGATGCGATCGCGCTGCTGTATCTCGACGCGCCCTTCCCCGAGGACGTGCTGGCCAAGGTGCGCGCGCACAAGTCGATCGACTCGGCAAGGCGCCTGCAGTTCGACGTCAACGGCTTCTGACCGGCCCGAGAGATTGCCTGCCAAGGCTGAAGAAGGCGCGGCATGGTCCGCGCCTTTTGTTTGGCCTTTCGATAGCTCAACCGGGATTGGTGTTCGGCGGGTCCAGCGCCATCTTGCGGCCGCTGTGCTCGGCGATCCAGATGCCGCCGAGCACCAGCGTGAATGCGATCGCGTGGTAGAACTGGAAGTCCTCGCCGATGATGAGGACCGAAAGGATGGTGCCGAAGATCGGCACCATGTTGATGAACAGCCCGGCACGGTTGGCGCCGATCTGCTCGACGCCGCGGATGTAGAAGATTTGCGCGATGATCGAGGGGAACAGCACGATGTAGCCGGTGAGCAGCCAGCCCGTCGCATCCGGCAGGATCAGCCGGCCGGAATTCATCTCCCACAGCGCGAACGGGATCGACATGACGAAGGCCGATCCGGTCAGAACGATCATCAGGCTCTGCCAGTGGATTTGCGGCTTGAAGCGCAGGGCGACCGTGTAGGCGCTGTAGACCAGCACCGCGATCAGCATGAGCGTGTCGCCGAAATTCACGTCGAGCATGAGCAGCGTCGTAAGATCGCCGTGGCTGGCGGTGAGCGCGATGCCGGTCAGCGACAAGACGAAGCCCGCCACCTGGGCGATGGTGACCTTGATGCGGAAGAGCAGGAAGTTGGCGGCAAAGATGAACATCGGTATGCCGGCCTGCTCGATGCTGGTGTTGATCGCCGTGGTGAAATTGAGGGCGGAGTAGAGCGCGGCATTGAAGACCGTGAAGCCGAGCGCTCCGAGCAAGGTGAGCAGCGGCAGGTTGCCGCGCACGGCCGGCCAGTCGAGCCTGAGCTGCCGCAAGCCGATCGCACCAAGGATGACGGCGGCAATGCCCCAGCGCAACGCCGTCAGCAGCATCGGCGACACATGCCCGACGGCCAGCTTGCCCGCGACGGCATTGCCGCCCCAAAACAGGGCGGTCAGGAGCAGCAGGACATAGGCATTTCGATGCATTCGGTCGCGCCTTCGGGGGCAGGGAGTGGCACGTCCGGCGTAGGTGCGCCGGAGGGCCAAGTAAATGCGTCCAAAGCAGCATTTTGTTATGCCTCGGAGGGCAAAAGAAAGGTCGCGCATCCAATTGCTTGGCGCTATAGAGGCCTGTCATTTTGAACTGTTCGCGGCTTCACCCGCGAAACCGGAAGGAAAGAACCATGGCCAATGTGGTGGTCGTCGGCTCGCAATGGGGCGACGAAGGCAAGGGCAAGATCGTGGACTGGCTGTCGGAGCGCGCCGACGTGGTCGTCCGTTTCCAGGGCGGACACAACGCCGGCCACACGCTGGTGGTCGACGGCAAGGTCTACAAGCTGTCGCTGCTGCCTTCCGGCGTCGTGCGTGAAGGCAAGCTCTCGATCATCGGCAACGGCGTGGTCTTCGATCCGCACGCCTTCGTGGCCGAGCTGGAAAAGATCCGCGCCCAGGGCGTCGAGATCGGCCCGGATCGCCTGAAAATAGCCGAAAACACCGCGCTTATCCTGTCGCTGCATCGCGAGCTGGATGGTTTCCGCGAGGACGCCGCCTCCAATTCGGGCACGAAGATTGGCACGACACGCCGCGGCATCGGCCCCGCCTATGAAGACAAGGTGGGACGCCGTGCCGTGCGGGTGATGGACTTGGCGGATTTGGACACCCTGCCCCTCAAGGTCGACCGGCTGTTGACGCACCACAATGCGATGCGTCGCGGCCTCGGCCATCCCGAGGTGACCCACGAAGCCATCATGGCGGAGCTGACCTCGGTCGCCGACAAGGTGCTGCCCTATATGGACCGCGTCTGGAAGGTGCTGGACGACAAGCGCCGCGCCGGCGAGCGCATCCTGTTCGAGGGCGCGCAGGGCACGCTGCTCGACATCGACCACGGCACCTATCCGTTCGTCACCTCGTCCAACACGGTCGCCGGCCAGGCGGCAGCCGGCTCGGGCATGGGGCCGGGATCGATCCACTATGTGCTCGGCATCACCAAGGCCTACACCACCCGCGTCGGCGAGGGCCCGTTCCCGACCGAGCAGCAGAACGAGATCGGCGAATTCCTCGGCACGCGCGGCCATGAGTTCGGCGTGGTGACAGGGCGCAAGCGCCGCTGCGGCTGGTTCGACGCGGTGCTGGTGCGCCAGGCGGTCGCGGTCAACGGCATCAAGGGCATCGCGCTGACCAAGCTCGACGTGCTCGACGGCCTCGACGAGATCAAGGTCTGCACCGGCTACAAGCTGGATGGCGAGCTGATCGACTACCTGCCGGCCAGCCAGGGCGCCCAGGCGCGCGTCGAGCCGGTCTACGAGACGCTCGAAGGCTGGAAGGGCACGACGGCCGGCGCACGCAGCTGGAACGACTTGCCGGCGCAGGCCGTGAAGTATGTCCGCCACATCGAGGAGCTGATCGGTGCTCCGGTGGCGCTGCTTTCGACCAGCCCCGAACGGGACGACACCATACTTGTGACCGATCCGTTTGAAGACTAGTTATTGACACCCCGGCGGGCCGCAATGTCGGGCGGAGACGCGGCCCGAGGATGAACAGATAGGTCGACGAGAGCATGGCAGACTTCGTAGCGGTTCTGAAGAAGACGCTGGACGGCATGGGCGAGACGACGCCGGCCATGCGTGCGCGGGTGTACGACAAGGCCCGCGCGACGATTTCGGCCAAGCTTGCCGCCATCAACCCGCCGCCGCCGCAAAGCGTCGCCGACCGCCAGAAGAAGACACTGGAGGACGCCATCGCGACCGTGGAGGCGGAGTACGGCCCGAAGCCGACCTACGACGACCCGCTGGCCGAACTCGAGAACGTCTTCTCCTCCATCGACCGCAACAGGAACAAGCCGCTTCATACCCAGCCGGCCGCCATGGCTGCGCCGGCGCCGGCGCCGGCGCCCGCTCCGCTGGTGCAGCCGCGCCCCGCGGCTTCGATCGCGCCGCCGCCGCGCCCAAGCGCCCCGCCGCCGGAATTCCTGGCCGACGACGACCAGTATGACGAGACGCCGGAGGCCGCTCGCGACGATGACTTCGATGCACCGGAGAGCGATGCCGATCCGTTCCAGAAATACAGGCAGAAGCCGCGCCGCCGCATCGGCGGCGGCCTGATCGCGGCCGCTCTGGCCGTCGCGGTGGTCGGCGGCGGCGGTTACGCCCTGTGGTCGAACCGCGACGCCCTGATCGGTTCCGGCAGCGACAAGCCCGCCGCGCCCGCGCCAGCCGCAAACGAGGCGGCAGCGCCGGCGCCCGCCAATGGCGAGCAGAACGCCGAACCGTCGGCTGAAGACGGGCAGGTCAAGCTCACGCAGCGGCTGACCTCCGACGGCAAGGAAATCGACCCGGGTCCTGCCGGCGGCGGCAGCAGCATCGGCGAAGGCACCTCCGTCGCCACGCTGACCCAGGCGCCGTCCACCGCTCCCGAGCCAACACCCGGACCGACGCCGGCGACGCCCGCCCCAGCCGAAGCGGCCGGTGCCAATCCGGCGCCCGCGGCAACCGAAAACGCCCAGGTTGCAGTGGGCCAGAAGGCGATCTTCTACGAGGAACGCACCAACGTGGCCCAGGGCTCGGCCGAGCCCGGCTCGGTGGTCTGGTCGGTGGTGCAGGAATCGCCGGGCGGCGACCTGCCGCCGGAGCCCGCGATCCGCGCCGAGGCGACGATCCCCGGTAAGGACATCCAGCTGCGTATGACCATCCGCCGCAACGCCGACAAGACGCTGCCGGCGAGCCATATACTCGAGATGATCTTCCTCACGCCTGACGGCTTCGAGGGCGGCGGCATCGAGAACATCCTACGCGTGGCGCTGAAGAGCTCCGAGCAGGATGCGGGAAGCCCGCTCCTGGGCATCCCGGCCAAGATCGCCGACGGCTTCTTCCTCGTCGCGCTCAACGACACCAAGGCCGAGATGGACACCAATCTGAACCTGCTGCGCCGCCGCAGCTGGATCGACGTGCCGGTGGTCTACAAATCCGGCCGCCGCGCCCTCTTCACCATGGAAAAGGGCATTCCGGGCGACAAGGCGTTCGAGGAAGCCATGAAGGCCTGGGAGGCCAAGGCGGCCGGCTAACAGCCAAGCCGAATTGGCCTTCGACTGACGCGTCCCGCGTCAGAAGCCCTGGAACAGCATATCCAGGGCGTCAAGAATTTGGTCATGGCGCTCGCCTAGATTGGCGCGCAGTTGTCCCAATTCGGAAACCGCAACAGCACCGATGAGGTGTGTAGCCATGACCAGTTTCCGGCCATCGATATCGAATACCGGATTGAGCTTCCTGACCGGTGGCGGCGCGTCTTCCGCAGGCAACAGCGGCACCACCACCCGTGATTTCAGATGGTCGAGCAGGTCCGACTGCACGTCGAGCAGATAACTGCCGTCATACGGACCAGCGAACAGATCGTGTCTGGCCATCAGAACAACCGGTACTTGGCCAGAGGCAACCCGTTCTTGTCGACATAGTCGTTCCAAGCATCCAACTTAGCTTGGTTCTCGATCTTCCACCGTCGCGACTTTTCCTCGGAGACGGCCTTCGCCAAGGCTTCCTCAGCCAGTTGCGACATGTTGAGGCCGAGCGCCTTGGCCTCTTCGACCAGGGCGGCATCGATGGTCACGTTGGTCGGCTTGCGGACGGGTTTAGGAGCTTTCTGCAACATGGCAGTACCTCGATCATGCGCATAACATATGCGCACCGATCAAGTGCTGCAATCCGGCCGCAGCAATTCCAGCAAGGTGCGAGGCGGTTTTCGCCCGGAATTGCGTCGGGTTGGGGCGCTCTTGCGCTTCGAAGAAAAGCGGAAACGCTTCAGCCTTCGAGCTCCTCGCGCAGCATCTCCAGTTCGAGCCATTCCTCCTCCAGCGCGGCCAGCGACACGCGTTCCTTGTCGAGGGCGGCGATGGTTTTCTGGAAGCCGTTCGGGTCGCGTTCGTAGAAGGCCGGATCGGCGATCTGGTTCTCCAGCCGCGAGATCGATGCCGTCACCGCGTCGATCTTCTTGGGCAAATTGTCGAGCGCGAACTTCTGCTTGAAGGAAAGCTTCCTGGCCGCTGCCTTGGGGGCGTCCGCCGCCGGCCGGGAGCCGCCCGACGGCTCGGCATTCGGCTTGCGCGCCTTGCGGTCCTCGAGCCTGGCCACGCCGCGCTGCGCCAGCATGTCGGAATAGCCGCCGGCATATTCGACCCATTTGCCGTCGCCGTCGGGCGCGATGATGCTGGTGACCGTGCGGTCGAGGAAATCGCGGTCGTGGCTGACCAGGATGACGGTGCCGGCGAAACCCGCGACCAGTTCCTGCAGCAGTTCCAGCGTCTCCATGTCGAGGTCGTTGGTCGGTTCGTCGAGCACCAAAAGATTGGCCGGACGCGCCAGGACGCGTGCCAGGATCAGCCGGGCGCGCTCGCCGCCGGAAAGCTCGCGCACCGGCGTGCGCGCCTGCTCGGGCTTGAACAGGAAGTCCTTCATGTAGGAGACGACGTGGCGCTGCTCGCCGTTGATGACGAGGTTCTCGCCGCGCCCGTCGGTGAGGTAGCTCGTGAGCGTCTCGTTCGGGTCGACCGCCTCGCGCTTCTGGTCGAGGGTCGCGATCTCCAGGTTGACGCCGAGCCGCACGCTGCCGGCATCTGGTTCGAGTTCGCCGGTCAGCATCTTGAGCAGCGTCGTCTTGCCGGCGCCGTTGGGACCGACGAGGCCGACGCGGTCGCCACGCTGGATGCGGGTCGAGAAGCCCTTGACGACAGTCAGCTCGCCGAAGCTCTTGTCGATGCTCTTCGCTTCGATGACCAGCTTGCCGGATTCGGCCGCGTCGCTCGCCACCATGGTCGCCACACCTTCGGCGCCGCGATGGCTGCGGAAGCGCTGGCGCATCGATTGCAGCTCGCCGAGGCGGCGCATGTTGCGCTTGCGGCGCGCGGTTACGCCGTAGCGCAGCCAGTGTTCCTCGCGCACGATCTGGCGGCCGAGCTTGTGCTGCTCGCGCTCCTCCTCCTCGAGGATCTGGTCGCGCCATTCCTCGAAATGGGCGAAGCCGCGGTCGAGCCGGCGCGTCTGGCCGCGATCGAGCCAGACCGTGTTGCGGCTGACGCGTTCGAGGAAGCGGCGGTCGTGCGAGATCAGGATCAGCGCCGACGAGGTGCGGATGAGTTCTTCTTCCAGCCATTCGATGACAGAGAGGTCGAGATGGTTGGTCGGCTCGTCGAGCAGCACGATGTCCGGCTCCGGCGCCATGACGCGGGCGAGTGCCGCGCGGCGTGCCTCGCCGCCGGAAAGGTCGCCGGGCCGCTCCTCGCCGGTCAGCCCGAGATGGTCGAGCAGATAGGTGGCGCGATGCGGATCGTCGGCCGGCCCCAAGCCCGCCTCGACATAGGCGCGGACGCTGGCAAAATCGTCCATGTCGGGCGCCTGCGGCAGATAGCGGATCGTCGCCGAAGGCTGGCGGAACACCTCGCCGTCGGTCGGCTCGACCAGGCCTGCGGCGATCTTGAGCAGCGTCGACTTGCCCGAACCGTTGCGGCCGACAAGCGCGATCTTGTCGCCGGCCGAGGCGGAGAGCGTCGCTCCGTCGAGCAGCGGCACGCCGCCGAAGGTCAGCCTGACGGCGTCGAGATTAAGAAGCGGAGGCGCCATTTTTCAGAATTCCGAGGCAGGAAAGGGATGTGCGAGAAGCAAGGCGCGGCCGCCGGCCAGCGATATGCTGAGCCGCCCGCGAACTTCGTTCGACAAGGTCAGCGAGGAACCGAACGGCACCTCGACCTTGTCAAGAGGCCATTTGGCGCCCTCCTCGGAGAGGCCGGAGAGCGCGGAGAAGGCCAGCACCGAAAACAGCGTGCCGGCGTCATAGTCGAAGTCGGCAGCACCAGGGAGCAGAGGCACGCCCTCCTGGCGGCCGCTGGTGAGCAGCACCTCGGTGCCGGCTTCGGCAAGGCGAAGCCCCAACGCGAGATGGAGAAAGGCATGGTCGGCGCGCGGGCCGCCAAAGGCGCCGGCGAGAACGAGCGAGGTGGCGCCACGATCAAGCGCCGCGGCGATGGCCAACTCGCCGTCGGTCTTGTCCTTGTCGGCGGGAAAGGTCTCGCGCGGCAGGCCGGCCAGGCCGGGATCCAGGTCGGCCGGCACGGAATCGAAGTCGCCCAGCCAGAGTTCGGGGACGAGGTCGAGCGCGGCTGCGTGGCGGATACCGGAATCGGCCGCGATCACGCGGCTGCCCGCGACCTGGCGATCGAGGCGCGGCGTGCGGAAAACCTCGCCGCCGAGAAGGATGGTAAACCGGCTCATGCGAGGCCATTACCAGCCCGGCAGCCGAAACGGAAGGCCGCCGCGCGCGCCTGAAACTTGCGCTTGCACCGCCCCTTCGCCGGCTCTATTTCTTGGATCGCTCTAACGGGGTGCCTGTCGCGCGCAAGCGGGCCGGCTGAGAGGCTGGGAGAATTCCCGCCAACCCGCTGAACCTGATCCGGTTTGTACCGGCGGAGGGATTAGATGCTTCGGACGCCCCGGCGCTTCAAATTCCCTTTCAACCCTAATGAAGGAGGCGCCGATGCGCTCGCTGACCCTGTCGCTGACATCCGCCCTGGCGCTTGCCGCCGCTGCACTCCCCGCAGCGGCCGACGGCAAGCTCACCATCTACACCTATGAGAGCTTCACCGCCGAATGGGGCCCCGGCCCGCAGGTGAAGAAGGCTTTCGAGGCCGAATGCGCCTGCGCGGTCGATTTCGTCTCGGTGGCCGACGGCGTGGCGCTGCTCAACCGCGTCAAGCTCGAAGGTGCTGCGACTAAGGCCGACATCGTGCTCGGCCTCGACACCAACCTGACCGCCGAGGCCAAGGCCACCGGCCTGTTCGTGCCGCACGCCGCAGCGGGCAACGACATCAAGGTCCCCGGCGACTGGAAGGACGACACCTTCGTGCCCTACGACTACGGCTACTTCGCCGTCGTCTACGACACCGAGAAGCTGAAGAACCCGCCCAGGAGCCTGAAGGAACTGGTCGAGGGCAATCCCGAGGAAAAGATCGCCATCCAGGATCCGCGCACCTCGACGCCGGGCCTCGGCCTGCTGCTCTGGGTCAAGTCGGTCTATGGCGACAAGGCACCCGAAGCCTGGGCCAAGCTCAAGGGCCGCGTGCTGACCGTCACCCCGGGCTGGAGCGAGGCCTATGGCCTGTTCACCAAAGGCGAGGCGCCGATGGTGCTGTCCTACACGACTTCGCCCGCCTACCACATGGTCGCCGAGAACACCGAGCGCTACCAGGCCGCATCCTTCGAGGAAGGCCACTATCTGCAGATCGAGGTCGCCGGCATAACCACCACGGGCGCCAAGAACCCGCTGTCGGAGAAGTTCATGGCCTTCATGACCGGCCCCGGCTTCCAGAACACCATCCCCGAGACCAACTGGATGCTGCCGGCCGGCAAGACCGACAAGCCGCTCAACCCCGCCTTCGACAGACTGGTGAAGCCGTCGAAGACGCTCATCTTCAGCGCCGACGAGGTCGCCGCCAACCGCAAGGCCTGGGTCGACGAGTGGCTCGGCGTGATGAGCAAGTAAGACCATTGCTGAGATGATCGTGCCGCCCCTCATCCGCCTGCCGGCACCTTCTCCCCGTGAACGGGGAGAAGGGACAAGCGGCAACACCGACGCCCCCCTCTCCCCGTTCACGGGGAGAGGGTAGGGGTGAGGGGCAGCGCAGCCTTGACCAAATCCCCCACCGACCCCCGCATCGCCGCAGGCATCCTCGCGCTGGCGGCCATCGGCCTGCTGATCGGCGGTGCCTTCGCAGGCCTTGGGATCGAAGCCTGGCGCAACCCCGAAGGCGCCTATGCAGCCTTCGATTCCTATCTCTTTCGTATCGCCCGCTTCACGCTGTGGCAGGCCCTGCTGTCGATGCTGCTTTCGGTCGCCCCGGCGATTCTGGTTGCCCGTGCCCTGTCGCGACATCCCGAATTTCCCGGCCGCGGGCTGATCCTGCGCCTGTTCGCCGTGCCGCTGGCATTGCCGGCGATCGTCGCGGCCCTCGGCATCCTGACACTCTACGGCCGCGCCGGCTATTTCGCCGGCTCCCTCGGCGTGCTGGGCGGAGGCACCTGGCCCGGCATCTACGGCCTGTCGGGCATCCTCGTCGCGCATGTCTTCTTCAACCTGCCTCTCGCGACGCGACTGCTGCTCGAAGCCTTGCAGACGGTGCCGGCCGATCAATGGCGGCTGGCGAGCCAGCTCGGCATGGGCGCGCGCGCGAGCTTTCGGCTGATCGAATGGCCGGCGATGCACACGGCCCTGCCCGGCACCGCCGGGCTGGTGTTCATGCTCTGCATCACCTCCTTCACCATCGTACTCACGCTCGGCGGCGGCCCCGCCGCAACCACGCTGGAGGTCGCGATCTACCAGGCGCTGCGCTTCGACTTCGACCCCGCGCGGGCGGTGGCGCTGACGCTGCTGCAGATCGCGCTGACGGCGGCGGTGGTGGCCCTGCTGATGAAGCTCGGGGCCAACACGACGGGCGACGCCAACCTCTCGGTGGCGCGGCGCAATCATGTCGATGCCGGTATCGGCGAGAGGATCATGAACGGCGCCGTCATCCTCGCTGCACTGGTCTTCGTCGGCGGGCCGATGCTGGCCACCATCGCATCCGGACTGGAGGCCGACCTCGCTCGCCTTGCCGCCGAAGCCTCTGTCCGAAGTGCCACGCTGACGAGCCTCGTTTTCGCCTCGCTCTCGGCGACGCTGGCCTGCGCACTTTCCCTCTCGCTGGTCATGGCGCGGCACGTGCTTGCCGCCGCCCGAGCAGGCGACAAGCGACCGCTGATCGAGAAGATGACCGATACCGGCGCCGGCCTCGTCCTGGTGGTGCCGCCGATCGTCGTCGGAGCCGGCTGGTTCGTGCTGGTGCGGCAGGGCGTCGACGTCTTCGCGCTCGCGCCGGTCATGGTCGTGACCGTCAATGCGGTGATGGCTATGCCGTTTGCCGTGCGCGCCATCCGCCCGGCCCACGATGCCGCCGCCGAGCGCCACGAAAGGCTGTGCGCCCAACTGGGCATCGCCGGCTGGAGCCGCCTGCGCCTGATCGACTGGCCGGTGCTGCGGCGGCCGCTCGCCACGGCCTTCGCCTTCGCCGCAGCATTGTCGCTGGGCGACCTCGGCGTGATCGCGCTGTTCGGCAGCGACGCGGTGCAGACCCTGCCCTATCTTCTGCTCGCCCGCATGGGCAGCTACCGCACGGCCGACGCTGCCGGGCTGGCGCTGATGCTCGGGCTGCTGTGCCTGGCACTGATGATGCTCGCCGACCGGCTCGGCAAGGAGACTTCGCGATGACGGCAAGGGGCGAAGCGGTGCGGCTCGACCGGGTGCTGTTCAGCTATGCGGAAACCATGGTGCGTTTCGACGTGGACTTCGCTCCCGGCGAGATCACCGCGATCATGGGACCGAGCGGCGCCGGCAAGTCGACGCTGCTCAATCTGGTGGCCGGCTTCGAGGAGCCACGAGAGGGCCGTGTGCTGATCGGCGGAGCAGACGTGACCATCGCGCCGCCTTCCGGGCGCCCGGTCTCGATGGTGTTCCAGGAGAACAACCTCTTCGCCCATCTCGACGTCGCCAGCAATGTCGGGCTGGGGCGCTCTCCCGCCCTCAAGCTCACGGCTTCAGACCGCGAAGACGTGCAGGAGGCGCTGACGCGCGTCGGCCTCGCCGGCATGGCGAATCGGCTGCCGCGGGAACTGTCCGGCGGCGAGCGCCAGCGTGTCGCGCTGGCCCGAGTCCTTGTGCGCGACCGGCCGGTTTTGCTCCTGGATGAACCGTTCGCCTCGCTTGGACCAGCGCTGCGCGACGAGATGCTGGACCTGCTCGCGGGCGTGCATGCAGAACGGCCGATGACCGTGCTTTTTGTGACACACCAACCCGAAGACGCGCGAAAACTGGCCAAAAACATGGTTTTCGTCGAAGCAGGCACGGTCGCGGCAAGCGGCAAAGCCGTTGATTTCTTCGACAATTCTGGACCGGAGGCGTTCCGCCGCTATATCGGTGCCGAACGTGACTGAGCCGATCACGGGAATTTGCCCGGAAGCGGACATAATTTGCAGTCAAATCGCCACAATGACCAAGCGCGCCTTATTGTCTCGGCATGGTGAGTGTGGCTAGGTCCACGCGATACCGTCGGGTAATGCTTCGCCGCTGCCCAGACCACCGAAAGGAAGCTGCCCTGCCTATCCGCCGCCACGGCCCTACCGAGAAGCCCATGTCACGCCGCTCGCGACTTGCCCTCGCGGTCGCGCTGACGGCGCTCGTCGCCGGGTGCCAGGTGCTCAATCCGGCCGACGTCCGCGAGTCCGGCTTCCAGCCTTCGAACAACCCG
Source organism: Aminobacter sp. Piv2-1 (assembly GCF_037625995.1). Taxonomy (NCBI): domain Bacteria; kingdom Pseudomonadati; phylum Pseudomonadota; class Alphaproteobacteria; order Hyphomicrobiales; family Phyllobacteriaceae; genus Aminobacter; species Aminobacter sp. Piv2-1. The sequence continues at coordinate 228,328 of NZ_JARKMU010000006.1, forward strand.
GTGACGGTCGACAACGTCTCGCGCAACGACAAGTTCGCCGAGATCGCCAAGGCACAGCATCCGCGCATCCTCGCCACCTATGGCGGCGAGTATTCCGACCCGAAGCTGGAGCGCATGGTGGCTAAGGTGGTCGGCAGCCTGACCACGGCGTCGGCCAACCCGAACCAGACCTACCGCATCACCATCCTCAACTCGCCCAACGTCAACGCCTTCGCGCTGCCGGGCGGCTATCTCTACGTGACCCGCGGCCTGCTGGCGCTCGCCAACGATTCGGCCGAGCTCGCCGCCGTGATCTCGCACGAGATGGGCCACGTGACCGCCAATCACGGCGTCCAGCGCCAGCAGAAGGAAGCCGAGGAGGTACTGGCGACGAAGGTCGTGACCGACGTGCTCGGCGAGAGCCCGACGGCCAAGGCGGCACTCATCCGTGGCAAGCTCCGGCTCGCCCAGTTCTCGCGCAACCAGGAGCTGGAGGCCGACGGCATCGGCATCAAGACCAGCGGGCAGGCCGGCTACGATCCGTTCGCCGCGGGCCGCTTCCTGCAGTCGATGGCGTCCTACAGCGACTTCCGCTCCGTCAGCGGCGCCACCGACGCCAGCCTCGACTTCCTTGCCAGCCACCCCAACGCGCCGCAGCGCATCGACCTGGCCCAGCGCCACGCGCGCCAGTTCGGGGCGCCGGGCATCGGCCGGCGCGACCGCGACTCCTTCCTGGCCGGCATCGACGGTCTGCTGTTCGGCGATACGCCGGAAGAAGGCTATGTGCGCGGCACCAACTTCCTCCATCCCAAGCTCGGCATATCCTTTGCGGTGCCGCAGGGCTTCATCATCGACAACACGGCCGCCGCCGTCACCGCGACCGGTCCGGGCAACATCGCCATCCGCTTCGACGGCGTGAGCATCAACAACAACATGTCGCTGCCGGACTACATCCGCAGCGGCTGGGTGGCGGGCCTCGATCCCGCCAGCGTGCAGGCCCAGACCATCAACGGCAACGAAGCAGCCTTTGCGCGCGCCAGCGCCGAGGGCTGGCAGTTCGACATCGTCGTCATCCGGGCGGAGACGCAGGTCTACCGCCTGCTGACGGCAGCACCGACGGCAAGCAACCAGCTCGACAGCATCGCACGCACGGTGAGCTCCAGCTTCCACGTCATGACCGCCGCTGAGAAGGCTGCGCTCCGGCCGCTGCGCATTCGCGTCGTCACGGTTCAGCCGGGCCAGACCATGGGATCGCTTGCCGCGAGCATGGTCGGCGTCGATCGCAAGCTCGACCTGTTCCGCGTGCTCAACGCCCTTGGCCCCGGCGCCACCGTTTCGGCCGGCGACAAGGTCAAGATCGTCACGGACAGGTAGGCTTCAGGCACCGACGAAATCGACGTTCTGCTTGACCAACGCCGATTTCAGCTTCTCCAGCGCGCGCGTCTCGATCTGCCGGACGCGCTCCTTGGAAATGCCGAGCGTGGTGCCAAGTTGCTCGAGGGTGGCCCCCTCCTCGCTCAGCCGGCGCTCCTCGATGATCTGCAGCTCGCGCGCATTGAGCACGCCGAGCGCATCGCGCAGCCAGCCGGAGCGCCGCTCGATGTCGATCGCCTCGCAGACCAGTTCGTCCGGGAGCGGCTCGTCCGAAACCAGCAGGTCCATGCGCTCGCCGGCATCCATGTCGTCGTTGAGCGGGGCATTGAGGGAGGCGTCGGGCACCGACAGGCGCATGTCCATCGTCGCGACGTCGGCCTCCGACACGCCCAAGGCAACCGAGATCTCGTGATAGGCCGAAGAGCCGCCGATCAGCCCGCCGCTCTGGGCGAGCCGCGCGCGCATCCTGCGGAGATTGAAGAACAGGGATTTCTGGGCCGAACTGGTGCCGCCCCTGACGATCGACCAGTTGCGCAGGATGTAGTCCTGCATCGAAGCCCTGATCCACCAGGTGGCATAGGTGGAGAAGCGCACGTCGCGCTCCGGTTCGAAACGCGCCGCAGCTTCCAGCAGGCCGACATGCCCTTCCTGGATCAGATCGCTGAGCGGCAGGCCGTAGCGGCGAAACTTCACGGCCATGGCGATGACCAGACGCATGTGAGCGGTGGTGATGCGGTTCAAGGCATCCTGGTCGTGCTGTTCTTTCCAGCGGAAAGCCAGATCGCGTTCCTCAATGCGATCCAGGTAAGGCGCGCGCGATGCCGCCTTCAGCATCATCTGTTCGCCGGCGAGGCCTGCCCTGTCCATAGCCATGCCCTGCTCTCTCAAATTGCGCTGCCAAGGCGCGGAGCGCAACCTGACCCGCCCCGCAGAGCCATAAACGCGACATCGGGGCCAATGTTCCACGGTCGCGGCGATGCGCCCGGATTGCAGGAATTCCATTCTAAGAGATAAGTATAATTGAAATTTCATTCCTTATGCCGTTTCCTGGCTTCTGACAGATTGCGCCTCATCACAACGCGCCCGACAAACAAGGCCGGGCAAGGAAATCGGGATCACAGAAAATGAAGTCGCTGAAATCGCTGGCCCTCGCAGCAACGCTCCAGCTCGCAGCCGTCCTGGCCGGTCATGCCGGCGAAAACCTAGACCAGATCAAGGCCGCCGGGGTGTTCAAGATCGGCACCGAGGGCACCTACGCGCCCTTCACCTACCACGACGCCTCGGGCGCGCTGGTCGGCTTCGACGTCGAGATCGGCAAGGAGATCGCCAAGCGCCTCGGCGTGAAAGCCGAATTCCTCGAGGGCAAGTGGGACGGCCTGATCGCCGGCATCGACGCCAACCGCTACGACGCCGTCATCAACCAGGTCGGCATCACCGAGGCACGCCAGGCCAAGTACGACTTTTCCGAGCCCTACATCGCCTCCAAGGCGGTGCTGATCGTTCGCGGCGACAATTCCGAGATCAAGGGCTTCGCCGACCTCAAGGGCAAGAAGTCGGCCCAGTCGCTGACCAGCAACTTCGGCAAGATCGCAGAATCGAACGGCGCCGAGCTCGTCGGCACCGACGGCTTCGACCAGTCGATCCAGCTGGTGCTGAACGGCCGCGCCGACGCCACCATCAACGACAGCCTGTCCTTCTACGACTTCAAGAAGCAGAAGCCCGACGCCGACGTGAAGATCGTGGCCGAGGAAGCGAAGGCCGACTTCTCCGGCGTGATCGTGCGCAAGGGCGACCCGGAGCTGGTCGCGGCCATCAACAAGGCGCTCGCCGAGATCAAGGCCGACGGTACCTACAAGAAGATCTCCGAGACCTATTTCGGCACGGACGTCTCGCAGTAAGCATTCCTATCGGGGCGGGCCGCCGTCAGGCGTCCGTCCCCTTCCATTTTCTGCATGAACTCGCCCGGAAAATCTGCGATTTTCCGGGCTCGTCGTTATGGAAAGAGCCTTCGCCTTGCCCCACTGGCTTCAATTGATGCTGGACTCGCTCGGCCCGCTGCTGTGGGCCGCCCTTGTCTTCACCGCGCCCCTTACGCTGCTTTCCTTCGTCCTCGGCCTGGCGGTCGGCCTTGGGGCAGCGCTTCTGCGCCTATTCGGCCCGGCCCCGCTTACTGCCGTCGTCCGCTTCTACGTGTGGATCATCCGCGGCACGCCGCTCCTGGTGCAGCTGTTCCTGATCTTTTACGGCCTGCCCAGCCTAGGCATCGTGCTCGACGCCTTTCCGGCGGCCCTGATCGGCTTCACCCTCAACATCGGCGCCTATTCGTCGGAGATCATCCGCGCCGTCATCACCTCCGTGCCGAAGGGCCAGTGGGAAGCGGCCTATTCGATCGGCATGACCTGGACGCAGGCGATGCGGCGCACGATCCTCCCGCAGGCCGCGCGCGTGGCGGTGCCGCCGCTCTCCAACACCTTCATCTCGCTGGTCAAGGACACCTCGCTTGCGGCCGCAATCACGGTGCCCGAGATGTTCCAGGCGGCCCAGCGCATCGTCGCCACCACCTACGAGCCGCTGATCCTCTATGTCGAGGCAGCACTGCTCTACCTTGCCATGAGCTCGGTGCTTTCGACCCTGCAGGTCCGCCTCGAGAAGCGGCTCAACCGCTACGGCGGCTTCCTGGAGGCGCGCTCATGATCGGCCTTTCGAACATCGTCAAGCGCTTCGGCGACAACACGGTCATCAGGGACGTGTCGGTCGACATCCGCGAAGGCAGCGTGACCGCGCTCGTCGGTCCCTCGGGCGGCGGCAAGAGCACGCTTTTGCGCTGCATCAACCTTTTGGAAATCCCGACGTCGGGCACGGTGCGCGTCGGCGACGACGCCATAGAATTCAAGCCGGGCGCGCGGGCCTCGACCAAGGCCATCCAGAAGCTGCGCCGGCAGACCGGCATGGTGTTCCAGAACTTCCAGCTGTTTCCGCATCGCACGGCGATCGAGAACGTCATGGAAGGCCTGGTGACGGTGCTGAAATGGCCGGAGGCCAAGGCCCGCGAACGCGCCGCGGCATTGCTCGAAAAGGTCGGCATGGCCCACAAGGCCGACGCCTGGCCGGCGACCTTGTCAGGCGGCCAGCAGCAGCGCGTGGCCATCGCCCGGGCGCTGGCGCCTTCGCCCAAGGTGCTGCTCTGCGACGAGCCGACCTCCGCGCTGGATCCGGAACTCGCTCAGGAAGTGGTCGACGTGCTCGGCCAGCTTGCCAGCGAAGGCACGACCATGGTGATGGCGACCCACGACCTGCGGCTGGCCTCCAAGATCGCGCAGAAGGTGGTGTTCCTCGAGGCCGGCTCGATCGTCGAGGAAGGCTCGGCCAGCGAAGTGTTCGGCAATCCCAGGCACCAGCGCACCCGCCGCTTCATCGCCTCGATCACCCACCAGCACGGCGAAGGCAGCGGCGGCGAAGGCTGAGGATTTTCAGTCGGACTCCGAAACGGTGCCGGCTTGGCAGCAATAAAAAAACCCGGCCGAGGCCGGGTTTTTCATGATCTGGAATGATGCGGCCGATCAGGCGGCTTCTTCCTGTTCGGCGTCGGCTTCCTCGTTGTCGGCCTTGGCACCGCGCTTCGGACCCTTGTTGAGGTTGGTCTCGATGAGACGGACGGCCTCGGTCTCCGACAAGCGGTTCACGGCCGCGATCTCGCGCGCCATGCGGTCGAGCGCGGCTTCATAGAGCTGGCGCTCGGAATAGGACTGCTCCGGCTGGTTGTCGGCGCGGTAGAGGTCGCGCACGACCTCCGAGATGGAGATGAGGTCGCCGGAATTGATCTTCGCATCATATTCCTGGGCGCGGCGCGACCACATGGTGCGCTTGACGCGGGCGCGGCCCTGCACGACCTTCAGCGCGCGGTCGACATAGTCGGTCTCGGAGAGCTTGCGCATGCCGATGGAGGTCGCCTTGGCGACCGGCACCTTGAGGCGCATCTTGTCCTTCTGGAAGTCGATTACGAACAGCTCGAGCTTGTGTCCCGCCACTTCCTGCTCGTCGATGGAGACGATCTGGCCGACGCCGTGCGCCGGATAGACGATGAACTCACCGGTCTTGAAACCGTGACGTGCTGCGGATTTCTTCTGCGGGATGGAAGTTGCCATACGCCCTGAACTCCTTCTTGTGGCGCCGGCCCGCCGAGGCCGGCTTTAAGGGGCGGTCGCCAAGCGCGACCTTGTGCCGCACGCAAAATCGACCCCCAATCCGAGAGATTGAACCGGGCACTCGCAAATGCGACTGCCGGCCCAGATTTCTCTGGTCCGGATTGAGGTTGTCACCTTTCAGTGAATTAGGCTTCGCGCCATAGATCGACGTTGTGTCACCGGCATGTTGCCGTACCTCTAACACAAAAAGTCGGAAGAATCAAGATTTTGCTGCATGCGCGAAGAGACTGCCGCGTCAAGAGACAAGCGCGGCACGGAAACTTCACGCTGTGGCACGGGGCTGCGGCGCAGCCCTCAGTTGCCTTCGCCCGGCTCCGCCGAGAAGTACTTCTCGAACTTGCCTTCGACCCCGTCGAACTCCTTGGCCTCGGGCAATTCGGGCTTCTTGACCGTCAGGTTCGGCCACTTGCTGGCATATTCGGTGTTGACCTGGAGCCACTTCTCCAGGCCCGGCTCGGTGTCCGGCTTGATGGCGTCGGCCGGGCATTCGGGCTCGCAGACGCCACAGTCGATGCATTCGTCGGGATGAATGACGAGCATGTTCTCGCCTTCGTAGAAACAGTCGACCGGACAGACCTCGACGCAGTCGGTGTACTTGCACTTGATGCAATTGTCGGTGACGACATAGGTCATGCGGTAGGCTCCGGGACTTCCCGTACGGGCGAACTTTGTCGGTGAGGTAGCCCCTTTGCCGGGCCGTTGCAAGGGCGGCCATTCCACGCAGACGGCCCCTGGCGGAACGGCTTTCTCATCTTTGCGCTCCAGCCGCCTCAGTCGCCGCGCAGCCGGTCGGTAGCCCTGCGCTCCCGCTTGGTCGGGCGGCCGCTGCCGGCATCGCGCAGGGGCGGGCGCGCGTCGGGCGGCGCCTGGTCCTTGGGCGTCGGCGCGGGCGAGAGATCCTCGTAGAGCAGCCGCGCCTCTTCGGCCGGACCGCGGCGAAAGCCGGCCGACAGCACCTTGTAGACCAGGATACGGCGGTCGAGCGCGATCGTCAGCACGTCGCCCGTCTTGACGATATCGGATGCCTGGTCGAGCTTGCGGCCATTGAGGCGGACCCCGCCGGTCTGCACCAGCTTGGCCGCCAGCGAGCGCGACTTGACCGCACGCGAGAAGAACAGCCACTTGTCGATGCGCTGTCTTCCCTCGCCGGCCAAGGTTGCTACTTCTTGAGCTGGTCGCGCAACGCCGCGAGCTTGGCGAAGGGCGAGTCGGGATCGATCCGCGCCGGACGCTCCTCGCGCGGCTTCTGCTGGAATGCGGGCTTGCCCTTGAAGCCGCCGCGATCGCCGTGCTTTTCGCCACCCGGACGATCGCCACGGCCGCGGTGCTCGGGACGTCCGCCCTCGCCCTGCGGCTTGCCGCCGGGCTTGCGATCAAAGCGCGGACGACCGCCATCGCGTCCCTCGCCACCTTCACGCGGGCCGCCGCGATTGGCCTCGCCGCTGCGCGCCGCCTGGCCGTTGCGCTGGTCGCCGCGCGGACGGTTGTCCTGGCGATGGTTGCGCGGACGGTGCTCGAAGCGTGCCTGACGCCACAGCAGGATGGGCTTGGGTTCTTCCGCAGCTTCCGATGCCTCCGCCGCAACGGTTTCGACCGGTGCCGCCTCGGCAGCAGGCGCATCGACCGGGCCCGACTCCGGCTCGGCTTCGGCCTCGACCGCAGCGACCGGTTCGGGCGTCACTTCGGCAACCGGCTCGGCAGCGACCGCTGCCGGCTCGGCGGCAGCTTCCGGCGCCTGTTCGGCGTCCGGCGCCTCCGCGGCATCGGCAGCTTCGGCAAATGCCTCCGTCGATACCTCGGCAGCCTCGCCGGCCGCAGCCTCTCCGGCGGCTGCCGCCTTGGCCGCCGCAGCCTGGGCCGCCGCTTCGCGCGCAGCGGTGTCGATCGTCTCGAGCTTGTCCTTGACCTCGGCGGCCGGCTTGGGCTCGGCGCGATAGCCGAGGCCCTTGAGGATCTCTTCCATGTCGTCGCCGGTGGCGCCGAGGATCGACATCATCTGCGGCGTCACGATGAACGAGCTGCCGTCATAGGCTCCGTCGGGGCGCGCGCCGGCGCCCTGCCGCCAGGCCAGCGCCGGGCGGATGAGGTCGGCGAGACGCTCGAGGATGTCGACGCGCACCGCGCGGCGCCCGAGGTTGCGGAAGCCGGCCAGCCTGTAGAATGCCTTGTCGAAGGCCTGGTCGATGACGACCGAGGTGCGCCCTGCGGCCAGCGCATGAACGACGTCGCCGAAACCCGGCTTGTCCTTGCCGTCGTTCTTGAGAGCCCAGAGCAGGGTGACGAGCCCGGCGGGCGCCGGCTTGATCAGCGCCGGCACGAAGACATGGTAGGCGCCGAAGCGCACGCCGAGGCGACGCAGCGCGGCGCGGCCTTCCTGGTCGAGCGACTTCACGTCCTCGGCGATGTCGCGGCGGTTGATGAGACCGAAGTTCTCGACGAGCCGGAAGGCGATGCCCCGGCCGATGCCGGACAGCTGCTCGGCCGACTTGAGGTCGACCAGCGGCTTGAGCAGCAGTTCGGCCTGGAAATTGACGAAGCGCTCGGCGCGCGCCGCGACCTTGTCGCGCGCAGGACCGGTCAGCTGCTCGTCGGCGAGCAGCACGACGCGCGGCTTGAGCGGGTCCTCGCCCTCGACCAGCGTGCCGATCGGCGCGCCGATCCAGCGCAGGACGCCATCCGATCCCAGCGCGATGTCGCCATTGGGCGATGCGGCAAAGCGCTCGGCGCGCGTCTCGAATTCCGTCGCCAGCGCCTTCTGCGCCGCCGTGCGCACTGCCTTGGCATCCTCGCCGCCGGCGCTTTGGTCGGCGGTGAAGCGGAACCCTTGCAGTTCGCCGACATGGTGGCCTTCGACGAGGACGGTTCCGGACGGGCTGATTTCGGCTTCAAGCATGGTGTTTTCTCTAAGGCGGCGCATGAGGACGGAAGTCCTGCGGTCTACAAAGCGTTTCGTCAACCGTTCATGCAGCGCATCCGACAATCTGTCCTCGATGTCGCGCGTTTTTTCCTGCCAGTGTGCCGGATCGGCAAGCCAGCCGGGGCGGTTGGAGACGAAAGTCCAGGTGCGGATCTGGGCGATCCGGTGCGAAAGCGTGTCGATGTCGCCCTCGGTGGAGTCGGCGCGACGTACCTGCTCGGCCATGTAGGCTTCATCGACATGGCCGCGCCGGACGAGATCGTCATACATCGAGGCAATGAGGTCGGCATGCTGCGCAGGGGCTATCTTGCGGTAGTCTGGCAACGCGCAGGCTTCCCAAAGGAGCGCGACGCGCTCGCGATTGATGGCGAGCGAACGAATGGCGGGGTCGCGCGACAGGTGCTCGAGCGCCTGCGCATCCACCGCCGGCAGGGCGCGCGTAAGCCCCTCGACCGGCGCGACGGTATCTATCGACCGCTTGAGCGCGTCGAGGCTCGCGAAATCGAAGGTGGCGGTGCGCCACTGCAGCACCTTCACCGGCTCGAAGTCATGTCCTTCGATCTTCTCGACCAGTTCCTCGTCGAGCGGGTCGACCTGGCCGGTGACGCCGAAAGTGCCGTCGCGCAGGTGGCGGCCGGCCCGGCCGGCGATCTGGCCGAGTTCGGCGGCAGTGAGCTGGCGGTACTGGTAGCCGTCGAACTTTCGGTTCTGGGCGAAGGCGACGTGGTCGACGTCGAGGTTGAGCCCCATGCCGATGGCATCGGTGGCGATCAGGTAGTCGACGTCGCCGGACTGGAACAGGGCCACCTGGGCGTTGCGCGTGCGGGGGCTCAACGCGCCGAGCACGACGGCCGCTCCGCCCTGCTGCCGCCGGATCAGCTCGGCGATGCCGTAGACCTCGTCGGCCGAGAAGGCGACGATGGCCGAGCGGCGCGGCAGGCGGGTCAGTTTCTTCGAGCCGGCATAGGCAAGGTGCGACAGGCGCGGCCGGGTGACCACGGACACGCCCTTCAGCAGCTTCTGCAGGATGCCCTGCATGGTCCCCGCGCCGAGCAGCAGCGTCTCCTGGCGGCCGCGCAGATGCAGGATGCGGTCGGTGAAGATGTGGCCGCGCTCGAGGTCGCCGGCGAGTTGCACCTCGTCGATGGCGACGAAGGCCGCGTCGGTCTGGCGCGGCATCGCCTCGACCGTGCAGACGGAGTATCTCGCACCGGCCGGCTGGATCTTCTCCTCGCCGGTGATCAGCGCCACCTTGTGGGCACCGACCTTCTCGCAGATGCGGCCATAGACCTCGCGGGCGAGCAAGCGCAGCGGCAGCCCGATCACCCCGCTCTCATGCGAGATCATCCGCTCGATGGCGAGGTGGGTCTTGCCGGTATTGGTCGGCCCGAGAACCGCGGTGACGTCGCGGCCTGACAGGATCAGCGGATCGTTCTGCCTGGAATGCACATTCATTTCTAGGAACCGCCCTCGGCGCCAGGATCGGCCCGGCGTTGCGGCGCCCGCGGCGCCGAGTGGACACATAGGGATTTGCGCGCCAAAGCGAAAGCGGAATGTTCCGATTTAACGGTTGGAACGAGTCTGGAACGAATCAGCGACGAATCACTGACTCCAGATGATTCAGGTTTTGTTCACCCCAACATATTGAAGAAGGCAAGACAGGCCACACCACATGCAGATTCGCTAAAGTGAACATTTCGCACCTCGCCGCCAGACTCGTTAACCCTTGCCGGCCAATCGCCGCAGCGGACGGCGCCTGCTGAATCAAAGTAATGAAATCGTTCACCTTTCCTACCCTGGCGTTAACGGCGGGCAGGCCTGCAACCGGCATTTCGTTAAGATTTGAACCAAATGCGGAACGAACTGGCGACGAATCGCTGACCGGAGAGGTTTCCCGGTTCGTTCCCTACTAGATGTTGTGGGCATAACCGCTTGTCCACCGACTGCGCACAGGCCATGCACAAGCTTACCCACAATGCCGCACGTGGCTCGTTAACCCTTGCGTGCCAATCCGGCACAACATGATTCAGCGAAAAATACCTGTGATTGCATAACCTTACTGGAACCACACCCGTTGCGCGGGCGATCAGGCCATGTCTCCATGCCGGAGTTGAGTCTGTGCGGCGGGGGTTGCCAGACGGGGGCCTCCGGAAAATGCGGCGCACCGCGCAGGCGCGCGACACTGGAGGGAATGACATCATGTCCAAACGTCTGCTCGCCGAGTTCCTCGGCACATTCTGGCTCGTCTTCGGCGGCTGCGGCAGCGCAGTCCTTGCGGCTGCGTTCCCCGACCTCGGCATCGGGTTCCTCGGCGTAGCGTTTGCGTTCGGCCTGACCGTACTCACCATGGCCTATGCCGTGGGCGGCATTTCGGGGGGCCACTTCAATCCGGCCGTGTCGGTCGGTCTCCTGGTCGGCGGCCGTTTCGACGCCAAAGACCTGATCCCCTATGTGGTCGCCCAGGTGCTCGGCGCGATCCTGGCTTCGGCGGCGCTCTACCTGATCGTCAGCGGCAAGGCCGACTTCGCCGGCATCGGCGGCTTCGCCACCAACGGCTATGGCGATGCCTCGCCGGGCAAATACGGACTGTCCTCGGCGCTGCTCATCGAGGTCGTGCTGACCTTCATGTTCCTGATGATCATCCTCGGCTCGACCCACGGCCGCGTGCCCAAGGGTTTCGCCCCCATCGCCATCGGCCTGGCGCTCACCCTGATCCACCTGATCTCGATCCCGGTCACCAACACATCGGTCAACCCGGCACGTTCGACCGGGCCGGCGCTGTTCGTCGGCGGAATGGCGCTGCAGCAGCTCTGGCTGTTCTGGGTGGCGCCGATGGTCGGGGCGATCCTTGCCGGCATCGCCCACAAGGCGCTGTTCGAAACGGAATGAGCGATCGCAGGCGGGATCGGCCTGACGCCGCACGCCGCTGAACTGTTGCCGCGCTGCCGCGTGTCGGCATCCGGCAATGAAAAAGGCCCGCAGTCTCGCGACTGCGGGCCTCTTTTTGTTCGCTAGCTTCGATTAGAACGCTGCGTCGAGACGCAGGAAGCCGCTGAACACGCCGTCGCCGTTGTTGAGGGCCTCGAAGGTGTCGCCGTCATTGTAGTTGATGGCGAGCTTGGCATCGAGGTTCTCGACGATATTGTAGTCGACAACCGCACCAACCGCCCAATCGTTGGCCTTGCCGCCGTCGGCGGCAGTCCACGAATGCGCATTGCCGAAGTACTGACCGCCGAAGCCGAGGGCCAGCTTCTGGTTGACCTGGTACTTCAGGTAGGCGGCAACCGACCATTCGTAGCCGAAGTAAGGCGTGCCCTCGATCTCGGGCAGGATGCCCGGAAGACCGCTGACGCTCCAGTAGGTCGGGCCGGATTCGTAGAATGCAAGCATCTCGACGGAGAGTGCGTCGGTCGCCTTGATGGTGGCCATACCCTTGAGGGCGAATTCTTCGAAGGCGTTGTCATAGCCGGCGAACAGGGCGACCGAGCCCCAGCCCTGAGCAATCGACACCTTACCAACGACGAGCGGAACGTAGTCGTAGTTTTCCGACTCTTCTTCCAGGCTGAGCGAGACGGCAACGCCGTTGCCGGCATCGTAGGTGTAGCGGATCTGATTGATGCGCTCGCCGCCGCCGTTGTCGAATTCACCCGACAGGTCGCCGTCGAACAGCGTGTCGGTGTGACCGACGAGCAGGCCGCCGAGTTCGAAGAAGGCGTGACGCAGCGAGGTGCCGCTTTCGTCCGGGTTCTGGAAGTCGCCGTTGTCATCGAAGCCACCGCCGCCGGCGCGTGCTTCGAATTCGATATAGCGACGGAACGTGCCGTACTCGGTTTCCGAACGGGCGTCGAACTGCAGACGAGCCTTGGCAACCTTGTTCCAGCCGTCGTCGAGATCGGTGAAGCCGATTTCGTAGCGAACGAGGCCGCCGACCTTCAGGCAGGTCTCGGTGCCGGGGATGTAGAAGAAGCCGGCGCCGTAGACGTCGCAGACGCGGACATATTCAGCGGGCTCCGGGTCAGCGACGACGACAGCGTCCGCTGCACGAGCGCCGGAGACGGCGACCAGGGCCGCAGCGGAGCCGAGAAGAAGGCTCTTAATGTTCATTTTCAATTCCTCATGTGATGCACGGCGCCAGGCCGTTTAGATTTTCGCCACCAGAAATCTGATGCCGGAAAAAAATACATCGAGATGTATTAATTTCTGAATCGCCAATGCCTCATGAAGAGACGTCGATCAATGAAGAAATCGCATTCAGATTGGCCGCCTCATGCCACTTGATCGAGGCCCGTGCCAAAAATGTCACAATTTTGAGTCGCTCAGCCAACTTTGCGCGACAGTCACGAATATGGCTTTCTAACAACATGTTTTGCCATAACTTTTTTGTGAGATGACTTGGCGCGGCAAAAATGTTCCTGATCAGGACGACCGATTTTTGGTCTGACATCCAGTCATGTCTCCCTCAATGTAAATTGACTTCCCTGCCAATATGCATTGAGGGCAGCATGGACTCTTCCGCGCAAGAGCCATAGGGATCATGACAAGAGGGGGATTCAGCGGCAGCGAGCGACCGCAACGCGGCCGGCACACTGCGCCGAACATCGCAAGCCGCGACGACCGTTCAGAGACCATTTCAGATCAATCACGCGGCATCACGCGTCGAGGGCCGCTGCCCTCGCGCACAGGACGGGACACCAGATCCCGCTTACCGGTCTTTGCGGATGGATTGGCCGGATGAACAGGCCGAATTCAGCCTCGGCCGAGAATGGCCTTGAGGTCGACGCTGCCCGTGGCCGCGGCAAAGCGCATCGACTTCCGCGCCCGCTCGATGGCGGCATTGACGGTCAGCAGAGCTTCTTCCTTCCTGCCGTCGAAGATCATCTGATTGAGGGCAGCGGTATATTGCACGGCCGAGATGTTGCCGGTCACCCCCTGGTAGGCGGACAGCGCCAGCGCGAGCCGCGACGCCGCGCGCTCGAGCTGCGTTGCCAGCACCAGATTGCCGTAGATCAGGGCGAGCAGTATGGCGTGCTCCATATGCAGGCGCCGGATGGTGTGAAGCTCTGCGGCTTCTGTTTCGGCCTGGACATGCCGCGCCAGTTTCTCGCGCTGCTCGACAGTGATGGTCTGCGGCTGGTCGGCCAGCTTGCCGACAATGTAGGTGCACGTCGAGCCGACCGCTTCGCACAGCTCAAGTGCATCGCGAGGCGATGGCCGGGCTACATAGGCGCCACGGTTCAGCGGAAGCGAAACGGCACCTTCCTGCTCCATGATGACCAGGACCTTGCGGATGACGGTGCGGCTGACGCCGTAGATCTCGCTCATGGCGACTTCTTCGAGCTTGTCGCCCGGCCGCAGCGATTGGTTGATCACCGCATTCCACAAGTCGTTGTAGATGGTGGCTTCCACGCCAACCAAGGGAACCACGACCAGAGCCAATGCATCCTGATCGCTGATGGCCGGGGATAGGTAGCGGGCAGGCATGCAGGCTCCTTTGGACAGCTAAGAACGGAACCTAGCCAGCAGCGGCGCGAGGGCCAAGCCTTTCCACGCGTTGCCAGGCATCCGTCGTGCGCCATTGCGAATGGCGCCGCCTTCACCCGACCTTACATGTACCCGACTTGCACTCCACGGGCCGCGCGGCTTCTCCGCCTGCCTCTCCCCATGAAGCCTCTGCCGCCTGGAACTCCCCCCAAAGCGTCACTTGAATCGAATATCGTCCAGTTCCACCAGCTATAGCGCAGAACTTGCAGCAAGCTTAAAATTTTGTTCGACACCTGCTGCGATGCAAAGCGGCGCCTCACGGCGCCGCTTCACTTATTTCGGAAGCTCTGACCGGGCAATCAGACGAAATACTGCCCGCCGTTGGCGGTCAGCGTCGCGCCAGTGATGAACCCGGACTCATCGGAAGCGAGGAAGACGACACAGCGCGCGATTTCCTCGGGCTCGCCGAGCCTGCTGACCGGGATCTGGGCGATGATCGATTCGCGCACCTTCTCGGGAACAGCCATCACCATTTCGGTGGCGATGTAGCCGGGGCAGATGACATTGACGGTGATGCCGGCGCGCGCGCCTTCCTGCGCCAGCGCCTTGGTGAAGCCGATGTCGCCGGCCTTGGATGCCGAGTAGTTGGCCTGACCGGCCTGGCCCTTCTGGCCGTTGATCGAGGAGATGGTGATGACACGGCCGAACTTGCGGTCGCGCATGCCGCTCCACAGCGGATGGGTCATGTTGAAGACGCCGTGAAGGTTGGTGTCGATCACCTCGCGCCACTGCTCGCGCGTCATCTTGTGGAACATCGAGTCGCGGGTGATGCCGGCATTGTTGACCAGCACCGAGACCGGGCCGAGATCGGCCTCCACCTGCCTGATGCCGGCCTCGCAGGCTTCGTAGTCGGCAACCGACCACTTGTAGACCGGAATACCCGTCTCCGCCTTGAACTTCTGCGCGGCCTCGTCGTTGCCGGCATAGTTGGCAGCGACCGAGTAGCCCGCGTTTTTCAGCGCGATCGAAATAGCGGCACCTATGCCGCGCGATCCGCCGGTGACGAGTGCGACCTTACCCATGCGTTTCCCCTTTCTGCTGCTTGGATGACTTGCCCTTTTTCAGGCATTTGTTCTGACAGGCATTTGAAAACGAAGAGGGCGGCACATTGGCCGCCCTCTCGTATCTCTGACTTACATCGCCTCGACGCACATCGCGACGCCCATGCCGCCGCCGATGCAAAGGGTCGCCAGACCCTTCCTGGCGCTGCGTCGACGCATCTCGTAGACCAGCGTGTTGAAGATACGGGCTCCCGAAGCGCCCACCGGGTGGCCGATGGCGATGGCGCCGCCGTTGACGTTGACGATCGACGGATCCCAGCCCATGTCCTTGTTGACCGCGCAGGCCTGCGCCGCGAAGGCCTCGTTGGCCTCGACCAGGTCGAGGTCGGAGACCGACCAGCCGGCCTTTTCCAGCGCCCTGCGCGAGGCCGGGATGGGGCCCGTGCCCATGATCTGCGGGTCGACGCCGGCGGTCGCCCAGGAGACGATGCGGACCAGCGGCGTGATGCCGCGACGGGCCGCTTCGGCTTCGGTCATCAGCACGACCGCAGCAGCACCATCATTGATGCCCGAGGCGTTGCCGGCGGTGACCGTGCCCTCCTTGTCGAAGGCCGGACGGAGCTTGGCTACCGAATCGAGCGTGGCGCCATGGCGGATGTACTCGTCCTGGTCGACGATGGTATCGCCCTTCTTGCCCTTGATGGTGACGGGCACGATCTCGTCCTTGAACTTGCCGGCGACCTGGGCGGCCTCGGCCTTGTTCTGCGAGGCGACGGCGAACCTGTCCTGCTCTTCGCGGGTCAGTTGCCACTGGCGGGCGACGTTCTCGGCCGTGTTGCCCATGTGGTAGCCGTAGAAGGCGTCGGTCAGGCCGTCCTTGATCATCGTGTCGATCATCTTGAAGTCGCCCATCTTCACGCCGCCGCGCAGATGCTGGCAGTGCGGCGCCATCGACATCGATTCCTGGCCGCCGGCGACGATCACCTTGGCGTCGCCCATGGCGATCTGCTGCATGCCGATGGCGATGGTGCGCAGGCCCGACCCGCAGAGCTGGTTGAGCCCCCAGGCGGTGGCTTCCTGCGGGATGCCGGCGGCCATGGCCGCCTGGCGGGCCGGGTTCTGGCCCTGACCGGCCGTCAGGATCTGGCCGAGGATCACCTCGTCGACTTCCTTGGGATCGACGCCGGCGCGCGCCAGGGCTTCCTTGACGGCGATCGCGCCGAGCTCGTGGGCCGGCGTGTTGGCGAAGGCGCCATTGAACGAGCCGACCGCGGTGCGGGCCGCGCTGGCGACGACGATGGAGGACGAGGCGGACATGGTTCTCTCCAGACTTCGTGAATCGAATAGGCTTGTGGGCGAGGAAGACATTGCTCTCCCGACTTTTCTTGCCCGTTCCAGGACCCGAGTCAAACCGGAAAAAGCGGCACCTGGCGGATGCTGCGCTTGCGGTGCAGCAATGCTGCGCAGCAATTTTTGCCGGCATCGGCGCCGCTTGCGTTCTTGCACTGCACAAAGCGCTTGGAATCGCCGATGCTTTGCGCTTATCCTGACGCCCAGGCGAAAATGTTACCGGCTGCTTACATGGCATTCCGGTCTTCCGGGGGAGGATGCTGATGCCTGCCAAAGGCGAGCCGGTGGTTATCAAGAAATACGCAAACCGGCGTCTCTACAATACCGGCACGAGCACTTACGTGACGCTCGAAGACTTGGCCGAAATGGTCAAGAAGGGCGAGGAATTCACCGTGCAGGATGCCAAGACCGGCGAGGACATAACCCACCCGGTGCTCACCCAGATCATCTTCGAGCTGGAGAACAAGGATGGGCAGAACATGCTGCCGATCCCGTTCCTGAGGCAACTGATCTCCTTCTATGGCGACCAGATGCAGATGGTCGTGCCGAGCTTTCTCGAGCAGTCGATGATCGCCTTCGCCAAGGAGCAGGAACGCTTCCGCGAGCAGATGAAGCAGACGTTCGGCAAGGCGCCCGTGGACATGATGAAAGCGCCGCCCGTGATGAAGGCGCTGGAAGAGCAGACGCGCCGCAACATGGAACTGTTCCAGAACGCCATGCGCATGTTCACCCCCTTCCCGACCCCGCCGGCCGGCGGCACTGCTGCCGAACCAGCGACGAAGGAAGCTCCGGAAAAGTCGGACGAGCTCAAGGAGCTCAAGGAACAGATCGCCGCGATGCAGCGGAAGATCGATTCGATGGGGTGAGCAGCCGCTCCGCCCTTCGGCGGATCGCAATGTCCAGTGGACATCGCAAAGGATGCGAACGCCGGGGAAAAAACTGCCGGAGGCAGCGGGTCCCGGCAGGGTTAGGCCGAGACACAGTTGCGCCCGGCTTGCCAGTCCCCGCCCCACCCGTTTAGGCGAGAGATATTCAACCTGACGCAGGGTTTTCCTGGGGCCGCCAAGCGTGTTTGCTGGGGCGGGCAAATCAGGAGGAACCTGCCATGACCGAACTGACGCTGGCCAAGGCCAACGCCATCATCGCCACCGCGCTCGAATTGGGCGCCCAGAAGGGCTTCAAGCCGCTGGGCGTCGCCGTTCTCGACGCCGGCGGCCACCTGCTCGCCTTCCAGCGTCAGGATGGTTCACCCTTCATCCGTGCCGAAGTCGCGTCCGGCAAGGCCTACGGCGCCCTGGCCGTCGGCTCGAGCTCGCGCGCGCTCGGCGTCGCAGCCGTGGAACGGCCGCATTTCTTCCAGGGTCTGTCGGCGGTATCCGGGGGCAAGATCGTACCGGTGCCGGGCGGCGTGCTGATCCGCGATCGTGACGGCAATGTGCTCGGTGCGGTCGGCATCTCGGGCGACACGTCGGACAACGACGAACTTGCCGCCATGGCCGGCATCGAGGCCGCCGGCTTCGTCGCCAAAGTCTAGTCAAAAGAGCTAAAGCGTCCTTTGTGCGTTCTACGAGCGCACGGCGCTTCAGTCGCGGCCGAAAGTAACGTCCCGGCTGGCCGAACGGAGCGAGACCGAGAAGCCGGCCAGGACGTCGAGCAGCGAAATCACCATCAGTACGAAGAAGACCGAGTGCGCGGCTCCGCGCACCAGCAGGAATTCGACCAGGAAGGCGACGAAGACGAAAGTCGACAGCAGATGGTCGACCACCGAAGCGTTCGACGTGCGCGTCGCCTTGACGATTTCCACGAAGAACAGAAGCAGCGCGATCACGATCAGCAGATCGCCGAGCGTCAACCCGAAGACGCCGCCCGACATCATGCCCAGCGACAACATCTCGGTCGCCCAGGGATCGCCGGCGGGCCCTGTGCCGAACAGCCCGGCGAGCCCGGCATTGAACAGGATGAACGGAATGATCAGGAGGGGGATGCCAGCGAGCATTGCTGCAAGGTCTCCGCGTTGCGCCGGCATCCTGTAGAATCCCGGTTCGCCCCGAGGTCAAGCGCTTTCAACGCCCCGCAGCATGCAATCGGCACGCATAAAGAAAGGACCGGCGCGAGCCGGTCCTTTCGCAATTGCGCTTGACGCGGAAAAGCTGTCTCAGCTTTCCTTCGGCGTCAGAACCTGGCGGCCGCGATACATGCCGGTCTTCAGGTCGATGTGGTGCGGACGGCGCATTTCGCCCGAGTTCTTGTCCTCGACATAGGTCGGGGTCTTCAGGGCGTCGGCCGAGCGGCGCATGCCGCGCTTGGACGGGGAGGTTTTTCGTTTCGGAACAGCCATGGATACACTCCACTAATCGGTCAAGTGACCCTGTCCGCCCTCGTGAAAGGGCCGCATCCAAGGCCGGAATATGAGAAAGTCGGCGAGCCTATACACGGCGGAAGCCAGCTTGACCAGCCCGAACCGACTCTTTTTTCAGCCGGCGCACATGCGTCTTAGTCCAGGCATTGCACATAGGCGCCGGCGCGGGCGGCACGGCGTTCGATGACCGAGGCGAGCCGCCTGAGGCCGCCCCCCGGCCTGGCCGGGTTGCGTGCCGCGGGGTTGGGCAGCGTCACGGCGAGCAGGGCGGCCTGGCGGCGGGTGAGTTCCTTCGCCGAACGGCCGAAATAGTACTGGGACGCGGCCTCGACCCCGTAGATGTTGGGGCCCCACTCGGCGATGTTGAGGTAGATTTCCATGATCCGGCGCTTCGGCATCAGCGCGTCGAAGTAGATCGCCAGCGGCAGTTCGACCACCTTTCTCAGGAACGAGCGACCGTTCCACAGGTACAGGTTCTTCACGGTCTGCATGGGGATCGTCGAAGCGCCGCGGGTCGCCTCGCCTTCGAGCGCGTCGCTGATGACGCCCCTGAGTTCGCCGAGGTCCACCCCGCGATGCGCGCAAAACTGGCCGTCCTCCGACATGATGACCGAATGGGCCAGTACCGGGGCGATGTCGTCGAGTGGCACCCATTGCCGGTCGTATCCCTTCAGCGTGACGAGATCCTTGATCATCAGTGTCGAGATGGGACGCACGAATGGCGGCAGGTAGAGGACCGTCAGGACGACGGGCAGCGCCGCCATCACGGCAACCGCCAGCGCGCCCAGCCGCACCAGGCGACGCAGGCCTCCACGCGCGAAGAACCCGCGTCGTGCTCCCATCTCCAGTCCTTCGGTTTCCGGCTCTGTGATCGGTTCCGCCAATCCGCCCGCCCCTGCCTGTCAGCCCTTTCGGCATAAAGGCGCTTGGCTTCTTGCGCAACGCCAGACTGTCCGCTACCGCTCGCCGCCATGACGATAGACGCCAATCTCATGTTCGAAACCGCGCTTCGCGAGCGTGCCGACGCCGTGGAAGGGATGCTGCGCCAGATTCTGGGCGAACGCCTCCTGCCGGGAGAGATCGACCGGCCCGAGCACCTGATGGCGGCGATGCGCCACGGCGCGCTCAACGGCGGCAAGCGGCTGCGCCCGTTCCTGGTGCTCGAAAGTGCGGCACTCTTCGATGCCGACGGCGAAGCGGCGATGCGCGTCGCCACCGCGCTCGAATGCGTGCACTGCTACTCGCTGATCCATGACGACCTGCCCGCCATGGACGACGACGACGTCCGCCGCGGCCAGCCGACCGTCCACAGGGCCTTCGACGAGGCGACGGCCATTCTCGCCGGCGACGGCCTGCTGACCTATGCCTTCGACATTGTCGCCGACGAGGCGACGCAGCTTCCGGCTGAGCGCCGCGCAGCGCTGGTGCTGGCGCTGGCCCGCGCCGCTGGCCCGGGCGGCATGGTGGGCGGCCAGGCGCTTGATCTCGACGCCGAGCGCAACAAGCCCGACGAGGCAGGCATCATCCGCCTGCAGGCGATGAAGACCGGCGCCTTGATCCGCTTCGCCTGCGAGGCCGGCGCGGTGATTGCCGGCGCGCCGGCCGGCGAGCGCGAACGCCTGGCGGAGTTCGGCTCGGCAGTCGGCCTCGCCTTCCAGCTGGCCGACGACCTGCTCGACCTCACCGCCGACGCCGGCACGATGGGCAAGGCGACCAACAAGGACGCCGCCGCGGGCAAGGCGACGCTGGTTGCCCTGCACGGCGCCGCCTGGGCGCGCGCCCAGCTGGCGGGGCTGGTGACGCAGGCGCACGCCCTGCTCGAACCGTTCGGCGAACGCGCGGCGATGCTCAAGGCGGCCGCAAGTTTCGTCGCCGACCGCAACAGCTGAACCCCTTCTATCCGCCTGGACAATCTTCGCAGGCGCGCCGCGCGGGTCAGAAACTCTTAATGTTAATATTGTTTATTCCGGCCCATAAAAAAATGTGCGTAAGTGTCAGGGGTCGCGCATGCCGGAACTATTCATCCGCTCCGTACGGATCAGATATCTTACTGGCCTTCTGATCTTCGCCCTCACATCCGCCGCCGTCATGTACGCCTTCAGCCAGGGCAATGCCTTCCGCCGCGAGGTCGACACCATCGCCGCGGACCTGCTGGCCTTTTCGCGCGAACTGCGCAACGCCACGACCTTTGCCGAGACGACCACGACGGCATGGCGCGCCGACACGCGCGACTCGCTGGCGAGTGCGGCACGCAACCATGCGGCGCGGCTGAATTCCGGCATCGAGTCGCTGACCGGTGCGATCCAGAGGGTCCGCCCCAGCCTGTCGACAAAATCCCTGGCCGAACTCGACAGCGCATCGGTCAACGGTGACCTGTTCTGGTCGGCGCGCGACATGGTGCGCAATCTGGGCGCGCTGGCCGCCGCCCAGAGCTCGGACGAATGGAGCTATCGCGAGATTCGCAACCAGAACGACCTTTTCGCCCAGCCCACGCTGGTGCGGGCGCGCGGTGCGATGGAAGCGGAACGCCGCATGGCCGAAACCCGCAGCGACAGGCTGCTGATGACGGCGAGCGCCCTGATGATCCTGGTGATCGGCGGCGTGGCCGTCTGGGTTTTCCGGCCTATGGAACACGCCATTCGCCGCGCCTTCACCGAAAGCGCGGCGTCACTGGCCAAGGCCGAAGCCGCAGACCGCGCCAAGTCGGAATTCCTCGCCAACATGAGCCACGAGATCCGCACCCCGATGAACGGCGTGCTCGGCATGGCGGAGCTTCTGGCACGAACCGAGCTTACGCCGCGCCAGAGGACCTTCACCGACGTCATCGTCAAGTCGGGCAACGCGCTTCTGACCATCATCAACGACGTGCTCGACTTCTCGAAGATCAATGCCGGGCAGCTGACGCTCGACGTCGCCCCGTTCCATATCGGCGAGGCAGTCGAGGACGTGGCCACGCTGATGTCGGCGCGCGTCGCCGAAAAGAACCTGGAACTGATCGTCCGCATCGACCCGCACCTGCCGACCCATGTCGTCGGCGACGCCGGCCGCTTCCGCCAGATCGTCACCAACATGGTGGGCAACGCGGTCAAGTTCACCGAGCGCGGCCATGTCCTGGTCGACGTCTCGGGCGAGCTGGTGTCCGACATGGTCGTGCTCAAGGTCCGCGTCGAGGACACCGGCATCGGCATCCCCGCCGACAAGCTGCAAAGCGTGTTCGAGAAGTTCGCCCAGGTCGACGGCAGCTCGACCCGGCGCCATGAAGGCACCGGCCTGGGTCTCGCGATTGCGGCCCGCCTGGTGGACCTGATGGGCGGCCATATCGGCGTCGAGAGCGAACTCGGCAAGGGATCGGCGTTCTGGTTCACCGCCGTGCTGCCCGCCCATGCGGCGCAGGACGACGGCGACGGCGTGCCGGTCGACGTCACCGGCGCACGCGTGCTGGTGATCGACGACAATCCGGTCAACCGCGAGATCCTGCTCGAGCAATTGCGGAGCTGGAGCTTCGACTGTGCGGCCGCCGAAAGCGGCGCGATGGGGCTGGCCTTCCTCGATCGCGCGGCGCAGCTCGGCGCCAGCGTCGACTGCGTCATCCTCGACTACCAGATGCCGGGCATGAACGGCGCCGACGTGGCCAAGGCGATCGCCTCCGACAGCCGCACCTCGTCGATCCCGGTGGTGCTGCTGACCTCGGTCGACCAGGTCGACTTCAGCCGCATGGTGCTCGACTTCGGCATCGCCGCCCACCTTACCAAGCCGGCGCGCTCGGCCGTCCTGCTCGGCACCGTCATCGCCGCCGTCCAGAAGGCGCGCGCGCGGACGGGCCGGACCCTGTTCCGGCGCGAATCCGTCAGGCAGGAGCCGCAGCCAGCCTTCACCGTCATCCGCGGTCCGGTGCAGGCGCCGCTCGCCGCGCCCGCAGCCGCCCCGCTGCAGGGCGGCACGCTCGACGTCCTGGTGGCCGAAGACAACGAGGTCAACCAGCTGGTCTTCGGCCAAATCCTCTCGGGGCTCGGCCTCAGCCACCGCATCGCCGGCAACGGTCGCACGACGGTCGAGATGTACCGCACGTTCAGGCCGAAACTGATCCTGATGGACGTCTCGATGCCCGAGATGAACGGCTACGAGGCGACGCGTGCCATCCGCGCAGAGGAAGCCGACAGCGGCATGCGCACGCCGATCATCGGCGTCACCGCCCATGCGCTCAAGGGCGACAGGGAGAAATGCCTCGATGCCGGCATGGACGACTACCTGCCGAAGCCTGTGTCTCCGGACAAGCTGGGCGCGAAGATCGGCACCTGGCTGGGCGAGAGCGCCGAGCTGGTCCGCTCCGCCTGACAGGCAGCGGACCAGGACCCCGGCAAAGGCGGCCCGCCGCCCCACCCTCGCCGGTGTGGCAGCATATATGACTTCCTTATTTCTTTGCCGTCCCGCCTGTCTCGAATCCTGATGCGCCCGCTTCTAGCTTCCCGACGCGACCGGATGCGGCACCGCCGCCCGGCGCATAGCAAAGGAAGACTGCGATGCTGCGCACTCATCTGCCGCACCGGATGGCCGGTGCCGACATGCCCGAAACGACCACCCGTCCCGCCAGAAAACCGGCGAACGGCCACGCGCCGATAGCCCAGACCGAGCCATTCATGTTCACGCGGCTCTTCTTCGTCACCGGCGTGCTGCTCGGCGGACTGGCGCTCGCCAGCATGCTGTCCACCTGACCATGGACATCTGCGACGTGATCTCGGTCGAGGACGTGGTCCTCGACCTCAAGTCTGAAGGCAAGACGCGGCTGCTCAAGGATCTCGCCGTGCTTGCCTCCCGGCGCATCGGCATTCAGGCCGGCGAGATCGTCTCGGTACTGTCGGCGCGCGAGAAGCTGGGCTCGACCGGGCTCGGCCTCGGCGTCGCCATTCCGCATGCCAAGATGCGCGGGCTCACGCGGCCGTTCGGACTGTTCGCCCGGCTGGACGCGCCCTGCCCGTTCGAGGCGATCGACGGCCAGGCCGTCGACCTCGTCGTGCTGCTGCTGATGCCCGAGGCCTCTCCCCAGGAACATCTCAACGTGCTGGCAAGGATCGCGCGCCTGCTGCGCGACGGTGAAGCTGTCGCAGGGCTGCGCAAGGCAGCCGATGCCGAAAGCCTCCATCGCCTGCTCACGGAGGGGAAGAACCGGCAGGCCGCGGTGGCATGAGCGGGCTCAGCGGTTCCTGACGACGATGCAGGAACCGCCGGTGCCGCGCAGCTCCCGGCAGATGTCGCCCGCCTCGCCGCGATCGTCGGCACCGATCCTCACCGCATAGACCCCGCGCCGGCCCATCGGCGTGCGGACGCGGCTGACCACGGGGTCGTAGTCGGCCAGCGCCGGGAATCGCCCCTTGAGTCGCTGCCACTGCTTGATGGCCGCAGCGCGGCGGAAATTGCCGGCAACCTGGATGCCCCAGGGCTTCACATGTACGCTGGCCATGGCGACCGTCGCGGCCATGATGACTGGCAAGTTGCGGCAGGCATCCATAAAGGGTGCCTTCGGATCAAGCGGCCAGTTGGTGCCGGCATGGGCCCGGTCGGAGAAATTGTCGGCGGGCTCGCCCATGATGTCGAGCACGTAGTCCTCGGTCTCGAGCGGCAGGAAGCCGCCGGAGGAAAGCCAGCGCGCGACGCGGTTCTCGCCGGCATTGTAGGCGGCCGCAGCCAGGCCGAGATTGCCGAAGCCGGTCTTGAGTTCGCCGAGATAGCGCGCCGACGCGGGGATGGCCTGCTCGATGTCGAACGGGTCGGCGAGCCCGCGCATGGCCGCCGTGCCGGGCATGAACTGGGCGATGCCCTCGGCACCTGCCGGGCTGACCGCACCGGCGTCGAAGCGGCTCTCCTTCCAGATCAGCCGGGCGAAAAACTCGCTCGGCAGGCCTTGGCGCCGGGCGTGGGTATCGATCAGGTCGCAGACGCGGGCGACATGGTCCTTCTTGCGGGAGCGCGGCGGATCGGCAAGTGCGGTCGCGGCGAGCGCCAGCATGACGAGGCAAGCCAGTCCTGCCCCGGCCAGGCGCCGCATCGCTATTCGGCTGCGGCCCTGCCGCCGCGTCCGAAGCGCTGGTCGATGTAGTCGGCGACCATCTTCTCGAAGTCGGCGGCGATCGAGGGGCCGCGCAGCGTCGCCGCCTTCTTGCCGTCGATGAAGACCGGCGCGGACGGCGTTTCGCCGGTACCGGGCAGCGAGATGCCGATGTCGGCATGCTTGGATTCGCCGGGGCCGTTGACGATGCAGCCCATCACCGCGACCTTCAGTTCCTCGACGCCCGGATATTTCTCGCGCCAGACCGGCATGTTCTTGCGCAGGTCTTCCTGGATGGTCTGGGCCAGTTCCTGGAACACGGTCGAGGTGGTGCGGCCGCAGCCGGGGCAGGCCGCCACGATCGGCACGAACTGGCGGAAGCCCATGGTCTGGAGCAGTTCCTGCGCCACCTGCACCTCGCGGGTGCGGTCGCCGTTCGGCTCGGGCGTCAGCGAGATGCGGATGGTGTCGCCGATGCCCTGCTGGAGGAGGATGCCCATGGCAGCCGACGAGGCGACTATGCCCTTGGAGCCCATGCCGGCCTCGGTGAGGCCGAGATGCAGGGCATGGTCGGAGCGGGTGGCGAGCATGGTGTAGACCGCGATCAGGTCCTGCACCTGGCTGACCTTGGCCGACAGGATGATCTTGTCGCGCGAAAGCCCGATCTCCTCGGCGAGATCGGCCGAGAGCAGCGCCGACTGCACGATCGCCTCGCGCATCACCTGGTTGGCGGTGAGCGGCGAGCCGTTCGCCTGGTTCTCGTCCATCAGCCGGGTCAGCAGTTCCTGATCCAGCGAGCCCCAGTTGACGCCGATGCGCACCGGCTTGTCGTGGCGGATCGCCATCTCGACGATGTCGGCGAACTGCTTGTCCTTCTTGTCCTTGAAGCCGACATTGCCGGGATTGATGCGGTACTTGGCCAGCGCCTCGGCACAGGCCGGGTGGTCGGCGAGCAGCTTGTGGCCGATGTAGTGGAAGTCGCCGACGAGCGGCACGTTGATGCCGACGCGGGCCAGCCGGTCGCGGATGTGCGGCACGGCCGCCGCACTCTCGTCGCGGTCGACGGTGATGCGCACGATCTCCGAGCCGGCGCGGTGAAGTGCTGCCACCTGGGCGACCGTCTTGTCGATGTCGGCCGTGTCGGTGTTGGTCATCGACTGCACCACGACGGGTGCGGAGCCGCCGACGCTCACGCCGCCGACATCGACGGCAACCGACTTGCGACGGGGAAAGGGGGAAGAAAAGTAGCCGGACATGGACGGCCTTCAATCTCGAGACATTCGCGCCTGAGGTGGCGCGCGCGGTACGCGATGTCAATATCGCAGCTGGTCGCGCCCGCCAAGTGACAAGCGGCGCTAGCCGGCGACGACGATGAGTTCTGGGCTGGTCGGCAGCGCGGGCGACAGGTTCCAGTCGCCGTACCACTCGACCCTGGTGAAACCCGCTTGAGCCAGCATCGCAGCCAGTTGATCCCGCTCGACGAACCGCAGGACGCCCGGCGCTACGACCTTGTCGCCGCCGCCGAAGTCGAAACGGGTTTCGTAGCGGACGAGCTGGCCATCGACGGCGGTCATGTCATAGTGGACCGCGACCCGGCCGATGCCAGCCACCTCGACGGTCGAGGCGGTATCAGCCTGCGTCCATCCTTCCCAGTCGCGGACGGCCGGGTTGCGCGTCTCGAAGACGATGCGTCCGTTGTGCTTGAGATGCCGGCGCAGGTTGCGAAGTGCAGCGGCGATTGCCTCGTCGGTCAGGAAGACCTGGAAGACGTGCCCGGTCATGAAGACGAGGTCGAAGCGTGTCGGGACGTCCAGGCTCGCCGCGTCGCTTTCGATCCAGTCGACCACGTCAGCGCCGGCACGGCCGCGGGCGACGGCCATCATGCCCGCGGCCGGGTCGGCCCCAGTGACCTTGTGGCCGCGCCGCGCGAGTTCGACCGCGAGCGCGCCAGTGCCGCAGCCCATGTCGAGAACGAACTTCGGCTCGCTTCCCGCCATGTCGAGATAGAAGGCCGTATCGGCGCCGGCAGGATTGAGCGCATCGTAGACGGCGGCAAGACGGGGATCTGAGTAGCTGATGTCCGGCATGGCCGCGATGAGTGGCCAAGGCCCAGCACGATGTCAATTGCCGGGGCGTTTCGAACACACTCTCAGCGATTTCACGAAAGCGTGCGCCTGCGGTGCTTTTATTGCGCCGCACAGGACGTATATGTTGCAGCGCAACATCAATCGACCCGGAAGGAATTCCAATGAGCACGCGCAAGACCGCCATCGTCACCGGCTCGACCTCGGGCATCGGCCTCGCCATCGCCGAGGCATTTGCGAAGCAAGGCATGAACGTGGTCATCAACTCCTTCTCCGACACGCCCGCCGACCACGCGCTTGCCGAGAAGCTCTCCAGGGAGCACAAGGCCGAAATCGTCTACATCCAGGCCGACATGTCCAAGGCCACGGAGTGCCGCGCACTGGTCGCCAAGGCGGAAAAGGAGTTCGGGTCGGTCGACATCCTGGTCAACAACGCCGGCATCCAGCATGTCGCGCCGGTCGAGGAATTCCCGATCGACAAATGGGATGCGATCATCGCCATCAACCTGACCTCGGCCTTCCACACCATCGCCGCGGCCATCCCGCTGATGAAGAAGAGCGGCGGCGGCCGTATCATCAACGTCGCATCGGCCCACGGCCTCGTCGCCTCGCCCTACAAGTCCGCCTATGTCTCGGCCAAGCACGGCATCATGGGCCTGACCAAGACCGTGGCGCTGGAAGTGGCGCGCGAGAACATCACCTGCAACGCGATCTGCCCGGGCTACGTGCTGACCCCGCTGGTCGAGGCGCAGATTCCCGACCAGATGAAGGCGCACGACATGGACCGCGACACGGTCATTCGCGAGGTCATGCTGGATCGCCAGCCGACCAAGGAATTCGTGACGGTCGAGCAGGTCGCGGCCACTGCGGTCTTCCTCGCCTCGCCGGCCGCGGCGCAGATCAACGGCACGAACATCTCGGTCGACGGCGGCTGGACCGCGCAATAGTCGATCGAGCCAGAGACTGGACGGACGCATGAACGGAAACGGCAGGGCGGAGGAAACCAAGCCGATCAACGTCGCGCTGCAGGGCGGAGGCTCGCACGGGGCCTTCTCCTGGGGCGTGCTCGACCGGCTGCTCGAGGACGGCAGGCTCGAAATCAAGGCCGTGTCGGGCACCAGCGCGGGTGCGATGAACGCGGTCGCCCTTGCCGATGGCTGGGTGCGCGGCGGGCGCGACGGCGCCCGGCAGAAGCTCGAGGATTTCTGGCGGGCGGTCGCACGCAAGGGCCGCTTCAGCCCGGTGCAGCGCTCGCCCTGGGACGTGCTGTGGGGCAACTGGTCGATCGAGAACACGCCCGGCTACATCTGGTTCGACACCATGTCGCGGGTGTTCTCGCCCTATCTCGCCAATCCGATGAACCTCAACCCGCTGCGCGACGTGGTGGCCGAGGAGATCGACTTCGGCAACGTCCGCGCCTGCACGGCGATCGACCTGTTCATCTCGGCGACCAATGTGGAGACGGGCCAGTTGCGCGTCTTCAGCGACGGCGAGATCGATCTCGACACGGTGATGGCCTCGGCCTGCCTGCCGCAGATATTCCAGGCGGTCGAG
The DNA here is from genome assembly GCF_037625995.1 of Aminobacter sp. Piv2-1. Lineage (NCBI taxonomy): Bacteria > Pseudomonadati > Pseudomonadota > Alphaproteobacteria > Hyphomicrobiales > Phyllobacteriaceae > Aminobacter > Aminobacter sp. Piv2-1. Next base: position 256,735 of record NZ_JARKMU010000006.1, read on the forward strand.
ATCAAGGGCGTGCCCTACTGGGACGGTGGCTATGGCGGCAATCCGGCGATCTACCCCTTCTTCAAGGCCAACGACACCGAGGACGTGCTGCTGGTCCAGATCAATCCGGTGGTGCGCGAGCAGACGCCTAGAACCGCCAACGAGATCCAGAACCGCATCGACGAGATCACCTTCAATGCCGGCCTGCTGCGCGAATTCCGGGCGATCGCCTTCGTCAAGGAACTGATCGCCGTCGGGCGCCTGCCGCATGGCGAGTTCCGCGACATCCGCATGCATCGCATCGATGCCGACGAAGCCTTCAAGGATCTTTCCGCTTCCTCGAAGATAAACGCCGAATGGGCGTTCCTCGAATACTTGCGCGATCTCGGCCGAGACGCGGCGAGCGACTGGCTCGAAGACAACTTTGATTCGGTGGGCAAGACCGCGACGCTCGATCTTTCGGGCGAACTCGACGACGGCTACAAGCCGATGCGCGGCCCGACGATGGGGCGGCGGGTGCGCGAATTCCTGGCAACGAGACCGAAGCCGGCAGCGGCCTGACAGCACAACCAGGCCGCGAAACCGCCGTTTCGCGCCATTCCGGCGACCGTGTGCTGACAACTCCTGCCAGTTTTGTCAGCATGATCTTCCCATTACTTTTTCTGACTATTTTGCGTTGCACATTTGATGTAGAAGACGGCGCTTCCGTCACTCTGCCCCCATGACGGATTGAACGCGGTGTGGCGCGCCCCCATATCGGGTCGACGTGCCAAGCAAGATGGCGGTGAGCCGCAGCCGTCCCTAACGGATAGCGACAATGTCGAAGATTAGGTTCCATAAGCTTGCAGCCTTGGTCGTGCTCGTCGGCTTCGCAGCCTGGATGGGCACCGGCAAATTCTCCTCGGTGGGCAGCGCACAGACAGCGCCCGAACAGAAGCCGGCCCAGGCCGAGCAGCCCAAGGCTCCGCCGCGCCAGGTCGCGGTGATCGCGCCGCCGCGCATCAATCATGCCCGCGCCATCCGCCTGTCGGGGCAGACCGAAGCCGACAAGCGCGCGACGCTCGCCACCCGCGCCGCCGGCATCATTGCCGAACTTCCTGTCAAACAGGGCGACCACATCAAGCAGGGCGACCTCATCCTGATGCTGGACGCGGAAGAGAAGGCCGCGGCCGTCGACACGGCTAAGGCCGTGCTCGATCAGCGCAAGGCCGAATGGGAAGCGGCGCAGAAGCTGACCAAGACCGGCTCGGTGGCCAAGCTGCAGGCGGACAGCGCCTGGTCGAACTACCAGACCGCGCTTTCCCAGCAGCAGGCGGCCGAAGCCGAACTCGCGCGCAACCAGGTCAAGGCGCCGTTCGACGGCGTCGTCGACCGCGTCAAGGTCGAGCTCGGCAGCTCGGTGATGCAGGGCGCCGAAATCGCCACCATCCTCAGCCTCGATCCGATTCTCGCCAAGGGCGAGATCAGCGAGCGCGACCTGCGCTACATCAAGATCGGCGACGAAGCCGAGGTCCAGTTGGTCAACGGCGACGTGGTGAAGGGCAAGCTGCGCTATGTCAGCCGCGACGCCACCGCCCAGACCCGTACCTTCCCCGTCGAGATCGCGATCCCCAACCCCGACGGCACGATCCCGGCCGGCATGACCGCCGAGATCACCATTCGCGCCAAGCCGGTCGATGCCGTGATGCTGCCGCGTTCGGTGGTGACACTGGGCGAGAACGGCGATCTCGGGATCCGTGCCGTCGATGCCGCCTCGAAGGTGGTGTTCTTCCCGATCGACCTCGTGGACGATACGCAGAAGGGCCTCTTGCTCGGCGGCATCCCGGCCGACGCGCGGATCATCGTCGCTGGCCAGGACCTGGTCAGGGAAGGCGACGAGGTGCAGGCGCAGCCCGCCAACGAGGCGATGATCAAGAAGCTCGTCGTAGACGCAACCGGGACCCAGTGATCCATGGATATCGTCAAGCTTGCGATCCGCAATTCGCGGCTGACCCTATCGGTACTGATATTCCTGGTGATCGCCGGTACGCTCGCGTACCGCGCGGTCCCCAAGGAAGCCGAGCCGGACGTCGCCATTCCGATCATGTATGTGAGTCTCGTCTATCAGGGCATCTCCCCTGAGGACGCCGAACGGCTGTTGCTCCGCCCGGTCGAATCCCAGCTTAAGAGCCTGAAAGGGCTCAAGGAGATGAAGTCGAACGCCTATCAGGGCGGCGCCAACGTCATCGTCGAGTTCGACCCCTCGGTGGACCTGGGCGACGCGCTGATCGACACGCGCAACAAGGTGCAGGACGCCAAGCGCGACCTGCCGGCCGGCGTCGAGGAGCCGACCGTCAACGAGGTCAACCTGTCGGAATTCCCGGTCCTCGTGGTCACGCTTTCCGGCGACGTGCCGGAACGCGCGCTGACCGCCGCGGCCAAGCAGCTGCGTGACCAGATCGAGGAGGTGCCCGGGGTCCTGGAAGGCACGTTGCAGGGCTCGCGCGACGAACTCGTCGAAGCGATCATCGACCCGGTCAAGCTGTCCTCCTACGGGCTGCAGCTGGACCAGATGATCCAGGGCATCGGGCAGTCCAACAGCCTCGTCGCCGCCGGCGCGATCGAGGGCAGCGAGGGCAAGTACGCCGTCAAGGTGCCGGCCCTGATCGAAACGCCCGAGGACGTGGCGCGGCTGCCCGTCGTCGCGACGCCGAACGCGGTGGTGCGCGTGCAGGACCTGGCCACCGTCCGCTCGACCTTCAAGGACGCCGAGACCATCACCCGTCTCGACGGCAAGCCGGCGATCGCCATCGAAGTCAAGAAGCGTATCGGCGCCAACATCGTCGAGACCATCGAAGGCGCCAAGGCGGTCGCGGATGCGTTCGTGAAGAACGCCCCGCAAGGGCTGAAGGTCACCTACACCCAGGACAAGTCGGTCTTCGTCAACCAGCTTCTGTCCGACCTCCAGAACCACGTGCTGATCGCCGTCATCCTGGTCTTCATCGTCATCCTCTATGCGCTGTCGGGCAGGGCCTCGCTGCTGATCGGCCTCGCCATCCCGTCGTCGTTCCTGATGGGCATCCTGGCGCTGGCGCTGATGGGCTACACGATCAACATGATCGTGCTGTTCAGCCTGATCCTGGCGGTCGGCATGCTGGTGGACGACGCCATCATCGTCACCGAGTTCGCCGAACGCCGCATGTCCGAGGGAATGCCCAAGGAGGAAGCGTTCGAACTGGCGGCCAAGCGCATGGCAGGCCCGGTGATCGCCGCCACCATGACCCGCATCGCCGCCTTCTCGCCGCTGCTGTTCTGGCCCGGCATCATCGGCGACTTCATGAAGTACCTGCCGATCACCCTGATCGTCACGCTGGCGGCGTCGATGGCCTATGCGCTGATCTTCGCGCCGACGCTCGGAGCCATCTTCGCCAAGGCACCGGTCCACGCGGAGGAGCACCTCAAGGACGGCGCCTACATGACCGTCGTCAAGAAGGCCGTCCACTATCCGATCACGGCCCTGGTGCTCACCCTCGCGCTGCTGGTCGGCGGCTTCTATTCCTACGTCAAGTTCGGCAATGGCGTGGAGTTCTTCCCGACGGTCGAGCCGGATTACGGCCTGCTCTACGTGCACGCGCGCGGCAACCTCTCGCTCGACGAGATGGACGCCGCCACGCGCGAGGCCGAGAACCGGATTCTCGGCTGGCCTGGCATCAAGTCGGTCTATACCCGCTCCGGCAAGTCGCGCGGCGGCCAGGACATTCCCGAGGACGTCGTCGGCGTGATCCAGTACGAGTTCATCGACTGGCGCGAACGCAAGTCGGCGCATGTCATCCTCGACGAGCTGCGCACGGTCATGGCCGGCATCCCCGGTGTCGACGTCGAGGTGCGCGTGCCCGACGCCGGCCCGCCCAGCGGCAAGCCGATCCAGGTGCAGCTGTCGGCCGTCGACCCGACCGGGCTCAACGACTACGCCAAGAAGGTCGCGGCGGCCGTCGCCAAGGTGCCCGGAGTCATCGACCTCTCCGACGGCCTGCCGCCGCCCGGCATCGACTGGGCGCTCGAGGTCGACCGCTCTAGGGCCGCGCAATACGGGGTCAGCCCGACGGCAGTCGGAACGGTGGTCCAGCTGGTCACCACTGGCCTCAAGCTCACCGACTATCGTCCGGCCGGCGCCGACGACGCGGTCGACATCAGGCTGCGCCTGCCGGAAGACCGCCGCACGCTCTCGGCGCTCGACCAGTTGCGCATCGTCACCCCGCAAGGCTCGGTGCCGATGTCGAACTTCGTGTCGCGCAAGCCCGAGCCCACGGTCGGGGTGCTGAACCGCATCGACGGCAAGCGCACGATCACCATCCAGGGCAACGTCGCCTCCGGCTTCCAGGTCGCGGCAGTCCAGGGCGAGGTGAGCAAGATCGTCGGCGACATGGCGCAGCCCGGCATCGACTGGAAGCTGGCTGGCTCCAACGAGGACAGCGCCGAAGCCAGCGCGTTCCTGAGCAACGCCTTCGGCGCGGCGATCTTCCTGATCTTCATCGTGCTGCTGGCGCAGTTCAACAAGTTCACCAGCGTGGTGCTGGTGCTGACCTGCGTGGTGATGGCGACCGTCGGCGCGCTGCTCGGCATGCTGCTCACCGGCCAGGCCTTCGTGATCGTCATGTCGGGCATCGGCATGATCGCGCTGGCCGGCGTCGTGGTGAACAACAACATCGTGCTGATCGACACCTATGACCGCTTGCGCGACGAAGGCTGGAGCAAGCTCGATGCCGTGCTGCAGACCTGCCGCGAACGTGCCCGGCCGGTGGTGCTGACGGCACTGTCGGCGATCCTCGGCGTGGCGCCGATCGCCTTCGGCCTCGGCCTGGAGATCTTCCACCAGGAAACGACGATCAACGCACCCTCGACCCAGTGGTGGATCGCGCTGTCGTCAGCCATCGTCTTCGGCCTGTCCTTCGCCACCGTGCTGACGCTGGTGGTGACGCCGGCGATGCTGATGGTGTTCACCCGCGAGAAGCGCAAGCCGGGCCAGCGCGGCTGGATCAGCCGGCTGTTCCGCCGCGGCAAGAAGCAGGAAGAGCAGGCCGCGCCGGCGGCGGGCGAACCCGCGACGGCATTCCCGAAGGCCGCCGAGTAGGCACGCCGACAGGACCCGACAAAAAGGCCGCCCGGAACGTCCGGGCGGCCTTTTGCGTTCAACCCTCGATATAATCACAAGACGAGGCAGAACGAGATGACCCTCACCACCCTGCTCCTCATCATCCTGATCCTCATCCTGATCGGCGCGGTGCCCGCCTGGCCGCACTCCCGCAACTGGGGCTACGGACCGTCGGGCATCGTCGGCATATTGCTCGTCGTGCTGCTGGTGCTGCTGCTGTTGGGGAGGGCCTGACGGTTCGAGCCGAGGCAATCCAGGAAAAGTGCAAAGCGGTTTTCCGTCCGGAATTGCGTCAAGACAAGATGGCGCGGCGGCGCGGCGCATGACCCGGCCGGCCCGCGGTGCATTCCAGACTCGCGGCAAGCGAATCCATCCGGCGCATGCCTCGCGCCGCAGCCTCGCCGTGAGGAACCGAAGCGCTATTCGGCGGGTGCGGCCTGAGGCACGGCGCGGAAGTCGGCATGGCGCGCAAGGCCAGCCATCAGGCAGACGACCACCAGCAGCCCCGACAGGGTCACGAAGATCGGTGCGAAGCCGGTGAACTGGGCAACGAAGCCGATCGCCGAGGGGGCGACCAGGATGCCCGAATAGCCCATGGTCGTGACGACGCTCATGCCGATGCCGGGCGGCACGCCGGGCTGGTTGCCGGCGGCAGAGAAGGCGATCGGCACCATGTTGGCGACGCCGAGGCCGCAGACCGCGAAGGCGGCGATGGCAATCCACGGGTTCGGCGCGAAGCCTGCGGCCAGCATGCCGGTTGCCGCAAGCAGCGCCGAGACCCGCAGCGTGTTCACCGCGCCGAAGCGGTTGCGCACGCCATCGCCGAGGAAACGCATCAGCGCCATGATCCCCGAAAAGGCGGCGAAGGCGAAGCCGGCCGTGGCGATGTCGGCGCCCAGTTCCTGCTTGAGGTAGAGCGCTGCCCAGTCGAGGACGGCGCCTTCCGGGACCATGGAGAACAGCGCCATGATGCCGACGAGATAGATGGTCGGCATCCGCGGCAGCCGGAAATGCTGGTGCTCGTGCGCCACCGGCTTGTCTTCGGCGATCAGGCCGCGCAACGCAACCGCCGTCATGGCGGCGGCCGCTGCCGTGACCAGGCCGGCATGGACGAGATGGCCGAAATTCTGGATCACGATGCCGCCGAGTGCGCCGCCGACGAAACCGCCCAGGCTCCAGAAACCGTGCGACGACGACATGATCGCCCGCGACAGCTTCTTCTCGACCGCAACCGCATTGGCGTTCATGGCGACGTCCATGGCGCCGATCGACCCGCCGAAGACGAACATCGTTGCCGCGGCCAGCCAGACGTTCGGCGCCAGCGCCACGAGCAGCAGCGCGAACGCCACGACCCAGGCGAAGCCGATGACCACCGGTCGCGAGCCCCGCTTCGACATCAGGTAGCCCGAGAACGGCATCGCCGTCAGCGCGCCGAGCCCGAACACGAGGATCAGCAGGCCGAGCACGAACTCGGAGATGCCGAGACGTGACAAGAGCAGCGGGATCTGCGGCGCCCAGCTTCCGGTGACGAAACCGTTGATGAAGAAGGCCGCGGCGACGGCCCAACGGGCCCAGGAGGGTTTGGCATCGGCATTCAAGGCGTTCATGGAGCGCGCTCCTAGCACATGCGCATGGCGACCGAAATCGACTTCAGCCGGCAGCCCGCGCCTGGGTTCGAAGGGGTAGCGGGGATCGAGCGATCCCTGGCGAGTTGCGTCGCCATTGGCGACCATCATTAAATCGATTTAATTTCCGGTCAAGGCAAGCGTCGCCGCAACCATTGGGCCAGACCGGTAACAAAAGTTAACGATTGCCCGAATTCCGTCGAATAGCGCATGTAGGCGATGTCTGAGGAACTGCGGCGGGGACAGGCAACACCATCCGCTTGCGCGTTCAGCACCTTGCATGCCGTTACGGGTTGGGGGGTCGATGCCGGCTGGTGGCCGGGTCGCACCATTGTGGAGTCCTGTGCCATGAATACCCCCGCATTCCGGCTTGCCGGAATTTCAGACCAGCTCGGCGATCACGTCCGCCGCGCCCGCCGGCTTGCGCCGCAGTTCGGCATGTCGCCCCTTCTTGCCAAGATCGTCGCAGGCGGCAGCGTGGCGGCGCTTGCAATCGTCGTTGCCGGCGCGGTGATCGGCAGCGGTCCGACGCCGGACCCGACCCAGACGGCTGCCGTGCCCCACCCCAAATTGCCGCAGGCAACCGGCACAAAGGCGGCCGCGGCCGCTGCAAAGCCCGAACTCGCGCCGGCGCCAGCCCCAACAGCCTCCGGCAGCATGGCTGCGTCCGGCAAGCAGCCCGACATGGCGCAGCTTGCAGCAGCCCCACTGTCCGCCGTGACCGCGCGCTTCGAGAGCCTGGACGCGGCCGCAACGGCCGGACCGGACGAGCGCGGCGCAAGCGCCGCAGAGCCATTGCTCGGAACCAAGCCCAGCCAGCCGCCCGAGGCGACCGCGGTGGCGCCCGAAGGACTGCGCGGCTCGATCGACGTCGAGGTGGCCGAGACCGAGGCTGAGGTGGCCATGCTCGAGCAGACGACCGGCATGATCGACACGCCGGCGACCGTCAATCCTGCCGACGGGCCATTGCCCGACCTGCAGCCGGCCAAGGTCGTCAAATATGCCAACCTGCGCGACGGGCCTGCCGACGAGGCCAAGGTGATCGCAGTCGTGCCGGCAAATGCGGCGATCGAGGCCGAGACCGACTGCAACTGGTGCACGGTCGTCTACAAGGACCAGCGCGGCTACATGTACAAGAGCCTCATCCGCCGCAGCGCCGCCGAAGAGGCGAAGGCCGGCCAGGGGCTGTTCTGAGCCCCTGGACGCAGCCTGAAGCCGCTCTCGCCGCGCGCCTCATCGGCCCCCTTCGTCAGTCGGAATGGGACCTAACTTAAAGTCCCCCTCACCGCCTCGCCCCTTCGACAAGCTCAGGGCTCGGCACCTCTCCCCCACTTCGTGGGGGCGAGGAACCCAAGTCCTGCAAGGGCATGCTGCTATCAGCGCCGGCCCAATAGTCGGCTGAGTCCGAGGAGCATCAGCCGTAGACGACGAGCAGGTCCTTGGCGTCGATCTGGTCGCCGGCGCGCACCAGCACTTCGGCAATCGTGCCGTCGCGCTCGGCATGCAGCGCCGTCTCCATCTTCATCGCCTCGATCGAGAGCAGCACGTCGCCAGCCTTGACCGGCTGGCCGGCCAAGACGGCGAGCGTCGAGACCACGCCCGGCATCGGCGCGCCGACATGGGCGTCGTTGCCGGCCTCGGCCTTGCGACGCGCCTTCGAAGCCGACGCGCCATGCGCCCGGTCCGGCACCTTGACGCGGCGCGGCTGGCCGTTGAGCTCGAAGAACACCGTGACCATGCCCTTCTCGTCAACGTCGCCGACGGCGAGGCAGCGGATGACCAGGGTCTTGCCCTTCTCGATGTCGACGAAGACCTCGTCCTCCGGCTCCATGCCGTAGAAATAGGTCGGTGTCGGCAGCACGCTGACCGGGCCGTAAGTCTCCTGGGCACCGGCGAAGTCGGTGAACACCTTGGGATACATCAGCCACGAGGCGAACTCGCTCTCCGAGAGCTTGCGTCCCAGCTTGGCCTCGATGTCCTTGCGGCCGGCCTTGAGATCGGCCTGCTTCAGCAACGAGCCGGGACGCACGGTGATCGGCGTTTCGCCCTTCAGCGCCTTCTTCTGCAGTGCCGCGGGCCAGCCGCCGGGCGACTGGCCGAGATCGCCGCGCAGCATCGACACGACGGAGTCCGGGAAGGCGATGTCCTTGGCCGGATTCTCGACGTCGGCGACGGTGAGTTCCTGGCTCACCATCATCAGCGCCATGTCGCCCACCACCTTGGACGACGGCGTGACCTTGACGATGTCGCCGAACATCAAATTGACGTCGTGATAGGCCTGCGCCACCTCGTGCCAGCGGGTTTCGAGGCCGAGCGAACGCGCCTGCTCCTTGAGATTGGTGAACTGGCCGCCCGGCATCTCGTGGAGATAGACCTCCGAGGCCGGCCCCTTCAGGTCGCTCTCGAAAGCGGCATACTGGTTGCGCACGGCTTCCCAGTAGAACGAGATGCGGCGGATCCATTCGGGATCGAGGCCGGGATCGCGGTCCGAACCGCGCAGCGCCTCGACGATCGAGCCCAGGCAGGGCTGCGAGGTGTTGCCGGAGAAGGCGTCCATCGCCGCATCGATGGCGTCGACGCCGCTCTCGACCGCCGCCAGCACGGTGGCACCCGAGAGGCCCGAGGTATCGTGGGTGTGGAAGTGGATCGGCAGGTCGGTCGCTTCGCGCAGCGCCTTGAACAGCGCCCGCGCCGCCGCAGGCTTGAGCAGGCCGGCCATGTCCTTGACCGCGATGATATGGGCGCCGGCGGCCTCGAGCTCCTTGGCGAGCCCGACATAATATATCAGGTCGTACTTGGCGCGGTTCGGGTCGAGGATGTCGCCGGTGTAGCACATCGCCGCCTCGCAGAGCTTGCCCTCGGCACCCACGGCGTCCATCGACACGCGCATGTTCTCGACCCAGTTGAGGCAGTCGAAGACGCGGAAGAGATCGACGCCGCCGGCCGCGGCCTGGCGGACGAAGTGCTGTACGACATTGTCCGGATAGTTGGTGTAGCCGACGCCGTTGGCGCCACGCAGCAGCATCTGCAGCAGGATGTTGGGCGCGGCGCGGCGCACCTTGTCCAGCCGTTCCCACGGATCTTCGGTGAGGAAGCGCATGGCGACGTCGAAGGTGGCGCCGCCCCAGCATTCGAGCGACAGCAGCTGCGGCAATGCCCGCGCATAGGTGCCGGCGATCTTGGCGATGTCATGCGTGCGCATGCGGGTGGCCAGCAGCGACTGGTGGCCGTCACGCATCGTCGTGTCGGTGATCAGCACCTGCTTCTGTCCACGCATCCAGGCTGCGAACTTCTCGGGCCCGAGATCGTCGAGCTTCTGCCTGGTGCCGTCGGGGATCGCACCGGTGAACCACGGCACGACGGGTGCCGCGGCCTCCGGGTTGGGCACCGCGCGACCGCGTGTCTCGGGATGGCCGTTGACGGTCACGTCGGCGAGGTAGTTGAGCAGCTTGGTCGCGCGGTCCTGGCGCTTGACCTGGGCGAACAGCTCCGGTGTCGAATCGATGAACCGGGTGGTGTAGGAATTGTCGTGGAAGGCCGGGTGGGTGATGATCGCTTCGAGGAAGGTGAGGTTCGTCGCCACGCCGCGGATGCGGAACTCGCGCAGCGCCCGGTGCATGCGGGCGATCGCCTCGTCGGGCGTCGGCGCCCAGGCGGTGACCTTCTCGAGCAGCGGGTCGTAGAAGCGGGTGATGACCGCACCCGAATAGGCCGTGCCGCCATCGAGGCGGATGCCGAAGCCGGTGGCGCCGCGATAGGCGGTGATGCGGCCATAGTCCGGGATGAAGTTCTGTTCCGGATCCTCGGTGGTGATGCGGCACTGCAGCGCGTGACCGTTGAGCCTGATGTCGGCCTGTGCCGGCACGCCCGATTCCGGCGTGCCGATGGCAAAGCCGTCGAGGATGTGGATCTGCGCCTTGACGATGTCGATGCCGGTCACCTGCTCGGTGACGGTGTGCTCGACCTGGATACGCGGATTGACCTCGATGAAGTAGAACTTGCCGGTGTCTGCATCCTGCAGGAATTCCACCGTGCCGGCGCCGATGTAGCTGGTCTCCCTGGCGATCTTCAGTGCATAGCCGCAAAGCTCCTGGCGCAGCGCAGCGGAAAGATAGGGCGCCGGCGCGCGCTCGACGACCTTCTGGTTGCGGCGCTGGATCGAGCAGTCGCGCTCGAACAGGTGGACGGCGTTGCCGTGCGTGTCGCCGAGGATCTGCACCTCGACGTGGCGGGCGCGCTCGATCAGCTTCTCGAGATAGACCTCATCCTTGCCGAACGCGGCCTTGGCCTCGCGCTTGCCTTCCATCACCTCGCGGACGAGGTCGGCCTCGCTGCGGATGGCGCGCATGCCGCGGCCGCCGCCGCCCCAGGACGCCTTGAGCATGACCGGATAGCCGATCTCGGCGGCGAGCTTCTTCACCACCTCCATATCGTCGGGCAGCGGATTGGTGGCAGGCACCACCGGCACGCCGACCTCGATGGCGAGGTTGCGAGCCGCGACCTTGTTGCCGAGACGGCGCATCGTCTCCGGCTTCGGCCCGATGAAGGTGATGCCATTGGCAGCGCAGGCCTCGGCGAATTCGGGGCTTTCGGACAAAAGGCCGTAGCCGGGGTGGATGGCGTCGGCCCCGGACAGCTTGGCGACGCGCATGATCTCGTCGATCGACAGATAGCTTTCGATCGGCCCCATGTCCTTTGAAAGCCAGGGGCCGCGGCCGACCTGATAGCTCTCGTCGGCCTTGAAGCGATGCAGCGAGTATTTGTCCTCTTCAGCCCAGATCGCCACCGTTTTGAGCCCCAGCTCGTTCGCCGCGCGGAACACGCGGATGGCGATTTCGGATCGGTTGGCGACGAGGATCTTGCTGATCGGCACGTAAACTCTCCAGGCTCCGGAATTTCAGGGGCGGCGAATGATTAGCGCGATAATGCTGCGGCGCAACCAAAAACACGCATCCTTAAACCGATTTAAATTCCCCAAGGTCAGGGAGCCTGATCTTGCCCGCCGGCAAATGAAAAATGCCCGGCGCAGAGCGCCGGGCATTGTCGCATTCAGGGCAGTAGGAGCTTACTGCTGGACGTAGGTGTACTTGCCGTCCGCACCCTTCTTCCACTCGTACATGACGTAACCGGGCAGCTTCGGATCGCCCTTTTCGTCATAGGAGATGTCGCCGAGAGCGGTCTTGAACGGACCCTTCTCCTTCATCGCCTTCGCCACTTCCTGCGGATCGACCGAGTTTGCGGCCTTCGCCGCGCCGGCGATCACCTGCATCGCAGCGTAGGAATAGAGCGTGTAGGCTTCCGGCTCGAAGCCCTGCGAGCGGAACTTCTCGACCAGATCCTTGTTCTCGGGGATCAGGCGCGGGTCCGGACCGAAGGTGTTGAGCGTGCCTTCGACGGCGTCGCCGGCGATCGAGGCGAGTTCGTTGGAGACGATGCCGTCGCCCGAAACCAGCTTGGCCTTGAGGCCCTGGTCGGCCGACTGGCGGATGATCAGGCCGGCTTCGGTGTGGAGGCCGCCCCAGTAGATGATCGAGACGCCGGCTTCCTTCATCTTGGCGATCAGCGCCGAGAAGTCCTTGTCGCCGATGTTGACGCCTTCATACATGACCTCGGTGACGCCGGCGGCGTTCATCGCCTTCTTGGTTTCGTCGGCGAGGCCCTGGCCGTAAGGCGTCTTGTCATGGATGACCGCGATCTTGGCGTCCTTGAACTTCTCGGCCAGATAGGCACCGGCGATACCGCCCTGCTGGTCGTCACGGCCGCAGGTGCGGAAGGTGTTCCACAGGCCGCGTTCGGTGAACTTCGGGTTGGTCGCAGCCGGGGTGATCTCGAGGATGCCGTTCTCGGCGTAGACTTCCGAGGCCGGGATCGAAACGCCAGAGTTGAAGTGGCCGACCACGAACTTCACGCCATCGGCGACGAACTTGTTGGCCACCGAGATGCCCTGCTTCGGGTCGGAGACGTCGTCGCCGACGACGACCTTGACCTGCTCGCCATTGATGCCACCGGCCGCATTGATGTCCGCCGCGGCCTGCTCAGCGCCCTTCTGGAGCTGCGCTCCGAAAGCGGCGTTGGGGCCGGTGATCGGACCGGCGACGCCGATGATGATTTCGGCCCATGCGCTGCCGCTGAACGCCACGAGCGCGGTCAGCGCAACTGCCGACAAAAGTGATTTTTTCATTGAAACACTCCCATTGTTGAGTGGGCGTGGAAGTTCTTTCATGCGATGCCCACCCATATCGCAGAAAGGTGAGTTTGCCGATTTTCCGGCAGTTGTCACGCCGATTCATGGCGAATCGGCGCGTTGTGACCCCTCAGGACTTTGACCTCCAAGAAAGAGGCGAGGCCTTTTCATAAAGCCAATGGTATTGCTTCACCATCTGGTTGGTGCGCGTGTATTTATAGCCAAGCGTTGCGAAAAAGAGCAACACGATGGTGTCGACGACATAATATTGCAGCGAAAACATCGTGCCGCCGAACAGCGCATGGTGAATGAATCGGATGCCGATGCCCAACCCGAGGATGTAAAGCACCAGCTTGCCAAAGGTCCGCCAGGTCTGCGCGCAGGCGCGGCCGGTCATCCAGGCCGCCCATCCGCCCAGCAGGCAGGTGACGAAGAAGAACTGCCAGATCGAGGCTTCCTCGTAGAGAATGCCCTGCATGATGCTCACTCCTAGTGGCGGCCGCCTTCGAGATAGGCGGCGCGAACTTCGGGATCGGCGAGAAGGTCCTTGCCGGTGCCGCTCATGGTGACGACGCCGTTGACCATGACATAGCCACGCGTGGCGAGCTTGAGCGCGCCGAAGGCGTTCTGCTCGACAAGGAACACGGTGAGCCCCTGCGTGCGGTTGAGCTCGCGGATGGCGTCGAAAATCTGCTTGACGATCAGCGGCGCGAGACCCAGCGAAGGCTCGTCCAGCAAAAGCAGCTTCGGTCGCGCCATCAGCGCGCGGCCGATCGACAGCATCTGCTGCTCGCCGCCCGACAGCGTACCGCCGCGCTGGCCGATGCGCTCCTTGAGTCGCGGGAACAGGGCGAACACCTTATCGACGTCCTCGTTGTAATATTTGAGGTTGTCGAGGCTCGCGCCCATCTGCAGGTTTTCCATCACCGTCATGCGCGGGAAGATGCGCCGGCCTTCCGGCGACTGCGCGATGCGCAGCCTGGCGATCTCGTGCGTCGGCATTTCGGTGATGTCGGTGCCGGCGAAATTGATGGTGCCGCGACGCGCCCTGGGGCTACCGAAGATGGTCATCATCAAGGTCGACTTGCCGGCGCCGTTGGCACCGATGAGCGCGACGATCTCGCCCTCGTTGACCGAAACGTTGACGCCGTTCAGCGCGCGGATATTGCCGTAGTAGGTCTCGACGCCCCTGATGTCGAGCAAGGTCTTCGCCGTCACTTGCCACCTCCGCGCTTGGCTTTCGCCGGCTTGGCCGCTTCACGCGCCAGCGCCTTGGCCTGCCCCACCCAGTCTTCCCGGTCGATGCGGCCGTCGAAGGCCAGATAGGCCTCGGCCGCCGCGATGTCGGCCTTCTTCCACGACGCGATCTGGTCGAAATGGAAGATGCCGTGATCGTTGAGCTTCTTCTCGTTCACCGGCCCGATGCCCTTGATGTCGATCAGCCGGTCGGCCACGCCGCCGCGCGGCGCGGGCAGCGTGTTGGCGATCGTCTTGGAGGCGGCAGGCTTGGCGGGAGCCGGCTTGGCTGGTGCCTTCGCAGGCTTTGGTGCGGCTGCAGCCTTGGCTGGCTTGGCTGCCGGCTTCGCGGGAGCTTTTGCTTCCGCCTTCACCGCCGCCGCAGGGGCAGGCTTGGCGCTTGCCTTCAGCGCCGGGGCCGATTTAACGGCCGGCTTGGCGGCAGGCGCGGCCTTGGCAGCGGGCTTTGCAGGTGCCGTCACAGCTTTTGCAGACGAAGCCGCTTTCGCCGGGGCTTTTGGTACGGGAGCAGTCTTCGGCGCTTCAGCCTTTGCAGCTTGCTTCTTCGGAGCCTGAGCCGGTGCGGCCTTGACAGCCGGCTTGACCGGCTCCTTGGCGGCAGCCGGCTTGGCCGCCACGGGTTTTGCCGCCGCAGCTTTTGCCGTCTTGGCGGCAGCTGTCTTCGGCGCAGCTTTCGCAGGCTTCGCGGTCGGCGCCGACATCAGCCCCGCGACCGGGGCCTTTTCGGCTTTGGGCGCTGCCTTCGCAGCGGCAGGCTTTGCCGATTTCGTGGCCATTGCCTCGACCTGCGCCGCTTTCGAGGCAGCCTTGGAAACCGACACGATCTCGCCATGGCCGTCGGTATGAACGACGGTCTCGCTGACGGGGCCGGC
Source organism: Aminobacter sp. Piv2-1 (assembly GCF_037625995.1). Classification (NCBI taxonomy): domain Bacteria; kingdom Pseudomonadati; phylum Pseudomonadota; class Alphaproteobacteria; order Hyphomicrobiales; family Phyllobacteriaceae; genus Aminobacter; species Aminobacter sp. Piv2-1. The sequence continues at coordinate 271,783 of NZ_JARKMU010000006.1, forward strand.
CATCATCGAAGCGGATGTGCTGGGACCATGGGCCGGATCCGGCAGGCCCTCGAGTTCCTCGATGACCTGCTCGTCGCCGACCTCGACCAGCACCTCGCCGACCTCCTCGTCGTCGACGCCGAGATAGGCGGCGATGACCTTGGGGTCGGTCCTGACGGAAAGCGGATCGCCGTCGGAGATCTTGCGGCCATACTCCAGCACCACGACGTGGTCGGAGATTTGCATGACCACCGACATGTCGTGCTCGATGAGCAGGATCGACGTGCCCGTATTGTCCCTGATGTCGTTGAGCAGGGTGTTGAGCGCCAGCGACTCCTTGGGGTTGAGGCCCGCCGCCGGTTCGTCGAGGCAGAGCAATTCGGGGCCCGTGCACATGGCTCGCGCGATCTCGAGCCGGCGCTGCGCGCCGTAGGGAAGGTCGCCGGCCGGGTCGTCGGCACGATCGATCAGTTCGGCTTTCTCCAGCCAGTGCTTGGCAAGGTCGATCGACTCGGCCGAGGCCTTGCGGTAGCCGCCGAGGCCGAGCAGCCCCATCACCGTGTAGCCGGAGGCCTTCATCAGCTTGTTGTGCTGCGCCACCAGCAGATTCTCGAGCAGGGTCATGCCCGAAAACAGGCGGATGTTCTGGAACGTGCGCGCCACCTTGGCCTTGGCCGTGATCTGGAAGTCCGGCATGCGCTCGAGCAGGAATTCCCCGCCCTCGCGCCCGTTGAACCGGATCATGCCCTCGGTCGGCTTGTAGAAGCCGGTGATGCAGTTGAAGACAGTGGTCTTGCCTGCGCCGTTCGGCCCGATCAGCGCGGTGATCTCGCCGCGCTTGGCTTCGAAGGACAGGTCGCCGATGGCAACCAGGCCGCCGAACTTCATCGACAGATGTTCGACCTCGAGGATCGGCTTGTTCATGGAAACGCTCGCGTTCATCAGCCGTGACCTTCCTTGGTGAAGGCGCTGGAAACGGCCTTTCGCTCATGCAGGAAGGCGGTGGGTTCTCGACTGCCGACGAAACCTCGCGGCTTCCACAGCATCACGATCACCATGGCCATACCGAACAGCAGCATGCGGTAGAGTTCGGGGGTGAAGTCGGCTCCGAAACCGGGAATGATCGTGGTTCCATTCCAGGTCAGGCCGGTTTTCAGGAACTCCATCTCGCGCAGGATTTCGGTGCCGCCGATCATCACCGCCGCGGCGACCGCGATGCCCACCAGCGAGCCCATGCCGCCGAGCACGACGATGGCCAGGATGATGGCCGACTCGATGAAGACGAAGGACTCAGGCGACACGAAGCCCTGGCGGGCGGCGAAGAACGAGCCGGCGAAGCCGCCGAACATGGCGCCCGTGGCAAAGGCCGTCAGCTTGGTCGTCGTGGTGTTGATGCCGAGAGAACGGCAGGCGATCTCGTCCTCGCGCAGCGCTTCCCAGGCGCGCCCCACCGGCATGCGGCGCAGGCGGATGGTGACGAAGGCCGTCAGCAGCGCAAGTCCAAGGATCAGGTAGTAGAGGAAGATCTTGTAGTAGGCGCCGGACTGGGCGATGCCGAGCACTTTGGCAATGTAGTTCGGGTCGGAGACGTTGAACGACACCAGGCCGAAGAAGCTCACCTTCGGGATGCCGGAGACGCCGGCGGCGCCGTTGGTCACCTCGCGCCAGTTGATCAGCACCAGGCGGATGATCTCGCCGAAGGCCAGCGTCACGATGGCCAGGTAGTCGCCGCGCAGGCGCAGCACCGGGAAGCCGAGCATGACGCCCCAGAAGGCGGACATGATGCCGGCCACCGGCAGCAAGATCCAGAACGACCATCCGAGCTGGGTGGCGAGCAGCGCATAGGCATAGGCGCCCACCGCATAGAAGGCCACGTAACCCAGATCGAGCAGGCCGGCGAGACCGACGACGATGTTCAGCCCCCAGGCCAACATCACGTAGATCAGGATCTGGATGCCGAAATTGTCGACCCACTTGAGCGAGCCCTGGAAACCTCCGGCAAGCGAGCCGTTGATCAACGTAAGTAAGAGGACGACGACGATCGGGTAGACCAGCAGCACGCCGATACCGATCTTGGAGAAGTTCTTGCGGACGAAGCCCGCCTCCTCGGCCACCGGCGCCGCCTTGGCGCGCTCGGCCTTGCGACGGTCGATGGCTGGCCGGACAAAGGCCGTCATGACGAAGCGGCCGAGCATCACCAGCCCGACGATGATGGCGAGCGTGCCCCAGCGCTGGACCAGGATCAGCTCGTTGCGGATGTTCTGGTCGGTCTTGAGGCCGATGAAGAGGACGAACAGGCCGAAGGATATGGCGCCGGCAAGGAGCGCCTCGCGAAGGCCGCGCTGGATGGGGGTGGCGGTATCTTCGCGTGTGGCTTGGGCGATGTTGGCCATGTTTCTCAGACCTTCTCGACTTCAGGCCGGCCGAGGATGCCGGAGGGGAGGAAGATGAGCACGATGGCAAGGATCGAGAACGCCGCGACGTCCTTGTAGTCGATGGAGAAATAGGCCGACCACATGCTTTCGATGAAGCCGATCATCAGACCGCCAAGCATGGCGCCCGGCAACGACCCGATGCCGCCCAGAACGGCTGCGGTGAAGGCTTTGACGCCCGGCACGAAGCCGTCGGAAAAGGCGACGACGCCGTAATACATCAGGAACAGCGTGCCGGCGACGGCGGCAAGGGCAGCACCCATGATGAAGGTGATGGAAATGGTGCGGTCGACATCGATGCCGAGGAGTGCCGCCATCTTGCGGTCCTGCTCGCAGGCGCGCTGGGCGCGGCCGAGCGAGGTCTTGTTGACCAGGTACCAGAACAGCGCCAGCAGCGAGACGGTGACGATGACGATGATGATCTGCTTCAGCGAGATCGAGATGCCGCCGACATTGTAGACTTGGCTGACCATCGGGGGGATCGGCTTGTTGCGCGGCCCCTGCGTCACCTGCACGAAGTTCGATAGCGCGATCGACATGCCGATGGCGGTGATCAGCGGCGCCAGCCGGAAGGATCCGCGCAGCGGCCGGTAGGCCACCTTCTCGATGGTCCAGTTGTAGAGGCTGGTCATCAGCATCGCCACGACCATCATGATGAGCAGGGCCACGACCACGGGCACCGAATAGAACATCGCGGTCAGGATCAGGAACACGATCAGGGCGACGAAGGCCCCGAGCATGAAGATGTCGCCGTGGGCGAAATTGATCATGCCGATGATGCCGTAGACCATCGTGTAGCCGATGGCGATGAGGCCATAGATGGACCCCAGCGTCAGCCCATTGACCATCTGCTGGACGAAATATTGCATATGAATGCAGCTCCCCTGGAACGTCGCGCCATGCCCGCGTTCCTTTTCGTATTTCCCCTAGTCCTAAAGTTTCGAGCCTGGATTGCAACGTGATTTTTAGGCACCGTTGCGTCTTGTCGGACGGCCTTTGCGGCCACCCATGTTTTTATGCTGTCCAGGCCCTGGACCATCGCGAACCTATCATTGGCTCAACGCAATGTCCTTGCCGATTCCGGCAACTTTGCGCGCCACTGTCGAAGAATGTAGCGCCGAACTGCCCAACCGCAACAACTCCTTGCGTCGCTTTGCCGATATCCCTCGCAAGATTGTCTAGACATAACGGCCGCTTCCAGTGCCCAGAATACGACTATTTTACTATGACCCTAGGGCAGGCGGATCGCGCCTTGTCGTTGAGGATCGCGCTCGGTCCGTCACGCCTGCAAGGCTCCGAGCGACGGCATGATCGCTGGCCTGCCGGCCACCTCGACCTCGCTTCGAGCCGCCTCCCAACGGCGAGCCAACGACAAACGAGGTCATTTCCAGCGCGGAGCGCTTCCACCGGCTTGATGCCCCGGACACGACAGGTCGACGCAGAGCGGACAGGCTGCCCGCCGATGATCTTTGCCGTCGTCTCATCCGCCCGATCTTCCCGGCATGCGCTGGCATCGGGCCTGTGCCGCCTCGATCAGCAGCGCTCCTCAACTGGCTACCGGCTTGATATATCCGTGATATATCATTCGAAAGCCAATATCGCTCCTTGAGATTCGATCTTGATATATCAACAATATATCATTTTTCTTTCAATGGATTCGGTCATGACGGCTGAGAAACTGGAACCGGTTGCAACGCGAGCCCATCACGAACTGGAACGGCTGATCGTGACCCTCGATCTGGCTCCCGGCAGCGTCGCCACCGAAGGCACGCTGATCGAGCGGCTGGGCCTCGGCCGCACGCCGGTGCGCGAAGCAATCCAACGTCTTGCCTGGGAGGGGGCTGGTCGAGATCAGGCCACGGGCCGGACTGGCGATCGCGCCCCTGCATCCCGGCGACTGGCTTCGCGTGCTCGATGCGCGCCGCGGCGTCGAGGTGGTGCTGGCGCGCTCGGCCGCTCGCTTCGTCACCCGCGACGCCGCAAGCCAGTTCCATGAAGCGGCACTAGCCATGCAGAAGGCAGTGATTGCAGCCGACGCACTCGGCTTCCTCGCCGCGGACAAGGCGATCAGCGAGGCGCTGGCGCTTGCCGCCGACAACGATTTTGCGGCGCGCCTCGCCGCCCCGCTGCAGACCCACAGCCGCCGATTCTGGTTCCGCTACCAGCGCGAAGCCGGCCTCGCCGCCTCGGCCGAACACCACGTGGCGCTCATCCGCTCGATCCTCGAGCACGACGAGGACGGCGCCGCCGCCGAGGCCGAGCGGCTGATGTCGATGCTGCGCGGCCATGCCGAGGCGGCCGCGACGCGCTAGATGCTCACGTGTCGCGGCCCGAGACAGCAACCGCCCCGATGCTTTCCCAACCGTCGCCGGCTGCTACGATGCAGCTTCGGCCCCTGACATCGGTCATCAGCATCGTCCAGGAGCCGCTCGCCGATACGAAGACCTCGATGATCGCCGCGTCGCCGGCCAGGCCGTAGCCGATACGCTTCTCCTGAAACGCTTCGGCCAGCCGCGCCACCAGGTCGTCGTGGTCGCTGCAGACGAATTGCGCCTGGGCCGAGTTCGCGCCTGCCATCGCCACGAGGGCGACAGCGGCAATCCTCATCCATCGAAACAAAAAACAGCGTGCCATGTGGCACCTCCTTCGCCTTCGCGATCCGGCAAAGGGAGGCACATGGGCAGCCTCAAAGTGCCGGAGCGCTCCAGGCCGGGCCCGACGTCTTCATCGCGTCGCTCCTTTCTGGTTTCCGGTCTGTCGTCCAGGAACGCGCCATTGCGCTCCTACTGAATCGATATGGTGAGTTCGTGAACGCGCCACAAGCCCCATGCAAAACGGCCCGGACGATCGTCCGGGCCGTTGTCTCTTGAAGACCTCGTGGCGGGTCTCAGTTCATCGTCGGAATGACGAACTCGGCGCCGTCCTTGATGCCTCGCCGCGCGCCCGCAGCTGCATCGCGGCGAGGACGCGCAAACAAGGAACCCGTCGGGCTTAGTTCATCGTCGGGATGACGAACTCGGCACCGTCCTTGATGCCCGACGGCCAGCGCGAGGTGACCGTCTTGGTCTTGGTGTAGAAGCGGAACGCATCCGGGCCATGCTGGTTGAGGTCGCCGAAGGACGAAGCCTTCCAGCCGCCGAAGGTGTAGTAGGCGATCGGCACGGGGATCGGCACGTTCACGCCGACCATGCCGACCTGAACGCGGGAGGCGAAATCGCGCGCCGCATCGCCGTCGCGGGTGAAGATGGCGACGCCGTTGCCCATCTCATGGTCGTTGGCGAGCTTGATGGCGTTCTCGTAGGTCGGCGCACGCACCACCGACAGGACCGGCCCGAAAATCTCTTCCTTGTAGATGCGCATTTCCGGCGTCACGTGGTCGAACAGGCAGCCGCCCATGTAGAAGCCGTTTTCGTAGCCCTGCATGCTGAAGCCGCGGCCGTCGACGACGAGCTTGGCGCCTTCCTTCACGCCGATGTCGACATAGCCCTTGATGCGCTCCAGCGCCTCGCGGGTGACCACCGGGCCGAAGTCGGCCGAGGAATCCGTCGACGGGCCGACCTTCAGGCTCTCGACGCGCGGGATGAGGCGTTCCATCAGCCTGTCGGCGGTATCGTGGCCGACCGGCACGGCAACCGAGATCGCCATGCAGCGCTCGCCGGCCGAGCCGTAGCCAGCGCCGATCAGCGCGTCGACCGTCTGGTCCATGTCGGCGTCGGGCATGATGATCATGTGGTTCTTGGCGCCGCCGAAGCACTGCACGCGCTTTCCGGCCGCGCAGCCGCGCGAATAGATGTAGTGCGCGATCGGGGTCGAGCCGACGAAGCCGATGGCCTTGATGTCCGGATCGTCGAGGATGGCGTCGACCACCTCCTTGTCACCGTTGACGACATTGAGGATGCCCGCGGGCAGGCCGGCTTCGAGGAACAGTTCGGCGATGCGCAGCGGCACGCCCGGATCGCGCTCCGACGGCTTCAGGATGAAGGCGTTGCCGCAGGCAATCGCCGGCGCGATCTTCCACAGCGGGATCATGGCGGGGAAGTTGAACGGGGTGATGCCGGCGACGACGCCGAGCGGCTGGCGCATCGAGTAGACGTCGATGCCGGGGCCGGCGCCGTCGGTGAACTCGCCCTTCATCATGTGCGGGGCGCCGATGCAGACCTCGACAACCTCGAGGCCGCGTTGGATGTCGCCCTTGGCGTCGGCAATGGTCTTGCCGTGCTCGCGGGCCAGCAGTTCGGCGAGGGCGTCGTATTCCTTGTTGACCAGTTCGAGGAAGCGCATCAGCACGCGCACGCGGCGCTGCGGATTGGTGGCCGCCCAGGCCGGCTGTGCCGCCTTGGCGTTCTCGACGGCGGCGCGCAGTTCCTGCGCCGAGGCAAGTGCCACGGTGGCGCGCACCGTGCCGTCCATCGGCTGCATCACGTCCTGCTTGCGTCCGCTGGTTCCGGCGACACGCTTGCCGCCGACGAAATGACCGTAATCGACCATCTGCTCTCTCCCACTTCCTTGTTGGTGGCCCATTGTCCTGCTTTGCGACGGCCTTTGCAACGCGAGGGCAAACGCAACCGTTGTGCATCAATTATAGCCCTAAGTCGCATTGAATGCGATTTCGTGCATAGTAGACTTTGCCGACCCATTGCCAGAAGAGAAGCATCCATGTCGACGGAGGCCGCATGAACTGGGATGACGTCCGCATCTTCCTCGCCGTCGCGCGCACCGGCCAGATCCTCGGCGCGGCGCGGCGGCTGGAGCTCAACCACGCGACCGTTTCGCGCCGGGTCGCGGCCCTCGAGGAAGCGCTGAAGACCAAGCTCTTCCGGCGCCTGACCACCGGCAGCGAGCTGACCCCCGCGGGCGAGCGCTTCCTCGAAATTGCAGAGCGCATGGAAGCCGACATGCTGACCGCCCGCGCCGAGATCGCCGGCGAGGGCGACGAGGTCGCCGGCACGGTGCGCATCGGCGCGCCCGACGGCTTCGGCGTCGCCTTCCTGGCGCAGCGGCTCGGCGCGCTCACCACCCAGCACGCCGACCTCAAGATCCAGCTCGTGCCGGTGCCGCGCACATTCTCGCTGTCGCGCCGCGAAGCCGACATCGCCATCACCACCGAGCGTCCGAGCGAGGGGCGCCTCGTGGCGGTGAAGCTGGTCGACTATTCGCTCGGATTGTTCGCATCGCGCGCCTATGCCGAGCAGAACGGCCTGCCTTCAGGAAGGACCGACCTGTCCAATCACCGCCTGATCGGCTACGTGCCCGACCTAGTCGTCAGCCCTTCGCTCGACTACGCGGCCGAGTTCAGCCCGACCTGGGAGTCGGCCTTCTCGATCTCGTCGGCCCTCGGCCAGGTCGAAGCCGTGCGCTCGGGCGCCGGCATCGGCATCCTCCACACCTTCATCGCCCGAACTGTCCCGGAGGTCGTGCCGGTAACGGCGATTGCGCCCATCCGGCGCGCCTACTGGCTGGTCTATCACGAGTCCGTCCGGCCGCTGCGCCGCATCCAGACCGTGGCGGGCTTCATCACCAAGGCGGTTGAGCGCGAGCGGGCGCTGTTCGTCTGACGCCTCTTCCGACAATCTCACACATCCGCTAACTTTGCCGCGCCGACGTGAGGAGATTGGCTTGCTGCCCCGCCCCTATGCCGAACTGCTGCGCCAGGCCAAGCGCGCCTCGCGCCGAGCCGACGAGGCGGAGGACCTGCTGCAGACCGTGCTCGTCGCGGCGGTGGAGTCCGGCAGGACCGATCTCAACAAGCCCGAGAACCGCCGCTGGCTGGAAGGCGCATTGCGGCGCCGGGCCGCCTTCGATGCGCGAACAGCCATTCGGCGGCGCCGGCGCGAAGCGCCTTTCGCGGTCGCGGGCTGCGAACCTGCGGACAGGGAAGAACTGCCGCTCCGCTTCGTCAACCAACTTCCTCCAGGTCTCCGCACCACTGCACTGCTTTCGCTGACCGGCCACACGCGCCAGGAGATCGCCTGGCTGCAGCGGCTTGCCGACACCGCGCTGCGCCAGCGCATCGCCGAGATCAGGCGCCGCTGGCGTAGCTTCGGCGGCGGCACGATCGAGGAACTGCCGGGGCTTGCAGGCGCCCTCGCCTTCGGCCGCATCAGGCGCTCCCTGCTCGCAGCCGCCAGGCAGCAAGGTGCCGTGCTAGCGAGCCACGACCCCGACGGGCATCTTTTCGTGATCGGCACCTCACAAAATCCGGGGGCACGGCAACTGAAGCTGCGTGCAACCCAAACCATGGAGTGATCAAATGTTTGGCAAGAGCAAGCTGGGCAACATCTGCTACTACGTCTCGGACATCGACAGGACCCAAGCCTTCTATCGCGACGTCATCGGCCTCGACGTCCAGCGCATGGAAGGCGACGGGGAGACGGGAGGCGACTGGCTCATCGCCAGCACCGTCAACGGCGTCGACCTGATCTTCTTCCGGATGGAATCGCGCCCCGGCAATTCGCCGATCATCGTCTTCGAGATCGCCGACGGCGGCATCGACGACGTCGTGTCGACGCTCGCCGGCAAGGGCGTGACCATCGTCACCCCGGTGAGTCATGCGCCGGGCGGCTGGTCGGCCGACATTGCCGATCCCGACGGCCACACCATCTCGATGTACCAGTCGGCGGAAGCGCCGCGATCGCTGAGGAACGTGGCCTGATCCTCAGGACCAGTAGCGCTGCGGCCCCAGCCCGCTCGCGTCGATCTCCGGCTCGCGGCCGGAGATCAGGTCGGCCATGACCTTGGCCGAGCCGCAGGCCATGGTCCAGCCCAGCATGCCGTGGCCGGCATTGACGTAGACATTCGGGATTTTCGTCCTGCCGATGACCGGCGGCCCGTCGGGCGTCATCGGCCTCAGCCCGCACCAATAGCTCGCTTCGCGCAGGTCGCCGACCCCGAACAGTTCGCGCAGCGACCGCTCCAGCTGCGCACGGGCCGACTCGCGAAGGGTGAGGTCGAAACCCGACATTTCCGCCAGCCCGCCGACCCGGATGCGGCGGCCGAGACGGGTGATTGCGACCTTGTTGGCTTCGTCGATCACCGTCGACGCAGGCGCGGCACCCTCGTCGGCGACCGGAACCGTCAGCGAATACCCCTTCAGCGGATAGATCGGCACGCGCTGCCCCAGCTTGCGCATGAAACGCTCGGTGTAGCTGCCGGTCGCCAGAACGAAGGCATCGGCATGGCCCATTCCGCCGGAGGCGGCAGCCCGCGCCACCTTCCCGCCTTCCATGTCGAAATGGAAAATCCTGCTGTTGAACCTGAAGGTGACGCCGCGCTTGGCCGCGAGGTCCACCAGCCGTTCGGTGAACAGCCGGCAATCGCCGGTCTCGTCGTCGGGCAGACGCAGGCCGCCGGCGATCCTGTCGCGTGCACCGGCCAAACCTGGCTCGGCGGCGATGCAGCCTTCGGCATCGAGAATTTCGTAAGGCACCTGGAACCTGTCGAGCATCGCAACGTCGGCGGCGGCGCGGTCGAACTGCTCCTGGGCGCGAAACAGCTGCAGCGTGCCGTGGCTGCCCTCGTCGTAGGAAATGCCGGTCGCCTCGCGCAGCACGCGCAGCATGTCGCGGCTGTATTCGGCCAGCGGCATCATCAGCGCCTTGTTGGCCGCGTAGCGCTCTGCCGTGCAATTGCCCAGCATCCGGGCCAGCCAGAGCCAATATTTGGGATCGAATTTCGGGCGGAAGACGAACGGGCCGTCCTTGGTGAACAGCCACTTGAGTGCCTTGAGCGGCACGCCGGGCGCGGCCAGCGGCGATGCGTATCCGGACGAAATCTCGCCCGCATTGGCGTAACTGGTCTCCTGGGCCGGGCCCTTCTGGCGGTCGAAGACGACCACCTCATGCCCGGCCTCGGCGAGGTAGTAGGCGGTCGTGACCCCGATCACGCCGCCGCCGATAACCACAACCCTCATTGCGCCCCCAGTAGGCGCATGGCACCGATCTCCATGCGCATGTCCGAACCCCGCAAGCCGACGCCGCGGACGGCGCGCCCTCAGGCTGCGGAAGGCCCGGGATCGTCGCCACTGTCCGAGATGTGCCGGATTTTTTGCCGCACGCCAAGTGGCTGCTGCTCGTCGGCGCTGAACACCAACACCGGGAAACGGCGCCCAGCCATCGCAGCACCGGGATCGGGCGTGGCTGGCTCAGGCCGCGTCGCCTCAGGCTGGTAGAGGATGTCGGCGACATGGATGGTCTCGGCTGTTCCGCGGCCGCAGTCGACGACGATCGACTGGCCCTTGCGCAGCCCGAGCAGCGCCAGCCCGCGCGGCACCGTGATCGGCATGGTCAGGCCGACCATCCCGTCCGTAGTACCCTGCGTGACGACCCGCGTGTGGCGTGCGCCACCATTGACGGTGAAGATGACGCGGCTGTTCAGCGTCACCACGTCGGGATCGGCTTCATTCGAAAACACCACCTGTGCCGAAGCGAGCTTGCGGCGCAACAGGTCGACGAGCGGACCGCCGGACCAGGCCAGGCGGTCGAGCATCGTCTTGACGATTGCAAAGTCCTTGGTCGTCAGCTGACATCGGGTCATGACGCGTCTCCACGGCGCGGCCATCGGCTCTGCGCCTGCAACGTTCGGGAAATCGGGAAGCCTCTCAGTTGGCGTCGTCGCGCGGCGCCTCGACGGAGACGATCTCGAACTCGAGCCGGCGGCCGTCGCGCGACGTCCAGGCGACCGACTGGCCTTCGCGCAGGCCGATGAGGGCCGCGCCGACGGGGGTGAGGATCGAAATCCTGCCCTCGGCGATGTCGGCCTTGCCGGGATAGACCAGCGTCACCGTCTTGACCTCGCCGTCGCCGCTGCGGAACGTCACCTTCGAGCCCATGCGGATGACGGTGGCCGGGATGCGGCTGAGCGGCGTCACCTTGGCGCGATCCATTTCGGACAACAGTTCTTCAGCGATCTCGGGCAGCCGGTCCAGGCTCGATTCGGCAAGGCCGGTTAGCCGGGCGTAGTCGTTTTCGCTCACCACGATATTGTGCTCGCGGCGCTGCTTGATGTTCTGGCGCAATGCAGACCTCATGAATTTCGTCCAGCCAGCGCTCCTCGCGGGAATGCGCGCGACCGGTCATCCGCCAACGCGGATGCGTGTATCTGTTCAGACCGGACCGCGAGGCGGCCAGCTGCAAATGATCTTATGCGTTGGAGAAAATGCCCCTAAGGCCCGGACGTCGCATGGCGACCGAGCCGGGGCTAGAATCCCGCGATGGGGCAGACCCGAAACAGGGCAAAGCTGCCGATGTGAGCGAAATTGCACATCGCCAAAGGGTTGCCGACCGGGCATCGCTTGTCAAGGGTGGCGCTTGGTCGCCGTCCCGGACGCTGAAAGAATGATTGTCCGTCAACTAGTTACGCGAATAACGCGCGAGCAGCCTGTCATGGCACGAGGTGCCTGAACGCGGAGACCACCTCCTCGTAGACCTTGCGCTTGAACGGCACGATCAGGTCCGGCAGCTCGCGCATCGGCTTCCACGCCCAGCGGTCGAACTCGGCCGAATGGCCGCCGGGAGGCGGATCGATGGCGATCTCGTTCTCGTCGCCTTCGAAGCGGAAGGCGAACCACTTCTGCGTCTGGCCGCGGTACTTGCCCTTGAGCGCGACCCCGATGAGATGCTCCGGCAGATCGTAGTTGATCCAGTCGGGCGCTTCGGCGAGCAGCGACACGCTGCGCATGCCGGTCTCCTCGTAGAGTTCGCGCATCGCCGCGGGAAAGGGTTCCTCGCCTTTGTCGATGCCGCCCTGGGGCATCTGCCAGAGCTGGTCGGTGTTCGACAGTTCGCTGTCGGGCTCGGCGATGCGCCGGCCGGCCCAGACCAGGCCCCGGGCGTTCAGCACCATGATCCCGACACAGGGACGGTAGGGCAGATCCCGCGGGTCGACCTTGTTCTTCGGCATGTCTTGCTATCCTCGTTCTGGGTCGCTGGCGACGGCGGAGATCGGTACGATCTCGATGCCGCGCTTGCGCACTTCGCTCGCCCACGCTGCCACGGCGTCGACGGTAAGCCCAAAGGCATTGCCGGTGCCGACGGCGAACCCCTTGGCGCGCGCCGTGCGCTCCAGTTCGTCGAGCTTGTCCAGGATCGCGCCGCGTTCCTGCACGGCGTCGATGATCGCGTCACCCGCGGCGAACGGCACACCGTTCTTGAGCGCCGTCTCCGGGGCCAGGCTGCGCGCCGACGAGCCGTCGTCGAGATAGCCTATGCCGCGCTTGCCAAGCTCCGCCATCATCACGCCCATCGCCTCGGGGCTCGTGGAGAACCGCGCGCCCATGTAGTTCATGACCGCCGTATAGTTGGTCGTGCGCGACAGCACCCAGCGCAGGTTCTCGAGGTTTTCGTCCGCGCCGGCATCCACCTTGAGCGTGTTGCGGCCGGGATTGACGTTCGGAAAATCGAAAGGCTCGAGCGGGACCTGCATGACGATCTCGTGGCCCTCGCGCCGCGCCGCCTGCATCCAGCGACCTAGGCTGTTGCCCTGCGGAGCGAAGCCGAGCGTGATCTCGGGCGGCAGCTTGCCGATCGCCTCCTGCGTTCCGGTCTGCGACAGGCCGAGCCCGCCGATGACGATCGCGATCCTGGCGCCGCGCGCGCCCGACCAGGCCCGCGCATAGACGTCGAAGGGGCGGCGGCCGTCGGCGGCACGGACCGGCAGCGGTCCCGTCGGGCTGTCCTCGACCAGTGCCTGGTCGGGGAGGTGCGCGACCCTGAGGTTCTGCCCGACCGCCGACGGATCGCGGATGACGACGACACCGTTTTCGCCGGCCGGCGGGTTTACCTTGATGATGGCCGGACCGTCGCTGCGGACAGCGGCCGGCTGCTTGGTTTCAACTTCAGGCTTCGCGGCGATGGGCGCTGGCTCAGGCTGGACGACGGCCGCGGTCTCGGGAATGCGAAACGGCTGCTCGCGCAGCGCTATCATGGCCGACACGGCGGCGACCGCAGCGGCGCCCAGTCCGGCGGCCACGGCTCCCTTCCGCAGCGCGGGCGCGCGCCGCGTGCCCGAAGGCGGACGCAGCCCCTGCCCGAGCGGACGGTCGATGTCCTTGTCGATCTGCACCACGCCGTGTCCTGCGGCCGAAGCCGGCCCCCGAATCAAACTGCCGGGACCTTGCGGTCCCGGCAGCATTGCATTGCCCGGTCGAGCAGGCCAGCCTTTCGCCGGCGAGCCCTACTGGTTGTTCATCACCGCCTTCTCGGGGTTGGGCGGGAAGGACGGATCCGTCTTGATGCCGCGAAGCAGGTCCAGGGCGTAGTTGAGCTGGATGTCGTCCTTGGGCTCCGGCGGCACGTAGGCTGCCGAACCCGAACCCTGGTCGCTCTCTTCCGCGCCCTTGATGTGGCCCTTCAGTGCCGACTCGCCGCGGGTCACGTCGCGTCCCTGCAACTCCGCCGGCAGCGGCTGGTCGACCTTGACGTCCGGCGTGATGCCCTTGCCCTGGATCGATTTGCCCGACGGCGTGTAGTAGAGCGCCGTGGTCAGGCGCAGCGCGCCGTTCTCGGCCAGCGGGATGATGGTCTGCACCGAGCCCTTGCCGAAGGACTGCGTGCCCACGACGGTCGCGCGACGGTGATCCTGCAGCGCGCCCGCGACGATCTCGGAGGCGCTCGCCGAGCCACCGTTGACCAGGACGATCAGCGGCTTGCCGCCGATGTCGTCGCCGCTGCGTGCATCGAACCGGGTGATGTCCTTCGGGTCGCGGCCGCGGGTCGAGACGATCTCGCCACGGTCGAGGAAGGCGTCGGACACGCTCACCGCCTGGTCGAGCAGGCCGCCGGGGTTGAGGCGCAGGTCGAGCACGAAGCCCTTCAGCTTGTCCGCGGGGATCTGCTTCTCGATCTGCTTGATGGCATCCTGCAGGTCGTCATAGGTCTTTTCGGTGAACGAGGTGATCTTCATGTAGCCGACGTCGTTCTCGACGCGGAACTTGACCGCCTTGACCTTGATGATGTCGCGCTTGATGGACAGCTCGATCGGCTTGTCGGCGCCCTCGCGCAGGATCGTCAGCTTGATCGAGGTGTTGACCAGGCCGCGCATCTTCTCGACCGCGTCGTTCAGCGTCATGCCGCGAACTTCCACGCCGTCGATCTTGGAAATGTAGTCCCCCGCGAGCACGCCGGCCTTTGCGGCAGGGGTGTCGTCAATCGGGGTGATGACCTTGACCAGTTCGTTCTCCATGGTCACTTCGATGCCTAGGCCGCCGAACTCGCCCTTGGTCTGGACGCGCATGTCCTTGGCGGCTTCGGCGTTGAGATAGGACGAGTGCGGGTCGAGCGAGGTCAGCATGCCATTGATGGCATTCTCGATCAGCGCCTTCTCGTCCGGCGGGGTCACGTACTGGCCGCGCACGCGTTCGAAGATATCACCGAAGATGGCGAGCTGGCGGTAGGTCTCGGAGCCTGCAGCGTTCGCCGTCGAACCGGGTGCGCCGTAAACGAGGCTCATCGCTGAGGCACCCATCAGCGCTCCGGCAAGCAGAAGCGACAGTTTACGCATCATTTCACGTCCTTCCAGAGGTGCGGTCCGCCCACCACGGGGCCGGATCGACGGGTTTTCCATCCTTGCGGAACTCTACATACAGCTCCGGCGTCGCATTCGCATTTCCCGAGGCAGAGGTGCTCGCCACCCTCGCCTCTCCCATCGCACCGATCGGCTCGCCTGCAAGAACGGACTGACCCGGCGCGACGCTGATTCTGCTCATCCCCGCCAGGACGACATGATAGCCGTCGCCGGCATTGAGGATCAAGAGTTGACCATAGGAGCGGAAAGGCCCCGCATAAAGAACACTTCCATCCGCCGGAGCCGTCACGATGGCGCCCGATTGTGTCGCAACCATGTCCCCATACATGGTTCCGCCGCTGCCATCGTCCGCCCCGAACCGGCGTTTGATGCGTCCCGTGACCGGCAGAGCGACCTGCCCTTGCAACACGGAAAACGGTGCGGAAGCAACGAGTTGGTTGGCCTCAGGCACCTCCGGAACGACCGGTTGGTTGCGCTGTCCAGCGGCTGCCTCGGCGGCCTTGCGATCGGCCTCGGCGGCGGCCGCCTGCTTTGCCGCCTGCTTGTCGAGGGCGGCAATCAAATCTTTGAGACTCGCTGACCGCGCGGCCAGTTCGGCAGCCTTCTTCGTCTCTTCGGCGAGAGCGGTCTCGGATTCACCCCGCAGCCGCTCCTTGGCGGCCAGGAGCAGGTCGAGGCGCTCCTTCTCGCCCGCCTGCGCGGTCATCGCCGTCTTGAGGCGGTCGCGCTCGGCCTCGATCGAGGTGACGACGCGCGTCAGCTCCTTCAGGTCGGCCATCAGTATCTCGGTCTCGGAACGCAGTTCCGGGACCACGGCGCCGAGCAGGATGGCGCTGCGCACCGACGACAGCGCGTCCTCCGGCTTGACCAGGATCGCCGGCGGCGGGTTGAGACCCATGCGCTGCAGCGCGCCCAGCACTTCGGCCAGCACCCCGCGGCGCAGGATAAGCGAGTTGCGGATGCCCGACTCCTGCTCCTTCAGGCCGTCGACCTTGCCGGCGATGTCCTCGATGTCCTGCGCGAGCTTGCGCTCGGTCTTGGCCGACTGGATGAGTGCTGCCGTGATCGAAGCGTAGTCCTTCTTCATCTGGGCGATCTCGGCCGACAGCTTCTCGCGCCGGTCGGCAGACACCTGGATGTCGCGGGCAACCGCCTCGAGTTCCGACCGCGTCCTGTCGGGGTCGGGCAAGGACGGGCCGACCTGCGCCAACGCGGCGCCCGAGGCGAGCCCGATCAGCGCCGCGGCGAACACGCCGCGGCATGGCCTGCGCCACGCCTTCAGGGGAAATTTCCGCGCCATCGGATGATCCGGTTACAAGCTTGCGACCTTAGCGGCGGCATCGTTAACGAACCATCAACCATAACGCCGGGCATTGCCGCCAGAGGCGACGATTGGCCGGCCATTTTGTCGATTTTGCGGGCGCTCGAGGGCCCGTCGCGAACGGTCATGCGCGGTGGTAGGGATGCCCTGAAAGTATGGTCGAGGCGCGGTAGAGCTGCTCGCCAAGCATGATCCGCACCATCTGGTGCGGCCAGGTGGCGGCACCGAAGGACATCAGCAGCTGCGCCTCGCTGCGCAGTGCCTCGTCGTGGCCGTCCGGGCCGCCTATGGCAATCATCAGCCCACGCTGGCCGCCGTCGCGGATAGCGGCGATCTTGTCGGAGAACTGTTGTGAGGAAAGGTTCTTGCCGCGCTCGTCGAGAAGGATCAGCGCCGTGCCTGGGCCGAGTTGCGACCTCAGCCTGTCGGCTTCCTCGCGGCGGCGCTCGTCGACGTCGCGCGCCCGGCTCTCGGCGATCTCGGTCACGCCCCCGAAATCGAGGCCAAGCGGCCCGCCGCTCTTGGCAAAGCGGTCGAGATAGCGGTCGGCGAGTTCCTTCTCGGGGCCGGCCTTCATCCGGCCCACGGCATGTATCCAGACCTTCATCCCCGACGTGACGGCTCAGTGAACCGTTTCTTCCTCGAGATCCGGCGCCTGCCACATCTTTTCGATGTTGTAGAACTCGCGGATTTCGGGACGGAAGACGTGGACGATCACATCGCCTGTGTCGACGAGCACCCAGTCGGCGCCGGACAAGCCCTCGACGCGCGCATTGCCGAAGCCGGCATCCTTGAGCGCCTTGAGCAGGTGGTCGGAGACCGCCGCGACGTGACGGTGCGACCGGCCCGAGGCAACGACCATGTAGTCGCCCAGGCTGGACTTGCCCTGAATGTCGATGGAGACGATGTTTTCGGCCTTGGAGTCTTCCAGACTGTCAAGGACCGTCTTGAGGGCGCGGGAGACAGCGTCAATCTCGCTTATCCCGGCCGGCGAAGGCAGGATTTCCGCCTTCTTCCGCAGTGCTGTTCTCAGTGTCTTTCCTTTCCGACAAGAACAACCAAATCACCCCGGACTCAGGGTGACACCATTTAGATAGGCAGAGTTGGGCGACAGTTTCAAGACAAAGGCCGATATGCGGCTTCATTGCGTGACATCGGACCCGATCGGCGACGCCGGCTATGGGTCGATGGACGGGGGCACCTGCGCCGCCATGGGCGAAAACGCGCCCGTCTCGCCCGCAGGTACTGCCCGACTTTTGCGAAGGCGCCAGAGCACGAAGGCGGAGTAGGCGGCGGCAATGACGATCGCCACATACATGAACGCCTGGGTTCCATAGGCCGCCGTCAGCAGCGTGCCGATGCCGGGAACCACGAAACCCGACAGCGACCAGGCAAACAGCATGCTGCTCGACAGCGCGACCAGGTCGTCCTTGCTGGCGCGGTCGGAGGCATGCGCATTGGCAAGCGAATAGATCGACTCGCTCGCACCGCTCCAGACGATGTAGATCGCGACCATGATCGGCAGTGCGCTGCCGTCGAAGCGACTTGCCGCGAGGCCTGCGACGACCACGAGCAGACTGGCCGCCACCAGCACGAACCGACGGTCGGTTCGGTCGGAGATCCAGCCGAAAGGGATCTGGAACAACAGCGTGCCCAGCGGCATGGCAAACAAGAGCGTCGCCACCTCCTGCTGGTCGAGCCCGATCGCCGTGGCGTGGATGGGAGCAAAGCCGGCGATCATCATCGACAGGCCGCCCACCGCCAGCATACCAGCGACGCCGACGGGCGAAACGCGCCAGGCGCGGGCCAGGGCCACGGAGGCAGCCCGTGGCGCCGGCGGCTGGCGCAGGCGCGTGAGCCCGACGGGCAGGATCGAGATCGCATTGAAGGCTATGCCGAGCAGCGGCGCTTCGGCATTGGAGATGTCGACGAAACGCAAAAGGAAGGAGCCGCCGCCCAGGCCGACGACATAGGCGACGTAGAAGATCGCCATGACCCGCCCGCGTATGTCGTTGCCGACGGCATCGTTGAGCCAGCTCTGGGCGACGATGAACATGCCGCATATGGCGAAGCCGTAGAGCGCCCGCGCGCCGATCCAGACGAGCGGATAGATGCCGGCGCCGATCACCGCATTGGACAGCACGATCAGGGCCGAGAACACCAAATAGGCGCGGGCATGGCCGACCCGGCGCACCAGCGTGCCGGTGAGCAGGCATCCGGCGAGCCCGCCGGCGGAGAGGCCGGTGAGGATCGAACCGGCCCAGGTCGGGGCGTAGCCCGCGGCACCGAGGCTGACGGGGATGTAGCCGAACATCAGGCCGTTGCCGACGGCAACCAGCGCCATCGCCGCGATCACGCCGGCGACCGCGATTGCCGGCGTCCGCTCGCCCTCCTCGTCCGCAGCTGTCACATCGTCCCGCTGATCCATCCAGCGAGTTTCGCCTGCCCGCGGCGCTTGCGCAGCCGCAATTGCGACATGGGCCGCGCTGGCTTGGCCAATATGGCGGGCTGGATCAAAAGCGGGCTGATTGCGTTTTCGCCATCGACAGCGGCGCAAAAAAAAGCGCTGAGCAGCAATCACGATCAAACGGGACGTCCCGCCAGCAGGCATATCAGGGGCGTCCTCATGCCGGAAAGACCAATGACCCCCGTTCAAAAAGCCATCTGGTTCATCGAAAGCCACTATGCCGGGGACATCGGGCTCGACGAGGTCGCCGCCATAGGCGGCGTCTCGCGCTTCCACATGTCCCGCGCCTTCGGTGCAGCCACCGGCCACTCGGTCATGGGTTATGTCCGTGCCCGCCGCCTGACGCGGGCGGCCGGCATGCTGGCCGATGGCGCGCCCGACATCTTGGCGGTCGCGCTCGACGCCGGCTACGGCTCGCATGAGGCGTTCACCCGGGCCTTCCGCGACCGCTTCGGGCTAACGCCCGAGGAGGTGCGCGCGAACGGCACCGTGCCCCAGCCTCTGATCATGGAGCCCATCAAGATGGACGAATCCTTTGTCGACAATCTCGCCCAGCCGCGCTTCGTCGACCGCGACGCGCTGCTCGTCGCCGGCTTCGGCGAGCGCTATACCAGCGAGACGAGCCACGCCATCCCCTCGCTCTGGCAGCGCTTCGGACCGCATTTCGGCAACGTGCCGGGCCAGAAGGGCATGACCGGCTATGGCGTCTGCTGCAACTTCGACGACGACAGCTTCGAGTACATAGCCGGTGTCGAGGTCTCCGATTTCTCGGAGTTGACGCCGGAATTCAGCCGCCTGCGCATCCCGCCGCAGCGCTATGCCGTGTTCGCCACCACCGACCACATCTCGATGATCCGCCGCATCACCAACACGGTGTGGAGCAAGTGGCTGCCGACATCGGGACATCAGGCCGCCGACGGCCCCAACTTCGAGCTCTATCCCGAGAGCTTCGACCCAGTGACCGGCAATGGCGGCTACGAGCTCTGGATCCCGATCAAGAGCTAGGTTTTTCCTTGGCCGAACCGTTCCTCAGCGCCGTCGATGACAGCAGCGAACGCGGCCCGTGGATGAAGGTCCATGCAGGGGCCTTCATCCGCGCCAGGCGTGGTGCGTCGCCCTCGTCGACGCGGGCGTAGTCGAAGGTCTTGGCGACGACCGAAGACAGGAACGACAACGTCGCCCCCGGCCGGTCGATGACGGCTATCGGAAAGGTCATGACGATCTGCCGCCAGCGCTGCCAGCGGTGGAAGTCGCGCAGGTTGTCGGCCCCCATGATCCAGACGAAATCGACGCCCGGGTTGCGCGCCTTGATCAGCGCCAGCGTGTCGGCGGTGTAGCGCACGTGATGGCTGGCCTCGAACGCCGTGACCTTGATGCGCGGATTTTCTGCGATCTGCTCCGACAGCTCGATACGCTTCGCGAGCGGCGCGAGTTCCCGTGTACTCTTCAGCGGATTGCCGGGGGTGACCATCCACCACAGCTGGTCGAGTTGCAGGCGCCGCATGGCGATCTCGGCGACGAGACCATGGCCCGCGTGCGGCGGATTGAACGACCCGCCGAACAGCCCGACCTGCATGCCCTTCATCGCATGCGGCATGCGCAGGTATTTTTGCGAAACTGGCGGCTCTGACGGCAAAAGCAACTTTAGGCCCCCTGAGCCGTCACACCGACCCGATGTGTCCCATCACGGCCGGAGCTGGCCGTTGCCGCGCACGCGGTACTTGAACGAGGTCAGTTGCTCGACGCCGACCGGCCCGCGGGCATGCATCTTGCCGGTGGCGATGCCGATTTCCGCCCCCATGCCGAACTCGCCGCCATCGGCGAACTGGGTCGAGGCGTTGTGCAGCAGAATCGCCGAGTCGATCTCGTTGAAGAAACGCTCCACCGCCTTGGCGTCCTCGGCGACGATCGCCTCGGTGTGGTGCGACGAGAACGTCTCAATGTGCTCGATGGCGCCCGAGATGCCGTCGACCAGCTTGGCCGAGATGATGGCGTCGAGATATTCGGTCGACCAGTCGGCGTCGGTCGCGGGCTTAGCGTCGGCAAAGGCCGCCAGCACGTGTGCGTCGGCATGGATCTCGCAGCCCGCCTTGCGCAGCGCTTCCAGCACCGGCACCAGATGTGTCGAAGCCACGGCCCGGTCGATCAGCAGCGTCTCGGCCGCACCGCAGATGCCGGTGCGGCGCATCTTGGCATTGACGGCGATGGCCACAGCCATGTCGAGCTTGGCCGACCTGTCGACGTAGAGATGGCAGATGCCCTCGAGATGGGCGAACACAGGCACGCGCGCCTCGGTCTGCACGCGCTCGACCAGGCTCTTGCCGCCGCGCGGCACGATCACGTCGATGTTACCCGACAGGCCCTTGAGCATTTCGCCGACGGCGGCGCGGTCGGCCACCGGAACCAGCTGGATCGCATCCTCGGGCAGGTTGGCCGACTTCAAGCCTTCGACCAGGCAGGAATGGATCGCCACCGACGAGTTGAGCGAGTCCGAACCGCCACGCAGGATCACCGCATTGCCGGCCTTGAGGCACAGCGCGCCGGCATCCGCCGTCACATTGGGACGGCTTTCGTAGATCACCCCGATGACGCCGAGCGGCGTGCGTACGCGCTCGATATGCAGGCCGTTGGGACGATCCCATTCGGCGATGATCTCGCCGACGGGGTCCCTGAGGTCGGCAATCGCCCGAATGCCGTCGGCCATGTCGCCGATGCGGCCGGGCGTGAGCTTCAGCCGGTCCATGAACGAGCCGCTGATGCCAGCCTCCTCGCCGTTCTTTACGTCGATGGCGTTGGCGTCGAGGATCTCGTGCTCTCGGCGCAGGATCGCGTCGGCCATGCCGATGAGCGCGGCGTGCTTGCGCTCGGCGCTGGCGGTCGCGAGTGGGCGCGCGGCAGCCCGGGCCCTGCGGCCGATCTCGGCCATCAGCCGTGCCGTGTCCTGGCTCTCGCGCGCCTTCAGCATGTCCTCACCCTTCCGCCTGCGCCGGCACCGCGTCCGCGTGGCTCACCACCAGGTCGTCGCGATGGATCATCGCCGAGCGCGCCTCGTAGCCAAGCACGGTCTCGATCTCCGTCGACTTCAGCCCTGCGATCCTTACGGCATCCGCAGCGTCATAGGCAACCAGCCCGCGCGCGATCTCGCGCCCCTCGGGCGACAGGATCGCCACCGTGTCGCCGCGCGAGAAATTGCCGCTGACCAGCTTCACGCCGGCGGGCAGCAGCGACTTGCCCGAGAGCAGCGCGCCCACCGCACCGGCATCGACGGTCAAGCGTCCGGCCGGCTCGAGCTGGCCGGCGATCCAGGTCTTGTAGCCCTTCACCGGGTTGCCGCTCGGGCGGAAATAGGTGGCGCGCTCGCCACGCTCGATCGCCATCAGCGGCGACATCCTGGTGCCCGCCGTGATGATCATCGCAGTGCCTGACGCGGTCGCGATCTTGCCAGCATCGAGCTTGGTGCGCATGCCGCCACGCGACAGCTCGGAAGCGGCCGCGCCCGCCATCGCCTCGATGTCGGGCGTGATGCGGTCGACGACCGGGATGAACTTCGCGTTCGGGTCATGTGCGGGCGGTGCGGTGTAGAGCCCGTCGATATCGGAGAGCAGCACCAGAAGGTCGGCACCCATCATGGTCGCCATGCGGGCGGCCAGACGATCGTTGTCGCCATAGCGGATTTCGGTGGTGGCGACCGTATCGTTCTCGTTGATGACGGGCACGGCCTTCATCTTGAGCAGCGTCGAGATGGTTGCCCGCGCATTGAGGTAGCGGCGGCGCTCCTCGGTGTCGCCGAGCGTCACCAAGATCTGGCCCGACTTCAGCCCCTTGCGGCCGAGCGCATCCGACCAGGCGCCGGCAAGCTCGATCTGGCCGACGGCGGCCGCCGCCTGGCTCTCCTCGAGCTTCAGCGCCCGCTTGCCTAGGCCGAGGATGGTGCGGCCGAGCGCGATGGCGCCGGAGGAGACCACCAGCACGTCCGCGCCGGCCTCGGAGAGCGTCGCGATGTCGTCGGCCATCGAGGCCAACCATTCCCGCTTGAGGCCGGTCGAACGGTCGACCAGCAGCGCTGAGCCAATCTTGACGGTGATGCGCTTGTAGGACCTGAGCGAAGGGATCGTCATGTCGGTCGGGCCTACTTCGTCCAGCGTGCGTCGGCTGGCGCTACGTCGCCGCTTGCCTGGCGCGCTTCCTCGACGATGCTCATCAGCGCGCGCAGCGTCTCTTCGACGCCCTCGCGGGTGACGGCCGAAAGCAGGATCGGGGCGCGCCCGGCGGCGCGCTTCAGCGAGGCGACCTTCTTCTTGCGCGTATCGGGATCGAGCGTGTCGATCTGGGCGAGCGCCACGATCTCGGTCTTCTCGGCCAGGCCGTGGCCATAGGCTTCGAGCTCGCCGCGCACGACCTTGTAGGCCTTGCCCGGGTTCTCTTCCTGCGCCGAAACCAGATGCAAGAGCACGCGGGTGCGCTCGACATGGCCGAGGAAGCGGTCGCCGATGCCGACGCCCTCATGGGCGCCCTCGATCAGGCCGGGAATGTCGGCGATGACGAATTCGCGCGCGTCGATGCGGGCGACGCCGAGGCCTGGATGCAGCGTGGTGAACGGATAGTCGGCGATCTTCGGCTTGGCCGCCGTGACCGAGGCGAGGAAGGTCGACTTGCCGGCATTGGGCAGGCCGACCAGGCCGGCGTCGGCAATCAGCTTGAGCCTGAGCCAGATCCACATCTCCTGGCCTTCAAGGCCGGGGTTGGCGCGGCGCGGCGCCTGGTTGGTCGACGTCTTGAAATGCTGGTTGCCGAAGCCGCCATTGCCGCCCTTGGCGAGCAGGAAACGCTGGCCGACCTGGGTCAGGTCGCAGATCAGAGTCTCGTTGTCTTCCTCATAGACCTGCGTGCCGACGGGCACCTTGAGTACGATGTCGGCGCCCTTGGCGCCGGTCATGTTGCGGCCCATGCCATGGATGCCGGTCTGCGCCTTGAAATGCTGCTGGTAGCGATAGTCGATCAGCGTGTTCAGCCCGTCGACCACCTCCAGCCAGACGTCGCCGCCGCGGCCACCGTCACCGCCGTCGGGGCCGCCGAACTCGATGAATTTTTCGCGCCGGAACGACACCGCGCCCGCACCCCCGTTGCCGGAGCGGATGTAAACCTTGGCCTGATCGAGAAATTTCATCGGACTGTTCGTCTTCTGCTGTTATCTGGTTGTTTCAGCGCACCTGCCATAGCGCAAGGCGCGGCGAAGGGCGAGAGCGGATTGGGCGTGGACGCTTTGCCGCGCAATGAGGGGAAGTCGATGAAGCTGGTCACCTACAACACCCAATATGGCGTCGGCCGCGACGGGCGCTACGACCTCGAACGCATCGCCCGCGCCGTCGAAGGCGCCGACATCGTGGCGCTGCAGGAGGTGACCCGCAACTTCATGCGCAACAACATGGCCGACATGGTCGACGGGCTGGCGAAGCTCCTGCCCGACTATTTCCACGTCTACGGCGTCGCCATGGACATCGACTTCGGCATGGTCGGCGACGACGGCAAGCCGGCCAACAAGCGCCTGCAGTTCGGCAACATGGTGCTGTCGCGCTGGCCGATCGTGGCGTCGCGCAACCTGCTTCTGCCGCGCAGCCGGCGGATCAGCCGCGGCAACCTGCAGCGCTCGGCACTCGAGGCGCTCATCATGGCCCCCTCCGGTCCGTTGCGCGTCTATTCGGTACATGTCGACCACGTCAGTCAGGAGGAGCGGCTTCTGCAGATCCGCCACCTCAAGGAGCGGGTCTACGCCTTTGCGATGGAAGGCGGCGCCATCACCGGTGCCGCCGAATACGGCTTCCCCGAGCTCCCCTGCCCCGAGGAATTCGTGCTCATGGGCGACTTCAACATGGTGCCGGGCTCGCCCGAGCACCTCGTCATGACCGGCATTCCCGACCCGGTGGAAGGTGCCCAGATCGTCGCCCATCACCCTGTCGACGCCTTTGCGCTGGCGGGCGGCGTTCCGGACGGATCGGTCTCCTGGAGCGACACGAACCATTCGGAAAAGACCCGCCTCATCGACTATGTCTTCGTCCAGGCCGACCTTGCGGCGAAGGTCAAATCCGTCCGCATCGACACCGATGCGGACGGCTCCGACCACCAGCCCGTATGGGTCGAGCTCGCCTGAACGAACGTCACCTTAGAAGCGCGCCCACGACCTGAGGCTCGCCCAGGTCTTGCGGTCGAGGCGATAGCGCTCGACCGGCACCTGGCCGGCGACGATCGAATTCAGCATGCCCTGGCCGGCATACTGGAATCCGCACTTGTGGATGACCCGCCGCGAAGCCGGATTGATGACCCGGCACGAGACGTTGAGCACATTGGCGTCGGTCGCCCGGAAAGCGAGATCGACCAGCGCATGCGCAGCCTCGGTGGCATAGCCGCGCTTCCAGTAGGGCTCGCCGATCCAGTAGCCGAGTTCGAGGCCGCGGTCGGTGGCGTTGAGGCCGGCCGAGCCGACGAAGGCGCCGCTGTCGGCAAGGGTGATTGCATAGACGCCGCCGCCACCACGCTTGGCCCGCGCCATCGACAGGAACGCACGCGCCTCGGCCTCGCCATAGGGGTGCGGCATGCGCGACAGCATTTCAGCGACGTGGCGGTTGTCGGCGAGCTGCACCAGTTCGGGGATGTCGTCCTCGTGCGGCGGGCGCAGGACGAGCCGCTCCGTCAGCAATATGGGGCAGTCTATCGACAGCCTTTCGTCTTCGAAATCTTCCTTCTCGGCAACCATTTCAGTCCTCCAGGCAAAAGAAAAAGGGGAGATGGCGACCCATCTCCCCTGATCCTTTTCCTGGCTTGGCCAGACACCGGTTCCCGAGATGGGGCGCCGGTGTTGTAGTGCGGAACCGGCTACTCCGCGGCCTTGAGAATCGGATTCACCGATACGTAGGTTCGGCCATTGGCTTTTTTCTTGAAGGTCACGGCGCCGGCTTCGAGCGCAAAAAGCGTATGATCCTTGCCCATGCCGACGTTGACGCCGGGATGCCAGGTGGTGCCGCGTTGACGGACGATGATGTTGCCCGGAATCACGGATTCGCTGCCGAACTTCTTGACGCCAAGGCGCTTCGACTCTGAATCGCGACCGTTGCGCGACGAACCGCCAGCTTTTTTATGTGCCATGGATGTTCTCCTTCAGTCGCTCTGATTACTCTGATTCCGCGACGGCTGCAGCCTTTTTCGGCGCTGCCTTCTTCGCGGGCTTCTCGGCGGCCTCTTCAGCCGCGGCTTCGGCCTTCACCGCCGCCTTCTTCGAAGGCTTGGCACCGCCCGTCAGGATCTCCGCGATCCGGACCGCGGTGTAATGCTGGCGGTTGCCGCGCGCACGGCGCGAGTTCTGGCGACGACGCTTCTTGAAGGCGATGACGGTCGGAGCGCGGCCCTGTTCGACCACTTCCGCCGTGACCACGGCGCCGGCCACGAAGGGCGCGCCGATCTCGGCCTTGTCGCCCTCGCCGACGGCGAGCACTTCGACGAATTCCACGGTCTCGCCGGCGACACCGGCGACCTTCTCGATCTTGATCACATCATTGGCGGCGACGCGGTACTGCTTGCCGCCCGTTTTGATGACTGCGAACATTTTATGCCTTTCGCTGTTCGGTCGGCCTTGTTGGATCACTGGGTGGTCCGGGCCGTCTTTTTGTCAGTCGTTGCGGGTTCAAAAAACAAGCGGCGCAGAGAACCCTCCACGCCGAATGCAGGCGTCCCGTAACCGATGGTTGTCGCGAAGTCAAGGCAAGCGGCGGCAAAACCGCATTCGCTTGCCAGGCCACCCCGGCTGTGGCGCCTCCAGCATGTTCGGTGCCATCCGCATGCGGATGCGCTGATGACGATCGAGCGTGGTCGCCTCACAGCGAGGCGCCAACTAGGTGGAGGCAACAAAACGGCCTCCGCTGCATGACTCTTCGGGGCGGCAAAAGATGCCGCGACGAAACGCAGATTTGGCCTTGTGCGATCGGCGATCAGCCGTTATCTAGTGCGCCGCGCCGGCAAGGCCGACCACGCTGCGGAGAAGTGGCTGAGTGGTTGAAAGCACCGCACTCGAAATGCGGCATACTCGCAAGGGTATCGGGGGTTCGAATCCCTCCTTCTCCGCCATTCCCCTAGAAATCCACGCACCCTGACCCGCAACGGGTCGCGCCTGTCCGCGCCGGCGGCAATCTGGGGCTCGACCGAGCCTCGCCCGGCCGAACCACATGGCGGTTGCTGGATCAAGCTTAGGGATGCTTAGATGCCCAGCAGCTTCTTGGCTTCGTTGAGGGCGGCTTCCGACCCGGCGTGATCGCCGGACTGGTGCAGGGATTCGCCCTGGGCGCGCAACTCCTTGACCTTCGTCATGTCGGCCTCGGAAAGCTTTGCCGACGGCAGCGCTGCGTCGATTGCGGCCATGATGGTCGGACAGGAACTGGCAAAGGCGGTAGCGGGGAAAATTGACAAGGCAAATGCAAGCGTAATTGCACGTAACATGGCCGTTTCCTCCAAGCCGGGCCGCGGCATGCGGCGTTCGACAACCGGCGGTGGCGATGATACACGGGCGCTCGCGCGGCTACAATCGCGCCTCGTGGCCCACCGTCTGCCAGGGACGCGGGCCCCGGACAACGCCTAACTACTTGGCGTAGTCCCTGATGGCGGATGCGCAGGCCTCGAGATAGGCGTAGCCGTATCGCAGGTCAGGCTCCAGATAGGCTCCCTCGCCCCATTCGTTCCAGGCATTGACGAAAACCAGCCTTTCACCGGCGGGGTTCGCAGCTGCGCGACGCATGGCATGGGCGAGCCAGCCCTCGAATAGGTCTGGGGTCGACCCGTCATAGATCTGGGCCGAGGTCGGGCGCCGCGCGCTGTTGTCCCAGGCAGGCATGACGCCCGGATGGATCACCCCAGTCGGCGTCCCCTTGGCAGTCTCCGCCGCCACCACGTCGCCGTAGCTGCGGATGCGGCCGCCTGTCCGGGCAGGCGAAACGGCAAGCTGCCCCTCTATGCTGGGCGTGCTGACGCCATGCGGCGGAAATTCCGACAAGGCATCCAAGCCGTGACCCGCGTGACCGGAGAAATCGAACGCGTTGGTCGCAACCAGATAGATTCCGGAGTAGCCCATCCGCTCCATTTCGGCACGCCATCGCGCCACGGTGCCCCCAAGATCCGGGAACAGCCCGGCGCGGTAGATCGTCAGGACCGGCTTGCCGTCGATCCTGAGATAGCGGGGGTCTCGGAAATATTTGTCCAGGTCGCGGATGACGGCGATGTCGTCTTCCGGCGAATGCCGCTGAGCCATGAGCACGTCCTGCTCGCGTCCCGTCCACCTGCGCGACCAGCTTTCATTGGCCCAGCACAGGCAAAACGGCAGGTCGAGTTCGGCAGACTGGAGGAAATGATCCAGCGGCCTTTCGAGCAGCCGCTTTCCACCGAACCAGTAGAAATGGAAGCAGAAGGCCGAAATGCCGTAGAGCTTGGCGAGTTCCACCTGCCGGCGCATCACCTCCGGCAAGCGCAGGTCATAGTAGCCCAGTTCACCGGGAAGCCGAGGCTGGTAATGCCCCTTGTAGACGGGAAAGGCGCGGGCGACGTTGCGCCATTCGGTGAAGCCTTTGCCCCACCATTCGTCATTCTCCAGGATCGGGTGGAACTGCGGCAGGTAGTAGGCGATCAGCCGAACATCGGTGAGCGGCGGCGGCACCGAGGCTATCGGCACGAAATCCTTCGCCGGATACCTGCCCAGCGCGTTGTCGACGTGCCAATCATGCAGGCCGCGCGTTGCCGCGCGTGCCGACTGCCAGCCGCCCGGGCGCGCAATGCGGCGCAACGCCGCCCACAACCAGCGGGACAGCGAATGTTGCTCGCGCCAGGGTGCGCCGGACTGCGGCTTCATGGCTATTTCCCGATCTGGTCCATCGGGCCGCCGCCCAGTCCGTGCAGGAAGCCGAGCAGTTTCTCGCGGCGCGCGCCGTTGAGCAGCACATGCGGGGACAGAAGCTTCAGCCATGCCTTGTGGCGCTCGGCCGGCACATCGAGCCGCAGATGATGCTTGTTCATGACATAGACCAGGGATCGCCCCATGGCCTCGCCCTTGATCCGGCCCGAACGAGACGACCGCAGGCTCGAATTGCCCTCGGCGTGGTCGACCATGGCGCCAGCGGCGAGGCGCAGTTCGACACCTGCCTCCCGCAGTCTCAGGCTGAGATCGTCATCTTCGTGGAACAGGAAGATCCTCGGGTCGAATCCGCCCACCATCTCGAAATGGTCGCGGCGCATGAAGATGCACGAACCGTGCAACACCGGAATTGTGCAGTCGCCATCCGGCGGAGAGCCGCGCCAGCATTGTGATGCCGGCAGCAGTCGCGACCATTTCCGGAACCTCCGCCGTGAGCCCGAATAGATGCGCGGATTGAAGGCAGCGTTGGGAAATGCCGCCGCGGCTGCGACAAAAGCCTCGATCGCGCCTGGCTCGAAACGCATGTCGGGATTGGCGAACATGAGGAAGGTGGCGTCGCTGGCGGCCGCCCCGATGTTGCAGGCACAGCCATAGCCGACATTCTCACCGATCTCGACGACCTTCGCCCCCGCAGCTCGCGCAACCTCCACGGTGTCGTCCGTGCTCGCATTGTCAGCGACGATGACGCTGACGACGTCAGGAACGCTGTCCAGAAACACCTGCAGCACCGCCCCGCTGTCGTGCGTGACGACGATGATGTCGAGGTCAACTTTCATGGCGGCGTAGATCTCCTTTGCGAAAAGGAGGCGCTTTGAGTCCTCTATCCAAGCCCATTGCCTCGAACCCTCGGCTGTCAGCCAGATTATGTCGAGCCAAACTTGCGCGCTCCTGCCGCATTGCCAAACACCCGTTGCTGTTGGCTTTCTCGATCAGCGTGAGCTGCGGACCCGCCCGGCGTAATCGTCTATGTAATGGTCGACCTGCGTACTCGAACTGACACTCAATTTGGTGATCAGGAATCGATGTAGGATCAGGCCGCATCCAATACTTCCCGGGCTCAGCCATCACGGAACTCTGAAGAAAACGCCTACGCCGTCAATCTCCGTCATATTTACAGCAATCCCCCTCCCTTCAAGAAAGTCATTAACAGCCTTCTTGGCTGCCGGGACTACATTGTAGTCATCAACAATGACCCAGCCGCCTTTGGGAATTCGGTCATAGAGATGAATCAATGGATCCATAGTGGATTCGTACATGTCGCCATCGAGCCTCAGCACTGCAACTTGCTTGCAGGGCAGAGTTGGCATCGTGTCTCGAAACCAGCCTTTGACAAAGACAACCTGCTCATCAAGCAGATCAAATTTTGCAAAATTGGTCTTCACAGCCTCTATTGAGACTGACAATTCAGGATAAGCATGGAACGTTGAGCCGCTATCAGCTGGGTACTTTTCTGGATCAGGCGGTGGAAGCCCCTCAAATGAATCGCAGGCATATACGCGACGGTCCTTGACGCAATATGCCTCCAAAACCGCACGAGCCATAATGCTGGCCCCGCCCCGCCATACCCCGGTCTCTACAAAATCCCCGGGCACCCGTTCTCCGATCACTGATTCCATGAGCTTTCTGACGTTCTCGAGGCGTTTCGATCCGACCATCGTAAACGCCCGTGAAGGCCAGTCCCAACCGTGCGTCCTGAGATTCGCGTCATAGACAGTCGCACCGCTTGAAGGCAACGGAGGGTCCTCGTAAATCGAGCCATCAAGGGTCGCCGCCACGACCTTCAGGTAACGGTCGCGGATTACCTGGATATAGTTACTCATTTGCTTGTCTTTTTGTCGACTTCAACCTGTTCTTTATATGTTTTATCGCACGACTAACTGGATTTTTGCGCTTTGGCCTGAAGTATTGTATAGTGGCTCCGTTGATTACTGACTCCGGCGGAATGCCGCGATGTGTCCAGTCAGTCACGGAAGACCCTTGTTTCGCCCGCAATGTCGCTTCCAAGAAGCGGTGGCCGTATCTTCTATCCGGCTCCAGATGGCAGCCTTCCGCCCATTCGTTCCACGCATTGACAAAGAGGAGTCGCTCTCTGTTGGGATAGTTCTCCACGGTCTTGCGGATCGCCTCGGACAGCCAGAATTCATAATTCTCCGGTGTTCCGTTCAATATTACCGTACCACGGACACCACGGCGCGCCGTATTGTCCCAGGATGGGAAGACCCCCCGAAATCCACTGTTCGCATCGCTGTATTCCCTGGCAAGATACATCTCCGCGATCTCGCTGTAGTCAGGGCAGTAACCCTCGAACGGAGCAAAGAACGACAGTTCGTTCGCCCGATTGGGCGCCCTCATATTGTGTGGGGGGAACTCGACTCCACTGTCGAAACCATATGCCGTATGATCCCAGTTACCGTGAGTGAGCGCACAGGCAACGTGCAGGCGAGGAATCCCGTGAGCGGCGCAGTACTGTCGCCAAATCTCGACGGACCGTTTCGAGTCAGGCAAATGCTGCGGCCGATAGACGATTAACAGCGGGGCTCCGTCGACACGGATGTACCGTGGGTCTTCAAAATACGGCATCAAGCTCTTGATGAACTCCACGTCGTCGGTTGGCCGATACTCCTGCGCGATCAGGATTTCTTGTTCGGCGGCATCCCAGCGACGGGTCCAATTCTCGTTGGCCCAGCACAAGCAGAATGGCATGTTACTTTCTGGATCCAAGAGCATGTCTTCGAGTGGCTTTTCCAGCAAGCGCTTGCCTGAAAACCAATAGTAATAATAGCAGAAGCCATCGATGCCATATGACTTGGCGAGTTCGATTTGATCTCGCCTGGTTTCGCGCACACGCAGGTCGTAGAACCCCATATCGGACGGCAAATGTGGTTGATAGTGCCCGGCAAACTGCGGACCTACCTTGGTTACGTTTGTCCACTCAGTAAAGCCCTTGCCCCACCACAGGTCATTCTCTGGTATTGGATGAAACTGGGTTAAGTAGAAAGCAATCAGCTTAACCCCATTGCGGTTACCTTTGCCCGACACTTGATCAAATCCCAACGTTTATCCAAACACCCTACGAGCCAATCTACCGATATATCCGGGCACCAGATCACTGGAGGCAGCGCCATCCCTTATCGTCGATCTTGTATCTCTGGTATCTTCTATCGGAATCGAAGACATGACTGATCGCCAATACAACTCCACTTTCTTGTCAGGCGGCGAAACATCGAGACGCATAAGGTCGATATTGTTGACTGCACGCTCTCGCGGAACCGATCTGGTCACGACTTGATAGACATGGGAGAAGCGATTGCGCTCCAGCGCCTGCTTGACCTCCTCCGGAAGCCGAGTCCAACGATGCACAAACTCTGTCATCTCAGGAGAACGAACAACAAATTCAGCCTGTTCAATCACGAGTTCCTGAGATCGAATTAGGTTCTGAACGTTCTTGATACCGAAGAAGCGGATGTGCGTCTTGTCCAGAAGCCCCCAAGGCCCATACTGGAAATCCTCATCGAGCAGGCAGGCAGCCACCGCAGAGTGTCCGACATGAGGAATTGAGAGAACCACCGATCCCTCATCGCTGAGCAAAGCCTTCATCCCGCCGAGTACGCTCCAGGGGTCATAGACATGCTCAAGGACGTCCGCAGCGATGACGACGTCGAACTTCCCTTCCAGTTGCTCGATCTGTTGATGCCATGCGGCGTCGTTCAGATCCAACTTGTACACGCTCCGCGCAAAGGGCTTGAGTTTCTCAAGTGCTTCCGGATCGATTTCGAGCGCCACGACATCGCATCCAAGCGTTCCGGAAAGATGCCGCGTAATGGAACCCGGTCCGGCACCAATTTCCAGAACCCTCTTGCCCCGTCCCACCATGCGCAGCACGCGCGCCGGCGCGACGTCGCTATCTAAGTCGATGTCGTATTCATACTTGTGTGTGTTCTCTTGGTCCCGCCTGACCATCTTCATTACCCTCGTTGTAACCCTTCAATTCAACCGATGCGGCCAGCCGCACGCGATTGACGCCAAGAATCGATCCCCCTCACCACTCCTTCGACCCTCTCCCGCCACTCGCCCGCCCGATAGCCGAAGTCGCGATTGAAGGCGTCCGAATTGAGCTCCGAATTTGCCGGCCGCGGCGCCTTCGCTGGCCATTCGTCACTGCCGATCGGCTCGACCTCGGCCCAGGGGCCGCCAATAGCCTTGCTTGTCGCCATCACGTGCCGTGCCAATTCGCACCAGCTCGCGCGCCCTCGCCCCGCGAGATGATAGAGGCCCTGCGGAAAGCCGCCTTCGCGGAGCCGGACCAAGGCCGCCGCAAGCAGGCCGTCGGCGATGTCGTGCGCCTCCGTGGGATTGCCGAACTGGTCGGCCACCACCTGCAGCCTGTCGCGGGTCTGTGCGAGACGCAACATCGTCTTCACGAAATTGTGGCCATACGGGCTCACCACCCATGCCGTCCGAACCACCATGTGATCTGGGTTGCCGGCGCGGACGGCCTCCTCCCCCGCAAGCTTGCTGCGGCCGTAGATCGTTTGCGGATTGGTAGGGTCGGTCTCGACATAAGGCCGCGGTGACCTGCCGTCATAGACGTAATCGGTGGAGACCTGGACGAGAGGGATGCGCCGCAAACGCGCCAGCCGCGCCAATTCGGCGGGCGCCTCGGCATTGATCCTGAACGCACGATCGGGCTCGTCCTCCTGCTGGTCGACCGCCGTGTGTGCCGCGGCATTGATGACGAGGTCGGGCACAACCGCCTGGAGGACCGGCGCGAAGCTTGCCGGGTCTTCGAGATCGAGATCGGGCCGGCCGACACAAATGATCTCGACGCCGGCCGTCGCGGCGCGGGCCGCGAGCGCGCGCGCAAGTTGGCCGGATGTCCCCGTGACGAGCATCTTCACTGGGCGCCGACCAGTCCCTGACGCGCCCCGCCGAAACGCTGCTCGCGGATCGGCCGCCACCACCAGCCGTTTTCGAGATACCAGTCCACCGTGTGGGCGAGACCGGATTCGAAAGTCGCCTGCGGCCGCCAGCCGAGCTCGCGCTCCGACTTGGTGGGATCGATTGCATAGCGCCTGTCATGGCCCGGACGGTCGGTGACGAAGGCAATGAGATCGAGATGGGATTTGCCGTTGCTCCGAGGCCGGCGCGCATCGAGCAGCGCGCAGATGGTCTCCACCACCTCCAGATTGGTGCGTTCCGCACGCCCGCCGATATTGTAGCTTTCGCCGACCCGGCCCTTGGTTATGACGGCCTCGAGCGCCCGTGCATGGTCTTCAACGAACAGCCAGTCGCGCACATTGGCGCCCTTGCCGTAGACGGGCAGCGGCCGTTCGTCGAGAGCATTGGCGATGACCAGAGGGATCAGCTTCTCCGGGAAATGGTAGGGACCGTAGTTGTTGGAGCAATTGGAGAGCACCACCGGCAGGCCGTAGGTCTCGTGCCAGGCGCGGACGAAATGGTCGGAGGCCGCCTTCGACGCCGAATAGGGCGACGACGGCCGATAGGGCGACTCCTCGCTGAACACCCCGGAATCGAACGGCAGGTCGCCGAACACCTCGTCGGTCGAGACATGGTGGAAGCGGAAGGTCTCTCGCCGCGCGGCATCCAGCCCGCGCCAATGATCGAGCGCCGCCGACAGCAGGCTGACCGTGCCCACGACATTGGTGGACACGAACTCCATCGGCCCGTCGATCGACCGGTCGACATGGCTCTCGGCTGCCAGGTGCATGATCCTGTCGACCTTCTCGGCCGCGAGGATATGCCTGATCGCATCGGCGTCGCAGATGTCGGCCCGATGGAAGGCGTAGTTCGGATGACCTTCGATGTCGCGCAGCGAGGCCAGGTTGCCCGCATAGGTCAGCTTGTCGAGATTGACGACCCGGCAGCCGCCGCCGGCAACCAGGTGCCGGCACACGGCCGAACCGATGAAGCCTGCGCCGCCTGTGACGAGAACCGTTTGAACTTCTTGCTTCACGGGTAGACGAATCCGGTTTCGATTTCGGAGAGGCGGGGTGCCGCGCCGTCCTTCGCCGACACGGTCATCTCCGCGGCGGGAACCGGCCAGTCGATCGCAATATCCGGATCATCGAAACGGACCGAGCGGTCGTTCGGCTGCGAATAGGGTGCGGATACCTTGTAGATCACCTCGGTGTCGGGCTCGAGCGTGACGAAGCCGTGGGCAAACCCCTTCGGCACAAGGATCTGGTTCCACTTCTTCTCGGAGAGTGTAACTCCCACCCATCGGCCGAAGCTCGGCGAACCTTTGCGGATGTCCACCGCCACGTCGAAGACGGATCCGCGCAGCACGCGCACCAGCTTGTCCTGCGCGAAGGGCGGCGTCTGGAAGTGCAGTCCGCGCAGCACGCCACGTGGGGCCGAATACGAATGATTGTCCTGCACGAATTCGATTTCAACGCCGGCTTTCGCCAGCTTTTCGGCGTTCCAGGTCTCGGAGAAGAAACCCCGTTCATCCTGGAACTTGGGCGGCACTATTTCGAGGACCCCGTCGAGGCCGAGGCTGCGCACCTCAACCATGCGCGATCTCCCGCACCCGACGCTGGAGGTAGCGCGCGTAGTCCGTCTTGCCCAGCACGGCGGCCCGCTGCATGACCTCCGCCTCGGTCAGCCAGCCGAGCTCGAATCCGATCTCCTCGGGACACATGATCTTGATCCCCTGGCGGTGCTCGATGGTGCGGACGAAGGACGACGCCTCGTGCAGGCTGTCGTGGGTGCCCGTGTCGAGCCACGCATAGCCGCGGCCCAGGCGGACGACGTGCAACTGACCCCTGTCGAGATAGGCGCGGTTGACGTCGGTGATCTCCAGTTCGCCGCGCGCCGACGGCCTGATCGACGAAGCGATGTCGACCACCGAATTGTCGTAGAAATAGAGGCCCGTCACTGCCCAGTTGGAGCGTGGCTCGTCCGGCTTCTCCTCGATGGACAGGGCTTGCCGGGTGGTGCGGTCGAATGCAACCACGCCGTAACGCTGGGGATCGTCGACCTGGTAGGCGAAGACCGAGGCGCCGCGCTCGCGGGCGACTGCCTCGCGGCAGCGCTCCGACAGCCCGTCGCCATAGAAGATGTTGTCGCCCAGGATGAGCGCGACCGAACTGTCGCCGATGAAGTCGCGTCCGATGACGAAGGCTTCGGCAAGGCCGTTGGGTGCCGCTTGTTCGGCATAGGAAAACGCCACGCCGAAGGCCGAACCATCGCCGAGCAGTTGTTTGAACTGCGGCAGGTCGCGTGGCGTCGAGATGATCAATATGTCCCTGATACCCGCCAGCATCAGGACGCCGAGCGGATAGTAGATCATGGGTTTGTCGTAGATAGGCAGTATCTGCTTCGATACCGCCAATGTTGCCGGATAGAGCCGGGTTCCGCTTCCACCGGCCAGGATTATGCCCTTCACCACCGAGTTCCGTATGTCGAGTTGCCGCTGACCCCCGCCCGGCTGAGATTCGCGCGACTGTATGACAAACGCTGAAACGGCGCCATGCATCCTCGCGTGTGCTCGTACAGATTTGATTTCACGTCGTAATATGACGAGAAAGCCAGCTTTGCGGCCTCCGCCGCCCGGATCATTGCACGTTGTGATTGCGGTGTCATGCTGACCTGCGGACGACCTGCCATTTTGGGCGAAGGCGCTCGCGGTGACGGCTCCATCGATCGGGTATCGGGAAGACCCCAGACCTTCGCCCGGCACCCTGTGCTCTCAGGTCACCACGCGACCCGCTGAAGCTGCCGCCGTCGATAACCACCAAGAGGCTTGAGGTGGTCCGGGGTCACCGGAAAGACATTCAAATCCCCAATATATCTCATTGGGACATTTAATTTTGAAATGGCTATGCCGCTCCCTATTTGGCTTGAAGGTCGTTGCCAGGCTCTGGGCCGCCAGCAGGCGGAGCGACCTCGCGGCCGGCATAGCCGGCGTTTGTGCAGCCGCCGTCGTGGCAAGCGTCGACGGCGGCAGCTGGAGTCAGGAAGGACAAAGATGCCTAAGACACTATCCACATTCCTTTATGCATTGATCGTCATCCTGACGTGGTTTTCACCGGCATCGGCAGGAGGGGATATGCTCGAGCGCGAACTGTATCAGGCGGCAGAAGAAGGCAACGCCGCTTCCATTCAGCAACTTCTGGCCAAGGGCGCCAAGATCGATGCCAAGGACGACGCAGGCCGCACGGCGCTGCTGATCGCCACCCACGCCAACCAGGTCGAGGCCGCAAAGGTGCTGATCGAGGCCGGGGCCAACGTCAACGCCAAGGACAACATCAACGACAGCCCCTATCTCTATGCAGGCGCGCGGGGCCACCTGGAAATCCTGCGCATGACGCTGGCCGCCGGCGCGGACCTCAAGAGCACTAACCGCTACGGCGGCACGGCGCTCATTCCTGCTTCCGAGCGGGGACATGTCGAGACCGTGCAGACGCTGATCGAGGCGGGGGTCGACGTCGACCACATCAACAACCTCAACTGGACGGCCCTGATGGAAGCGATCGTGCTGTCCGACGGCGGCCCGCGCCACGTTGCGATCGTCAAGCTGCTGATCGACGCCGGCGCCGACGTCAACATTCCCGACGGCGACGGCCTCACGCCGCTTCAGAATGCCCGCGACCGCGGCTATTCGGAGATCGAGAAGCTGCTGGTCGCCGCCGGCGCGCGCTGAGGAGGGTTGCAATGAACAAGACGGAGCGCTTTCTCTGCGAGGCGGTCGAACTCGCGCGCGCAAACATAGCCAGGGGCGACCGTCCGTTCGGGGCCGTTGTCGTCAAGGACGGCGAGGTCATCGCCAGCGGCGTCAACGAGGTGCTTTCGACCAACGACCCGACCGCCCACGCCGAGATGTCGGCGGTGCGGGCGGCAGGCCAGACGCTGGGCTCGCCGCGGCTCGACGGCTGCGCGGTCTATGCCAGCGGCAATCCCTGTCCGATGTGCATGGCCGCGATGCGCATGGCCGGCATCACCGAAGTGGCCTATGCCTACTCGAACGACGACGGCGAACCATACGGCCTGTCCACCGCCGCCATCTATGCCGATCTGGCAAGACCTGAAGCCGAGCAGTCGATGAAGATTGCCTATGTCCCCGTGCGGCCGGACGAAGGGTTGCATCTCTACGCCGAATGGAAGGCCGCCTCTTCACGAACCTAGGCATGCAATCTGCGTGATATCCCTCCCGGCAGGCTTCACATGCGCCCCCGTGAGCCGCTAGCCTCCACCGCAGGGAGTGGCGAAGATGTCGAGACCAGCCAAGGGACCGCTTGTCGGCCTGCGCATCGTGGAGTTCGTCGGGCTTGGGCCGGCGCCGTTCGCGGCTATGCAATTCGCCGACATGGGCGCGGATGTCATCCGCATCGCCCGACCGGGCGCCGAGGCAGCTCCGCCCGACCCGATCTGCGGTCGCGGCCGCTCGACGGTGGAAGTCGATCTGAAGAACCCCGACGAAGCGGAAATGGTGCGAAGGCTGATCGATGAAGCCGATGCCCTCATCGAAGGCTTCCGGCCCGGAGTGATGGAGCGGCTCGGCCTCGGGCCGGACGCGCTGCTCGGCCGCAATCCGCGCCTGGTGTATGGGCGCATGACCGGCTGGGGCCAGACCGGCCCGCTCGCCCCCCACGCCGGCCACGACATCAACTACATCGCGATTTCCGGCGCGCTCGCGGCCATCGGCACGGCCGAGCGGCCGCTGCCGCCGCTCAACCTCGTCGGCGACTTCGGCGGAGGCTCGATGTTCCTCATTGCCGGCATGCTGGCAGCACTCTGGTCGGCGCAACGCACCGGCGAAGGCCAGGTCGTCGACTGCGCCATCTGCGACGGGGCAATCCAGCTGATGGCGATGATGCATGACATGGCTGCGGCCGGTTGGTGGCGACCGGGGCGGGCCTCCAACCTTCTGGACGGCGCAGCGCCCCACTACGGAGCCTATGAATGCGCAGACGGCGCCTTCATTGCAGTCGGGCCGATCGAACCGCAGTTCTTCGAGCTGTTTCGCAAGGCAATCGGGCTGGAGGAGGACGCGCACGCCCTGCGCGCCGATCCGCGCAACTGGGCAGCACTCCGGGAGCGGATCGCAGCGCGCATCCGCACCCGGCCGAGAGCCGAGTGGCTGGCCCTGCTCGAACATTCCGACGCCTGCGTCTCGCCGGTGCTCGACATGAAGGAAGCGGCCGAACATCCGCACCTCGCTGCACGGAAGAGCTTCGTCGAACTCGACGGCCTCATGCAACCGGCACCGGCGCCGCGCTTTTCGGCCACGCCGACCGAAGCGCGCGCCCGGCCGCGCACAACAATTGCGCTTGCTGACGCCCTGTCGAAGTGGGGAGGCAGGTCCGCGTGACCATGATTGCGTCTTTTTACCGCCCTGCGGCCACCTTTTGGCGAGCGGTGTAGTCGTTTCCAAACGCATTCCAGAAGATCCGATCTGCCCTGCCTCGGAGATAGTCGAACGGAACCGTGCCTAACTCGAACCGGCTGTCGGCAGAAAGGTCCCTGTTGTCGCCAAGCATGAAATATTGGCCCTCTGGGACTTTTACCGGCGCCGTATCATCCCCTATCGAGTCATCGGAGATGTTCAAGACCTTGTAGGAAACGCCATTGGGCAACGTCTCGCGCTGGCGGACAATCGGCCGATCCAACATCTCGGCGTTCTCGTAGGTCCCGTCGGGCTCGAGGGCGGCGGGTACGTTGTCTATATGCAGAACCCCGTCGATCATCTGAATGGTTTCGCCCGGCAGCCCCACCACCCTCATGATGTAGTCCGCCTCGAGATTGAGCGGAGACCTGAAAATAACGACATCGCCACGTTGCGGCTGCTCGGCCAACCAACGCTCTTCTGCAGGCCAGCTGTCAACCAGCTCGATGAAGAGGCCGTAGCCATAGGCATTTTTTGTCGCAATCAGATAGTCGCCCTGCTCCACATTCGGAGCCATACTCATGGCGGCCATTGACAGTGGCTGAAACAGGAATGTCCGCACCCCAAGGGCAACGCCCAAGCCCACTGCACCAGCCAGCAATAGAACCGACGCGCCATGGGAATACCACTTGTCCGGTATCGAGCGTCCGGCAAATGGCACGACAAGCCCGCTCCAAAGAAGGCCCACAAGGAGAGAAGAGTAGCTCGCCAGAGCTTCGTTCAATCGCGTACCCGGAAACACCGGGAAGCCAATGTACAACAGCACAACGCCCAGCCCGCTGATCAGCAGGAGGCAGGATATGGCCGCCAAGCCGCGCCCTATCCAAAGAAATCCGGCAAATGGGCCGCCAACAAATGAAATCAGTGCAGTTGTCCACACTGATCGCGAAGCAATGCTGTCTGCCATCTATGCGCCCCCAAGGATGACTTGGGCCTAGATAGCAAAAAAAGCGAGGCAAAGCCCCGCTTTTTCTGTCGATGAACTTCAAAAAGTTTTAGATCGCCAATTCCAGCGTCGACAGATGGTTCAGATAGGCTTCCGCCTTCGAACGCGTGCTGTCGTCCTTGGCGTCGGTCACATCCTCGCGGGCGTTCTGGATGCGGCGCAGCAGCTCGGCGCGGTCGATGTCCTTCACCGCCGTCGCCGATTCGGCGAGCAGCGTACAGCCCGACGGGACGATGTCGGCGAAGCCGCCGAACACCACGTAGCGCTCTTCCTTGCCGCCGGCAGTCTTGACCGTCACGACGCCCGGTTTGACCGTGGTCATCAGCGGCGCATGATTGGCCATGACCGTCATCTCGCCTTCCGAACCGGGAATGACGACAGACTCGACCTGTTCCGAAACGAGCAGGCGCTCGGGCGAGACCAGTTCGAATTTGAATGATTCGGCCATTATTGCCGCGCCTCTTTGGCTAGAGCTTCCACGTCCTGAATGTGGGTACCGCAGAATGGGCAGTACGCCACTGCTTGATCCATGAAGCCCAGACCGTCCTCGGTCTCGACGAGCCCCACAACCATCATCAGAACTTCATCTTCTGACACATAAATGGTCGGAGATGCCGGCTCAGGAAGTTCCGCCGTAGCCGCTCGTAGAGCGTCACAGCAGAAATCGGAGTCGGCATCTTCATCCATCTTACGCCGCTTCCGCAGCCAGGCGCTGAGCCTTCTCGATCGCCATGTCGATGCCGCCGACCATGTAGAAGGCAGCCTCCGGCAGATGGTCGTACTCGCCTTCGACCAGGCCCTTGAAGCTCTTGATCGTGTCTTCGAGCGGAACCAGCTGGCCCGGCGAACCGGTGAACACCTCGGCGACGAAGAACGGCTGCGACAGGAAGCGCTCGACCTTGCGGGCGCGGGCAACCGTGACCTTGTCCTCTTCCGACAGCTCGTCCATGCCCAGGATGGCGATGATGTCCTGCAGCGACTTGTAGCGCTGGAGGATTTCCTGGACGCGACGGGCGACCGAGTAGTGCTCTTCGCCGACGATCAGCGGATCGAGCATGCGCGAGGTCGAGTCGAGCGGATCCACGGCCGGGTAGATACCCTTTTCCGAGATCGCGCGATTGAGAACGGTCGTCGCGTCAAGGTGCGCGAACGAAGTCGCCGGCGCCGGGTCGGTCAAGTCGTCGGCGGGCACGTAGATGGCCTGCACCGAGGTGATCGAACCCTTGGTGGTGGTGGTGATGCGCTCCTGCATGGCGCCCATGTCGGTCGCCAGCGTCGGCTGATAGCCCACGGCCGACGGAATACGGCCGAGCAGAGCCGACACTTCCGAGCCCGCCTGGGTGAAGCGGAAGATGTTGTCGACGAAGAACAGCACGTCCTGGCCCTGGTCGCGGAAGTGCTCGGCGATGGTCAGGCCCGAGAGGGCGACGCGAGCGCGCGCACCGGGCGGCTCGTTCATCTGGCCGAACACCAGGGCGCACTTGGAACCCTCGGTCGAGCCGTTGTTCTCGTGCGGGTCCTTGTTGACGCCCGACTCGATCATCTCGTGATAGAGGTCGTTGCCTTCGCGGGTGCGCTCGCCGACGCCGGCGAACACCGAGTAACCGCCGTGCGCCTTGGCGACGTTGTTGATCAGTTCCTGGATCAGAACGGTCTTGCCGACGCCGGCGCCGCCGAACAGGCCGATCTTGCCGCCGCGGGCGTAGGGAGCGAGCAGGTCGACGACCTTGATGCCGGTGACCAGGATCTGGGCTTCCGTCGACTGCTCGACATAGGCCGGTGCGTCCTGGTGGATGGCGCGGCGCGACTTGGTCTTGACCGGACCTGCCTCGTCGACCGGCTCGCCGATCACGTTCATGATGCGGCCAAGGGTCTCGTCGCCGACCGGAACCGTGATCGGCGAACCCGTGTTGCGGACGGCCTGGCCGCGGACCAGACCTTCGCTCGTGTCCATGGCGATGCAGCGCACGGTGTTCTCGCCGAGGTGCTGGGCAACCTCGAGCACCAGGCGGTTGCCGCTGTTGTCGGTCTCGAGCGCGGTCAGGATGGCCGGCAGCTCGCCGTCGAAAGCGACGTCGACGACGGCGCCGATGACCTGCGTGACGCGGCCATTGGCACCCGCGGCGATTGCCGTCTTCTCGACCTTGGCAGCGGCTGCCTTCGCAGGCGCCGCCTTCTTTGCTGCGGGGGCCTTTTCCGCCGCCGCTTTCGGAGTAGCTGCTTTAGCCATCGTTGTAACCTCTGTGTCCGTTCCTTGTTTCACGCAAACCCTGCCCTAGGGGTCGCGTGCCTAGAGCGCTTCGGCGCCCGAAATAATCTCGATCAGTTCCTTGGTGATCTGGGCCTGACGCTGGCGGTTGTAGGTGATCGTCAGCCTGTTGATCATGTCGCCGGCGTTGCGCGTGGCGTTGTCCATCGCGCTCATCTTGGCGCCCATCTCGCCCGCCGCATTCTCGAGCAGCGCCCGGAAGATCTGCACAGAGATGTTGCGCGGAATGAGATCGCCGAGGATTTCGCTCGGCTCCGGCTCGTATTCGTAGATGGCGCCGCCCGCCGACGATTGATCCGCCGTGGCCGAAGCGGCCGCCGCCGGGATGAGCTGCTGCGCGGTCGGGATCTGGCTGATGACCGACTTGAACTCGGAGTAGAACAGCGTGCAGACGTCGAAGCCGCCTTCGTTGAACAGCGTGATCACCTTCTTGGCGATCATGTCGGCGTGGACGAAACCGACCTGCTTTGCATCGCGCAGTTCGACGCGATCGATGATCAGCGACGCGAAATCGCGGCGCAGGACGTCGTAGCCCTTCTTGCCGACGGTGATGATCTTGACCGTCTTGCCCTGGCCCTGGAGCTTGCGGACGTGGTCGCGGGCCAGACGCGAGATCTGGCTGTTGAAGCCGCCGCAAAGACCGCGCTCTGCGGTGCAGACGACGAGCAGGTGCACGTCGTCCTTGCCGGTTCCGGTCATCAGCGCCGGAGCGTCGCCGTCGCCCCCGACCGCCTGGGCGATGTTCGCGAGAACGGCACCCATGCGCTGCGAGTAGGGACGCGCGGCCTCGGCGGCCTCCTGGGCACGACGCAGCTTTGCCGCGGCGACCATCTGCATCGCCTTGGTGATCTTCTGCGTCGCCTTGACCGAGGCGATGCGGTTGCGGAGGTCTTTTAGCGAGGCCATGCCTTATCCGTCAGTGTCAGGCGAAGTTTTTCGCGAAGGCGTCGATGTGAGCCTTGAGCTTGCCGCGCAGGTCGTCGCTCAGCGCCTTCTCC
Organism: Aminobacter sp. Piv2-1; assembly: GCF_037625995.1. Taxonomy (NCBI): domain Bacteria; kingdom Pseudomonadati; phylum Pseudomonadota; class Alphaproteobacteria; order Hyphomicrobiales; family Phyllobacteriaceae; genus Aminobacter; species Aminobacter sp. Piv2-1. The sequence goes on from NZ_JARKMU010000006.1 coordinate 315,068, forward strand.
GTGCGAATGCCGTCGAGGACGTCCTTGCCTTCCGAATGCAGATGCGCCAGCAGGCCCTGCTCGAACTTGCCAACCTGCTTCAGGGCGAGCTTGTCGAGATAGCCGTTGACGCCGGCGAAGATCACCGCGACCTGCTCTTCGGTCTTGAGCGGCGAGAACTGCGGCTGCTTGAGCAGCTCGGTCAGGCGCGCGCCGCGGTTGAGCAGACGCTGGGTGGCGGCGTCGAGGTCCGAGCCGAACTGCGCGAAGGCCGCCATTTCGCGGTACTGCGCGAGCTCGCCCTTGATCGAGCCGGCGACCTGCTTCATCGCCTTGACCTGGGCGGACGAGCCGACGCGCGACACCGACAGACCGACGTTCACGGCAGGACGGATGCCCTGGAAGAACAGGTTGGTCTCGAGGAAGATCTGGCCGTCGGTGATCGAGATCACGTTGGTCGGGATGTAGGCCGACACGTCGTTGGCCTGCGTCTCGATGACGGGAAGCGCGGTCAGCGAACCGGCGCCGTTCTCGTCGTTGAGCTTCGCCGCGCGCTCGAGCAGGCGGGAGTGCAGGTAGAAGACGTCGCCCGGATAGGCTTCGCGGCCCGGCGGGCGGCGGAGCAGCAGCGACATCTGGCGGTAGGCGACGGCCTGCTTGGACAGGTCGTCATAGGCGATCAGGGCATGCTTGCCGTTGTCACGGAAGTATTCGCCCATGGCGCAGCCTGCGAACGGCGCCAGGAACTGCATCGGTGCAGCGTCCGAAGCTGTCGCGGCGATGACGATCGAGTATTCGAGCGCGCCGCGCTCTTCGAGCACCTTCACGAACTGCGCGACGGTCGAGCGCTTCTGGCCGACGGCGACGTAGACGCAGTAGAGCTTTTCCTTTTCCGGACCGGCGACGTGGATCGCCTTCTGGTTCAGGATCGTGTCGAGGATGATGGCGGTCTTGCCGGTCTGGCGGTCACCGATGACCAGCTCGCGCTGGCCGCGGCCGACCGGGATGAGCGCGTCGATGGCCTTGAGACCGGTCGACATCGGCTCGTGCACCGACTTGCGGGGAATGATGCCGGGGGCCTTGACGTCGACGCGGCGGCGCTCCTTGGCCTTGATCGGGCCCTTGCCGTCGATCGGGTTGCCGAGGGCGTCGACGACGCGGCCGAGCAGCTCCGGACCGACCGGAACGTCGACGATAGCGCCGGTGCGCTTGACGGTGTCGCCTTCCTTGATGTCGCGGTCGCTGCCGAAGATGACGACGCCGACATTGTCGCTTTCGAGGTTCAGCGCCATGCCACGGATGCCGCCCGGGAACTCGACCATCTCGCCCGCCTGGACGTTGTCGAGACCGTAGACGCGGGCGATGCCGTCACCCACCGACAGGACCTGACCGACTTCGGAAACTTCGGCTTCCTTGCCGAAATTCTTGATCTGGTCTTTCAGAATTGCGGAGATTTCCGCGGCGCGGATGTCCATCAGCCGACCTCTTTCAGTGCAAGCTTGAGCGAATTGAGTTTGGTTTTGAGCGACGTATCGATCTGGCGCGAACCCATCTTCACGACGAGACCGCCGAGCAGCGAGGGATCGACCGAAACGGTGATCGCGACATCTTTGCCGGCCACGCCCTTCAGCGCCGTCTTGAGTTCGGCAAGCTGGGCGGCCGTCAGGTCATGGGCCGACGTCACCTCGGCCGCCACTTCGCCACGATGCTCGGCGGCGATGCGGTGGAATGCTGCGATCATACCGGGCAGGACGAACAGGCGGCGGTTGCGCGCGACCAGGCGCAGGAAATTGCCGGTGAGGCCGACGATCTTGGCCTTGTCGGCGATCGCCGCAATGGCCTTTTCCTGCTCTTCGCCGGAGAAGACCGGGCTCTTGATCAGGCGCTCCAGATCGGGGCTGCCCGCGAGCAGCTCGGAGAAACGGCCGAGATCGGCTTCGACCTTGGCGACGGCGCCAGCTTCGAGCGCGAGATCGAAGAGCGAACCCGCATAGCGCTCAGCAACACCGGAGATTGGCGAGGAAGATTGGGTCACGGACCGTCTTTTCTCTTGTCTGACAGGCCGCAAGATTCATGGCGCGAGTGTGATATACCCAGCTAAATCTTTGACCTTACTGCGTTTTTTGACCCCGGAGCTCGCGTCAGCCGCATCCCCCCGGCCGAAAGTCGATTGCCGTCTAGCACAGGCTTTTGAGGACCGCAACACGTCCTCTAACAGGCTTTCTGGCACTATTGTCGCATCTTGACGGGGAAGACGTCGGGTAGGCGCCGATTCAGGGCCAGAAGCCGAAAACAAACCCAAGGGGTAGGGCCGCCAGCGCCAGTTCGATGACCATCGCTACCCAGTTGTATGGGGTGTTGGCCCCGTCCGACATCATGGCCACGATGCGCCCGAAAGCCGTGAACAGCCAGGAGACGCCGAGCGCCATGTAGAGCCATGGCTGGGCGAGCAGGATCGCGCAGAGGCCGACGCCGAGGAAGAACCCCGCCATGGTGGCGCGCCCCTGGGCGATCGCCTCCGGATGATCGGGGCGGGGCTGGAGCCTGAGCAGCCGAAAGGCGATGCGCGGCGCGAAGAACAGGATCACGCCGAACAGCAGCGTAACGGCCGCCGAACCCCAGGCCAGCCATTCGCCCTGGCTCATCGGCCACGGAAATGCGAACTCCATATTTCCCCCTCCGGCTTCCGCATCGCTGACGCGCCGCGAATCCCGGAGGATCATAGCCGACCCGGCACACAGTACCAGAGGAGGAACTGGCGAAATGCCAGCGATCGGCTATGCTCCCGGCTGGGGAACGCCGGGAGGGGGACATGGCGATACCGGAGAGGATCATCTGGTCGATCGGCCACCTGGAAATCGGCCCAGGCGACCGCATTCTGGAGATCGGCTGCGGCCGCGGCGTGGCCTTGGCCGAGGTCTCCCGGTTGCTGGCCGATGGCCATATTGTCGGGCTCGACCGCTCCGACAGTGCAGTGAAGGCAGCCATCGATCGGAATGGGGAAGGGATTGCCGCTGGCAAGGTCGAGATCATGCAGGCCGCCCTCGCCGACTACGCCGCCTCGGCCGGTCGCTTCGACAAGATCTTCGCCATCAACGTCAACCTGTTCTGGCTCGAGGCCATGCGCGAGCTGACCGTGCTGAAGCCGCTTCTTGCTGCGGGCGGCAGGCTGTACCTGTTCTTCGAGCCGCCGAGCGCCGGCCAGATCGACACCATCAGGCGCGCCATCGAGGTCAGGCTGAAGACCGGCGGCTATGTGGTCGACGAGGTGGTGACCGGCCCGACGCCGACCCCGCCGCTACTGGGCATCATCGCCCGACCCGGGGCTTAGGCTAGAGAAAGCTCTGCGGGTCGATGTCGACCTGCACGCGCACCGAACCGCGTATCTTGGGTCCTTCGGCCAGCATCGCCTTGATGTAGCCCTGGATATCGGCCTTGCGGTCGGCCTGAACCAGCAGCCGGAAGCGGTGGCGCCCGCCGACCAGCGCCAGCGGCGCCTCGGCGGGGCCGAGCACATGCACGTCCTGGGCAGTCTTCGCCGCCCGGCGCAGGCCGCGCGCATGGCTCTCGGCCTCGGGCCTTGTCGCTGCGCTGACGATGACGCCGGCCAGCCGGCCGAAGGGCGGCAGCGCGGCGCGCTCGCGTTCGACGATCTCGCGCTCGTAGAAGGCCTCCGAATCGCCGGAGACGATCGCCCGCATCACCGGATGGTCGGGCTGGAACGTCTGCAGCAGGCCAAGGCTCTTCTTGCCGGTGCGCCCGGCGCGGCCGGTCACCTGCGACAACAGCTGGTAGGTGCGTTCGGCGGCGCGCGGATCGCCATTGGCGAGGCCGAGGTCGGCGTCGACCACCCCCACCAGCGTCATGTTCGGGAAGTTGTGCCCCTTGGCGACGAGCTGCGTGCCGATGACGATGTCGGCCTCGCCATTGGCGATGGCCTCGAGTTCGAGCCTGAGCCGCTTGACCCCGCCCAGCATGTCCGACGACAGAACGATGGTGCGAGCGTCGGGGAAATGCTGCACCACCTCCTCGGCGATGCGCTCGACGCCCGGGCCGCAGGCGACCAGGTGATCGAAGGTGCCGCATTCCGGACAGGCTTCCGGCCGCTTCTCGTTGTGGCCGCAATGGTGGCAGACGAGCTGGCCGCGGAAACGATGCTCGACCAGCCAGGCCGAGCAGACCGGGCAGCCGAAGCGATGGCCGCAGACGCGGCACAGGGTCAGTGGTGCATAACCGCGACGGTTGAGGAACAGGAGCGATTGTTCCTGCCGGCCGAGATTCTCGCGCATCTTGCCGAGCAGCACCGGCGACAGGAACCCGCCGCGCGCCGGCGGCGAACGGCGCATGTCGATGGTGGCGAGATGCGGCAGCGCCGCCTCGGCGAAGCGTGCCGACAGCACGGTGCGGCGATACTTGCCCTGTTCGGCATTGACGCGGCTCTCCACCGACGGCGTGGCCGAGGCGAGCACGACTGGAAAGCCACCGATATGGCCGCGCACCACGGCCATGTCGCGGGCGTTGTAGAATACCCGGTCCTCCTGCTTGTAGGCAGGGTCGTGCTCCTCGTCGACGACGGTCAGGCCGAGCTCCCTGAAAGGCAGAAACAGCGCCGAGCGCGCGCCGACCACCACCCGCACGCCGCCCTCCGCCACCTGGCGCCAGACGCGCTCGCGCATGCGCGGCGGCAGGTCCGAATGCCACTCCGCCGGCTTGGTGCCGAAGCGGTTCTGGAAGCGCTCGAGGAAAGCCTGGGTGAGTGCGATTTCCGGCAACAGGATCAGCACCTGCCTGCCCTTGTCCAGCGCCGCCGCCACCGCTTCGAAATAGACCTCGGTCTTGCCCGAGCCGGTGACGCCGTCGATCAGGCTGACGCCGAAGCGATCGGCTGCTACCAGCTCGCGCAGGTCCTTTGCCGCCGCCAGCTGCTCGCCGACGAGTTCGGCAGCCGAATAGGATGTGTCCGGCGCGGCCACGACCGGGCGCGGCGGGATCATCACCGTCTCGAACACGCCCTGCGCCTTCAGCCCATCGACGACGGTCGACGACACGCCGGCGGCATGCGCCAGCCCCGAGCGCGTCCACGCCATGCCGTCGCTCGCCATCTCCAGCACGCGCTCGCGCGCCGCCGTCATCCGGTCCGGGCTCGCCTCGGTGCGGACGATGCCTTCCGTCCACGGCTCGGGGTCGAAGGCTTCCGGCGCGCGCAGGATCATGCGCGCCACCATGCCCGGCGGCGAGATCGTGTATTGCGCCACCCAATCGACGAAGCGCCGCATCTGTTCACCGATCGGCGGACAGTCGAAGACATGCGAGATCGGCCGGAGCTTCCTGGGATCGACCGTCTCGACCGGTCCGTCCCAGACGATGCCGGCCACTTCGCGTGGCCCGAGCGGCACGCGCACGATCGAACCGGGCACGACGTCCATGCCTTCCGGGACCGCATAGGAGTATGCCCGCTCGGCCGGCATCGGCACGAGCACGGGTGCGGCCCTTCTTGTTGGCGAATCGGCGGTCATGACGCGTGACCTTGCCCCGAACTTGGTTTAGAGCAAAGGCCGACCCGTTGGGTGCCCCCCAAGCCCCGCCACGAAGGAGACTGAAATGAAGTTTTTCGTCGACACCGCCGACGTCAAGGAAATCCGCGAGCTCAACGAGCTCGGCCTGCTTGACGGCGTCACCACCAACCCGTCGCTGATCCTGAAGTCGGGCCGCAACATCGCCGAAGTGACCAAGGAAATCTGCGACATCGTCGATGGTCCGGTTTCGGCGGAAGTCGCTGCCACCGAATATGCCGAGATGATGAAGGAAGCCGAGGTGCTGTCGAAGATCGCCGACAACATCTGCATCAAGGTTCCGCTCACCCTCGACGGCCTCAAGGCCTGCCGGACGCTCACCTCCGATGGCCGCCTGGTCAACGTCACGCTGTGCTTCTCGGCCAACCAGGCGCTGCTCGCCGCCAAGGCCGGCGCCAGCTTCATCTCGCCCTTCATCGGCCGCCTCGACGACATGGCCGTCGACGGCATGGAGCTGATCGCCGAGATCCGCCACATCTATGACAATTACGGCTTCGACACCGAGATCCTCGCCGCCTCGATCCGCTCGACCGAGCACGTCAAGCGCGCCGCCCTGATCGGTGCCGACGTCGCCACCGTCCCGCCGGCAACGCTGAAGGCGCTGGTCAAGCACCCGCTGACCGACAAGGGCCTCGAGATGTTCCTGGCCGACTGGGCCAAGACCGGCCAGAAGATCGGCTGATCCTTCCAGCCAAGACAAAAAAGCCGGCGCCACCAGCGCCGGTTTTTTTGTGCCCGCGTTCAGAGAAGCGGCGGCAATCGCCGTTTCACCGGCTGCGCCTTGACGATCGAGCTGTTGGTTTCGGCCTTGTCGGTGATCTGGTCGAGGATCTTGTCCAGCTCGTCGATCGAGCGGATGTGCAGCCGGGCGACAAAGCAGTCGTCGCCCGTCACCTTGTCGCATTCGGAGAATTGCGGGATTTGCTGGATCAGGTCCTGCACCATATGCAGCTTGCCGGGCAGCGGACGGATGCGGACGATGGCCTGCAAGGTGTAGCCGAGTGCCGCCGGGTCGACCTCGATGGTGAAGCCGCGGATGACGCCGCGCTCCTCCAGCCGCTTCAGCCTTTCCGACGCGCTCGGCGACGACAGTCCGACCCGCTGGGCCAGTTCTTTCAGCGAAACCCTGGCGTCCTCGACCAGGATTTCGACGATGCGCCGGTCGATGTCGTCAAGCATGCCACGCTCCGAAGGCAAAATCCTGAAATGACCTTACATTATCAGGCATATGAGGGCAAATTGCTCTCCCAAGCCATGGTTTTCGGCCCCGCCCCTGCGGATAATGCGCATCACCTAGCAAGGGAGCAGGGACATGACGGAAACGACGCGCGGCACGGTCGAGATGACTACGGCAATGGTGATCTCGGGCACGATCGGTCTGTTCGTCGTCCTCTCCGGCCAGCCTGTCATGTCGGTGGTGTTCTGGCGCTGCGCCTTCGGCGCGGCGACGCTGCTGGTCATCTGCGCCGCACTCGGCCTGTTCCGCAAGAACGTCATCTCCCGCACCCAGATCGCCTATGCGGCCTTGGGCGGCGTGGCCATCGTCGCCAACTGGGTGCTGCTCTTCGCCGCCTTCCCGCGCGCCTCGATCTCCATCGCGACCGCCGTCTACAACACCCAACCCTTCATGCTGGTGGCGCTGGGCGCGCTGCTCTTCGGCGAACGCATCACGCTCGCCAAGCTCGGCTGGCTGCTGGTGGCGTTCACAGGCATGCTGCTGATCGTCCAGGGCAAGTCGAGTGCTGCCCATGTCGGCACCGACTATCTCGGCGGCATCCTGCTCGCCCTTGGCGCTGCCTTCTTCTATGCCATCGCGGCAATCGTCGCGAAGAAACTGAAGGGCGTGCCGCCGCACCTGATCGCGCTGATCCAGGTCGTCGTCGGCGTCATCATGCTGGCGCCCTTCGCCGACCTCGGCCACCCGTCCGCCGACGCGCGCAGCTGGGCCATCCTCATCGCCATAGGCGTCGTCCACACCGGGCTGATGTACATCCTGCTCTACGGCGCGATCCAGAAGCTGCCGACCAATCTCGTCGGCGCGCTGTCCTTCATCTACCCGGTGGTGGCGATCGCGGCTGACTACATCGCCTTCGGCCAGCGCCTGCAACTCATGCAACTCGCCGGTGCCGGCGCGATCCTTCTCGCCGCCGCAGCCATGACGCTGGGCTGGACGTTCACGCGGCGGCGCGTGACCTGCCCCGAGGCCGGCTAATCGTCGTCCATCGCGCCGGTGATGCGCATGCCGTCGATGGTGGTGGCGCCTTCATTGCGCACCACCGTCATCGGGCGCGCGCCGGTGCGATCACGCACGATATCCGCCAGTTCGCGCGAATGGGTGACGATCCAGATCTGCGTCCGCTCCGCCGCCGCCGCGATCATGTCGGCCAGCGCCGGCATCATGCGCGGATGCAGGCTCGCCTCCGGCTCGTTGAGCGCAATGAGCTTCGGCAGGCGGTAGGACATCAGCGCCCCGGCGAGCGCCAGGAAACGGACCTGCCCGTCCGACAACTCCTGCGGCTTGAAGATGCGCTGCGGAAACTCCGGCAACACCAGGCCGAAGGTCGCGCTTTCCTCTGGCACCGGAACGTCCAGCTGCGCCCCACCCAAGGCGTCGGCGACGCAGCGGTCGAGCTCGACCGTGTCGCCGCGGATGTGCTTGAGCGTCGCGAACACCGCCGCCAGGTTGGCGCCGTTCTCGTCGAGCATCGGCGAGGTCGTCGCGAGCGCCGCCCGGCGCGTCGGCGACTCCGCATCGGTGCGGAAACCGTGATAGAAGCGCCAGCCGCCGACGGTGGCGCGCATGTCGCCGACCTCCGGGTAGCGCCCTGCCCCGCCGAGCAGCGCCAGCGCCGTCTCCGAGTTCAGCACCCGCTCGGGATGCTCCACCCGGCGCCCGGCGGCGTCGCGGGCGAATACGGCCTGCCCCTTGCGCGACATCATCTCGACCGGGCGCCTGCCCGCATCGACGCTCAGGCTCTCTTCCTTGACGTGGGGTTCGAAGGCAAAGCCGGCGGAGACAGGGGGCGGCAGCCCGATCTCGACCTTGTAGGTGTAGCGCGCCGCCGTCTCGTCATCGAGCAACTCGGCATCGATGACGACGCGAACCGGCTGTCCGGTCCGCCGCCGGCCCGACCATAGCGCCGAACTCATGCCGCCCTCGCCGGCGATCTCGCGGGCAAGCGTGCCTTCGGCCGAAGCCTTGATGAGCTGCAGGGCGCGATAGAGGTTGGACTTGCCGACGCCATTCTCGCCGACGAAGACCGAGACCTGGCCGATGTCGAGCCTGATGGACCGCAGCGAGCGGTAGCCGGCAGCCGAGAATGACGTCAACCGCATCGAGCGATCCCGCCCTTCGCCCGTCTCAGCCCTTGGACATGTCCTGGGCTATCGCCAGCCTCAGCAACTCGGCCAGTTCGCGCGCCGCCCTGTTGGAGGCGTCGCGCTGCGCCCGCATGTTGGCGAACTCCTGGCGCGGCCGGTCGTAGGATGCCGACACGTTGCGCTTTCCGGCAGCTATGCGCTTGCCCGTGCGGTTCTCCGTGACGACATAGGTGCCGGTCAGCGTGACGGTACCCGCGGTGGGCTCGTCGTCCTCGGCCGTCACCGGCGCCAGCAGCGCCGATTCGGTGAGCTCCGAGACGGAAAGCTCCATCGTGTAGGGCGCGCTTGCCTGCTGGCCCGCACCGCCGTTGAACAGGAAGATCAGCTGATTGCGGACTTCCTGGCCATAGCGGGTGTTGACCGGCTTGATGTTGATCGAGGCCAGCTGCGTGGCCGTGCCGGCTTCGACACCGGCCGACGCCGGGCCGTCCGAATAGAGCGGACGAACCGTGCAGGCGGAGATCAGTACAAGCGACGCCGCCAGGGCCAGCCCGACAGCAAATCGCGACGAACGCGGAGTTGTCCGCGCCTCAGGCAACGACATTGACGATCCTCTGCGGAACAACGATCACCTTGCGCGGAGCCTTGCCGTCGAGTGCCTTCTGCACTGCTTCCAAAGCCAGCGCCGCTTTTTCGACCGCCACTTGATCTGCGTCGCGGGCAATTGTCAAATCCGCGCGCTTCTTGCCGTTGATCTGCACCGGATAGGTGATCTCATTGTCGACGACGAGCGCCGGATCGAAGGCCGGCCACTGCCGATCGGCCACGAGACCATTCCCGCCGAGCGCCACCCAGCACTCTTCGGCCAGGTGCGGCATCATCGGCGCGATCATGACGACGAGGATGTCGATCGCCTCGCGCAGGGCCGAAACCGTCTCGGCCGGAGCCTTGCCGGCGGCAGCGTCGGCCAGCGGCCCCTGCAGCGCGTTGGACAGTTCGTAGATGCGGGCGACGGCCTTGTTGAAGGCGAGCTTGCCGATGTCCTCGCCAACCGCCTTCAACGCCTTGTGCGCTGCCTTGGAGACTGCCGCAGCATCGCCGTCATGCGCTGCCTTCGGCTCGGCCTTGGCCAGCACCTCGGCCGATTCGGAGACCAGGCGCCAGACGCGCTGGACGAAGCGATGGGCACCCTCGACGCCGGCCTCGGTCCAGATCACGTCGCGCTCGGGCGGCGAATCCGACAGCATGAACCAGCGCGCCGTGTCGGCGCCGTAGCTGGCGATGATGTCGTCGGGGTCGACCACGTTCTTCTTCGACTTCGACATCTTCTCGATCGAGCCGATCTCGATGGGCGTGCCGTTGGAGATGAGCGAGGCGCGACGCTTGCCGTCGACGTCCTCGATCCTGATCTCGGCCGGCGTCACCCAGCCGTCCGGCCCCTTGTAGGTCTCGTGCACGACCATGCCCTGGGTGAACAGGCCCTTGAACGGCTCGGCGAGGTTCAGATGCCCGGCCTCGCGCATGGCGCGGGTAAAGAAGCGCGAATAGAGCAGGTGCAGGATCGCGTGCTCGATGCCGCCGATATACTGGTCGACCGGCAGCCATTCGTTGGCGGCCGCAGGATCGGTCGGCTCGTTCTCCCACGGCGCGGTGAAGCGCGCGAAGTACCACGACGAGTCCACGAACGTGTCCATCGTGTCGGTCTCGCGGCGCGCATCCTTGGCGCAGTTCGGGCAGGCGACATGGCGCCAGGTCGGGTGACGGTCGAGCGGATTGCCGGGACGGTCGAACTCGATGTCGTCGGGCAGCTTGACCGGCAAATCGGCCTTCGGCACCGGCACGACGCCGCAATCGTCGCAATGGATCATCGGGATCGGGCAGCCCCAGTAGCGCTGACGCGAAATGCCCCAGTCGCGCAGGCGGAACTGCACCTTGCGCTCTGCCATCGGCCGGTTGCCGATCGATATCTGCTCAAGCCGATCGGCAACGTCGTTGAACGCTGCCTCAGGCTTCATGCCGTCGAGGAAGCGCGAATTGATCATCACGCCGTCGTCGGTATAGGCCTCCTCGGTGATCTGGAAGGTTGCCGCGTCGCCACCCTCGGGCATCACCACAGGCACCACCGGCAGGCCGTACTTGTTGGCGAAGTCGAGGTCGCGCTGGTCGCCCGACGGGCAGCCGAAGATGGCGCCCGTGCCGTAGTCCATCAGCACGAAGTTGGCGACATAGACCGGCAGCGTCCAGCTGTCGTCGAAGGGGTGCACCACGCTGATGCCGGTGTCGAAGCCCTTCTTCTCGGCGGTCTCCAGTGCCGCGACCGACGTGCCCATGCGGCGCACGTCTTCCATGAAGGCGGCGAGTTCGGGATTGTTCTCGGCAGCCTTCCTGGCCAGCGGATGGTCGGCCGAGATCGCCATGAACGAGGCGCCGAAGATCGTGTCCGGACGCGTCGTATAGACCTCCAGCTCGGTCTCGCCGGCGGGTGCGGTGCCCTTGGCCAGCGGCCAGCGGATCAGCAGGCCTTCCGACCGGCCGATCCAGTTGCGCTGCATCAGCTTGACCTTCTCGGGCCATTCGTCGAGGCCAGCCAGCGCGTCCGACAGGTCCTGGGCGAAGTCGGTGATCTTGAAGAACCACTGCGTCAGCTCGCGCTGCTCGACCAGCGCGCCGGAACGCCAGCCGCGCCCGTCGATCACCTGCTCGTTGGCAAGCACGGTCATGTCGACCGGGTCCCAGTTGACCTTCGACGACTTGCGCGTCACCAGCCCCTTTTCGGCGAAGTCGATGAACAGCATCTGCTGGCGGTGATAGTAGTCGACGTCGCAGGTGGCGAATTCGCGGCTCCAGTCGAGCGACAGGCCCATCGACTTCAGCTGGGCGCGCATCGTGTCGATGTTCTGGTAGGTCCAGTCCTTGGGATGCACCTTGTTCTGCATGGCCGCGTTTTCCGCCGGCATGCCGAAGGCGTCCCAGCCCATCGGGTGCAGCACGTTGCAGCCCATGGCGCGGCGATAGCGCGCGACGACGTCGCCCATCGTGTAGTTGCGCACGTGGCCCATGTGGATGCGCCCCGACGGATAGGGGAACATCTCGAGCACGTAGTACTTCGGCCGCGGATCGTCGTTCCTGGTCTCGAAGAGCTTCGCCTCGGCCCAGGCCTGCTGCCATTTGGGTTCGGACGCGCGCGGATTGTATCGTTCGGTTGCCATCGGATGTTTTTCACTTAAAAGCGTGCGTGGACCGGGGCGAAAACCCGCGGTTCAGGAAATCGTCGTCGGGTGTTCATCATGGATTCCCGGACCCGTCAACTCCGGCAAGGCGGGGGCGGGCAAAAAGCAGCAGGGCCAGCGGGCATGGAAAAGTCGGTCGAACAGCTAGCGCTGGTGAAGCATAAGATAGGTGCGGCCGAGCGCGAGACCAACAGGCCGGAAGGCTCGGCGACGCTTGTCGCGGTGTCCAAGACCTTCGATGCCGAGCACATCCGCCCGGTCATCGAGGCCGGCCAGCGCGTCTTCGGCGAAAACCGCGTCCAGGAAGCGCAGGGAAAGTGGCCGGAGCTGAAGGCCGAGTTCCCCGACATCGAGCTGCACCTCATCGGTCCGCTGCAGTCCAACAAGGCCAAGGAAGCCGTCGCCCTTTTCGACGTCATCGAGACGGTCGACCGGGAGAAGATCGCCGCCGAGCTGGCCAGGGAAATCGAACGCCAGGGCCGCGCGCCGAAGCTCTACGTACAGGTCAACACCGGCTCCGAGCCGCAGAAGGCCGGCATCGAACCGCGCGAGGCTGTCGCCTTCGTCAGGCGCTGCCGCGAGGTCCACGGGCTGACGATCGAAGGCCTGATGTGCATCCCGCCAGCGGACGAAAACCCCGGCCCGCATTTCGCCCTGCTGGACAAGCTGGCGCGGGAAGCCGGCGTCGCAAAACTGTCGATGGGCATGTCGGGCGACTACGAACTCGCCGTCGCCTTCGGCGCCACCAGTGTCCGCGTCGGCTCGGCGATCTTCGGCAGCCGGTAGCGCTCCGTCACGGGTGGCCGTTGAGCCGATCGTCGTGCTGCACTATATTCTGGCTAGCCAAGCTAGCCAGGTGACGACGATGAACTGGCATCTGCAGGACGCCAAGAACAATTTCTCCAAGCTGGTCCAGCGTGCCCGGAAGGAAGGGCCGCAGACGGTCACCGTGCGCGGCGAACCGGCCGTGGTCGTGCTGTCGACGGAAGAGTACGAAAAACTCGTCGGCAAGCGCAAAACTCTCGCGGAATACCTGCTTTCTGGGCCGGGCTGGGATGATGAGTTTGCAGCGGAGGTGGAGCGACGCTCTGACACGATGATCCGTGATGTCGAGCTCTGATGTATCTGCTCGATACTAACATCGTCTCGGACGTCCAGCGGCGCCTGACCAAGCCCACGGGTTGGCTTGCCTCGATCGATCCGGAATCGGTCAGCTTGAGCGTAATCACCATAGGCGAAATCGAACGCGGCATCGTCAAGCAGCGACGGCAGGACGGGCGATGCGATTGGAACTGTGGTTGCGCGAATTGCGTCATGAAAACGCGGGTCGGATCCTCCCGATAACCGACGAAATCGCGCTGAGATGGGGCCGACTGACAGCAGGGCGAACCAGGGGCAGCGCCGACACGCTCATTGCAGCCACGGCATTGGTTCACGATCTGGTTCTCGTGACGCGAAACGTGGCCGATTTCGACGACACCGGGGTGTCGCTGTTGAATCCCTGGAGCCTCTAGGCTCTCTCAACCTTAAGAATGAGAAAGGCCGGAGCTTGCGCCCCGGCCTTTGTCCTTGGCTTTTCGCTCCGGCTTACTCGGCCGCGACGATCTTGCCGCCTTCCCACTTGAACAGCGAGAAGCTCGGCGAGGTGAGGTCCCCGCTTTCGCCATAGGTGAGGTTGCCGATGGCGGTGGTGATCGGCTCGCCCGACTTCAGCGCGGTGGCAACCGCGGCCGTGTCGTCGGTCTTGCCGGCCTTCTCGATGCCGGCCTTGAGCACCTCGACCGCGGCGTAGGCGTTGAGCGTGAAGGCCTCCGGCGGAATGCCCTTGTCCTTCAGGATCTTGACCGCGTCGGCCGAGGCCGGGTTCTGCAGCGCGTCGGAAGCGTTGGTGAACAGCGTGCCGGCTGCCGCCTCGTTGCCGATCGCCCAGAACTCGGTGTTCGACAGGCCCTCGCCGCCGATGATCAGCGCGTTGACGCCGCCGTCCTTCAGCTGGCGCGCCAGCAGGCCGCCTTCGGGGTGGTAGCCGCCGAAATAGATCACCTCGACATTGTCGGCCTTGAGGCGGGTGATGAGCGCCGACAGGTCCTTCTCGCCCGGGGTGAGCGAGTTGTACTGAACTTCGGTCACGCCGCCCTTGTTCAGCGCCGCCTTGAAGGCGTCGGCCAGGCCCTTGCCGTAGGTGCCCTTGTCGTGGATCACCGCGACGCGCTTGTCCTTCATGTTCTTGAGCACATAGGCAGCGGCGACTTCGGCCTGCTGGTCGTCGCGGCCGCAGGTGCGCAGCACGTTGGTGAGCCCGCGGCTGGTGAGGTCCGGTGCGGTGGCGGTCGGGGTGACCATCAGGATACCGTTCTCGGCGAACACGTCCGAAGCCGGGATCGCAACGCCCGAGGTGACCGGACCGACGACATACTGCACGCCTTCGCCGACGAGCAGGTTGGCAGCCGAAACGCCCTGCTTGGGATCGCCCGCGTCGTCGGCGAGCTTCAGCACCACCTTCTCGCCGAGGATGCCGCCCTTCTCGTTGATGGCGTCGACCGCCGCCTGGGCGCCGTTCTTGACCTGGTCGCCATAAGCCGCCACCGGGCCCGTCAGCGGCGCCACCAGGCCGATGGTGATGTCGGCGCGCGCGACCGATGCGAAGGCAAGCATCGCGACGAGCGAAACGCCCGCAAAAGTCTTCACTTTCATGGCATTATCTCCCTTTGAGCCGCCGTCCCCGCAGGGTCCGGCGGAAGTTGTAGAGCGGCGTGCGTCGAGGTGACGACGGGGCGCGCTCTGCCACTTTGACAAGGCACTCTTTCCTCCGGCGAGCGAACGCACCCGCCCGGAAAGTGCACTGTCGCGGCAAATAGCGTGCCGGCGACCGCACGGCAATCGGCCCAGCACCGCCGGGAGGGGAATTGGATTGTGCCAGCATTCCGGTGGGACACTGGAACTGTCGAGTTCCGGCCGCGACGTCAGTAATAGTGCTTCACGCGTGGGTGCGGCCTCAGCGGTTCGGGCCTGTAGCCTGGAACATAGAGATCGAAGCGCTGTTCGATGTCCGGGCAGAGCAGATCGACGTCGACCTCCCGCGCCCGCACGCTTCGCTGACCTGGCATCCAGAAAATGCCGAACCCCGTGCGCTCGTCGTGAGGCGCTCCCCGCAGCTTGTCCTTGAGATCGACGGCCATGGGAAAGTCGAGATCGGCCAGCGCCCGCACCCGGTCGAGCATCCAGCCGAGGCTGACGTGGGAGAGCCTGTCGTCATCGTCGTATCCCCCGCCGATGTCGGAGTGCACGCCGGGAAACCAGCATTGTTCGATGACCTGTCCCCGGGCTCGGCTCGCGGCATCGACATCCTCCCACAGCACCGGCGCGAACGTCTTGCGGTTCTCGTCGACCGAAAGCGCATGCAGGCCGACGGGAATTCGCACCGAGAGTTCGTTGTCGTGGAACTCGTGCTTGAAAGGGTTCACGACGTTCATGATGCCGGGCAGGCCGAGCGCCCTCACGGTATCGAACACACCGATCACGTCGGGCGTGGCCTCGGCTGCGGCATAGCTTGCCCCGAATCCCGCCCCGGCAGCCTGCCGCTTCGCCTTTTCCTTGATCTTGTAGGCGGCTACGGCCTCGTCGGCGATGGCGCGCCGCCTCTTGGCGCCGGCGCCTTCCTTGTCCCGCGAGATCGGTGCGCCATTGTCGGAAGTCGCTATCCCGCATGTCGCCAGCACGCCGCCGAGGCAGCGAACCGTGTAGGCGCCCCGGCTGAAACCGAAGCAGCCTATCTTCATGCCCGGCTCCCAGGCCAGCATCAGGGCCTCGTAGCAGTCGACGATGTTGGCCGTGATGCCCCAGCCTGTGGCCTTGCTCCAGAGGTTGCGGAGCGTTCGCGTCCAGCCCCATTTGCCCGCCTCCGGGGCGCCGAGCCCGGCATCGTAGAAGGCGCGCACGCCCGGCCGGCCGTCGATCGCCGCATACATCTGGAACACGTTGGTGTGCCTGACGTTGCAGAATTCGGGCTTGGCGCCGGCGTCGGCACGCACGCCGCGCTGCCCCGTCCCGTCGGAGAAGATGAGCACCCAAGCGCTTGCGGACTCAGGCATGCCGGTTTCCGCGATTGACCCCGATCGGGCTATATCACAATTTACAGTTGTGGATCAATATCTGCCAAATTCATGAGTTGAACGAAGGGCGATTTCGGAACTTCGCGGACCTAGTGCAGGAGAAGTTCGCCATCCACCCGGCGCCATTCGTTCGGCGCGATCAGCTTGCGGTGGGTGTAGTGCACCGAGTGCAGCGGCCCGTCGAGCTTGGCGCGCCAGAACTCGATGAAGCCGAACAGGATCGGAAACTTCGGCGCCAGATCGTACTCCTGCCAGATATAGGTCTGCAGCAGGTGCGGATGGTCGGGCAGACGGTAGAGTATCTCGGCCGTGGTCAGGCCGTAGCCCTTGAGCATCAATTCCAGTTCAGAAGCGTCGCGCATCGCAAGCCCTTCCGCGTCGAACAGTTCCTCCTCGGCACAGCCTGCGCCGCGATGGTTAACCGTCCGCTAAATCAACGAAAATCGCATATGATAGTTCCAAGAAATCAGCAGTTTAGCACTCGACCTCGGGCCTTGCTGATAGCTATATAGCGGCGGCGATTTGCCGCTGCGGAATGACCGCAGCCAAATCCAAGGTCTAATATTGTGGCGAGGCGCGAATTGATAATAATGCGCGCCAACGCGGCTCCGACGCCGCCGTCCGACGGCCACGACGAGCCGCCGGATCGTTTCCGGGAGGAAGGGAGAAAAATGTCCGAAGTCCGTGTCCACCGCGTCCAGCCGGCGTGGAAGAAGAATGCGCTGATCGACAACGACACCTATCTGAAATGGTATGCCGACAGCGTGAAGAACCCCGACAAGTTCTGGGGCAAGCACGGCAAGCGCATCGACTGGTTCAAGCCCTACACCAAGGTCAAGAATACCTCCTTCAACGGCAAGGTCGCGATCAAGTGGTTCGAGGACGGCCTGACCAACGTCTCCTACAATTGCATCGACCGCCACCTGAAGAAGCGTGGCGACCAGGTGGCGATCATCTGGGAAGGCGACAATCCCTACGACGACAAGAAGATCACCTACAACGAGCTCTACGAGCACGTCTGCCGCCTCGCCAACGTGCTGAAGAAGCACGGCGTCAAGAAGGGCGATCGCGTAACCATCTACATGCCGATGATCCCGGAAGCGGCCTATGCGATGCTCGCCTGCACCCGCATCGGCGCCATCCATTCGATCGTCTTCGGCGGCTTCTCGCCCGACGCGCTGGCCGGCCGCATCGTCGACTGCGAATCGACTTTCGTCATCACCACTGACGAAGGTCTGCGCGGCGGCAGGACGATCCCGCTCAAGGAGAACACCGACAAGGCGATCGACATCGCCGCCAAGAGCCATGTCCTGGTCAAGGACGTGCTGGTGGTGCGCCGCACCGGCGGCAAGATAGGCTGGGCACCGGGCCGCGACCACTGGTACCACGATGAGGTCCGCTCGGTGAAAGCCGAATGCAAGCCCGAGAAGATGAAGGCGGAGGATCCGCTGTTCATCCTCTACACCTCGGGATCGACCGGCAAGCCCAAGGGCGTGCTGCACACCACTGGTGGCTATCTCGTCTATGCCTCGATGACCCACCAGTATGTCTTCGACTACCATGACGGCGACATCTACTGGTGCACGGCCGATGTCGGCTGGGTGACGGGCCACAGCTACATCGTCTACGGCCCGCTCGCCAACGGCGCCACGACCCTGATGTTCGAGGGCGTGCCGAACTATCCGTCGGCCTCGCGCTTCTGGGATGTCGTCGACAAGCACAAGGTCAACATCTTCTACACCGCCCCCACCGCCATCCGCGCCCTGATGGGCGCCGGCGACGAGAACGTGAAGAAGACATCGCGCAAGAGCCTGCGCGTGCTGGGTTCGGTCGGCGAGCCGATCAATCCGGAAGCCTGGCAATGGTATTTCGACGTCGTCGGCGAGAAGAAGGTGCCGATCGTCGACACCTGGTGGCAGACCGAGACCGGCGGCATCCTGATTACGCCGCTGCCGGGCGCCACCGACCTCAAGCCCGGCTCGGCGACACGGCCGTTCTTCGGCGTCAAGCCGGAACTGGTCGACAACGAGGGCAAGGTGCTCGAGGGCACGGCCGATGGCAATCTCTGCATCACCGATTCCTGGCCGGGCCAGATGCGCACGGTCTATGGCGACCACGAGCGCTTCATCCAGACCTACTTCTCGACCTACAAGGGCAAGTACTTCACCGGCGACGGCTGCCGCCGCGACGACGACGGCTTCTACTGGATCACCGGCCGCGTCGACGACGTCATCAACGTCTCCGGCCACCGCATGGGCACCGCCGAGGTCGAGTCCGCACTGGTCAGCCACGACAAGGTTTCCGAGGCGGCGGTCGTCGGCTACCCGCACGACATCAAGGGCCAGGGCATCTACAGCTACGTCACGCTGATGGCAGGCGTGGAGGCGACCGAGGACCTGCGCAAAGAACTCGTCACCCATGTCCGCAAGGAGATCGGCGCCATCGCCTCGCCCGACAAGATCCAGTTCGCGCCGGGTCTGCCCAAGACGCGCTCGGGCAAGATCATGCGCCGCATCCTGCGCAAGATCGCCGAGGACGATTTCGGCTCGCTCGGCGACACCTCGACGCTGGCCGATCCGGCCGTGGTCGACGATCTCGTCGCCAATCGCCAGAACAAGAAGGCCTGACGGCCTTCCCTCCCCTCGCGCCGAAGGGGCGCGAGGGGACTTCCTCGCCATTGATGCGACCTGTGCTTTTTGGGCACTTGCGCAATCGACAAAAGCACCCCACCTTTGCGTCCGTGTTCAACGAACTGAAAGGAGGTGATCCGATGTCGAGTGATTTCGTTTTCCTGAACGTGGCCTCTGCGGATTGCCTTCTCGGGAAGCAGCCTTCCTGAGCTATGCATGACGTGCGGTCAGTGATGCCAAGGCATCACGGCTGACGGCCGCGCCACGGACGAAACACGGGAAAGGCCGCTCCTTCGCCGAGAAGGGCGGCCTTTCTTGTTGGCGCCAAACTTGTCTTCTTGGGCCGAGCCCTTACAGCCGCGGCTCGCCGCTCACCACGTCGATCTTGATTTCGACCTTGGCCTTGTCCGTCGTGTAGTAGATCACGTCGTAATAGCCTTCGCGGTTCCATTCCACTTCCGAAACATAGCGGAACTGGCCGCGCTGCTCGATCCTGGCGATGATCTCGGACAGCTTCAGCGATTTCTCGGGCGGTATTGGCGGATCCTTGGTCTGAGCCTGCACCTGGGTGGCCACGAAAAGCGCCACGATGAGCACAGCAAGGACTGTCGATCTGGTCATGGTCGTCCCCTCCTTCGCATGGTGCGAGAGAAACGAACGACAACCTTCGGTGGTTCCCGGACGGATCGTCAGAAGTCGCTGGTCAGGCCCTTGATCTCCCAGTCGCCGTAGCGCCCCGGCT
Organism: Aminobacter sp. Piv2-1; assembly: GCF_037625995.1. NCBI lineage: Bacteria > Pseudomonadati > Pseudomonadota > Alphaproteobacteria > Hyphomicrobiales > Phyllobacteriaceae > Aminobacter > Aminobacter sp. Piv2-1. The sequence goes on from NZ_JARKMU010000006.1 coordinate 334,655, forward strand.
CGAGGCCGCCGCGTCCGCCGAGCTCCCTCGCGACCTTGCCTTCCTGTGCCTTGTAGGCCTCGCGCCGCTGTTCGGCCTCGGCCAGCGCGCGTTTGGCGGCAGGTGAAAGCTCCTTCGGCGCCGGCGTCTCCGCGTCGGTTTCTGGCTTGACGTCGTTCATCGGATTCCCGTGAAGATGATTGAAACGGAACCTGCCCTCTCCCATCATATAGCGGAGGCCGGCGCGATCTGCACCCCCGCGCGGCTACGGGAGTTGACGATGAACATGATGCGGACGGCGATGCTGCTGGCGACGATGACGGCGCTTTTCATGGGCGTCGGTTATCTGATCGGCGGCAGCGGTGGCATGACCATCGCCTTTCTGCTCGCGGCGGGCATGAACCTGTTCAGCTACTGGAACGCCGACAAGATGGTGCTGCGCATGAACAACGCCGTCGAGGTCGACGAGCGCAATGCGCCCGAATATTTCGCCATCGTGCGTGGACTGGCCGCCAATGCCGGCCTGCCGATGCCCAAGGTCTATCTGATCGACAATCCGCAGCCCAACGCCTTTGCCACCGGCCGCAATCCCGAAAACGCCGCGGTCGCCGCGACCACCGGCCTGCTGCAGCGTCTCAGCCGCGAGGAAGTGGCCGCAGTCATGGCCCACGAGCTCGCGCATGTGCAGAACCGCGACACGCTGACCATGACCATCACCGCGACGCTCGCCGGCGCCATCTCCATGCTGGGCAACTTCGCCTTCTTCTTCGGCGGCAGCCGCGACAACAACAACCCGTTCGGCTTCGTCGGCGTGCTGGTGGCGATGATCGTCGCCCCCTTTGCCGCCATGCTGGTGCAGATGGCGATCAGCCGCACCCGCGAATATTCCGCAGATCGCCGCGGCGCCGAGATCTGCGGCAACCCGCTCTGGCTCGCCTCCGCCCTTGACAAGATCGCCCGCAACGTCGAACGCATCCACAACCCCGAAGCAGAGCGCAATCCAGCCATGGCGCCGCTGTTCATCATCAATCCGCTTTCCGGCGAGCGCATGGACAATCTTTTCTCCACCCACCCCAACACCGAAAACCGCATCGCGGCGCTGCAGGCGATGGCGCAGGACGGCGTCGGCCGTCCCGCCGCCCGCCAGGCCCAGCCGCAGCCGAGCCAGGCCGCGCCTTCTGACGCCGGCCCGTGGGGCGGCCGCCCCGCCGAGCCGCAACAGTCCGAGCAGCCGCGCCAGTCCGGTCCCTGGGGCCGCAATCCCTCCGGGCCGAAGGGCCCGTGGTCGTGACGGACGCCACACGCGGCCGCCCGCGACACCGCCCGAACGCCGGCAACAAGAGGCCGCCGAAGCCGGACGCTGCGCCCAGCGCGCCCGGCTTGGCTGCCCGGATGGCGGCGGCGCGCCTCCTGGCTGCGACCATCGACGCCAGGACCCCGCTCGACGGGCTGACCGACCATGAGCACGGCCATCCGCAGTTCCGGGCGCTGGACATGCGCGATCGCGGTCTCGTCCGCGCCATCCTCGCCACCGCCCTGCGTTATCGCCTGACCATCGAGAAGCTGATCGCCCGTTGGCTGGAGAAGCCGTTGCCAGCCAATGCGACCGCGCTTTCCCACATCCTGCATGTGGCGGCGGCACAGATCCTGTTCCTCGACGTGCCCGACAGCGCGGCCGTCGACCTCGCCGTCACCCACGCCAAGTCCGACCCGCGCACGGTACGTTTCTCCGGCCTCGTCAACGGCGTGCTGAGGGCGCTCGTCCGCGCCAAGGATGCGGAGCTGCCGCAGGCGCTGGCCGACACCAACGACGCGCCCGGATGGTTCGTCACCCGGCTCGTCGCAGCCTACGGGGAGGACCAGGCAAGCAAGATCCTGGCCGCCCACCGGCTGGAATCGCCAGTCGACTTCACCGTCAAATCCGATCCCGAAAAATGGGCCACGGCCTTCGGCGGCATCGTGCTGTCGACGGGTACCGTCCGCATCGAGAAGCTGGGTGGGCCGGTCTCCGAGCTTCCCGGCTTCGCTGACGGCGCATGGTGGGTTCAGGACGCCGCGGCAGCCTTGCCGGCCAGGCTGTTCGGCGACATCGCCGGCAAGCGCGTCGCCGACCTCTGCGCCGCCCCCGGCGGCAAGACCGCCCAACTCGCGCTCGCCGGCGCGCAGGTGACGGCCGTCGAAGCCTCGAAGAACCGGCTCACCCGCCTTGCCGCCAACCTCGCCCGGCTCGGCCTCGACGCCGAGAAGGTCAATGCCGACCTGCTCGCCTATGAGCCGGCAGAACCCTTCGACGCCGTTCTGCTCGACGCGCCCTGCTCCTCCACCGGAACGGTCCGCCGCCATCCGGACGTGCTGTGGACCAAGTCGCCCGAAGACGTCACCAAGCTCGCGTCCGTGCAGCGCAAACTGCTCGACGGCGCGGTCAGGCTCGTAAGGCCAGGCGGCACGATCGTCTTCTCCAACTGCTCGCTCGATCCCGAGGAGGGCGAGGCACTCGTCGCCGCGTTCCTCGCCGACCACAAGGGCAGGATCGAACTCGACCCGATTCGGCCCGGCGAGGTGCCTGGCATCTCGGCCTTCGTCACAACCGAGGGTTACCTGCGCACCACGCCGGCCGGGCTCGACCTCGGCAACCCGGCGATTTCGGGGCTCGATGGTTTCTTCGCCGCGCGGTTCCGCCGCCTGGCTTGAAAGCACAGCCTAATTCATCCAGCGGTTGTTAACGCAAAATTCACTCTCGCGCGCGCCTCTGAAACCACCTAACGTGGCCGGGCCTGGGTGTTCAGGAGGGAAATGTCGATCGCGGCGGACAACACGACGCGCCTTTGGGCGCTCGTCGCCAGGGAGTTTTGGCGCAAGACGCGCCGGCGCCTCCGCGCCGGTCCGATCTATCGTTGGCGCTACTCCGGGCGCACGCCCGAGCGCGTGCTGATCGCCCCGCCCGACCTGCGCCTCGCCGACCCGCAGATCGCGCTGGAGATCTATTACGGCCGCTTCCCGCTGTCGGGCCATCTGGTCGAGACCGGCGGCCAGTCGCCCTTCCTCGTCGAGGTGCCGAACCGAGGTTGGCAGCGCAGCCTGCACGGCTTCCGCTGGCTGCGCCACATGCGCGCCGCAGGCACCGAGCTCGCGGCGGCGAACGCCCGCGCGCTCGTCTCCGACTGGATCGCCATGCACGGCAACCGCATTTCGGGCGTCGCCTGGGAGCCGGCCACCACCGCCAAGCGCGTCATCGCCTGGCTGCAGCATTCGTCGGTCGTGCTGCAAGGCGCGGAGTTCGCCTTCTACCGCGCCTTCCTGCGCTCGCTGGCGATGCAGATCCGCTACCTGCGCTCCATGGCGCGCGAGATGCCCGACGGCAAGGACAGGCTCAGGGCGCGGGTAGCGCTTGCCTTCGCCGCGCTCTCGCTGCCCGTGCCGTCCACCGCGCTGCGCTCGGCCACCCGCAACCTGGCCGAGGAACTCGACCGCCAGATCCTGCCCGACGGCGGGCATGTGTCACGCAATCCGATGGTGGTGCTCGAGATCCTCGCCGACCTTCTGCCGTTGCGCCACACCTACGCCAACCAGGCGGAGCAGCCGCCGGCCGCACTGATCCACGCGGTCGACCGCATGCTGCCGGCGCTGCGCTTCTTCCGCCACCAGGACGGCAGCCTGGCCCGCTTCAACGGCATGGGCGCCACCATCCAGGACCGCATCGCGGCGATCCTCCGTCACGACGACACCGGTGGCTCGCCGCCGCTGCACGCCACCCACTCGGGCTACGAGCGCCTGTCCCTGGGCGGGACCACCGTAATCGCCGACACTGGCACGCCGCCGCCGGTCGAGGTATCGAACCATGCCCATGCCGGCTGCCTCTCCTTCGAGATGTCGTCCGGCCGCCAGCACTACATCGTCAATGCCGGCATCGACACCTACGGCGTCGCGGATTTCCGGCCGCTGGCCCGCGCCACCGCCGCGCATTCGACCGTCACCATCAACGACACCTCGTCGGCCAGCTTCGCGCATTCGCAACGCCTCAGCGACCTGCTCGGCAGCCCCCTGGTCGGCGGACCGCGGTCGGTGCCCTGCCAGCGTACCGACAAGCCCGGCATGCAGGGTTTCATCGCCAGCCACGACGGCTACGCCCAACGCTTCGGCCTCCACCACGAACGTGAGATTTCGCTCTCGGCCGGCGGCAACATCCTTTCGGGCTGCGATCGCATCCTACGTTCCGGCGGTTCGCAATCGAGGCGCAACGGCCCCGAGGCCGTCACCGTCCGCTTCCACGTCCATCCCGACGTCCAGCTCTTCCGCGACCAGAAGGAGCGGCTGGTGCTGACCGGTCCCGACCTGGACACCTGGGTCTTCGTCTCGCCCGACGTGCCGGCCGAGGTCGAGGAGTCGATCTTCTTCGCCGGCCTGGCCGGGCCGCGCCGCAGCCGCCAGATCGTACTGTCCTTCCGGGCCTCGGAAATTTCGGAAGTGCACTGGCAGTTCTCGCGCACCCGCATCATCAGCCGGGTCGATAGCCCGCGCGGCTGAGCGGACACCGCGCGCCCGCCGGGAAAGCGGCCCGAAGCGACGGGTCGCGCCTTGATTTCCGGGCCTCATGTGCTAGGCCGCCCGCGAGAGACGCATCTTCCCAACCCAGCCGTGAAAGGCCCCTCGCATGGCCGTCGTGTCAAAGAAGATTCCCGCCCCCGACCTCGTACCCGTGCGCCGTGCGCTGCTGTCGGTCTCCGACAAGACGGGCCTGATCGATTTCGCCCGGAGCCTCGCCAACATCGGCGTCGAGCTGGTCTCGACCGGCGGCACGGCCAGGAGCATCGCCGCCGAAGGCATCGCGGTCCGCGACGTCTCCGAACTCACCAACTTCCCGGAAATCATGGATGGCCGCGTCAAGACCCTGCACCCCTCGGTGCATGGCGCGCTGCTCGGCGTCCGCGACGACCCCGAGCATGCCGCGGCCATGGCCGCCCACGGCATCGAGCCGATCGACCTGGTGGTGGTGAACCTCTACCCCTTCGAGGAAGTCCGCAACTCAGGCGGCGACTACGCCTCGATCGTCGAGAACATCGACATCGGCGGCCCCGCCATGGTGCGCGCCTCGGCCAAGAACCACGCCTATGTCGCCATCGTCACCGATCCAGCCGACTACAAGCAGGTGCTCGACGCCATCGTCGCCAACAACGGCGCCCTGCCGCTCGCCTTCCGCAAGAAGCTCGCCGCCAAGGCCTTCGCCCGCACCGCGGCCTATGACGCAGCCATCTCCGGCTGGTTCGCCGATGCGCTCGAGATCGAGAACCCCGACTGGCGCGCCTTCGGCGGCCGCCTCGAGAGCGTCATGCGCTACGGCGAGAACCCGCACCAGTCGGCCGGCTTCTACCTCAGCGGCGACAAGCGTCCCGGCGTCGCCACCGCGACCCAGCTGCAGGGCAAGCAGCTCTCCTACAACAACATCAACGACACCGACGCCGCCTTCGAGCTCGTCGGCGAATTCGATCCGGTCCGCACTGCAGCCGTCGCCATCATCAAGCACGCCAATCCGTGCGGCGTCGCCGAGGGTGCGACGCTGAAGGCAGCTTATGAAAAGGCGCTCGCCTGCGATCCGGTCTCGGCCTTCGGCGGCATCGTGGCTCTGAACCGCATCCTCGACGCCGAGGCCGCCGAGGAGATTGTCAAGATCTTCACGGAGGTCATCATCGCGCCCGACGCCACGCCCGAGGCGCAAGCGATCGTCGCCGCCAAGAAGAACCTGCGCCTCTTGGTAACCGGCGGCCTGCCCAACCCGCACGCAGCCGGACTTGCGGTCAAGTCGGTGGCAGGCGGCCTGCTCGTGCAGTCGCGCGACAACGCCGTCGTAGACAACCTCGACCTCAAGGTCGTCACCAGGCGCGCGCCCAGCCAGCGCGAGCTGGAGGACCTGAAATTCGCCTTCCGCGTCGCCAAGCATGTCAAGTCGAACGCCATCGTCTATGCCCGCGACCTTGCGACCGTCGGCGTCGGCGCCGGCCAGATGAGCCGCGTCGATTCGGCCCGCATCGCCGCCCGCAAGGCGCTCGACGCCGCCGAAGCCGCCGGTCTCGCCGAGCCGCTGACCAAGGGTTCGGTGGTCGCATCCGACGCCTTCTTCCCCTTCGCCGACGGGCTGCTCTCGGCCGTCGAAGCCGGCGCCACCGCAGTCATCCAGCCGGGCGGCTCGATGCGCGACGACGACGTCATCGCCGCCGCCGATGAGCATGGCATCGCCATGGTCTTCACCGGCGTCAGGCACTTCAGGCATTGAGGGGCAGCGTTTTCTCCTTCTCCCCATGCGGGAGAAGGTGGATCGGTGCACAGCACCGAGACGGATGAGGGGTGCTGGACGGAATGCCGCGTTTCAATGCGGCTACGTTCAGCACGCTCGCATCAGCGTCTCATTTCTTCCAACACCCCTCATCCGTCGCCTGCGGCGACACCTTCTCCCACTTGGGAGAAGGAATAACCGGTTACTCCACCTCGTCGGCCGGATAGGGCGTGCCCAGAAGCACCAGCAGCCCGCCGAGCAGGAACAGGATGATCATCGCCATGCCGAGCCGCGGAGAACCGGCCGCGGCAGTGACGCTGGCGACCAGGAACGGCGCGAGGAAGCTCGTCGCCCGGCCCGACAGCGCATAGATGCCGAAGTAGCGGCCGGCCTCGTCGGCCGAGACGCTGCGCGCCATGTAGGAGCGCGACGAGGCCTGCACCGGGCCGAAGGCGATGCCGATGAGCAAACCGAAGGCGATATAGGCCTTTTCCGCCGGCGTGGAGAACAACCCTGGCCCATCGGCGCCCGGCATCTGCCACAGACCGAACAGCGTGTAGCCCGGGCCGGTGGACACGATGCCGATGGTGGCAAGCGTCAGGAGCACCAGCGACATCACCACCACGGCCTTCGACCCCAGTGTCGTGTCGAGCCGGCTGGCGACCAGGCAGCCGAAGATGGCGACCACGTTGAGGATGATGCCATAGATGCCGATCTCGGTGATGGTCCAGCCGAACATCGCCGCCGCAAAGGCGCCGCCGAGACCCAGCAGCGCGTTGACGCCGTCCTGGTAGACCATGCGCGCGATCAGGAAACGGAAGATGCCGCTGCGCTTGCGCACCTCGCCGAGCGTCGACTTGAGCTCCGCCAGCCCCTCGCGCACCGCCGGGCCGATGGCCATGCCCTTGCCGCTGTCGGGGGTGAACAGGAACATCGGCAGGATGAAGATGAAGTACCACAGTGCCGAGATCGGCCCGGTGGCGCGGGCATCCTCACCCAGCCTGGAGTCGATCCCGAACAGCGGATCGGCACCGATGATGGTCTTGCCGGTGTCGGGCGAGCCGGCGAGGAATGCCACCACGAAGATCAGCACGATCATGCCGCCGAGATAGCCCAGGCCCCAGGCGATGTTGGAAACCTTGCCGATGTCCTCCTTCGACACCAGCCGCGGCATCATCGAATCGTTGAAGACGATGGAGAACTCCGCCGCCACCGATGCGAGCGAGAAGAACAGCACGACGGGCACCAGCGCCGATCCGGGCTCGGCGAACCACAGCATGCACAGGCTGAATATCTTGATGGTGGCGAAGAAGCCGATCCACGGCTTGCGCGGGCCGGTCTGGTCGGCGATCGAACCCAGCACCGGCGACAGGATGGCGATGACCAGGCCCGCCGCGGCAATGCCGTAGCCCCAGGCCGCCTGCCCCATCGCCGGGTCGGTGGCCATGCGCGAGACAAAATAAGGTCCGAAGATGAAGGTCGTGACCACGGTGAAGAAGGGCTGGGCGGCCCAGTCGAACAACATCCAGCCCCAGATGCCGCGCCGGGGCGTGCGCCCGACAACAATCGTCTCAGCCATGGTCCCTCCACGAACGCGGCCGCCCCGCGCCGGGTACCTTCCTAGCGCCGCAGGCTTGCACGATCCTGGACGAAGAGGCCCGCCGCGGCAACCGCGGCAGGCCAATTGGGCAGGCGGTCACCTCGCCGAGAGATCGCTCATCAGGCCGGCAGCCACCGTCAGCCGCGACACGCTTATGTCGCCGCCCTCGGTCAATGCCTGCAGCCTCTCGCGGATGCGGCCGATGCGCTCGCCACCCGCCTCGAGCCATGCCGCCACCGGGTCGACGGCGCTGCCGAAGCCCGTCAGCACGGCGACCGCGATGCCGCGGCGAGCGGCGCCGATGGTGTCGGACGCCCGTGCCAGAGCCATGCCCTCGTAATAGTCGGCGGTCGAGATCGCATGCGCGGCATCCTCGATGCGCGGGATGCGGAACGCCTCGCTGACCCCGAAGAACGCCCTCGCGGCGGCGACGATGTCGGCGCCGGCGGTCTTCGCCACCAGTGCGATGTCGGGTACAAGCTCGCCCACCTCGAGCAGCGACAGCCGCTCGGCGAGCTTTTCCGGTGCGCCGGCGGCGGCAAAGCCCGCCTTCCGGCCCTGGACGCGGTCGCGGGTGTAGGCGGGCAGCATGCCCTCGAACTTGTGCTCGAGCGCCGTGCGCGCCTGCCGCAGTTCCTCGATGCGGCTCACCAGCGGGGCATCGCCGTGCTCGTTCCTGAGGTACCAGCCGCTGGTGGCAAACAGGAGCCGGCTCACCGCTTGATAGAGGTCGAGCTGGGTAATGCCGTCGACGACGTTGTCCAGCGCGTCGATCTCGGCATAGAGCGCCGGCAGCGCGAAGCCGTCGCGCACCACCGCAAAGACACGCGCCACATCCGCCGCCGTCCGTCCGCTCGCCTCCTGCAGGCGGTTGACGAAGGACGGCCCGCCGCGATTGACGAGGTCGTTGACGAGCACGCGCGTGATGATCTCGCGCCGCAGCCGGTGGCCGCCGATCTCGACATCGTACTTCTTCGCCATCCGCTCGGGGAAGTAGCCCATGAGGTCGCGTGCGAGATGCGCATCGTCGGGCAGGTCGCTGGCGATGATATCCGAGAACAGCACGATCTTGGCATAGGCCAAGAGCACGCCGAGCTCGGCCCGCGTCAACGGCTCGCCGCGCGCCTGGCGCTCGGCAAGTGCTGCGGCACTCGGCAGGTTCTCCACCCCGCGGTCGAGCAGACCACGCCCTTCGAGCGTGCTCATGAACCGACCCTGATGCGCGATGTCCTGCAGCCCGCGACGCTGTGCCAGGGACAGCGCCAGCGTCTGCTCGTAGTTGTTGGCGAGAACCAGGCCCGCGACCTCCTCGGTCATCTCGGCCAACAGCTTGTTGCGGGCCGGACGCTGGAGCGAGGCCTTCCGCATCGCGGAAGCCAGCGCGATCTTGATGTTGACCTCGACGTCGGAGGAGTTCACGCCGCCCGAATTGTCGATGGCATCCGAGTTGCAGCGCCCCCCCTTGAGGCCGAACTCGATGCGCGCCCGCTGCGTCGCGCCGAGATTGGCTCCCTCGCCGATCACCTTCGCGCGCAGCTCGCCGGCGGTGACGCGAACGGCGTCGTTGGCGCGGTCGCCGACTTCCTGGTTGGTCTCGCCCATCGCCCGCACATAGGTGCCGATACCGCCGAACCACAGCAGGTCGACCGGCGCCTTGAGGATGGCGTTCATGATCTCGGTCGGCGAGGCCGTGGTCTTTTCGAGGCCGATGGCGGCTGCAGCAGCCGGCGACAGCGTCACCGACTTCTGCGACCGCGACACGATCGCGCCGCCCGACGATAGCTTGGACTTGTCGTAGTCCTGCCAGCTCGAGCGCGGCAGGGCGAACATGCGCGTGCGCTCGGCAAACGACGCTGCCAGGTCCGGATCGGGATCGATGAAGATGTCGCGGTGGTCGAAGGCGGCAATCAGCCGGGTCTGCTCGGACAGGAGCATGCCGTTGCCGAACACGTCGCCCGACATGTCGCCGACGCCGACGACGGTGAAGGGCGAGGTCTGGATGTCGCGGTTCATCTCGCGGAAATGCCGCTTGACCGCCTCCCAGGCACCGCGCGCGGTAATGCCCATCTTCTTGTGGTCGTAGCCGGCCGAGCCGCCCGAAGCGAAGGCATCGTCGAGCCAGAAGCCGTGACCTTCGCTGATCGCGTTGGCGGTGTCGGAGAAGGTCGCCGTGCCCTTGTCGGCTGCGACGACGAAGTAGGGATCGTCGACGTCGCGCCGTACCACACCGGCGGGCGGCACCACCTTGTCGCCGTCCAGATTGTCGGTGATCGACAGCATCGATGATACGAAGTTGATGTAGGCCGCCTTGCCGGCCTCGAAGACGGCATCGCGGCTGCCGCCGGCGGGCAGGCGCTTGGGGAAGAACCCGCCCTTGGCGCCAACCGGCACGATGACGGCGTTCTTGACCTGCTGTGCCTTCACCAGGCCCAACACCTCGGTGCGGTAGTCCTGGGCGCGGTCGGACCAGCGCAGGCCGCCGCGGGCAACCGGGCCGAAGCGCAGGTGCACGCCCTCGACCTCGGATCCGTAGACGAAGATTTCGCGCCACGGGCGCGGCTCGGGCAGACCGTCGACGCTGCGCGAATCGAGCTTGATCGCCAGCGACTGGCCACGCTCCTTCTTGCCGGCGACGAAGTGGTTGGTCCTGAGCGATGCCTCGATCAGGTTGACGTAGCGCCTGATGATGGTGTCGTCGTCGATGTTGGGCACGCCTTCCAGCGCATCCTTGATCTTGGCCTTGAGATGCTTGGCCGTGACCAGCCCATCCTGGTCCTGCGCCGGGTCGAGCCGGGCGACGAACAGCTGGTGCAGTCCGCGCGCGATGTCGGGGTAGCGGTTGAGCGCCGCCGCGATGAAGTCCTGGCTCTGCGGAATGCCGGCCTGCTGCAGGTAGCGGCCATAGGCGCGCAGGATGACGATCTCGTTGGCGCCGAGACCGGCCGTTTGGGCCAGCGCATTGTAGCCGTCATTGTCGGCATCGCCGTTCCAGACCGACAGGAACACTTCCTCGAACAGCGCGCCGCCGTCGTTGAGGTCGATCGGCTGGCCGTAGGCGTTCTCCAGCTCCATGTCGTGGATGAATATCTGGTCCTCGCCCTTCTCGCCGAGCTCGAACGTCCGCTCGCTGATGACGCGGAAGCCCATGTTCTCGAGCAGCGGCACGCGCCGCGACAGCGCCACCGGCGCGGCGTAATGATAGATCTTCAGCGACGCCTGCTCCGGCGCCTGTCCGGCATCGCGATAGCAGTCGATGACGATGGGGTTCGACGGGCCGATGCTGGCGATACGCTCGGCGTCGACCAGTGCTGCCGCCGGCTTGAAGCTGTTCTGGTAGTCTTGCGGGAAATGGTTGGCGAGGCTGACGAGCGAAGCGGAAGAGCCCGCTTCGGCGGAAGCTTCGCGCAGTCCGTCCTCCCAAGTGCGCACCATGTCGCGGATCGCCGCCTCGATGGTCGATTGCTCGACCCTGGGCGTCTTGCCGCCGGAGCGGCCGATGATGAAGTGGACGCGCGCCAGCCCGCCCTCGGGGAAGGCCGGATAATAGGCCGACAGCCGGCCCTCGAACACCGTCTTCAGATAGGCGCCGATCTTCTCGCGCACGACCGAGTCGTAGCGGTCGCGCGGCACGAAGACGAGGACCGAAACGAAGCGGTCGAACTGGTCGACGCGCACGAGCGCGCGCACCCGCGGCCGCTCGATCAGGCCGAGGATCGCCTCGGAATGCTTGCGCAGCGTCGGCACGGCGACCTGGAACAGCTCGTCGCGCGGGTAGGATTCGAGCACGTTGGTCAGCGCCTTGCCCGAATGGTCGGCGGGATCGAAGCCCGACTTGTGGATCACCGCCTCCGCCTTGGAGCGGAGATAGGGGATCTTCATCACCGAACGCGTGTAGGCGGTCGAGGTGAACAGGCCGACGATGCGCAGTTCTCCCGAGAGCTGGCCCTTGGCGTCGTAGGTCTTGACCCCGATGTAGTCGAGATAGGCGCGGCGGTGCACGGCCGACTTGGCATTTGCCTTGGTGACGATCAGCGGATCCGGGCCGTGCAGGAAGGCGCGAATCTCCGGCGTCGTCGAGGTGGCGTCCACCGTGTCGCGGCGCAGCACCAGCACGTCGGGGTCGGCGAGGATGCCGAGGCCCGGCTTTTCGGCCCGCTCCAGCGTACCGCTCTTCTCGCCGCCGGTGTATTTGAACTCGCGCATGCCGAGGAAGGTGAAGTTGTCGTCACGCAGCCATTCGAGGAAGGCGATCGCCTCCGTCACCGCATTCTTGTCGAGCGGGATCGGCGCGTAGCGGAATTCGGAGATCGCCTGGTCGAGACGGGCCAGCATGCGCTTCCAGTCGGTCACGGAGGCGCGCACCTGGCCGAGCAGCTTCTTAAGCCGCTCGCGCAGCGCTTCCGCCGCATCCTTGCCCTGGGCCGGAATATGCACGTGGATGACGCTGACCTTGTCGGCGGCCTCATCGCCCTTGTGGCTGCCGCCGTCGCTCAGGATCTCTTCAACGCTCGAGCGGCCATGGCGCACATGAATGACCGGATGGGTGACGAACACCGGCTCGCCCGCAGCGTCGGTGATTTCGCCGAGCACCGAATCGAACAGGAACGGCATGTTGTCGTTGACGACCGTCACCACCGTCACGGGCCGGCCGTGACGCACGAGGCCGGCCTCGGTCTCGATGTCTATAACCGAAGAGCCCTTGCGGTGCTTCATCACCGCCTTCTCTGCCAGTTGCGCCGCTCGCTCCAGCATGCCGGGCTCGTAGTCGGCCACGTCTTCGGCAGGAGCGCGGGCAAGCAGCAGTTCGAGAAGCTGAGGCGGCCGGTTGGCGGATTTGGTGGAATGCGAAGAAGAAGCGGCCTTGGCAGTTTTTGCCTTGGACTTCACGGATGCGGCCATGACGTCAGTATCTCCCGTCCCGTCATATATGCTTTTACGACTATCGTAGCAGAAGGCCTGCCGTTAGCGACAAAGGTTTGACGAAAGGTATGGAAAAATGCCCGCCCGATAGGCGGAAACTGCCTATTCGACAGGCTGACGCAGCGTCCGCAAGCAATGCCGCCACGCCAGGTTGCCGACAAAAGCGTCAGGATCGCGCTGCGATGGCTGCGGCCGCCCCCACGATCGTGGTTGCACTCACCCGATTCGCGATTCGCATTGCCCATCTGCAGCGTAGAAGCCGGCATGCCTGGGCAGCCGAATTTGCCCGACCGGCGCAATCCGGGCTTGTCCATAACCCGCTTCGGGCGGATGGTTGCGCTGCGCCGGCGGATGCCGGACGACCCGGCATGACGGCGACACGGAGGCAGGTCATGACCAAGTTTCTCTATGTCTATCATGGCGGCTCGATGCCGCAGTCCGAGGAAGAAGGCGCCAAGGTGATGAAAGCCTGGACGGACTGGTTCGCCGGTCTGGGCGCTGCCGTCGTCGACGGTGGCGCGCCCGTCGGCAAGTCGCAGACGGTCTCGCCGGGCGGTTCGGTGGCCAATGACGGCGGCGCCAACCCCGCCAGCGGCTATTCGGTCATCGACGCCAAGGACCCGGCCGATGCGGAGCGCATCGCCAAGGGCTGCCCGATCCTCGACGCCGGCGGCTCGATCGAGGTCGCGCCGATCATCCAGATGTAGGCGAAGCGGCTCCTCAAATGAAAAGGGCGCCTCCAGTGGAGACGCCCTTTCGATGTTCCGGAGAGCCGGGGTTATGCCGCGCCCTTCGACTTCTCGAAGCGCTTGCGCTCGTTCGGGTCGAGATAGAGCTTGCGCAGGCGGATGGTCTTCGGCGTCACCTCGACCAGCTCGTCGTCCTGGATCCAGGCCAGCGCGCGCTCCAGCGTCATGCGGATCGGCGGGGTCAGCTTGACCGCCTCGTCCTTGCCGGCGGCGCGGATGTTGGTCAGCTTCTTGCCCTTGAGCACGTTGACTTCCAGGTCGTTGTCACGGCTGTGGATGCCGATGATCATGCCCTGGTAGACCTTCACGCCGGCGTCGATGACCATCGGGCCGCGATCTTCCAGGTTCCACATCGCATAGGCAACAGCCTCGCCCTGCTCGTTGGAGATCAGCACGCCGTTGGTGCGGCCGGGCAGTTCGCCCTTGTAGCCCTGATAGGAATGGAACAGGCGGTTCATCACGGCCGTGCCGCGCGTGTCGGTCAGAAGCTCGGATTGGTAGCCGATCAGGCCGCGGGTCGGCGCATGGAACACCAGGCGCTGGCGGTTACCGCCGGAAGGCCGCAGCTCGACCATCTCGGCCTTGCGCTCGCTCATCTTCTGCACGACGACCCCGGCATGCTCCTCGTCGACGTCGATGACGACTTCTTCGATCGGCTCCTGCAGTTCGCCATTCTCGTCCTTCTGCATGACGACGCGCGGACGCGACACGGCCAGCTCGAAGCCCTCGCGGCGCATCGTCTCGATCAGCACGGCCAGCTGAAGCTCGCCACGGCCCGACACGAAGAACGAATCCTTGTCGGCCGATTCCTCGATCCTGAGGGCAACGTTGCCTTCGGCTTCCTTGAACAGGCGGTCGCGGATGACGCGGCTGGTGACCTTGTCGCCCTCGGTGCCGGCCAGCGGCGAGTCGTTGACGATGAAGGACATGGTGACGGTCGGCGGATCGATCGGCTGGGCATGCAGAGGCTCGGTCACGGCCGGGTCGCAGAAGGTATCGGCGACGGTGCCCTTCGACAGGCCGGCGATGGCGACGATGTCACCCGCCTGAGCTTCCTCGATCGGTTGGCGCTCGAGGCCGCGGAAAGCCAGGATCTTCGAGACGCGGCCATTTTCGAGCAGCGAGCCGTCATGGTGCAGCACCTTCACCGCCTGGTTCGGCTTGAGGGTGCCGGATTCGATCCGGCCGGTGATGATGCGGCCGAGGAACGGGTTGGCCTCGAGAATGGTGCCGATCATGCGGAACGGGCCGGGGTTAACGGTCGGCGCCGGAACGTGCTTGAGCACGAGGTCGAACAGCGGCGCCAGGCCCTGATCCTTCGGGCCTTCCGGATTCTCGGAAACCCAGCCGTCACGGCCGGAACCATAGAGGATCGGGAAGTCGAGCTGCTCGTCGGTGGCGTCGAGGGCCGCGAACAGGTCGAACACCTCGTTGATGACTTCCTGGTGGCGGGCGTCCGGACGGTCGATCTTGTTGATGACGACGATCGGCTTCAGGCCGACCTTGAGCGCCTTGCCGACCACGAACTTGGTCTGCGGCATCGGACCTTCGGCGGCGTCGACCAGCACGATCGCGCTGTCGACCATCGACAGGATGCGCTCGACCTCACCGCCGAAATCGGCGTGGCCGGGGGTGTCGACGATGTTGATGCGGGTGTCCTTCCAGTCGACCGAGGTCGCCTTGGCCAGGATGGTGATGCCGCGTTCCTTTTCGATGTCGTTCGAATCCATCGCGCGTTCTGCAACGCGCTGATTTTCACGGAACGAGCCGGATTGCTTGAGGAGCGCATCGACGAGCGTGGTTTTGCCATGGTCGACGTGCGCGATGATCGCGATGTTGCGGAGGTTCATATGTCTACTCGGGAGCGTTGCGGGCACTGCCTGTCGACGCGCCGCGTTTTCGGTTGGCGGGCTCATACAGGTTTTTTCGCAGATGCGAAAGGGGGGCGGACAAATCGACTGAGATTCAGCGCGCCGGCAAGCTTACAAAATGTCGCCCCAGTCGGCGCGGCGGGCCCGCCTGAACAGGTCGCCGTCGCGCTTGGTCAGAAGCCGCTCCTCGGCAGAACCGTCGGCCAGGCAGAGCTTGAGGTCGACCTTGCCCGAGCCGCCACGGGCCGGCGCAAGCACCCTGGCGTCGAAGGATTCGGCCGGCTGGCGGGCGGCCGCGACGAAGATGTACTTCTCATCCTCCCACGGCACGTCGCCGCGCTTGGTCAGCCGATGCAGGCGCGAACGGGCCACGCGGCGCGAGAAATGGCACCAGTCGGGCTCGGCGAGCGGGCAAGGTTTTGAATGCGGGCAGGGAGCGACCAGATGCGCCCCGCGCTCGATCAGCAGCGCCCGTACGGCCATCACGCGCTTCCAGCCGGCGGGGGTGCCCGGCTCGACGATGACCAGCAAGCCGTCAGTCGCCGCCCAGAGCCTTTCCACCAGCGCCAGCCCCTCGGCGGGCGACAGTTCGTCCAGCACATAGGCGAGCGTCACCAGGTCGGCCTTTCCCGCGTCGATGGCCTTGCTGGCGTCGGCCGACGTCCACTCGACCCTCTCGAGCCCGGCATGGGCCGACAGGGATTCGCCAACTTTGCGGATCGAAGGGCTCGCCTCGAGCATCCGGGCCGACGCCAGCGACGGCCAGCAATCGGAGGCTGCCCAAAGTGCCGTGCCTGGACCGGCTCCGACATCGAGCAGGCTCTTCGGCGCGAAGCCCGGGATCAGTTCGGCAGCGCTTTCGAGGCTTGCCCTGACAGCGGCAAAGGTTGCCGGCAGCCGCGTCGCCAGATAGGCACGGGCAAACATCTCGTCCGACAGGTGCAGGCGGCCGTCACGCACCTCGGCCCGATAGCGCCGCGACAACGTGTCGGCAGCACGCTGCAACTCGGCGAGCGGCACGCCTTCCAGCGCCCGGTCGACCGCCGCCCGCAATGCTGCCGGTAGTTCCATTTTCTATCCGAACTGGGCTCTTCCGGGATTCAGGTCAGGCCGCGCTGAAAATGGCGGCTGCCGAGAACCGGAGCGGAGCGTACATTTAGGTACGTGAGCACCGGAAGCGCAGGCAGCCGCCATTTGCAAGCCGGGCTCACCTGAATCCTACACCAACCCGCGCTTTTCCATCATCGCCTCGGGTGACGGCATCTTGCCACGGAACGCCTTGTAGAGCTCTTCCGGATCGGCAGAACCGCCGGCCGAATAGATGTGCTTGCGCAGCTTCTCGGCCATGTCGGCGTTGAAGGCGTCGCCCGTCTCCTCGAAGGCGGCGAAGGCATCGGCGTCCAGCACCTCCGACCACATGTAGGAATAGTAACCGGCCGAATAGCCCTCGCCCGAGAACACGTGCAGGAAATGAGGCGTGCGGTGGCGCATGACGATCGCCTCGGGCATGCCGAGCTTTTCGAGCGTCTCGGCCTCGAAGGCCGCCGGCTCAGCCGGTGCGTCGGGACGCGCGTGATAGGCCATGTCGACCAGCGCCGACGAGGTGAACTCGACGGTGGCGAAGCCGGCGCCGAAGGTCTTGGCCGCCAGCATCTTGTCGAGCAGTTCCTTGGGCATCGCCTTGCCGGTCTTGTAGTGCAACGCGTGTTTTTCCAGCACCGCCGGCACCGTCAGCCAGTGTTCGTAGAGCTGCGACGGCAGCTCGACGAAGTCGCGGCTGACCGAGGTGCCCGAGACCGACGGCCAGGTGACGTCGGTCAGCATGCCGTGCAGCGCGTGGCCGAACTCGTGGAACAGCGTCTTTGCCTCGTCGAGCGACAGCAATGCCGCCTCGCCTTCCTTCGGTTTGGCGAAGTTCATGATGTTGTAGATGATGGGGCTGGCACCCTTGCCGAGCTTGTAGCCCGACTGTAGCGAGCTCATCCACGCGCCAGAGCGCTTCGACGGCCGGGCGAAGTAGTCGGCCAGGAACAGGCCGCGCTTGCTGCCGTCGGCGTTGAACACCTCGAAGACGCGCACGTCGGGATGCCAGGCGGCGATGCCGGGCACTTCCTTGAAGGTGATGCCGAACAGACGGGTTGCGACGTCGAAGCAGGCGTCGATGATGCGCTCGAGCTGGAGATAGGGCTTGAGCTCCGCCTCATCGAAGGCGTATTTCTCGGCGCGCAGCTTCTCCTGGTAGAAGCGCCAGTCCCAGGCGGCCAGCTTGTCGTTGCTGCCGGCGCTTGCCGCCAGGCGCTGAAGCTCCGCCTCGTCGGCGGCCGCCTTCTCGCGTGCCTTGTTCCACACCGGCTCCAGCAGTTCCATCACCGCCTTCGGGGTCTTGGCCATGGTGTCGTCGAGCTTCAGCGCCGCGTAGCTCTCGTAGCCGAGCAGTTTGGCCTTTTCGGCACGCAGCCTGAGCGTGTCGCGCACGACGCCGGCATTGTCGGTCTCGCCGCCGGTTTCGCCACGCCCGGCAAACGCCTTGAACGCCTTTTCGCGCAGGTCGCGACGTTCGGAGAAGGTGGTGAACGGCTCGTAGATCGAGCGCGACAGGGTGACGGCATACTTGCCATTCTGTCCGCGCGTCTCGGCAGCCTGGGCCATCGCCCCGCGCACGAACTCCGGCAGGCCGGCGAGGTCGCTCTCGTCGAGGAACAGCACCCACTCCTTCTCGTCGGCAAGCACGTTCTGACCGAACCTGGCGCCCAGCGACGCCGCTTCCTCGTTGATGGCAGCCAACCGCTTCTTGCCCTCGGGGTCGAGCCTGGCACCCGAACGGACGAAGCCCTTCCAGCTTTTCTCCAATACCCTCAGCGTCTCGGCATCGAGGCCGAGCGAGGCACGGCGGGAATGGAGGTCGTCTATGCGGGCAAACAGCTTCTCGTTCATCGAGATTTCCGAGAAATGGCGGGCCATCTTCGGCGAAATCTCGCGCTCCATCGCCTGGATCGCATCATTGGTGTGGGCGCCGGCGCGGCACCAGAAGATCGACGACACATGGTCGAGCGCTTCGCCTGCCAGCTCCAGTGCCTCCAGCGTGTTGGCGATGGTCGCCGGCTCGCCATTGTTGGCGATCGCCTCGACCTCGGCCGCATGTGCGGCAAGCGCCGCATCGAACACCGGTCCGAAATCGCCGTCCTCGATCCTGGTGAAGTCGGGCAGGCCGAGCAGCCCGGTCCAACGGGTCAGCGGATGGCGCGCGAGATCGGTCGTGGCGGACATGAACAGCTTCCTTGATTGGCCTTCGGTGCGGACCGTCCCGATGTAGGGCTGCGGCCGGGACTGCGCAACCGCCTTGACGCACCGCGTCCGATAAACTAAGTAAACCATATAATAAGGATTACTTACTATTATGGCTGCCAGCAGCGAAACCGAGACCTTCGGCTTCATCGTCACCGATATCGCGCGCATGATCCGCGCCGAGATGGATCACCGCACCACCGAGGCTGGTCTCGGGCTGACGACGGGTGAAGGCCGCGTACTGTTCAACGTTCGCCGCGCCGGCCCGATCCGCCAGTCGGCCCTCGCCGAGCGCCTCGGCATCGAGGCGATGACGCTGAGCGGGCTGATCGACCGCCTCGAGGGCAAGGGCTACGTCGAGCGCCAGCCCGACCCGGCCGACCGCCGCGCCAAGCTTGTAAACCTGACCGAGGCCGGTACCAGCGTGGTCGCCCGGATCGAACCGATCGCCGCCGGCATCCGCGGCGATGCCGCACGCGGCATCGATCCCGACGATTGGCAGCGCGTTCTCGCCGCCCTCAGGACTTCGCGCGAAAACCTGCTCGCGCTCCGGGCCGAGGCACAGTCCGGCGAGAGCGCGGCGGCATGAACATGCGCTCCGAAATCAACGCGGCCGGCGCAGTGGAACCGGCATCGGAACCGATCATGAGCGAACGCCGTGTGTCGCTGATCGGCGGCCTCATGGTCGCCATCGGTCCGATCTCGCTTGCCCTCTTCACACCGGCCATGCCGGAGATCGTCAAGGCCTTCGGCACCACCGAGGCGGCAGTGAAGATGACGCTGTCGCTCTATTTCGGCGGCTTCGCCTTCGCCCAGCTGGTCTGCGGCCCGCTGTCGGACGGCTTTGGCCGAAGGCCGATCACGCTTGCCTTCATGGCCATCTACCTCGCCGCCAGTGTGCTCGCCCTGGTCGCCCCCAACATCGAGATACTGGTCGTTGCCCGCTTCCTCCAGGGCGTGGGTGCAGCCGTCGGCGTATCCGTGTCCCGCGCCGTCGTCCGCGACGTCTTCACCCACGAGCGCTCGGCCCGCATCATGAACATGATCGGCATCCTGCTGGCGCTGGGTCCGGCGATCGCGCCCACCCTCGGCGGCGTGACGATGGAACTCTTCGGCTGGCACGCGATCTTCATCGTCATGGTGCTGCTCGGCGTCGTCGTCATGCTGGTGACGATCTTTGCCCTGCGTGAAACGGTGCAGCGCGACCTGAGCCGCATCCGGCCGGGCGCGCTCATCCGCTCCTACGGGTCGCTGCTGCGCAGCCCCTATTTCATCCTGTGCAGCCTGGTCGTCGCCGGCACCTCAGGTGCCATCTACACCCAGGCGACGGTGCTGGCATTCATTCTGATGGAGCGCGTCGGCCTGACGCCGACCCAGTTCGGCATAGGCATGCTGATGCAGACGGCGAGCTTCATGCTCGGAGCGCTCATCACGCGCCGGCTGATGCCGCGCTTCGGTGCGGCTCGCCTGGTGCCGTTCGGCCTGGTCTTCGTCGCCCTGGGCTCGATCTCGATGGCGATGCTCCTGCGCATGTACGAGCCGACCTTCCTGCTCGTCATGGGGCCGATCGGCATCTATGCCTTCGGCATCGCCATGGTCCTGCCTGCGATGATGACGGCAGCCCTTGCACCTTTCCCCAAGAATGCCGGCGCGGCTTCAGCGATGATGGGCTTCTTCCAGATGGGCGCAGGCCTCGTCGGCGGCACGATTTCGGCGATGATCGGCGATCCGGTGACGGCACTTGCCACCGTCATCCCCTGCATGGGCCTGATGGCCATCGTCTCGTGGTTGACCTGGAGCAGGCTGCCCGAACCGTCCATCATGACGCGGCTGAAATAGCCTCCGCGCAACGGCAGCTAGAGCATTTTGCAGCCAGACGGAAACGTCTGGCGTCGCACAAATGCGGCTAAGAAAAGCAGCTGGAGCGGCGCAATGGCATTCGTCAGAATGCCCGCCGCTCTAGATGCCGTCGCAGTTCTCGCCGAGACTCACCTGCGCCGTGGCGACGACCCGCTCGGCCCTGATGGTGAAGGTCTCCCGCATCAGCGTATCGTTGCTGGGGAAATCGTAGCAGGCAAGGACGGTCGTGATGTCGCCGTCCCTGCTCTCGACCCTGTGGCGGATGGCGGCGCCCACCACGGCCTCCTCCCACTCGTCCATCGACGCGATGAACTCGGCCTTGGTCTGAGCAACACCGACATCCTCGAGGCGGATCGCGGCATCGTCGGCAAGCAGATCGGCAAGCACTGCCCGGTTGGCCTGGAGCAGCGCCTCGTACCAACGGTCCACGACATCGCTTTCCCGGGCGGACGCATGGGCGGCAACCAGCAGGGTGGCGGCTGCGACAAGCCTCGACACGGCCCTCATGGACGGCCTCCTCCTCGAACCGGGATCAGGCCCATATCGCCACCGGAATGCCATGGGCATCGTGCTCCGGTGGGGTCGGAAAGCTTCCGGTTTCGCCGCGCCGGTGGCGCTCGGCAACCAGCATCATCGCGCAGGCGTCGAGGAAGTCGTCGGTCGCAGCACCCCGCGGCGGCGGCCTATCGAGGAACGCCCGGTCGTGCCCCACCCGCGCCAGCAGCGCCTTGCGCTCCTCCATGCCGGCAGGGTTGACCCTGCTCTTGATCTTCTTCGGCAGGCTCATCGCACGCTCGCCGTTGAGCCTCCAGAAGGCCACTTCGGGATGCGATTCGATCACCCGCCCGCGCAGCTCCGGCCGCGCGATCAGCAGTGCGTCGATCTCGCGGATCTTGGAGAAGATGCCGAAGGCCTGGATCGACACGCCGCGCGGCGGCGATGAAGTCCGCATCGCAACCTCGCTTGCCCGCCGGTGCGCCGCATACCAGGCGTCGAGATCGGTGAACGCTGCGGTCTCGGCATGCACCGCCGCCCGCGACGGGATCGAAAAGACGCTCGACTGTCGTTCGCCCAGCAACGGCCGCACGAGGGCCTCCGGCCCGCGACCGCCCCTTCCCGAAAGCTCGGGCAGGCCGATCGGCATGTCGACCGCCACGGTCGCATCATCGGGCAAGGCGGCCAGAAGCTCTGCAAAGGAGGCAGACACCCTGGCCTCGGGCAGCGCTGCGGCATCGGATCGGATCACCGCGATCCAGCCGGCCTTGCAGCCGTCGACGCCGGCCACCGTCACGCGCCTGTTTCCGTACCGGGTTTTCGGCTCCGCGACGGGTGAATGAGCGTCCTAAGCTCCACCTGGGCCATCGGATGCGACAGGCTCGGCGCATCGGTTTCGAGCTGCAGCTCGTCGCCGCCCCGCCTGGAGGTGCGGGCGAGGATTTCGTAGACGGATGCGGTGGTCGTCTGCAGCGCCTTGGCCATGGGCTGGCCGGCCAGCAGCCGCGCCAGGAACACCGCGGCCGTCAGGTCGCCCAGGCCGTTGGGCGGGCGCTCGACGATGCGGTGCTCGGCCAGCATCGCCTGCGAGGCGGTCACCAGCAGATTGCCGGTGCCGCCCGTCATCATCGCCGGTGCCGACGTCACCAGCATCGTCGCCGGCGGTGCGGCAAGTGCCGCCGCCATCGTCGCGCGCATGTCCTCCAGCGAGGTACCGGCCAGCCATTCCAGCTCGTAGCGGTTCGGCGTGGCGATGTCGGCCAGCGGCAACAAGCTGTCGCGGATGCCCGCAGCCAGCGGCTCGGCGACATAGAGCCCGCCCTTGTCGCCGATGACGGGATCGCAGACATAGAGCGCCTTGTCGTTGCGGGCCTTCACCGCCTTCACCAACGATGCGACGGCCTCGACCTGCCCCGGCTCGCCAAGATATCCCGACAGCACCGCCGTCACCTCGCCGAGCCACGGCGCGCGTTCGAGATCGGCCATGAATGCCGCGAACTGCTCGGTGGGCGGCACGATGCGTGTGGCCCTGCCATGCCCGGGATGCCAGGGCAGGATCACGGTCGGCACCGCCCAGACCGGGTGCCCCAGTGTCTCCAGCGCGAACACCGCCGCGCGGTTGCCGACCGATCCGCGCGCCACATGGCTCGACACGACGATGACCGCGCGCGGCGCGGCTTGTTCGGCCCGAACGGTCATGAGCTCATCCGCCCCGCACCAGGAAATTCACCAGCCACAGGATCAGCCCGATGGTCAGCACAAAGCCGAGGATGCGGCCGATGCGCGTGCCGATATGTTCGATGCGGTCGGACCTGTCGACGTCGGCGGCGCCGAGGTGGTCGCGCATCTCGCCCGCCTTGCGCCTGACGAAGGCCCCGCCGCCGGCCTCGCTCTCCCGCGCCACGCGGTCGAGGATGCGGCGAGACTCCTTCTCGCCATCGCTGTTTCTGGGCGCCGCCATCGTCGAACATCTCCCGGCGACTTTGCCGTCTGCGCCCGGTTTTCTCCTGACGCGTTTGTGATAATGCTTTGCCATCGGTTGCTTTGTCGAGGACATTCACAATGCAGATGCGCGCTTCGTCGGCACTTCCCTCCTTCCGCCTCCTTCCTGCATTCATCTTCATGCTACTTGCCCTGCCGCTCTTGTCGGCTTGCGGCTACAACACCATTCCCACCCAGGAAGAGCAGGCCAAGGCGGCCTGGAGCGAGGTCCTGAACCAGTACCAGCGCCGTGCCGACCTCATCCCCAACCTGGTCGAGACGGTGAAGGGCTATGCCGCGCATGAAAAGGACACGCTCGAAGGCGTCGTCGAAGCCCGCGCCAAGGCGACCCAGGTGACGGTCACGCCCGAAACGCTCACCGATCCCAACGCCTTCAAGACCTTCCAGGAGAACCAGGCCGGCCTGACCAGCGCGCTGTCGCGGCTGCTCGCCGTGGTCGAGAACTATCCCGACCTCAAGGCCAACCAGAACTTCATCGCCCTGCAGGCGCAGCTCGAGGGCACCGAGAACCGCATCGCGGTCGCCCGCCGCGACTACATCGAGACCGTCCGCGTCTACAACACCTCGCTCAAGACCTTCCCGGCCATGCTGTGGAACACCTTCTGGTTCCGCAGCGAGCCGTTCCAGAACTTCACCGTCGCCGAAGACAAGCTCGAGGCGCCCAAGGTGAATTTCGGCACGAGCCAGGGCGGGTGAGCAGCCAGGCTGACGTCGCAGCGATTTGGCTGACATCAACATGCAAGCGAGCGCCTGGACACCCCCCTCTGGCCTGCCGGCCATCTCCCCCGCAAGGGGGGAGATCACGCGGACGCACGGCTTGCGCCCATCGCAAAGACTGAAAGCCCAGCGCCGAGGCCAAAGCTGCCAATCTCCCCCCTTGCGGGGGAGATGGCCGGCAGGCCAGAGGGGGGTGTCCAGGCACTTCCCTGCGATTCTAGCCTTCCTGCTTTTGCTGTTCGTAGCCCCCGCCCTCGCCGCCGAACTCCCCACCCTCACCGGCCGCGTCGTCGACGACGCCAACATCATCGATCCGTCGATCGAGGCGGAACTCGTCCAGAAACTCGCGGCCTTCGAGCAGAAATCCTCCGACCAGATCGTCGTCGCCACCGTACCCAGCCTCGACGGCGAAGAAATCGAACCTTACGCCAACCGGCTGTTCCGCGCCTGGAAGCTCGGCCAGGCCGGCGAGGACAACGGCGTGCTCCTGATCGTGGCGCCAAACGACCGGCGCATGCGCATCGAGGTCGGATACGGCCTCGAGGGTTCGCTCACCGACCTGCACACCAAGCTCATCATCGAGAACACCATGGTGCCGGCCTTCCGCGCCGGCGATTTCTCCGGCGGCATCTCCAAGGCCGTCGACGACATCATCATGGTGATCGAGGGCGACGGCGCCGAGCTGGAGGCCCGCGCCAAGCGCAACGAACAGTCGGACCTGTCGGGCTGGAGCGAGGACGAGATCATCTTCTTCGTCTTCCTCGCGCTCTGGGCCGCGATCTTCTTCGGCGGCATCGCCACGTCGATCCTGCCGCGCATCTATGGCCGCAAGCTCGGCCCCGGCCGCTACGAATGGCTCGGCATGACCTTCGACTACACTCAACGCTCACGGTCGTCGCGCGGCGGCTGGACCTCGGGCGGCGGTGGCTGGTCGGGCGGCGGAGGCGGCGGCTGGTCGTCCGGCGGCGGCGGCTTCTCCGGCGGGGGCGGCTCGTCGGGCGGCGGAGGCTCCTCGGGAAGCTGGTAGGGACGAGATGACGGCACCAACCCTCAATCCCGGCGACCACGACCGCATCGCAGCGGCGATCCGCGATGCCGAATCGCAAACGGCGGGCGAGATCTATTGCGTCGTCGCGCGCCGCAGCGACGGCTATTTCTTTCCCGCGGCCTTCTCCGTCACCTTGGGAATCCTGCTGGTGAGCCTGGCTGCCGCAGCGGCGCTCGAATACTGGTGGATCGCCATGCGCCTGCCCCACTTCGTCATCGTCCAGCTGCTCGCGGCGGCGGCTGCCTGCGCGCTCATATGGCAGTTCCCGGGCCTCAGGCTGTGGCTGGTGCCGCGCAGCCTGCTCTGGCGCTCCGCGCATGCCAATGCGCTTCGCCAGTTCCATGCCCGCAACATCCACCTGACCAACGCGCGCACGGGCGTGCTCGTCTTCGTCTCGATCGCCGAGCGCTACGCCGCGGTCATCGCCGACGCCGGCATCAATGCCAAGGTGGAGCAGGGCCAATGGGACGGCATCGTCGCCGAACTCATCGGCCATGCGCGCGACGATCGGCTCGCCGACGGCTTCGTCACGGCCATCGCCGGCGTGGGCACCCTTCTGGCCAGGCATTTTCCGGTCCAGCAAGGCGACGCCAACGAACTGGACGACCATCTCGTCGAAATCTGAAGCCGGGCCACTCCCCGCGACCGGGTGTGTCCAATTGGACTCACCCGCAGTGCGACGCACGGCCGCGGACCCAAAAGCGGGGGTGCTGAAGCAGCCGACTCTTTGCAAGGAACGCGACGCGGTTTATGGTTAAGAAACCATGAACACGCTGACGATCGATATCAGGAAAGCCGAGCCCCGCGACGCGGATGCCATCGCCGAGGTCCATCACGAGGCCTGGCGCGGCGCCTATGCCGGCATCATCCCGCACCGCGCGCTGACGGCCATGATCAACCGTCGCGGCGGCGAGTGGTGGGCCAACGCCATCCGCCGCGCCGCGACCGTGCTGGTCATCGAGATCGGCGGCAAGATCGCCGGCTATGCCACGCTCGGCCGCAACCGCGCCCGCGAGTTGAAGCAGCAAGGCGAGATCTACGAACTCTACCTCCGCCCCGAGTGCCAGGGCATCGGCCTCGGCACCCGCCTGTTCGCGGCGGCGCGCCAGCGGCTCGCCGACCATGGCCTCAAGGGCATGGTGGTCTGGGCGCTGGAGGAGAACGACAATGCGCTCGCCTTCTACACCGGCGCCGGCGGCCGCGACGTCGCCGAAGGCGTCGAGGTGTTCGACCAGAAGGCGCTGAAGAAGGTAGCCTTCATCTGGGAGTGATCCCGGCTGGCGAGGCTCCCTCGCCTTTGGTCGCAATCGAGCGAAATCAATATTGCATTGCACGCGCGGCCCAACGCGGCTATCGGGAGGCACCTTAAATCTGGAGCTTCCCCTCATGCGCATCGATGCCATCGCGATCGGCAAGAACCCGCCTGAAGACGTCAACGTGATCGTCGAGGTGCCCGTCGGCGGCCAGCCCATCAAGTACGAGATGGACAAGGAAGCCGGCACGCTGGTCGTCGACCGCTTCCTCTACACGCCGATGACCTATCCGGGCAATTACGGCTTCGTGCCCCACACGCTCTCCGGCGACGGCGATCCGATCGACGTGCTGGTCTGCAACACGCGCCAGCTCATCCCCGGCTGCGTCATCAACGTTCGCCCGATCGGCGTGCTGGTGATGGAAGACAATGCTGGCCAGGACGAGAAGGTCATCGCGGTGCCGTCGCCGAAGCTGACCCGCCGCTACGAGAACGTCTTCAACCACACCGACCTGCCGGAGATCACGCTCAAGCAGATCGAGCACTTCTTCGAGCACTACAAGGATCTCGAGCCCGGCAAGTGGGTCAAGATCGGCGGCTGGCACGATGCGGCCTACGCCAAGAAGATGATCGTCGAGGCCATCGAGCGCGCCAATCAGCTCAAGGCCTGAGGCAGCCTGTCGAACGCGCCTTCTCTGCGGCAAGCGGAGAAGGCGCTGTGTCGTCTCTGTCGCTCCCGGCCGGAATGCCGGGAGATGCCTGCCGTCAGTTCGCCGTCTTGTCGACGCTGAGGAATTCCGGCATCGGATCGCCGACAGTGACTCGCTCGTCGGCACCGCAGGCAAAATCCCGGACCTGCTCGTCCGCCAGTCTGCGCGCCATCTCGTTGGCGTTGGGCTTGCCGCTGGCCAGCACCAGCCCGACGACGCAGCCTTCGGCCTTGCCGGGCTGGCCCACCTTCGCCACCACCAGCACCTCGACTTGCTTCGACTGGTCCGCATCGTCCTGGACATACCAGCGATGGATGGTCGCGAACGGGACTCCGTCCACGGCGGCGATCCGCCACTCGATCCTGCCGCCGGTCGAGTTGAAATGGCCGAAGCTCTGCCAGGGGATCTGGTCGAGGTCCGCGGGTGGAAATCCATAGAAGACGGATTCGCGCAGGTCGGCCGTGAACATCACGACCGGATAGCCGCGATAGCCCGGGCAGACGAGGTTGGCGAAGTCGCCTTCGTCGGGTGCGGCCTGGTCGAAGGTCACGCAATCCGGTCCGGCCGTTATGTCGGTATAGGCGCTCGAAATCTCTTCCGCCGAGGCCGGCCGCCAGGCCAACGCCACCAGCGCCGCCGAGGCGGCCAAGAGGAATTTCCGCATCTTCGACCCTCCCCTCGCACGGCCGGAGCGGCGACGCGGATCGCCATCCTCCCCGGCCATGGCCGGATTATGCAGTGCCGGCCGGTTCCTATCCAGGGGTTCGGCGGGGCGCAAGCCCTGCGAGCTTGCCGGCAAGCTCGCTGGCCGCGCCGAGGATCCGCACGGTCTTCAGACGCGACGTTCCGCCGGCCACGACCGACACGGATTTTTTGGGAACCCCGAGTTCTGCGGCGAGCAGCTTCTCCAGCGCCGCATTGGCCGCGCCGTTTTCCGGCACGGCGCGCACCCGCGCTGCCAGGTGGCTGCGCCCGTCGGCTGCCGTCTCCACGCCTTCGATCGCATCCTTCGCCGATCTCGGCGTCAGCCTGACGAAGAGATCGATGCCGTCTTCCCGAAGTCGGAAATGCGTCAAGTTTTGCTGCAAAGATCAGCCGAACATGGGGCGTACGCTCGTCGCAAGGAACACGCGCACGAAATAGATGCCAAGCAAAAGAATGATCGGCGAAATGTCGATACCGCCGAGATCGGGCATGAAGCGGCGGATCGGCCGGAGCGCCGGCTCGGTCAGCCTGTACAACATACTGCCGACAGCGCCGACAAACTGGTTGCGCGGATTGACCACGTTGAAGGCATAGAGCCAGGAGAAGATCGCCGAAGCGATGATGACCCACCAGTACAGACTCAGGGCAAGGTCAATGGTTGCTATCAACGCGAGCATGCCGTTCTCCAATGAATTGCCGACATTTAGACATTGCACGCCTGAGCGGCAAGCCCTGCCGCGGCTGGCTGCCTTCGGACCGGGCGTGCGGTAGCTTATTGCGAGCTGGCCCTCGGCCGCGCGACCGTCTCCATCACGACGTTGCCAGATATAGCGGGTTGGGAAGACGGACGATGCCCGGAGGGGACCCTTCCCGCACCTGACAAGCCAAGTTGATCGCGGAGCAAACCTCGCTTGACATCCGCCCCGCGCCACCAATAAATGCGCCATCCGCTGGACGGGGCTGTAGCTCAGCTGGGAGAGCGCGTCGTTCGCAATGACGAGGTCAGGGGTTCGATCCCCCTCAGCTCCACCAGCGGAATATTGACAAACTACCATTTCTCCCCCTGCTCAGAATTACCTTGACTTTTCCGTGGCTTAGCGCCGTGAGAGACCAGATTACTGGTCTCATTGGGGCTTGAGAGCGGCTTTTCTGGAGCATTTGCCGGCACCGTCTCTTGGGCCGTTTTCCTTGACCAATTGGCTGAACGAATGATTGCGCCTGCATCGCGAGGATGCAGGCGTTAAAGCGCAACTGCGAGCTTGTTACGTAAACAGTTACGGAAGCTCTAGCTACGAAGTTGAGCAGCCTGTTCGGACCAATCCGTCGATAGGTCCATCCGCGACAAGGAGCGCGCGGACAGCTCAGTTGGCTGTAGGCCCGTCAGGATCTCATTGGTAAGCTGCGGCGATAGGAATGCCAGCGGCAACAAGCGACTGATCTCAGCCGGGTGTACACGGAAATGTTCCGCGATCTCGACAAGCGTGATTCCTGCTCGCTCGGTCAGCATTCCCAGGTAGAGATGGGCCTTGGCAATGAGAGATACGAGCGGTGCGGCTGGTTGCTGTGCCCGAGCATTTTCGGGATCCAGGATAAGTCGCGCTTCGACACCGCGGCGCTTGAGTGCGATCGGAACGCAGATGGTTTCCATGGCTGCGGCACAGAGATCGGTCGAGTTGGCCTCGGCTAATTCAGCATGATCGCTTCCCTCGATCAGCATCCGGACCAAGGCTGCACGGTCGATGTCAAAGCGGATCTCCGTTGCAGAGAGTGTGATCCGTTTGAACAACACGTGCAGTATGGCCTTCGCCTGGACATTCGTTTGACAGGACGCCAGGCGGTCGACGATCTGTGATGCGCCACTCAAGCCCGTAGGAACCATATCTGGCGAGGTATCTGCAGCGATCCAGTCCGAGAGCTTGATCTGATCAGACAGTAGCCTCTTTGTGAACGAGCGGACGACGTTTTCCAACTCCGAAGCCGGAACGCGCCAGCCGCCCTCATCACGACGATCCTTCGGCAGGAGTCTGCTCGAGATGTAATAGCGATAGCGTTTGCCATGATTGGTCGCATGGGTTGGCCGCAGCCGGTCCCCCGTTTCGTCAAAGACAATCCCTGACAGCAAATGCGTGTCGGGACGAACGGACGAACCCTTCGCGCGGACGGCGCCCAGTGCCATCAGTTCTTGGACCTTATCGAACAAATCATTGTCGACGATGGCTTCGTGTTCACCGTCATGGACGTTGTCGTGATGACGCAGCTTGCCGATATAAAGCGGGTTGGCCAGCATCTTGTAGACCATGCCAGCATGCATCTGGCGGGTGAAGGGAACGGCGCAATCGTCCTGTGTTTGGGCGACGCTGTCCGCCTGCCTATTTACCTCTGCTACAAGCGCCGGCACCGACCGGAGTTGCACATAGCGTTCGAACAAGCCTCGCACGAAACCGGCTTCCGGCTGCTTGATGATCAGTTTCCTTTGCTGCACCGCATAGCCTAGCGGCACCGTACCGCCCATCCACATACCCTTCTTCTTGGAGGCGGCGATCTTGTCACGGATCCGCTCGGCGGTGACCTCGCGTTCGAACTGGGCAAAGGACAAGAGCACGTTAAGCGTGAGCCTGCCCATTGAGGTGGTCGTATTGAACTGTTGCGTGACGGAGACGAACGAGACACTGCTGTCGTCGAAAATCTCGACGATGCGCGAGAAGTCCATCAGAGAGCGGGTCAACCGGTCGATTTTGTAGACCACCAGGACATCTATCTTGCGATCGCGGATGTCCTGGAGCAGGCGCTGCAATGCCGGTCGCTCCATGGTACCACCCGAGATGCCACCATCATCATAACGGTCAGTCACCAGTTTCCAGCCAAGCCCAATTTGCGAGGCGATGAAGGCGGCACAAGCTTCACGTTGAGCGTCCAGTGAGTTAAACTCCTGATTGAGACCTTCCTCACTCGACTTACGGGTATAGATCGCACAGCGCAGCTGCTGTTTCGACATACCGAGCCTAGCCTGATCCGATGGCTGGTGGGTGCTCCCATGCCGGGGATTGCGGGAATGT
Source organism: Aminobacter sp. Piv2-1 (assembly GCF_037625995.1). Taxonomy (NCBI): domain Bacteria; kingdom Pseudomonadati; phylum Pseudomonadota; class Alphaproteobacteria; order Hyphomicrobiales; family Phyllobacteriaceae; genus Aminobacter; species Aminobacter sp. Piv2-1. The sequence goes on from NZ_JARKMU010000006.1 coordinate 365,171, forward strand.
CGTGTGGCCGCGTTCATCGCGTCACCAGTCCGAAGAATCTTGGCCCCGACCAGTGGGTTCCAGTGATCTTGCGAGAGATTGCAGTCAGCGAGGAGTAGAGCTGGGCTTCGAAGACATAGCCACCTTCGATCACGTCGACGACATGTGTTCGGCCGTTCCAGTCGCGGATCAACCTGGCTCCCGGCTGCGCATCGCGACGCTTCGGCTTCGACAAGATTCCATTGCCCGTTCTTGGTTCAGCAGCAGCCGGCGGCTCACTGCGACTTGTGCTGTGCCAATCGTCTCCAAAAGCGTCGGTTGATCGGGTGCCATCTGCTTGCTCAGCGTGCTGATCGGCGCGGCGATCGGCCAACGTCTTGCTAACGTCCGCCATGGCAATCTTGAGGCGGCGGCGCGTCTCGGCGGAGTAACCGCCGAGACGTTTCGCCTGGAGATGCCAGGCGGCCGACCGGATCAGGAGCTCGCGACGCATACCGGTCGGCGGCAGGTAGCCATATTGCTTTTGCCAACGGACGCTAAGTTCCTCCCGCGAGAGGGTATCCAGTTCCGCAAGCACCTGCTCAAATCTGCTGTCCGCTTGCATGAGGTTCAGGCCGCCGCGGCGGTGTCATCGATGCGATAGCGTCGCAAGCCGTCTTTGCTTGTCTCGCTGGTGAGGTTGAGGCCGAGCTTCTTCTTCACTGTTCCGGAGAGAAAGCCGCGCACTGAATGGGCCTGCCAGCCGGTCGCCTCGATAAGCTGATGGAGCGTTGCGCCCTTAGCCAACCTGAGCTTCTTCAGCACCACATCCGCCTTGGTTTCCGTTGGCCGGGTCTTCTTGACCTTGGACACTGACGTCCCGGATGTAGCCGCACCATTCGGCTTCGTCGCCCCACGCTTGGCCTGTGCCATGCTCTTTGGAGCGGGCGTCGCAGCAGCGCTCGAGTCGCTGACTGCGCTCGTGCCTGCCGGACCCGCCGCAACATCACTGGCAGGTTCCGCCCGCATGAACTCGACTGCATCCGAGGTCGAGGTTTTGGAAATGGCCATGGTCTTTCTCCGCAATCACAGCGCCGACCATTCGGCGCCGGTACTGACGGAAGCCCGCACTTGCGGGCGAGACTGTTTGGGGTGGTTGCGAGGTCACTGCATGTAGGCGCAGAAGCTCAGAACTTGGCGAAGGCGGGCATCGGCTTCATGCTCTGCTGACTCTTCATTTCTTCCTTCGGCATGAGTGAGCCGCCGTATTTGCGTTCGGAACCACACATGCTTGCTGTCACTAGGAAGTCCAGCAAAAGGTGACCCAACTGTCAAAGCCCGCTCTATTTCTGCCCTTCGGCTGCTTTGCGCCCCATCCCAGACATTCAGGAACACGTCGCCTCGAGCCAGAAGCGGACGTCGCGAGTCGTCTGGCCGTATGCCGCCTCAAAGGGGTCATTCAGTGCTCGGGGTAGCCGCGTAGCAGTGTGCTGAAGCGCAGGGTCGGCCGCCTCAAGCTCCCCTCCGGCGCGCCACCTTTTTTCAGCAGGCATTCCCGCCTTCCATTGGCGGTGCTGCACGCCTCCCTTGAATCATCTCGCGTGCCACAATCATTTCGGGGGAGCTTCCGCGTGCGCAGGTGCTTGATCGTGAGACGTGGCGGAACTTCAACCGTTGGTGCGACGCCTTACGCGGACAGCGGGGGCGGCTGTCGCAGCAGCGCGTGATACATCGAGAACAACCACATCGATCAAGGTCCGCAAGGATTCCGGCACCTGCACCACGATAGCGTCCCTGAGCGCATCAGCAGAAGCGATCCCTGTCGTCATCCGGCCCGCCACCGACACGTCCGGGCCGTACCAGAAGACGAGGAAAATACCTTGCCCGGCTGCGTCCGGATGAATGGCGTAGCGTTCGGCGAGCTGTGCCGACGCGGCGGTGTAAAGTTCCGCGTTCCACTGCCCTTTCACCTCGATGACGAGAAGCCGGTGCGTGCCCGGCAGCGCCGCGCTTACCGTTATGTCGCACCGATTCCCATCCGCCATGTGACGTTCGATCACCACAGGCAAACCGAGCGCCGTCATACGGGCAGAAAGTCTGTCCACGATCCGGTTACGTCCGGTGTTCTCGTCGACATGTTCGCCACCCGTGTAGAAGGTGTCGAGCGGATCGGTCTCAGAGCCACGCAGCCAGGTCTGCAAGGCCGCAAGCTCTTCCACCAGAAGCGCGCGCAAATCCTCAACGGTAGCGACGTGATTGCGATCGAGCATGGCGGTGATCTGCGCAGGCGTTGGCGCGGTGAAGTCACGGAGCGCGAGCGCATGCAGCGTCTCGGCCCGCAGCGTGAGCAATTGTGCGCGGAAGACCGCAAAGCGCGCGTCGGCGAGCATAGCCTCCAACACCGGCAGCGCGCGGTCAGGCTCTCCCCTGCCGATCTTCCAGATGATCTCTTTGAAGAAACGGAAAGCGCGCTCCTCCCGTGGCGAGCCCGTACCATAGCTGCTTGGGAGCGGCACCGGCGGCCACGCCGCGACGAACGTATCGAGGATGCGGTAGATCGATTCCGGGGATAGGGGCGGCAGATAGGAATCCTCGCGACCGCCGAGCCATCCAACGCGATCCTGGAGATCAAGGACAACGCTCGGATCTTGCCGCAACTCCGCCCACGCAAGTTCCAGCGCCGGTGTTGCGAAGAAGAAGCTGTGCAGCGCCCAAATGCGATGACGCCGGGTGGCGTATTGGTCTTGCGGCGTATCTTCGCCGCTGTCCGCGACCGGGTCCAAGAAGCGCGCGTCAATCAGTTCGACCAGCCGCGCACGGTCGCCGTGCAGCACCGCCATCTCGAAGAGCGTTTCCATCGCATTCACCGGCATAAACGGATAGCGCTCGAGCCATTCGAGCGGCTGCTCAGCGAGAAAGTCGGCGAAGGTCGGTTTGCGCCGCAGCCAGTCGACGTTTGTCGGCTTGTCCTCCGTTGAGGAGAGCGCAGGCTCGATATAGTCGGCAACAAACACGCCGGCGGTAGCTGGATCGGCAAAGACCGCTGCCTCGAGTGCAGCGTCAAACTCAGCCTCCTCCGCGTCGTTATCCTTGAAAACCGGCCATGACCCTGACTCCGTGTAAGCTACGCACAGCACGGCGGGATCGAGGTCTGACAGGGCCGCGCCATCACGGAAGCGGATGAGGCAGTGCGCGAAGAGGACCTGCGCAACCTCACTTCCTGTGCCTCCGGAGAGTTCACTCAGCGAAGGCGCCTGTCGCATAACGTGCGGTAGGCAGTTTCGCAGCGCATCGACCGGCGTCGTCCCATACGGCATGGCCGCAAGCTGGTCCGGTTCGATAAGCAGCATGCGCGCGAAATGGCCCGTCCACCATCCGAACAGGCCGTTTGCGATCGCCTCGCGGTTTTCAAGGAAGTGCGCGTAGTTGTCGGCGCGCACCTGCGCATCGCGCCGCTCCCAACGGCCGCGGCGGAAACGGAGGCCAGCATCATCCTGCTTGCGCATCAAACGCAGCTTTCGCTCGCGCAGCGCCCAGATGCGCATCAGCGCGGGATCGTTCAGTGCATGAGCGCGCTGGAGGGTTCGGATTGGGCTCGACCGCTGCTCGGTGTTGTAGCGGTTGTGCGACACGAGCAAGCACTGCCACAGGACGTGATTTCCGGCGTTCTTTGCCCTGGTCGATAGCGCGGCATAATCGTCAGCGTGAAAATGCATGCCCGCATGGCTCGTGCTCATCGAGACGTCGATCACCGCTTCCTGTGTCGCCTCGAGCGTTGGATGCCCGGATATCGCAAGCCACTGTACCGCAAGGCGCAGCCCGTGATCTTCGGTCAGAAACCGAACGGACGCACTGCTGTCTCCGCCACGGCGCTGATAGAAATGGAGCGGCCTTAACCACCGCCACACACGGTCTGGTTCATGCGGGCCGACCGCGATATCAAAATACCGGTCGAGGAGCGCGCCGACGACCTTGCTGATCCCGATGCGGCACCGGCAACGCCACCGCTGCCGCGGCGCGCAGATACACACGAGTCCCTTCGTCAGGTCGTCAAGCGCGCTTCGCAGCGTCTGCGCATCCAGTGATGAAATCATTGTCTTGATAAAGTAGCGTCGCTCCGCCTCGCGGTCGCGAGGGCCATCATCGGTCGGATATAGGGCCGCCGCCTGCCGCAGAAGGGCCAGGAGCTGCGCGAGGCCCACCCGCACGGCGCCAAACTCCATAACCGCGTGGGCCGCGAGGTCGAGCGATGTGGAACTCGCTTCCGCGATAAGGGCCGGCGCCAAGGCAAGGGCGCGGCCAGCATCGGCCTCGACGAGCGTGGCGTAAGCGCCCTTGCGCGCGCCGCGTCCCAATGGAACGGCAAGCGAGATGCGTTCGAGGTCTGGCACAAACATCGCGCCCACCTCCGACGAGGCAACCAGCTCGAGCACAAGGTCGCGAAGCGGCCCGTCCGGCGCGGTGGGGTCCAGGATCGCTGACACCGCGCTACGCACGTCCTCAGTGAAGAAGCCGCTGATATTGAAGCGCCGCCAGACATCGCCTCGCCGGAAGTAGGGATCATTCTGTGAGACTTCGGAGAGGCCGGCGATCAAATGGTGCTTCGCCCGAGGCGTAAGCTGCGCGGGGTCACCGTTGGCAAGCACCGCGTAGGAATCAAGGTCGATCATGGCGCATTGGGTAACTTCTCGACCTAGCGCTGCCATCCAACCAACGAGGCCGCGCAGCTCCGTGCGCACAGCGCCGGACGGAGCGATGATGGAGAGCAGGCGGGGCAGCGAAAGTCCATCGCCGCTGTCCTCGACGCGGCGCGTGAGGTAGCGGGCGCCGCAGTACTCCGCGACGATCCGGTGCACGGGCTCATGGCGGTCGTCACCGTCCCCGGGTTTGACAAGTCGCGTATCGAGGACGAACGATCCGTTCGGCCCCGCGATTGAGGGAAGGAATGGATAGTCTCGGTCGCCGAGTGACTCCACCGTCGTGATGCCGGCCGCACCTGACAGCAGCAACTTCGCAAAAATCTCATCTCCGGCCGCAAGGATGCGGTCACGCGGCGGCCGGCCCGCTGTCCGCAGTCTGGTATTCGCTTCATGCGCGAGCCGCTGCGTAGCGTCGGCGAAGATCCCCGCCTTGGATGTGAAGACGTGCCCGCTCTCGATATAGGCCTCACCGAGAAGCTGCAGGAATTGCGGGTTGCCGAGCAGGATGCCTAGATCTATGCGCCGTACCTCGGCGTGGAAATCCTCGAAGGCGAGTCCCGGGAAGGCCGCATCAAAGAGCTGACGTTGCTCCGCTTCCGTGAACGGGCGCAGTCGCACGATCACGGGCTTGACGCCGAAGCAATCCTCTACGAAAGCCGTCCGGCTCTGGTCCCATTCACTCGACCGCCCGGCAAACACAGTCGTATGGCGGCCGAGATCTGCCGCCGTCGCGACAATGGCATCCACGGCCGCCGGGTCGGTCCGGGCCACCTCGTCCATTGCATCAATGACAAGGCCGGGGCCCTGCGGCGCGGCGCGGTGTCTAAAGATGCTTGCTCGCATGCTCCTTGTTTCGAGAAGGCGCGCGAACTCCCCCAAGAGGTCAGACTTTCCGGCACCGGGTTCGGCTAGGACAATGAAAACCGCACCTATTCCCAGCAATGCCTGCTCGGAATAGGTGCAATCTTCGACGGTCAGGGTCCGTTCGATATACATGTTGCCAGCCTAGCGAGTCCGGTCCGGAGTCACCAGAATGAACCACGGTTCTACCCAGCTTTAGGCACAGAGACTGTAACTTGTTGGTAGCTGACGCGAGCATATACATCCGTCTCGAACGTCGGACTTGTAAGGAACCTCTTCGGCTGGGAAATGGCCGCGCAAAAACGGCGGATGCCTATGTTCGCTTTGGGCCAGAAGCGGAATTAATAAAGTGAATCGCCAGTGGCGGTCGGAGGCAGAAAGGCAGCTTACCGCCTGGTGATCCTCAGAACCGGACAGTCCGTTGTCGACCCCGCACTATCTCTCCATTGGCCATGTTGGCCAAAGGGAGAAATTTTATGGGTATTTCACAGTATGACCCAGCCGCCAAAGGTCGGCCAGCCTGGAATGCAGGCAAGCAGGTCGGCGCCAAACGTGCGCTCAATGTGAAGCAAATCTGGCTGATCCGCTTCTTCTTGGATCGCGAAGTGCGGATGCGGGACCGGGCATTGTTCGACCTTGCAATCGACAGCAAACTTGGGGGTTGCGACCTCGTAAAAATGAAGATCGGATCGCTTGTTTCCGGCCCGACAATACGCACCCGATCAATGGTGATCCAGCAGAAGACCGGCCGGCCCGTTCAGTTCGAGATCACCGCTGACACGAGGGCAAGTCTGCTCGCGTGGCTCGAGCGCCGCGGCGGCAGTATCGAGGACTACGCGTTCCCGAGCCGAGTCGACCGCGAGGGGCACCTTAGCACTCGACAGTACGCGCGATTGGTCGATGAATGGGTCTCGGCGATTGGATTGCGTCCCGAAGAATACGGAACCCACTCGCTTCGTCGTACCAAGGCAGCCCTGATCTACAAGGCCACCGGCAATCTTCGAGCTATTCAGATCTTGCTAGGACACACCAAGATAGAAAACACGGTTCGATATCTCGGGGTTGATATCGATGACGCATTGACGCTCGCCGAGACAACCGAGATCTGAGAGCCACGGCCTCACGAGAATTGGCGAGGCCGTGTTCAGCAACGCGCCCGCATTCCGGAAGTCGGGTCAAACTTGCCGGTGCCCGAAAGCAGACGACCCGCAGTAGCCGCGGGGCTACGGCAAATCAAGATGCTGCTCGCCATCTCAAGCACATCGTACTTCCATTGCCGATGAAAGCGGCGAGATATACGGCCTCACCCACCTGAGATATCAGTTTATCGCGCCCACCTGCTGCTTTGTTAGCGGTATCTGCTGATTTAGAATGGCCGCTTCTGCAAAATACGACAGATAGCGGACGGGCCCCATTTCTGCCATTCGGCCTCAGGATGTGCGATCCAGAAGCTGCCACTTGGATTGCTGGTGATGAGCCATGGATGGAGGGTGTCCAACGTGCTCCTAGCCGTCCGATCAGTATTCACCTTTGAGTAGCGAGTCCTATCACGAGGTCTAGCGCTCATTCCAAGATGGAGCATCTGTGTTGAAAAGGAAGGAAGCGGAAGTGCAGTTCGGAGGAATGGTAAAGAGGTCGTTCGTCGCGAAATGCCCGAACGCGAACTGTGGTCATCCGCATCGGTATGTCGAGGTGACCCATCCCATGGCGAACGACTGGGGAGGTTGGGTGGTCGAGTGCGAGAACTGCAAACGACTGTTCACCATCAGGCTCCGCAATCCGGAAGACTCTTTCCCGAAGGATTTCAATTTCAAGGAGACCTTCGACGATGAGGGCGGGTACGATGGGGCCGCGCCACCGGCCAAAAAGGTCATTCAGTTCTCGCTAGATATGAATTCCAACCGGCTGCGGTTCAACTACGGGAAGCACCCAATCTACTATTGCACACAGACGGGCAAAGAACTGGAAACTCCAGCGCTCAAGGAACTCCAGCGCCATTTGGCTCAGGTGCATGATGAGTTTGCCAATGCCGAAAACAATATCCTAGCACGACGCGCGCCTGACATGGCATACGTGGTGATCCGGATTCCGGTCCCCTGTACCTGTGGCGCGGTCCATCGAGCGGCCTTCTATTTTTCGTTTCGACCGGGTCTTTGGGACAGACCTAATGCCGAGGACATGCTGCTCGCCGATATCGAAGGCACTTCGCTCGCGGACGACTTGACCGGTATTTTCTCGAAGACGGTCCTAATGGATGCGCTTGAGAAGTTGATCGCACGTTGGCGGCTGAAGTACGATCAAGTGGTGATCGCGAGTCCGTTCATCGCCCATCAATTCTTGACCAGGGAAATGAAGCTTGAGGTCTGGGAATGGCTCCTCGGGATTCTCGATCCGGGGCGCACAACGTTCGTAACTCGAGCCGCCAGCTACAAGGATTATAAGTCGGCCCTGCTAGAATCCGGGCTCGACCACAGTGTTCTCCAGGAGTTCGGCCTCGAGAACAGGATCGTGGGGGCAGGTAACAAGAAGCAGGCCTTCCATGCAAAAGTCTATATCGGGCTAGGTGACACCTCCGAGGTTTTCAGCGGCTCAGCTAACCTTGTGCGTGGCCCATCGCTGGAGAACGCTTCATTTATGGCCATCCCTCTAGCCCGCGTGCAACGTCGATATTTGGATCCGTTGAGCATAACGATGAAGTCCGCGACAGTCCGTTCGACGCATCATCTTCTGATCGAGGCTCGGGATGGAAAATGGGGCGCTTGGCCCGCTGTAGGGCCGTCGCCGATCTAGATGACGAACGGCAACTTCTTAGGTCAACTGACAGAAACTTGCCGGTCCGCTCACGGCCCCGCTAGCGCCGCGACGCAAAGACCAGAGTGCGCTGTGCGAAGTCGGATAGCTCCGCGTCGTTAATCGCAGCCGTTTGCCAGGCCGGATTAGTGTCGTGGTGAAACCGATTGGCGTAGTTGAGCAACAATCTGAGTTCGGCGATATCAGCAGCCGAGAGTATCTCGTTCGGCCCGCCGACGCGCTGGTCGCATATCCCAATGAACGGTCCGAGAAGCGTTCCCGGCGGAAACTGCTCCGGGTACGCCACGCGCGTGAACGACTCCAGTATCGGCCGAAGCGCCTGCGCTACCTCACGTTCCTGAGCGGGATTGGCAACCCGTAAATATCCCCGTACGAGCTCATGGCGCTTGTCGTGCTCGGAAATACCGTCGCTCCGAACATCCCAGACCGTGATTTCAGAACCGACCGCCGCCCTGTTGATCCTCAAGGCGACGGAAGCGTTCCTGTCTGCCTGCTCCCAAAGGCTGCACAAGAACGGCTTGGAATGTGAGAGTACAATCACCTGACTGACCCTTGCGGCTAACGCCATGATTTCCTCGCGGGTTCGCAAAGTGCGATGGTCGTCAAGACTGGTCATCGGATCGTCGATTACTACGACCTTATTCGCCAGGCGAGGGTCCTGTTCCAGCGATGCGAAAAAGAAAGCGAGGGCGAGCGTATTTCGATCTCCCGCGCTAAGGGTGTTTCTGAAGGACGGGCCAGCTTCGGCTGTGAGATCCACGTTCTGCTGATTAATCACGACGACATACGACGCCGACGAACCCGATCTGTTGTTGACCGACTGCACTTCCCCCAATCGAAACGACGCGCCAAAACGGCGCAAGTAGTCGTTGATCGCCGCCTCAAAGGCAGGGAAAATCTGCTGCCGATACTGGTCGAGGGATGCGCGGGCCTGCGTTCGAAGCGCCTCCGTTGCAGTTTTCGCCGCCTTCTCTGTCAAATAATTCACGCAGTGGGGCGATACTTCTGGCTCGAATCGCGCTTTCTGCGCATCCAGTTTGGCGAGGTCGGTGCGCAATGCAGAAAGGTCATCTGCGGCAGCTTGCTCTTTGACGAGTTCCAGCCGGGCGTTGGCTCCGACAAGGCGCTCAGAAAGCGCCGCCACCTCGGCGACACGCGCTCGATAGTCTTGGATAGACTGCCGTGTTTCCTGTGTCAGCGTCATCGCTTCCAACGGCGAAGTGGCCTTTGCGCGAAGCTGTTCGAGGACTGCCTCGCGGGCTGCATTCCATTGCCGAGCTACCGCCGCAGTATCGAGGTCGATTGCCGGCAGCTCTGCGAAGTCCTTCCAGAATTCATGAGCCTGCGCAGCCGTACGCACGTCCCGCTCGAAAGAAGGAGGTATGTCACCGCCATGGGCATCGCGTACGCCGATCCCGGTCTGCCGTATGGTGGTTTTTAGATCCTCATACCCTTGGCTGAAATAGGCACGGTAGTGGGCGATCAGGTCAGAACCCGCGAGGCCTTGTGCGCAGAACGGGCAGACCTCGCCATCGTTTCCTGCCGAGGCGGGCGCTATGAGTGCCATGCCTTCGGATACCCAGTTTTCACCGCCGCGCCCTAGCTTGCCGATGTGGTTGCGCACACGGTCGGCGGCAGCAGCTTCGAGATCATCAAGAGTGCGCCTGAGAACGCCATCAATGCCGTCGATGTCGAAATCTGGAACGCGGATCGCTTGAAATCCCGGTCGTTGCCGTATTGCATCGGCCGACCGCGCTGCAGCAAGCCGTCGCTCCGCTTCTTGAATCTTCCGGTCTATCTCCGCGTCCTGTTCGAGGTCGCAGAAGGCGTCAATCTTGTAGGGGCCAAGGGCTCCGGCAGGGATGGCTTCGGCGAGCTGGCGCAGCGCAGCGTTGTGTTCTTCGATTCGAGAAACGTGCCCCTGCAGAGCGCTGCTGAGCGCAACACCCTGCGCGCCCAGGATCAGCTCATGCAGATTTTGGCGGTGTGCCGTTTGAAGTTCGATACCCGAACAGACATTCGCAGATACGAAAGCATCATCGAAGATGGCAACATCTGGCAGCGGGTGTGACCACGCGCCGTTCTGGAAAACAGCGGCTCCTCCGGCGTGGCGGACAACGATTTGGGGCGGATGCTGTGCGCCAAGCCGATGGCGATCGAGGACAAGCTGCGGATTGTTGGTCGCCAAGGAACGCAGCACCGCTGCCAGCGTGGTCTTGCCACGTGCGTTTTCGGCATAGATCAGAGTGAAAGGCGTGAGTGCAGTTGGGGCCGGAGGGCTAAGATTGTCGAACTGCCCGACATTCCGCAGTAGTTGAAAATGTTCGATCATATCGGCAGCCTCCCCCAAAAAAGCACCGAGCCCGTGGATGATATCAGCCTAGAGCGACGGACTTTCATATGAGTCCATATCCAGCGGCGTTGAAGTAGTTTCTGCATTCTGTTGGCGAGAAGAGATTGCAGATGTCACCGATGGCCTTCCACAGGGCATCGATGGTTCTGA